>CAZGVE010000034.1:0-32843 GCA_964528845.1 uncultured Steroidobacteraceae bacterium | reverse complement strand
CCTGAATGTCCCCTCGCTCAGGCGGTGGAAGTACAGCAGGTGACCATCCGCGGACAGCGAGGGCGCTTCGACAAAGCCGCTGGCATTCGCGAGCGGCTCAGGAGTTGAGAATGCCGAGTGCGTATCCGCACGCGTAGTCCGGTAGATCGCCGGTCTCCCGCCGGAACTCGTCGACGCGACGCGGGTGAAGTACAGCTCCAGTCCATCGATCGAGATGTCCGGCGCATAGTTGAGCCCGCGCGCGTTCACCTGCTCGAGCATCCTGGGACAGTCCGGATCCCGAACGAACGCGCCACCCTGGCGGCGTGCGCAGGTGATCCGCGCCGCCAGCAGTGCCCCGCGCCATGAGTAGTGTCCGTCATCGAACCACAGCGTCTGGCCGTCGGCGCTGATCTCGGCGTCGAAATTCACCCAGCCGCGTCGTTGCAGCGAGACGCCCCCGACCAGCGTGGCGACGGCGGTGCCGGCCAATGGAAAACGGGTCGTATAGATTGTCGAGAGCGTCGAAGGATAGCTGCGGTTCGAGATGAAGTAGAAATTCCCGCCTGCATCCAGGCTCGCGACTGCGTCCAGCGTTAAGCCGTTCACGCCGGGCACCGGACCCTCGAATTTGAAAGTCTGGTCATCGACCCGGGACGCATAGTACAGATCGGTATCGACGGCAGGGTCGTTGCGGCTGTTGAAGAACAGGAATCGTCCATCCTTCGTGATGAACGGTTCCATGGCGTCGCCCGTATACCCGGTGATCGCGACCGGCACCGGACCCGCGAACGCTGCGTACGGGGCAGCGTTCGCGGGCATTCCGGAAGCGCAGAGCATCAGGACCCAGAGCAGCGGCAGCGTCCCCCACCTCAGGCTGGCGTCGATCCGGCGGCGCACGCTCATTGTTCAGGGATTCGTATGGCGAAGCCCGGTCAGCTGATCCTGCTGCGCCGGCGTCAGCAGGTTCTTGATGCGCACGAGCAGCGTGAGCTGCGCCTTCTTGACCTCGCGTTCCATGCCGAGTACCCGGTCTGCCTGCGCGATTGCAGCGTTCTCATCGACACGCGACGTGCGCAGCAGCTGCGCGAGCTTGCCGGCTTCGCTCTGCATATCCCACTGCAGGTCCAGGAACCGTCCCTGTGCGGTCTGGACCAGCTGCTTGAGCGCCTTGGACTGCGCGTCATCGAGGCCGATTTCCTGCCGGTAGCGCATGATCAGGTCGGGGGGGAACAGGTTCTGCGCGAACTCGTCGGTGCTCGCAGGCGGCGGTGTCTCGGCAGCGGCGATTGTGCACAGCGCCAGCATCAATGACAGCAGCAGGCTTTTCATGAGTGATCCTCCGATACGTTGCGATGGGGTGTGAATGTGCCGTGCGACTCCCCGATGCGAGGTACCACGTGCAGCAGCTCCGAGCCCGGCGTTGCGAGCAGGAAGTCAGTCGACGAACGCCAGTCGGTCAGCGAGAGAGTGGATACGGGACGCACGGGTGGTACTCGCTCGGGCGCGAGCTGCCAAAGGACCGCCATCAGGGAGGCGAGCGCCAGGCAGGCGAGTACCGCGGCCAGCCACGCCGGCCGCCGTGCTGCCGTGCGGGTACGCCGCAACAGCGCCTCGAAGTCCGGCCCGCGCGCGGCCTCCCGGCGACGCCACGCCGCGAATGCGTCGCGCAGTTCCCGGTCCTCGTTCATGCCGCCACTCCTGAGCGCAGCAGTTCCCGCAGGCGGTGCTTGCCGCGCTCGAAGTGTGTGCGTGCGCTGCCGAGTCCGATACCAAGCAGTCGTGCCGCTTCCTCGATCGTCAGGTCCTGATAGAAAACCAGGTGCAGCACCTGCTGTTGCCGGCGCGGCAATTCCGCCAGCGCGGACCCCAGCCGCTCGCCGCGCTGGGACTGTCGAACCAGGAATTCCGGGTCGGGCACGGCCTCTCGTTCCGGCGAACGTTGGTGCCAGCGCTCGAGCAGCGTCGCACGCAGCCAGCCGCGTCGCGCGCGCTCGCGGGCGGTACGCAGGATCACCCCAAAGAGCCAGGTCTTGAAGCTGGAGCGTCCGCCGAAGCGCGCCCGCCCCTCGAGCACGCGGATGTAGACCTCCTGCAGCACTTCTTCAGCCTCCACGTCCTGCTGGCGGCAGCAATGCCGTGCCCATGCAAGGTTCGACGGATGCAGCCGCTCCAGCTGCGAGCGCAGCTCGCTGGGATTCAAGCGGTCCTCCTGCGTCCGACCCGATTGTTCCGTGGTGATGAGTGAACCAGGCATGCCGGATATAGGACAGCGCCAGTGGTAGGGCGACTCAACGGCGGGATCGGGCTCCGATCCTGCAGACGAGCGCGCCGAGCACCATCAGACTCAGCAGATCCATGCCCCCGCCGCCGCCCTTCCCAGTCCCGCTGCTGGTGCCGCTGCTGGTGCCGCCACTGCTGCTGCTGCCGCTGCCGCTACCACCACTGCTGGATCCGCCCGAGCCGCTGCCGGTGCCGGTGGCGGCGGCGTAGGCCATGTCGGCCTGGATGAACCCCCAGCCCGAATGCGCATTGGGACTGCTCGCGCCCATCGGGGACGCGGTGCTGCGCAGCGCCGCGTAGATCTGCGCCGGAGTGAGTGCGCCATTCGCCTGCAGCATCAGAGCCGCGACCGCCGCCGCATGCGGAGTCGCAGCGGAGGTGCCAAAGAAACTCGGGTAGTTCGCGTTGTTCTGGCATTGCGTGACAGCAGAGCTGTCCGATTGCCCGGAGTCCCCGAGCGGGTAGCCGAAGAAGGTCGTATTGACGCCGTCCGGACCCACGACGTCCGGTTTGGTGCGCATGATAGGGGTTGCAAGCCGCACGCCCGCGGCGCTGAAGAGGATGGGTTCGCCACCCTCGGCGGAGTAGGATTCGAGCACCGCCGGGCTCACGCCGCAGCGCGGTGTGCGCGGGAAGAACGCGGCGCCAATGGCCATCGCGCCGGCCGCCGCGGCATGCCCCTGGATCGTGGGTCCGGTACTGTAAGCCGGCACTGCGTCGATCGAACTGCCCTGACCGTCGTCTTCGACGACGAGCTTGACGCGATGGGGCGCGGCGGATCCGGCGGCGAGCCCCACGAGCAGATTCAGATGCGCAGTACCTGAATCACCAGCGGCGTTGGCCGGGTTCGCGACGATGAGCACCTGTACCGGGTCGGCCCCGATGCTGTTGGGCCCGCTGCAGCTGACCGCATTGCCATCTTCGTCCGTGATCTCATTGCCACCGGTGGATCCGGTCACGCACAGATCGAGCTGGCTGCTGGCACCGGGACTGCCAGGCGCACCGGTCACGTAGGGTTGATCCCACTCGAGCACCAGCGCGACCACGTCGCCCGGAAACAGCGGCGGGATGGTCACCGGCAGGCTGGTGAGAGTGCTCGCGCCGGAGGCATCGAAGTTCAGCAGATACTCTCCGCTCGTCGGACCGCTCGACGACAGGGTTGCGAAGCCAGGCGTCGTGTTCTCATACGCACGCGTGCCACCATTGCCCGCAGCGGAGAAATAGGCGACGCCTTCGGCCTCGACCGTATCGACCGCCTGCGCGACCAGCCCGTCCTGGAAGAACGGCTCATCGAAGTAGCTGCTGTCATCGGCTTCGACTCTGGCGCCGGCAGCCGCGAGGGCCAGGATTCCATTGGCAAAATCGGCCTCGCTGTTATCCACCGTGTGAAACGCGAGACTCGCCCCGGGGGCCACGTCGTGCACGATCTGCAGCATCGCGCGGCCTTCGTCCGTGAATGGAAGGTTATAGGGTGCACCGTAGTCGAGACAATTGCCCTGGGAGGGCTCTGCCAGCACGTTCACCCCGGCCGGGAGATTGCCGGTCGACACATCAGTCGCGTAGCTGGCCAGGTAGGTGCTTCCGAGATAGGAGTACGGGGCGAATCCCTGGTTGCCGAGTGCCGGTACCCCGCTGTTCGCCCGCTCGTACACCCCATAGCAGTCGAAGCTGTCGGACAGCACGCCAACCGTGATGCCATTGCCGGTCGCGTTGACGGAGCTGGTCCGGATCAGGTCGCTGCGCTGGGCAAAGTCGCCCTGCGAGCCCACGGCGCTGGCGTGTGTGCGTGGCATCGCGGCGCGCAGCGCGTGCACTTCCGGGCTGCCGGCGGCGGCCTGCAGCGCCGACACGGGCAGCCAGCCTCCCACGTCGTTGCTGAACACGGATGCACCGCGCATCCCGAGCGCGACCAGGCGGGCTTGGAGCAGTTGCGGATCGCCGCGCGTAACGGCATCGACCAATACCAGCGGCGCTGCGTCCACGGTGTCCTGTCGGAAACGGAGTGCCGGACCCAAGGCCTGCAGATCGGGAAGCATCGAACCAGGCCGTGCGCGGCCGATGTGGCGTGTGAGATCGTTGAGGGCTCCATCGAGACGATCGCCGGAAGCAGAGCGCTGCTGACGAGCACCGCGGATCCCAAAGGCCCGCAGCGGCGCGCTGCCGACCGGCGAGTGCGCCCGGAGGCCCGGGTGGGTGCCCAGGATCTGGCCGGGGTTTGCGGTCGACGCGGCGGCCAGCGCGGCGAGCACGGCGATCGGCGCCAGGGATGGAAGCGGACTACTCATGCAATGGTCTCCCGAAGCATCCCGCAGCACGATGCATGCGCGGGCGGCGTCTCATCCGTGACGCAGTTCCGCCGCCGCGGTATGGGGATTGCAGCTCTGCACAGGTGTCTGGCGACGCGACGGCGCGGCACGACCCACGGCCAGGACGAAGTAAATGAGGTTTCATCGGTGATGAGCGGTAATCCGGGTGCACTAGCGGCCCTGTGGGCAGCGCGGAGTCTATGACGCCCGCCCAGGTTCAGGCCGGTATGCCGGCCGTGAATTGCCGGATCCGGCGCCTGCGGTGGCAGTTCTTCGCCGCCGGATTCGCCGCGTGCGTGCCAGACCCTTTCCAAGGAGCGTATGACGATGTCGATTAGCAGCATCTGTGGTAACTCGGCCTGGCTCGGTCAGATTGGGAACCAGACCGGCCTTTCGGGACTTGGTGCCAGCGCCGGGAGCGCTGCCCCGAGCATAGGACCGCCTGGAGCGGGTAACGCTTCAGCACCGGCCGGGGGAAGCCTGTTCCAGGACATACTCACCACGCTACAGCAGATGCTGAGCACTGCGAATCCCGGCGGCGCCGCACCTGCCACGCCCGGCGCCACCAGCGCCAACGGCGCCACGGGCGCCCCAGGGACCGGCACCACCGGATCGAGCCCGTCGCGGGTGCAGGACCTGCAGAGCTTCATGGTCGCGCTGATGCAGGCTCTGCATCAGGCGGTGGCTGCCGGAGCCGCCGGAGCTGCCGGAGCTGGCGGAGCTGGCGGAGCCGCTGCTGCGTACCGGGATCACGACGGTCAGGGGCACGGTCAGATTTCGACGCAGCTGCAATCGCTGCTGCAGGAAGTCGATGGCAGCAGTGCCGGTGGTGGCACGGCAGTGGGCAGCCAGAGCGTCTCGCATCTGCAATCCTCGTTCCAGAACCTGCTGCAGGCGCTCTCGCCAGCGGCATCTGCTGCGGCGACCGCAAGCCCCACCGCGGGCGGCCCTTCGCTGCAGAACTTCCTGCATTCGCTGCTGCAGAACCTGCAGAGCCAGGGGATCGGTAAGCAGAATTCGGGCCTCCTGGTGCAAGCCAGCGCATAGTCCGCGCATTACACTAGGACTCGTGCCAGCGCATCCTCTCACGCATCACGAGATTCTGGGCCTGATCGAGCCGTTCACGCGCCGCGGGCGCCACGCTGATCTGGCTGCGAGCAATCGGCTGGAGCGGCGCCTGGCGTTCAAGCCCCTCGAGCATCGAGACCAGGGGGCTCTCTGCCCTGCCCTGCGTGAGACGCTCACGCTCGAGAGCCGCGAGGATGCCAGCTACCTCCTCACTCGCGAGCTGGCGCTGCCTGACGGGCTGACAGCGACGCTCCAGGCGGAAGGCTCCGACGTCGCTGCGCTGCTCGAGCTGATCGAGTCAGTGGACCGCCAGGGACAGTTCTGTATCGGCGAGGGATTCGCGATCGCGCATAGCCATCAGGTGGAGGCGCGAGGCGGCGCTGCGGGCCTGCGACTCATGCAGTGCAGCGCACGGGTCGCGAATCTGACCGTACGCTGCAAGATGCCCACATTCAGCGGCGCACGCGCGGAGCTGACCCTGATCTCGCCGACCCCCGAATCCCTGGACCTGCCGGAAGACCTGATCGCCGTGCTCGGCTGGGACTGGGGTACTCTGCACCGCAGCGGCGATGGCTGGAGCGGCAGCCTCGCGGTGCGCCAGCGTGAGCGCGAGCGAGACCGCCAGGCCGAGAGCAAGTTCGAGCGGACCATCCTGCACCTGGCCCGGACACTCGAGGAACCGCCCGCGCAGTTCCATTACCGGCTGCGCGCCGCGCGCTGGTCGGTTGCACTGCGGCGTTCGCTGCCGCTGCTGGCCTGTATCGGTATCATCGCGGCCGCCAGCAGCGTTTCGCGGCTGGGGCTGTCGCAGAATTCCCCGATCCGCATGCTGATCTTCAACGCCCCACCGCTGATGATGATGCTCGTGTTCTGTTTGCGGGAGGTCCCGCGCCTGGAGATCCCGCCGCTGCCGCGTGTGCCGAAAGCGACGGCGTGGCGTGCCGGCAGCTGATGAACGGCAATCCGATGAACCTACCGCCGCTGTCGATCGCCGCCGCGAAGGCAGCGCTGATCGAGCAGTACGCTGATCCGGTGCTGCGGCGGCGCGCCTCGATGCTCTGGGGCACGCGCGGCGTGGGCAAGTCCTCGATAGTGCGCCAGGTGGCGGAACACTACGGCGTGCCGCTGATCGATCTGCGATTGACCACGATCGAACCGGTGGATCTGCGCGGGGCGATCTATGCCGATGAAGTGCAGGGCAAGACGGTCTGGTTTCCGCCGGAGTTCCTGCCTTCGCCCGGACAGCCGGATGGCATTCTTTTTCTCGACGAACTCACGGCGGCGGATCAGCGACTGCAGATCTCCGCGTATTCGCTGATCCTGGATCGCAGGGTCGGTCACTACCGGCTGCCCGATGGCTGGCAGGTCATCGCGGCAGGCAATGCGAGCTTCCACGGCGCGGTATCGCACGACATGGGCACTGCGCTAGCCGACCGCATGTTTCATTTCAATGTGCAGGCCGTCATCGACGCGTTCCTCGCGCATGCCGTCGCGATGGGCTTCGCGCCCGAGGTCATGGCCTACCTGCGGGTTCGCCCCGACAAGCTCGATGACACCCAGGCCCAGCTCGCCAACGATCATCTGGTCGGAGCGAGCCCCCGCGGCTGGGAGGACATCTCCAACGTGCTCAAGTCCGGGCTATCGGAGCAGGCCCGGCGGCTGTTCGTCCAGGGGCGCATCGGTGCAGCCAACGCGGCGGAGTTCTTCGGCGTGCTGCGCGAGATCCAGGCTGGTGCCGATGTGGTGCGACTGCTCGCGAGCCGGCCGGGCGAGGAGACCGCGGCGTTGCTGCCGCGCACGCTGGATGGGCTATACGGCATGCTCTACGGCCTGCTCGCCGCGAGCACCAGCGCAGCCACCCTCGCCCGTGCGCTGGAGATCATCGAGCAGCTGCCGGATATCCGTGGCACCGTCCCTCTGCCGATCCGCGAGGCACAGACTCTGGCAATGGAGCTGCTGATGCAGAAGGCGCTGGAGAGCGGGCTGGAAGCTGCGATTCTCGACAGCCCGTCCTATCGCCGCTATGCGGAGCGGCGCGCGCGGGAGGCGTAGCGGTGCCGGACCCCGGAGCACTGCATGAGCATCGCGGAACGCGCGCGATCCAGCGCATGGTGGAGTTCGCGCCTTCCACCGGCGGCCTTGCGCTCTGGGTGCGCCATCAGGAGCTGCCGGCGGACACGCACGCCCCGCCGGTCATGACCGACGGCGCCACGCTATTCTACGGCGCCGGCTTCGAGGCGCTGTCCACGCCCGAACAGGCCGGACTGATAGCGCATGAGGTGCTGCACATCGCGCTGCGGCACCCGGCGCGCTTCGCGGCGCTGCGCGCGCAGCTCGGGGATGCCGACCGGCAGCTATTCACGATCTGTGCTGATGCGATCGTCAACAGTGCGCTCGCGCACCTGCGTTGGCTGCAGCTGCCTTCCGGCAGCATTACGCTCGACCGGCTGCTCGCCGAGACCTTGAGCCTGCACGAGCCGGCCGAGAAGTCGCTGCTCGAATGGGACGTGGAACGGCTCTACCGCGCGATCGATGATCGCCGCGCGGGAATGCAGGGCGGCGCAGGCCGGACTGCCCGTCCGCAAAGCCGTGGCGGCGCCGACGGTCGGAACGCGCACTCGTCGGGGTCCCGCGAGGAACCCTCCGAATCCGCGCACACCGGCGCGCGCGAGGACGGGCCGCGCGCCGCGCGCGCTCGCGCGCTCGGTGCCCGCGCAGCGGTGGATCTGATCGCCGGTTCGAACCCCGACCAGGCGCCGGAACACGAGGCCGAAGCGGCCCGGGAATGGAGCGAGCGCCTGCTGCGCGCGCACGCGGGCGATGGCGCGCACTCGATGCTGCGCACGCTGCTGGCCGACCTGCCCCGCACCAGGACCCCCTGGGAGCAGGTGTTGCGCACACAGCTCACGCGCGGACTCGCCCGCAGTCCGGACCTCTCCTGGTCGCGGCCCACGCGCTCCTACCTCGCGAACCAGGGTCGCGCTGGCGCTCACCACCGTATGCCGTGGGAGCCTGGCGTGATGCCGTCCAAGTCGGTGCCGCGCCTGGTCGTGATCGTCGATGTCTCGGGCTCGATCGAGGACAGCCTGCTCGAGCGCTTCGCGCGGGAGATCGAAGCCATCACGAGGCGGCTCGAGGCCGGACTGGTGCTCGTGATAGGCGACGACCGGGTGCAGCGCGTCGCGCAGTGCGAACCGGGCCGATCGGAGCTGCGCGGCATCGAGTTCAAGGGCCGGGGCGGCACTGATTTCACCCCACTGCTCGAAGAGGCCGATCGGCACCGGCCGGACATCGGCGTCGTGCTGACCGATCTGCAGGGGCCGGCCCGCTTCCGGCCGCGTTGGCCGGTCCTGTGGGCCGTGCCCGAGGCCTTTGCTCATGCGGCGCAGCCTTTCGGACGCAAGCTGACATTGAGCTGAGAGCCACACTTGTCGCCTGGCTGCGACGGCTGGATCGGTCCCGGAACGTGGCGGACCCTTTAAGGTCAACGCGAGGGAATCCCGGCCGTTATGCCAGCGACGGCCGGCCGGTAGCTCCATACGGGAGGAGAGTTGCGATGCGAGGAACACTGCGGGTCATGACCGCCCTGCTGCCCCTGCTGCTGCTGGGCTGCTACTCGGACGATGAGCGGGCCTATTACGGTCCTTTCGCCGGGCCGCCCTCCGGGCCGCAGGCGCACCTGCAGATCCTGAATGCCTCGCCCGACGCCCCTCCGCTCGCGGTACTGCTCGATGGCGTCACCGATATTCCCTATCTCGACTACGGCCAGGGCACAGGCGAG
Source organism: uncultured Steroidobacteraceae bacterium (assembly GCA_964528845.1). Taxonomy (GTDB): domain Bacteria; phylum Pseudomonadota; class Gammaproteobacteria; order Steroidobacterales; family Steroidobacteraceae; genus FEN-1191. The sequence goes on along the minus strand of CAZGVE010000034.1, from coordinate 23,426 downwards.
CAGTACGTCTCCGCCTCGACCACGCACACTCTGGCTGTGCAGGCGCTGACGCCGGGGGCGCCGACGACGGTAATCGGACCCACGACGCTCTCGCTGCAGGCCAACATGGACTATGTCGTCGTGGCGGAGGGGCTTGAGGCGCACGTCGCCCCAGTAATTTTTCCCCACGCGCTAACGATCGTCCCGGCAACGCTCACCCAGGTTCAGTTCCTGCATGCCGCTCCGGGCGCGCCCAGTGTCGACGTATACCTGACCGCGCCCGGCGCGAGTCTGTCGACCAGCTCGCCGTTTGGCGCGGGCGTGGCCTTTCAGGGTTCGGTGGGCCCGACCCAGGTACCAGCAGGTTCCTACGAAATTCGGGTGACTGCTGCGGGCAACCCGGCTCAGGTCTACCTCGACTCGGGGGCGGTGACCCTGCTGGGGGGCGATGATCTGGTGATCGCTGCGCTGCAGAATACGGGTCCCGGCACCGCGCCGATCACGCTGTCGGTCACCGATGCGTATGGCAATACGGGCCAGGTCGTGGATCTGAATACGCCGGCCAGCCTGCGGGTGATCCACGACGTGCCCGATGCGCAGCCGATCAATGTAATCGCAACCGATCAGTCGACGTCCGCGGCCACCATGGTGGGACCGACGCTCTCGTACGGGACGTTCTCGCCCTACCAGTCGCTCGCAACGGACGCGTACGGGATCGCCTTCACGCTCGCCAGCAACGCGAGTGACATCCTGGTGAGCCGCAACCTGCGCCTCGCGGGCGGCACGGTGCATTCGGTATACGCAATCGGAAAGCTGGCCACGATCCATACTCTGGTGACGCGCGACGACGATCGCCGTTACGCGACCCAGGCGCGCCTGCGCATCCTGCATGGCTCCCCCTCGACGGGTGCCGTCGATGTGTACCTGACCGCACCCGGGGCCGGGATTGCAAGCGCAAATCCCACCTATGCCGGCCTGCTGTTTGGCGCCGATACCGGTTTCGTCAGCTATGCGGCCGGCACCTACGATCTGACCGTCACGGCAGCCGGCAGCAAAGTGCCGTTGATCGGACCGACCGCGGTGACACTCAACAATGCGGGTCTCTATACGGGCGTCGCGCGCGATCCGCAGGGCGGAGGCACGCAGCCCGGGTTGATCCTGCTCGATGATTTCTGACGGGGTCTGGCATTAAAAAGACCCGCCCAGGCGCATTACCGCGTCGGCGGGTCGAAACCGGGAACGTCCGAATGCGCTTGGGGGTCAAGTGGCATCCAGTAAAACTCTGGTCCCGGAAAGTTCACCATACGGCACTGGGACGGGCGACACTGTGCGCTAGCGCACTTGTGACTCCTCATGCGTAATCAGTGCTGACCCAGCCAGCGCGCCTCGTCGATGACGCCCCATACGGCAAAGTATCCCATCGCCAGAACGACCGGCGCGGCCACCAGGGCCGCCGCCAGCAGCAGCCCGTCCTCTTCCAGGTACGCCAGGGCGATCAGCGCCACCGTCAGGGCAGGCACGATACTGACGAACGGAATCGGCGCGAGCACCATCAGCGTGCAGAGCAGAATCACGGCGACAGCGGCAACGCGCCGCATCGGCACGAGCATCCCGCCCCAGCGGGGATGAATGACCCGCTCCACCCGCTGCAGTACCGCCGCGGCGCCAGCGAGCACCGGAGCCAGGTAGCGCGTAGGCAGCTTACGGTTTGCGATGAAGCGCGGAATGAACGGCGCTGCACGGCCGGCGAGCACCTGGCAGGCCAGAATCACCAGCAGTACACCTGCCACGATCGCCACCCCCGGCGCGATCGCGAGCACGGCCAGCTGCAACATGATGATGCCAAAGGAGCGCCGGGGCAGGTGCCCCAGCAGCCATTCCAGCGTCGTGTGCCCTTCCGGCAGCTCATCATGCAGGCGCTTCAGGATCACCGAAGTGTGTGGCGCGACCCGCTGCGCGGGCGCGGCCGCTTCAGGAGCAAGCTGGCGCGATTGCAGATCGAAATATTTCATCCGAATCATGCCTGGACGATCTCATCCAGGGACGGAAGAGTCGGTACGCTGCTGCACAGTCGCTCCTATGGGTGGCCGACGGGTCCGGGATCGTTCGCTGCTACACTGTGCTGGTGCCGCGTACCGTCGGAACACTACACCAATACCGAAGGATGCCAACGATGAAACTCCGCGCCATGACCGTGATGATGCTGGCCGCCCTTGCGGCCGCGGGATCGACGCTGGCCCAGACGCCTGACAGCGCGCCACCCCCTGACCGGCAGGCGGCCCGCGAGGCCATGATGAAAGCGTGCACCGGGGACATCCAGAGTCTCTGTGCCGACAAGCAGGGGCGCGAGATGATGATGTGCCTGCGCGGCAACTCCACCAAGCTCAGCCCGGGCTGCTCCGACGCGATGGCCAAGATGCCGATGCGGCCGCCTGGCGCTGCGCCTCCGGCCCAGTAGGCAGCGCGGCGGGCCGCCGTTCACTTCAGTTCGGTGATCACCGCGCTGGCGCCGCTGCCCGCGAGCAGTTCGCTGTGGATGCGACCGCGGGGGTTATACCGTACCTCGCCGGTTGTATAGTGGTTGGTCACGCTGTTGCCATCCGGTGTCGTGGACTTCAGCGCGCTGTCCTCCTCGTAGACGACCAGCGCGTCCTTATCGTGGAAATGCATCGGCGAGGGCTGGCCAGGCTGCCATCGGTAACTCCACACGATGACCTGCTCGTCCTCGAGCAGTTTCACGGCACCCGGGCGCGGAAACGCGTTCGGGACTCCTGCGGTGTTGGGACTGGCCGTCGGGACATGGTCCTTCAGTTCAATGATGATGGTGCGCGCCCCGGCCTGACCCGGAGTATCGCCACGGTGACCGCGAAGCGCGGTGCCCTTGTGGGCCAGCGGGATGGCGATGAAGTCGTGCGCCGCCGCCGGCAGGGGGGTATCCGTGTCCCAGACCGTGACGCGATCATTGTCCATCACCGGAGGCTGGATGCAGGCGAAGTTCCCCGACCTATCAGTGCTGCCGCTGCCCTGGTAGCGGGCTACTTTCGGGTACGGGCACAGCGGGCGCGTGCGGACGGCAACGCCGTCGGCGAATCTTGCGGCCTCGAGCCTCGCGGGCGCCTCTCCGTGCTCGACCCAGCGCTGCAGAGCACCCAGGCCGTCGAAGGTGTCGGTGCCCTCCCCTCCGCGGCAATGCCCCATCCCAGGCACCATGAACAGGCGATCGAAGCGCTGCACGGTGGCGAGTGCTGCGCCGCGATCGCGGCCGGCGCCGAACTGCTCGAGCACTGACTCGTAGTAGGCGACGCTGTTGTACGGGGAGATCAGCGGATCGCTCCAGCCGTGGTACTGCAGCAGCCGGCCGCCTCGGGACGCGAACGGCCGCAGATCCGGATCGATTGAATTCACGATCCCGCCGATGCGTTGATCGGCGGTCGCGACATCGCGCCCGAAATCCATTCCGGCATAGCTCCAGCCCGGCTGCTGGAACACGAAGTAACGATAGAAGGTCTGCGCGAATGACACCTGGTTGGCGCTCATGGCCGGCCAACCTGGTTCGCTGCCAGGCGCAAGTCCCGGAAAGATCCGCTTCCCGTCCCGGTCATGCGCATCGCCATAGATCTGTTGCAGGGCCTGGACCTGCGGGGCGCTCAGGCAGTCCTGCGTCTGCCCGGGCTGGCAGCGCAGTACCTGTGGATCGAAATGGCACGCGAGCGGATTCTCGATCACGCCATCGCGCACACCGTCGGCCGCATCGCAGGCGCGCAGCGCCGCCTCGTGAATCAGCGCGATCCGGCTGACCGGCGCCTCCAGATCGGTCGCGGGATCGGTCCGCGTCGCGAGCCCGTACCAAAGCTGGCCGGCCATCAGATGGGTCCAGTAATTCGCCGGCGCGCCAGCCAGGATCCCGTCGTAGTCGGCCGGATAGCGCTGCGCTTCCGTCAGTGCCTGGTGCCCGCCGCTCGAGCAGCCGACGAAGTAGCTGTGGCCTGCGGGCCTGCCGTACATCGCACGCACGACGGCCTTGGACTTCACGGTCATCTCGTGAATGCCGCGATGGGCCCAGTCGGCAACCAGCTCCGCATTCAATCCCTGGGCATCGATGCTCCAGCTGGCGTCGGCACCACCGCCTTGATGCCCGGTATCGGTGCCCCCGACCGCGTAGCCTTGCTCGAGCGCCGCAGCCATCGGCTCGTACGGCAACGCGCCGAGGAACGCGCCGACGCCCAGACCCTGGAAGCGCCCATTCCAGCCCGCCAGCGGCAGCCAGACTTCGAAGCGGATCTGCGGCGCCACGACACCCTGGACACGGCAGAACGGCTGCGCGACCTCCACGGGTCCATGAGGACGGGGTGGACCCTGCTCGGTGCCCGGTACTGCATAGCGCGGTGCGGGATGGATCGCTTCGGACTTCAGGATGCGCGTATCGGGCAGCGCGAGCCGCGCGATGGCCGTGCAGGCCCGGTCGACATCAGGCGCCGGTTGCGCCAGCGCCCGCGGGTCGGACCCCAACTGCGCCAGCAGCAGTACGCACAGCGCACCCCGGGGTGTGTTCCCGCCTGACAGGACGCGGTGGATCCGGTTCATCGTATAGCCCCCTGCCTCCGCCTCACCGACGCTGATGGCGCTCAGTGCGAGAACGGCCCGTCCGGTCCGGCCACGTCACGCAGGCGCCGATCCAGCACGGCGAGGCAATCATTGCGCACCTGCGGATCCGGCACGCTCTTGAGTTTCCGCACGGCGCTCTCGCGCGCCGTCAAGTAATGGAGCACTTTCTTCTGGGTATTGGTACGCGGATCGCCGAGGTCCGGAAAGCCACAGACCGCGTCTACCGGCATTGCGCCGCCAAGGATGCCGAGCACCGTGCGCGGCGCCTTGACCAGGGCCACTCCGACCGCGAGCGTCAGCGATCCGGCCAGGTCAGCGTCCGCCGTACCATCCAGTGCTACGGCCACGTTGAGCCAGGCGGTATCGCCAGTCTCGATGCGCTGGAGAATGGGCGGCCACTGGTCGCGGCGCAGCGTGTCGAGCACGGCCTTGGGTCCGCTGGCTTTGATCTGCCGCAACAGCTGTTTCGGGTCCGGCGCGCGCACCGGAAGGAGCACGCCCCGAACGGGCGGTGCGGCGCTTGCGAACGTGCCAAACAACGCGGAACCGAGCGCGGCGAGCAGCCCGATCCGGACCTGCGCACGCCATGGCCGCGTACGCGGTCGTCCGCCTTGGGAGCCTGTCATCGTTGCTGCGCCGTATCGACGTCTACCCACCGCCAGGCGCGATGGAAACACTTTGGCGCCGAACAGGGAAGACCCTTGACTTCGGGCGCGCGTTGATGGCGCGCGCCGCATGGCCGCGCAGCGCGTAGTCGGACCCGCCGGTGCGCTGCCGGGGGTCAGCCAGGAGTGGCGAGATTGAGGGTGCGTTCCTCGATGCTGCGTACCGCGCGCGTGGCGCTGGCCATGTCGACCTTGCCGTTGAAATGCGCGCCATCGGCGATCGCGACGCGCGGCGCGAGCAGGTTGCCCAGCACCCGCGCGGTCGGTCGGATGCTGATCGACTCGAGCGCGTACAGGTCGCCCTCGACCGTTCCTTCGACGATGATCGAGCGGGCCCGAGAGTCACCTTTGACCACGCCATCGGTGCCGATGGTCAGATTCTGCGTGTGGTGGATCGAGCCCTCGATCCGGCCCTGCAGTACGAAATCCTCATCGGCGCGCAGCTCGCCCTTGAAGCGCAGCGTGGGACCGAACACCGAGCCCGTCGGTGCGGGCGCAGGCGCAGGCGCCGCAGCAGGTGGTGCCGTGGCCTGCGGATCGGCGGAGGCCTTCGGTTCCGGCACGGGCGCTTTGGGCGGCTTGGCAGGCTCCACCGCCGGCTTGGGCTCCGCGCGCGCAGCGGCGGCCGGCGGCAGGCCTTTCAGCTCGCTCTCCCACAGGCGCGGCTCGGCCGCGCGCGGCGAACGGGAATCGGACGGCGCGTTGCTCATGGATCGTTCTCCCTCAGCGGTGCTCTTGAACCAGCTCATCAGGCCCCCTGCTGCCTAGCCGGCGCTGGAGCTACGGCGCGGCGCGGCCGCCTCGCCGGGTGCGGCGGCCTTCGCGGTCCGGGCCGCACTCATGTCGACGTTGCCGTTGAAGTGCGCGCCCTGAACGATCGTCACCGACGGAGCGGTGATGTTGCCGGTCATGCTGGCGTGCTCACGCACCGCGACCGACTTCTCCGCGTGCACGTCGCCTTCGACAGTGCCTTCGATGATGACCAGCTGCGCCTCGACGCTGGCGCGCACCGTGCCCTCGCGCCCGATGGTCAGGCGCTGGGTGTGCGTGATCGTGCCTTCGATGGTGCCCTGGATGATCAGGTCTTCCTCCGCCGACAGTTCGCCCTTGAACTGGATCGTGGGGCCGAGGATCGAGGTGCGTGCCTTCACCGTATCGTACGGGTCGCTCATCATGAGACTCCCGCGGCGTGCACCGCGCAGTGGAGGAATGGGTCGCAGAAGCTCCGGATGCTACGCGCGGCCCGGACCGCGCAGAACCCAACCACGTCACAAACCGAAGTGCTCGCACAGTCCGGTCGGGCGCATCCGGGCCGTTTGACTTAAAGATTCCGTACGCATGGCGTTCGATCTGACCGACTTTCGGCTGCGGGCGTGCTAGAAGGTCCCTTTCAAGGAGAGTACCGACATGACTCGCTTCATCTATGAAATCGTTCAGCACGACGGTGGCTGGGCCTACCGTGCGGGAGAAACCTTCTCTGAAACTTTTCCGTCACATGATGCGGCCCGCCGGGCCGCGGAACGTGCCGCGGCCGAGCAGATCGCGCCGGGTGAGGCCACGCAGATCAATTACGAGGACAGCAAGGGGAAATGGCACAAAGAGCTGGCACCGGGTGACGATCGCCCAGAGGCCCGCGTCAAGGGCTGAGGTCCGCGAGCAGAACTGAGGCCAGCGCCCTTGCCTGCCCGTTCGCGCGCGCTGCGAGCGCTCCAACCCCTCGTGATCGCACGACGCGGGCAGATCCTGCCGCTCCCGCGTCGCCTCGCACGGCTGTACGGAGCCCTGCGGCTGCCCGCGGCGCGCACGCGCACTTATGTGTACAGCAACTTCGTGACCACCCTTGATGGGGTCGTCTCGTTGCATGCCAAGGGCCACGCCACAGGGGCGGATATCAGCGGTTTCAGCGCTGAGGACCGGATGGTCATGGGCTTGCTGCGCGCGGCTGCCGATGCGGTAATCGTCGGCTCCGGGACCCTCGCGGCCGATCCGCAACACCTGTGGACGCCCGAGGCCATCTGCCCGGAACTCGGGCGGGACTATGCGCGCCTCCGGGCCGCGTTGGGAATGGCGGTCGCGCCACTGAATGTCATCGTGAGTGGCACCGGTGCGCTCGACCTGCGCCTGCCGGTATTCGCTGCGGGCCGCGTCCAGACGCTGATTCTGACCACGACCGCAGGCGCCAGGCGATTGGCCCGCCAGTCAAGGCCCGGATCGGTCCGGATCCACGCGCTGCACCGACGAGCCAGCGCGATCGAGCCGGGTGCAATTCTCGGCGCCGTGTGTGCAGGCCGGCGCGGCCAGCGAATCCTGGTCGAAGGCGGACCGCGGTTGCTGGCTCATTTCTATCGCCGGCGGCTGATCGATGAACAGTTCCTGACGCTCTCCGCGCAGCTTGCCGGCCGCAGCAACGGCGACGGACGTCCGGGCATGGTCATGGGAGCACACTTCGCGCCGCGCGCTGCGCTGTGGGGCACCCTGAGCGATGCAAGACGTGGGGGCAGTCAGCTGTTTCTGCGCTATGCGTTTGCGAGCACCCGTCCCTGATACGGGCATGCACAGCTCTACATCGCGCGCCAGCTGGATTCATGTACAGTCACACCGTACTTGCGCGCAGCGAGGAGTATCCGCTGCCACGCCTCGTCACGTTCCGAATCGCTTACGCCTTCGACCTGTTTGAAGCGCGCAATCGCATTTCGCACATGGCTGGCGTTCTCGAGCGGCTCCTTGCGCTGCGCAGGAAAGGCAAATTCGCGGGTGGCAACGTGGTTCCTGGCCGCGGAGGTGAGTTTCGTCATGGGGCGTCAGCCTGGAGCTGGCGCCATCCATTGTCCGTGCGCTGGCGCGCGTATCCGGGCGCGGTGCGCATGCTGGAGTTGAACAGTCCATGACTGCACAGACCTGGAGTTCCGAGGGCTACGCCAGAAACGCACGCTTCGTCACCGATCTTGGTGGGCCAGTGCTCGAACTGCTCGCGCCGCAACCGGGAGAGCGCATCCTCGATGTGGGTTGCGGCGACGGCGTGCTGACGAAGAAGATCGCCGATCTCGGTTGCAGCGTGGTGGGCCTCGACTCGAGTGCGGAGTTCGTGGCCTCGGCAAGGAGGCTCGGCCTTACGGTCGTGGAGCGCAGCGCCACCGCGATGGAATTCAGTGCGCAATTCGATGCGGTGTTCAGCAACGCCGCGCTGCACTGGATCAAGGACGCCGATGCGGTGATCGGACGGGTCGCACGCGCGCTGCTACCCAGCGGGCGATTCGTCGCGGAGATGGGCGGGTACGGTTGCGTCCAGACGCTGTTGTCGGCCCTGATCGAGGAACTCGACCGCCGCGGACACGATGGTCACCTGGTCAATCCCTGGTACTTTCCGACGGTCGAAGATTATGGTGCGCGGCTAGCCGCCGCAGGCTTCGACGTGCGTTATATCGCGCTGATCCCTCGACCGACGCCGTTGCCGGGGGATGTGATGGGATGGCTCACGACGTTCTGTGGCTGCTTCACTGCCGTGCTTCCTGAGGCGGAGCGCACGGACTATCTCCAGTGTGTACGTGAACGTATCAAGCCGCAGCTGTGCGACTCGAGCGGCAAATGGACTGCCGACTACGTGCGACTGCGGTTTGCCGCGCACCTGCCATCTGGACGCCGTTAGGGCAGAGCCGCTGCCTGCTGCACGCGCGCCCGCAATCGGGGGATTGCAAAATCCAGCAGCGCCCGGAGTTTCAGCGGCAGGCGGCCCTGGCTCGCATAAAGAAAGTTCACGGGCAGTGGCCGCGGCTCGAAGGTCTCCAGGATCAGTGCCAGCTGGCCAGCGCGCAGCGCGGCTTCGACCTGGTAGGACAGCACGCACGTGATGCCGAGGCCGGCGACCGCCGCATCGATGGCCGCCTCAGCCGTCGATACCGTCAGCCGAGGATGAACGGGGATAAGAACCTCGGTGCCGTGGTCCTGGAACCGCCAGAAATCTCCAGGCGCAAATAGCTCGAAGCTGACGCAATCGTGCCCTGCCAGGTCGGCCAAGCGATCGGGCGTACCTTTCCTCGACAGGTACTTAGGGCTTGCGCAAAGGACGCGGCGAACGCTCCCGAGATTGCTTGCGACGAGTCCGCTGTCGGGTAATTCACCGATGCGAAGTGCAAGATCCACGTGATCCTCCAGCAGATTGACGATGCGGTCCCCCAGAGCCAGCCGGACATTGACCTCGGGGTAGGCATGCAGAAACTCAGTGAGCACGGGCAGCACCTGGACGCGCCCGAACACGACGGGCGCCGTCACGACCAGCTCACCGCGCGGCGCACTGTATTCCCCGGCCGCGGCGCGCTCGGCTTCGCTCACATCCTGCAGGATCCGGCGACACGCCTCGACGTAGCCACGCCCCGACTCGGTGAGCGTCAGCCGGCGGGTCGAACGGATCAGTAGCCGCGTCTTCAACGCAGCCTCCAGATCCGAGACTCTGCGGCTGACGGTTGCCAGTGGCATTCCCAGCTCGCGACTGGCGGCCGACAGGCTTCCGGCATCGACCACCGCCAGCAGCACGGACATCGATTCCAGGCGGTTCACGTGCTTCTTCCATAAAATGGAATATAGAGTGGCAAATATACATTCTAGTGCTAAATATCGGAAGCTCGTAGTGTATCCATCCAGGCCACAAGGCCCACTCAAGCAGCCTACCGAAGGAGACTCCCATGTCACGAATCCCGACTCCCGCCACCATCGAACTCGCGCCGGCCGCCTCGCAGCCGCTGTTGCAGGCAGTCAAAAAGCAGCTCGGCGTCGCGCCGAACTTGTTCCGGCTCGTCGCGAACAGCCCCGCCGCGCTGGAAGGCTATGTCAGCCTCTCCACTGCCCTCGCCAAGGGCGAGTTGCCCGCGGCAACGCGCGAGCGGATCGCACTCGCGGTCGCGCAGATCAATGGCTGCGACTACTGCCTGGCTGCGCACACCTACCTCGGCCGCAACATCGCCAAGCTCGATGACGCGGAGATCGCCGCCAATCGCCACGGCGTGTCCAACGACCTCAAGGCCGATGCGGCCGTGCGCTTCGCCGTCAAGGTGACACAGCTTCGCGGTCACGTGACGGGCGAGGACTTCGCGGCAGTCAAGGCGGCCGGCTACACGGATGCACAGATCATCGAGATCGTGCAGCACGTGGCGCTCAACACCTGGACCAATTACATCAACACCGTCGGCCAGACGGAGATTGATTTTCCGGCAGTGCAGGCCCACCAGGCCGCCTGATGCCGGATCAGCTGAGCGAGTTGGTCTTCTAGACTGCAGGGAGCGACGTTGATGCGCTACTCGAGCGACGTGGCTTTTTCAGACGCGGTCAAGGCCGTGCAACGGCGCAAGGGCTCACGCGAGCATTACGCGCGCCTGGAGCATTCGGGGTCGTGGGAGACGCGCATCACGCCCGCGTTGCGAGCGTTCATCGAGACCCAGACGAGCGTGTTCCTGGCCACGGCGAATACGCAAGGCCAGCCCTATATCCAGCACCGGGGTGGCCCTCCGGGGTTCCTGAAGGTGCTGGACGATCAGACCCTGGGCTTCGTCGACTTCGTCGGCAATCGGCAGTACATCACGCTCGGAAATCTTTCCGAGAACCCGAAGGCGCATTTGTTCCTCATCGACTACGCGCAGCGCCAGCGCGTGAAGCTCTGGGGCGAAGCGCGGGTCATCGAGGATGACCAGGAGCTCTCCAAGCGGCTCATGCCGTCCGGATACAAGGCACGCGCCTCGCAGGTCATCGTATTCAAGCTCAGCGCCTGGGACGCCAATTGCCCGCAGCACATCCCGCAGCGCTTTGAGGCAGCCGAGGTTGCCGAGGCAATCGCACAGCGTGATCAGCGGATCGAGGCACTCGAGGCACAGCTCGCGGAGTTGCGCGCGCCGGTCGCGCAATGAATCTCGAGCGCGTCCACGCCGTAAGTGGCGCATAATGCGGCGCCCCGATCCGTCGGTCACCAGCTGAGGTCCTGCCATGGATGCATCCCCCGCCGCTCCCGCGAAGCGCGCACCGCCCGCAAGGAACATTGTCGAGACCGCAACTGCCGTGGAGAACTTCACCACCCTGGTGACGGCACTGCGTGCGACCGGCCTGGCCGATACTCTGGCCGGCCGCGGCCCGTACACGATGTTTGCGCCGACGGATGAGGCCTTTGCCAGGCTGCCCGCCGCGGCCCTGTCAGCCCTGATGCGCGACACGGCGCGGCTACGGGCCGTGCTGAACTACCACGTCGTGAACGGCTACCTGACGGCGCGCGACCTGAAGTCCGGTGCCCTAAAGACCCTGCAGGGCAGCCCACTTAACGCCGTCGTGACCTCGGCCGACGTGCGCGTCAACGGCGCCCGCGTCACGCAGGCGGACATCATGGGCACCAACGGCGTGCTGCATGCGCTCGATACGCTGATCCTGCCGAAGGGCTGGCAGCTGCTGTCGACCGCGGCCTGAAGGGACGCGAGGCCGCTCCGAAAGGCCCTGCCTCCGGGAATGCCGCTGACGCGCCGGGCGCGGTAGCAGGACCACGCCGACACGGGATGCAGTCCCACTCCCACTGGACGCTGGCAGCTCGCTGAAAAACAATGTCCGCCACTGCTGCCCGGTGAGGGAATTCCAATGGCGGAGCAGGCCCCACTTGCGCACTACCGGCAGCGGCGCGATTTCACGCGTACCGGGGAGCCGAGTGGTCGCTCGGCCGTCTTACCGTCGCGTCAACGGCGCTTCGTGATCCAGAAGCACGCGGCAACCCGCCTGCACTACGACCTGCGCCTGGAACTCGATGGGGTATTCAAATCCTGGGCAGTCACCAAGGGCCCCTCCCTCGACCCGACTGATAAGCGCCTCGCAGTCGAGGTCGAGGATCATCCCCTCGATTATGGCGATTTCGAGGGTACGATTCCGAAGGGGCAATACGGCGGTGGCACCGTTCAGCTGTGGGACCGGGGCTATTGGACTCTCCTCGGTACCAACAGTGCGGAAGCAGCGTTGAAGGAGGGAGACCTCAAATTCATATTGCGTGGTAAGCGACTGCACGGCAGTTGGGTGCTGGTACGCATCAAGTCGGATCGGGCGGCCCGCGGGCGCGTGAACTGGCTGCTGATGAAGAAGCGCGATCAATTCGCCAGGCCGGGTGACGGGCGGCGCCTGCTCGATCTGGACCGCTCGGTCGCCTCTGGACGGACCATGGCACAGATCGCTGCGGGAAGAGGCAGGGCTCCGATGGCGTTCATGTTGGCACCCGACGCCGCACCGAAGCTGCCCGCCGTGGCGCAATCGACCGTGGCGCAATCGAAGAGGCAGGCGCTGCACGCGATGCCGATGTTCATCGAGCCCCAGCTGTGCAAGCTGGTGAGTCTTCCTCCCGCGGCGCCCGGATGGGCGCACGAGGTGAAGTTCGACGGCTATCGGATGCAACTGCGCGTGCTGCGAGGCGAAGCGCGGCTGCGCACGCGCAGTGGCGCCGATTGGACCCGGAAGTTCACGGCGATTGCAGCGTGCGCCGCCAAACTCGCCGATTGCATCCTCGATGGCGAGGTCTGCGCACTCGATTCTGCGCAGATGCCGAGCTTTGCTGCGCTGCAGGCGGCGCTGTCGGAAGATCGGTCCGGGAACCTGGTGTTCTTCGCGTTCGACTTGCTCATGGAAGGAAATCAGGACCTGCGGCCGCTGCCCCTGGCAGATCGCAAGCACCGATTGAAGGCCTTGCTCGCCAAGGCTCACGTCGCGCATTCGATCCGGTGCGTGGAGCACTTCGAATCCACGGCGGATACCGTCTTGCGCTCCGCCTGCAGAATGCATCTGGAGGGCATCGTATCCAAGAGGCTGGATGCGCCGTACGTGTCGGGCCGGTCGGGGAGCTGGACGAAGGCCAAGTGTCGCGCCGGGCAGGAGGTTGTAATCGGCGGCTGGACCACCCAGTCGGGGAGACTGCGTTCGCTGCTCGCCGGGGTCCATCGCGACGGCCACCTGATCTATGTCGGACGCATAGGCACCGGGTATGGCGCCGCCACGATGTCGGCATTGCTGCCAAAGCTGAAGGCACTGACGCGCGCTGGCAGTCCATTCGAGGGTGCCAACGCTCCGCGCCAGGATGCCGGCATTCGGTGGCTGAAGCCCACGCTGGTGGCAGAAATCGAATTTGCCGGATGGACCGCCGCAGGGATGGTCCGCCAGGCGTCCTTCAAAGGATTACGCCGCGACAAGCCCGCAAGCGCCGTGGTCGCCGACGACGTTCCCGACAGGAAGGCGACCGCCAAGGTGAAAGCCCCTGCCGCGACGGTTCGATTGGTACTGGGCGTGACCGTGACGAGACCGGACAAGGTCTTCTGGCCCGCCAAGGACGATCGGATGGCAGTCACCAAGCTGGATCTCGCGCACTACTATGAGGCGGTCGGACCGTGGCTTCTGCCCCATCTGCAGGGCCGGCCCTGTTCGCTGCTACGCGCGCCCGACGGGATCACGGGCCAACGTTTCTTTCAACGCCATGCGAGTGCAGGTATCTCCAGTCTGTTCACGCTGGTCAAGGTGAAGGGAGACAGCAAGCCCTATGTCCAGATCGATCGAATCGAAGCGCTCGTCGCGGCGGCGCAGACCGGGGCGCTCGAGATTCACCCCTGGAACGGCGCACCCAATGACCCGGAGGTCGCCGGCCGGCTGGTATTCGACCTCGATCCCGCGCCTGACGTCGAATTTCGCGCAGTGATCGCGGCGGCGCTCGAGGTCCGCGAGCGACTGAAGCAGGTAGGACTGGAGTCCTTCTGCAAGACTTCAGGAGGCAAGGGATTGCATGTCGTCTCGCCGCTGGCGGTCGGTCGGGGCGCGGTGCGCTGGCCGGTGGCAAAGGACTTTGCGCACGTCATCTGCGCACAGATGGCCAGCGATTCCCCGACCAGATATCTCGACACGATGTCGAAACGGGATCGAGCCGGACGCGTGTTCCTGGACTACCTGCGAAACGATCGGACTGCGACCGCCGTCGCTGTGCTCTCGCCGCGCGCCCGGCCGGGAGCGCCGATCTCGATGCCATTGCATTGGAACGAAGTGAAGCCCCATCTCGATCCGTCGATCTACACCGTGCAGGGGGGCGCCGCGCTGCTGCGACGCTCGAAGCCGTGGGGGCGATACTTCGATTCGGCGCGATCCTTGGCCCATGCGATTCGCGCGGTCACCGGCGGCATTCGTGGGCGCTCACCCGAGGTTGGCAACACCTAAGCGAGAGCATATGTCTGCACAATCCAGCATTCGCGGGCGTGGTCGGCGCGCACGTTCTGAGCACGATGCTTCCCCGACGCGCGCCCGCGCATTGTGGAAAGGCGTCATATCCTTCGGGCTGGTCTATGTGCCCGTGGAGCTGCAGACCGCATCGAAGGAGAACACGCTGCCCCTGCACATGCTCGATAGCCGGGATTTCGCACCGGTCGGCTATAAACGCGTGAACAAGAAGACCGGCAAGGAGGTCGACTGGGCGCATATCGTAAAGGGCTATGAATATCGCAAGGGGGAGTTCGTGGCGCTTGCCGATGCGGATTTCAAACATGCCAATGTGAAGGCCTCCGAAACGATCGAGATCGACACGTTCTGCGATGCGTCGCAGATTCCAGCGATGTACTACGACAAGCCGTATTACATAGCGCCGGCGAAAGGCGGCGACAAGGTCTACTCCCTGTTGCGCCAGGCTCTGGAGTCAACGGGCAAAGCCGCCATAGCAACGTTCGTGATGCATCAACGCGAGCACTTGTGCGCAATCGCCTCCCAAGGCTCCTCGTTGATGCTGCTGACTCTACGGTTCGCCGACGAATTGCTCCGCGAACCCGAACGACAATCCAGCATCAAGATCAGCGCGGCGGAGCTCACAATGGCAAAGCAGCTGGTTCAAAGCATGGATGGCACATTCGTCGCGAACAAATTCAAGGACACGTACCGTGCCGACCTCAAGCGACGCATCCAGGAGAAAATACGGAAGAAGGAGACGCATTCCCTCGCCGTCGAGCCGCCGGTGAACGATGAGAGGCCCAAGGCGCAGGTGATCGATCTGATGGCGGCACTCAAGGCGAGCTTGAGGAAACCGGGCGGCCAGAATGCAGCCAGCGTGCCGACCCGATCGGGTCGGTCGCGCAAGCGCGCTTGAATCACGATTGGAGCAACGCTTCTGAGACCGTCAGCGGCAATGGGGCCACCGTCTCCGGCTACTGGCTGACGGGTAGCGGCGTATTGGGCAAGGCGCCGGGCTTGCCCTGCTCGAGCAGCGCGGACTGATCCGCAAACACCGTGCGTCCGGCATCCAATAGGCTGCCCGCGACCGTCGGCCGGCCCGCGGCGCGCTGGTCCGCGATCCGATTGGCGAGCGTACGCGCGAGCATCTGCTCGATCGCCGGATAGTCATCGCCCTCGGTAGCGCGCAGCTGATCCAGGAAATGGCGCTGCTCGGCCACGTTCAGCGCCACCGCGGTGCTGAGCCGGTCGTACGCATCCCCGACCACGATGTAGCGCTGCTCGAGATTCTTGAGATCCGGCGCGGTGCCGAACTTCTGCCGGCCGGCAGCGATGGTCTGCAGCGCCGGATCTACGCTGCCGGCGAGCAGCTGCGAGTGCGCCAGGTGAACATAGGCGCTGATGAGCTTCTGCGGCAGCTCGGTCGACACGTACACGCTGCCGGCGAGCACCCGTCGCAGGGCATTGGCGGTAGCGGTGGCTCCGGCCACATCCCCGGCAGCGGACTGCTGCGTGAGCTTGTCCTTGAGCACCTGGATGCCGGCCTGCTGCTGCGAGCTGGCGGCCGAAGCTTCGGCGGCCGACTGGTCGGTGCCGATCGCCGCCGCCTCGCGCGCGAGATCCGCGGACTGCGGGTCAATCGTGCGCGCGACATCGATCAGGTTCCTGGCATCGGCGAGGCGCTGGTGCGTGCGCGCGTCCTCGGCGGCGTGGATGAAGGTCTGCACTCCCGTGTGCCGGGCATCGGCCAGCAGCGGATCATCGGCCGGCATCGCGGACGAGAGTTGCTGCAGCAATCCATGCAGCTGCCCGGCCCATTGTGCGCTGGCCGCAGGCCTGGCCAGCAGCTGGGCCAGCGCATCGCGCTGTGCCAGCGTGTCCGGGGCGAACGGTTTGGTGGTGCCGACCGCGGTGTCGTGCAATTGCAATGCAACCTGCGCGATGCGTTCGCTGGCCACCAGCAGGTCCGAGGCCTGGCGCGCATACTGCTGTGCCTGGTCGGCGCCCGCCTGCTGCTGGGTCCGCGTGATCTCGGCCAGCACGCGATCCTCGACCTGGCGCAGCCCGGCGTCGAGCTCCTGTGGCGAGGCGCCGAGCGCCTCGAGCCGGTCCAGCGCATCAGAAATGGTCTGCAGTTCGGGCAGCCCGAGGCTTGCCGCACGCAGCGTATTGGCGAACTGCTGGCGCACGGTATCCAGGCCGCCCGCCGCCGCGACATTTTGCGATGTACCACCTGAGGAAGAGCTGGTAAGTATCTGCTGATCCTGATTAATCCTGCTCTGCCACGTCGGGCTCGGCTGCAGGGCGCGGGCGTCGGCCAGCCGTGCGGTGGCGCCCTTCAGATCACCGCCAGCGCGCGCGCGACGCTCCGCGTGCAGATAGCCATAGGTCAGCAGATCCCGTGCCGCGGCCAGCAGGTCCGGGCTCGCGCCAGCCTTTTGCAGCGCGTCGTAGAGATCCGGAGCGCCGCTGCCGCCCGCCGGTGCGAGTCGGCCAGTCAGCACCGCCCGGCGCAGGCGCTCCAGGATGTCGAGCGCGCGGGACTCCTGCGCGCGCGAGGCGTTCAGTACCGCCGCGTTCTGCGCCGCACTGACCTGCTCGGGCAGCAGGTCCCCAACGTTGAGCAGCAGCTGCCGGGCGCCGGCGATGTCCCCCTGCATCAACAGCTGGCCGATGCGCGCGGTCGTGGCCGCCTGCAGGCTGGTCTGCACGTGCAGCAGCGTCGCGCTGGTCGGTGCCAGCGAGGCCAGCGTGCCTAAGTCGTCGCGTGCCGCCAGTACCTTGTCGAGGAAGTCGCTCGACGCCGGGCTCAAGGCCGCGAGTCGCTGCTCGATCTGCGCGACGCGCTGCTCGCTGGTCACATTCTGTTGTTGCGTGTCGATCGTCGCCTTGGCCTGCTGCAGTGCCGGGTCGTTTGGCGCGACGCTGATGCCGGCCTGCGCGAGATTCGCCGCGACATCGAGCTGACCGGCCGCGCTGGCTTTCTGTGCCGCAGCGAGATACGCGGCCGCGATCCGTGGATCGCTGAGCGCAGGGGCCGCCGGATCGATACGCCGGATCCGCCCCAGTACCTCCTGCAGACTGTCGGCACCCTGGGCTGGAAGCAGCAGGCCCTGTCCCAGCGCGCTCTCCAGCAGCGGCAGCTGCGTGGCGAGGGCCGACTGGGCGTCGGTCTGCAGCTTGCCCTGCAGGTTCGCGACTTCCTGCGAATCGGGCAGCAAGCCCTTCAGTTCGCCGAGCAAGCTGCGGGCGCGCACGAAATCCGGCGGCGGCCCGGTCTCGGCGGCCTGTACGTCGCTCTGGTAGTGCTGGATCACCGAACTGCGCACCTGCTCATCGGCCAGCGCCCGCCGCCGCAGGGTGTCGGGCGAGTGCTGCAGCGACACCAGTGCCGCCGCGAAGGCCTTCGGATCCGAGGTGCGCAGCGCGCCAATCAGCGCCTGCGACTCGGCCTGGGAGCCGGACTGCTGGCGCTGCACGATCAGCAGCGCTGCGACCGCGAGCGCCGCGATGCCTGCGGCGGCGAGCGGCCAGAACCTGCGGCTGCGGCCCGGTGCCGAGAAATCGGCCACAAAGTCCTTGACGCTGGCGGTGCGCGCGTCGCGTTCGAAGGCCAGTGCGTGCTGCAGGGCCTGCCACTGCGCTCGCGAGAGCATCTTCGGCCGCTCGGGCACCAGGCGCGCCTCTTTTGCCTTCGCGGCATCGATGCGATTGAACGGGTGGCGGCCGGTCAGCAGCTCGTACACGATGCAGGCGAGAGCGTACAGGTCGTCACGCGGATCGGGCGGCTGCCCGGTGAGCATCTCGAGGCTTGCGTAGGACGGGGAGATCGCGCCGAGCGCTCCGGCGTCGAATATTGTCTTGTCGCCCGGCGTGTCATGCAGCGACTGCGCCGCGCGCGCGACCCCGAAATCGAGCACCTTGATCACGCCTTCGTCGGTCAGGAACACGTTGCTCGGCTTGAAGTCGGCATGCACGATGCCCTGCTCGTGCGCGTAGCTGAGCGCCGCGCCCATCGCACCGAGATAACGCGTCACCGTGGCGACATCGAGCCCTCCGGTCCATTCGTTGCGCAGCCGGATGTCGAGCGAGCGGCCACTGAGCAGCTCCATGACCATGTAGACGTTGCCGCCGTCGCGGTCGAAGTCGAATACCGCGACGATGTTCGGATGCGCGAGCTTCTGCGCCTTGCGCGCCTCGCGCTGCAGCGCGCGCACCGCGAGCGGATGACGTTTGAACTCCTCATTGAGCAGCTTGATCGCGACGTAGGGGGAGCGGTCCTTGAATTCGACGCTGGTGCGATCGAGCGCCCGGTACACCATGCCCATGCCGCCGCGACCGAGCTCGTCCATGAGCTCGAAACGTCCCTTGAGCACCGAGCCGCGCGTCAGCGGAATCGCCGGCTCTGCGAGCCTCTCCGGCGTGTCCCAGATCGAGCCGGTGGCGGTGGCCCCGGCAGTCAGGCCGGTCGCGGCCGGGGGCGAGGCATACATGGGGCCCGGGACCGGCACCGGTTGCGCGTCGAGCGCCGAGATCTCGCCGAGCGCGGGCTCGCCGGGGCGCTTGAACACGGTACGTTCCGAGGCACCGGGCGCACCGGGCGCACCGGGCGCACCTGGCGCACCGGGTGCATTGGGGGCAGCGGGCAGCGGGCGCTCTTGATCGAGCGCAGTTCCGGTCGCCGCCGCGATGTCAGCGAGCAGCAGCGCTTCGAGCGCAGGGTCGATCTGACCGGCCTGCCGCAGCGCGCGGGTCAGCGCGATGTAGGCCGCGGCACGTTCGGGCTCAGCGCCGGCCGCGGTGCGCACCAGCACGCGCAGCTCCGGCTCAGCAAGCCGTCCGGCTGCGAGGGCCTCAAAGCCCTGCCTGACCTCGTTGAGCCCCATCAGTTGATCCCCATCAGCCAGCGGTATCGAAGCTGATGACGAGGTCGACGCCCGGTCCGGGCGCCAGCGCGCGCTCGACCGCCGCGGTGGCCGAGGCGTCTGGTGGTACGCCCTCGACCGCCTTCAGTCCCATCGAGGCGAGCCATTCCATCGTCGCGCGCGCACGTTGCTGGGAGAGGCCGAGGAGCTTCACGTCTTCGGTTGCCTGCAGCGCCGGGGTTACCGTCACTGTCAGGTTGCCAATGCCGAGCAGGATCCCGGCCGCCGTGGAAAGGCGATCCTTCGCATCCGGCGTCAGGTCAGCGCGGCCCTTGGTGAAGCCGTCGTTGGTGATGTGCGCGGTAATAGCCTTGTCGTCCGCGTCCATGACCAGCCAGCGGCCGAGCAGCCCCACCGCGAGCGCCTGGCGGCTGGCCGCGCTCGGTAGCCGCTGCTCGGTTTCGTGGCGCCGGCTCTCGCTCTCGGCGAGCTGTTGCTTGAGTTGCGCAACCATCGCCGTGGCCTCGCTGCGCGCCTTGTCGGTCAGCGCGCCGGCTTCGGCCAGTTTGCTGTCCCGGTCGCTGATCTGGGCACGCAGCTGATCGAGCTGCGCGGCTTCACGGCGGGCTTCAGCCGCCGCGCGCGCGTCCTCGGCCGCCTGAATCGCCTCGCGCGCGAGCTCTGGCACCCGCTCGCGTGCCGCGGACGCCTTGGAGGTCTCGGCGCTCTCAGCGCCCGCCAGCGCGTCGCGCGCGCCGCCGAAGGCTTTCGGTGCGAGCTGTGCGGCCCCGGCGCCATCGGCGATGGCGAGCGCGTAGCGGGCCATCAGCAGCTCGACCGGTTCGTGCAGCTTCGGATCGACGTTCAGCGGCTTGAGCGCGGAATAATCGGCGCGCGCGGCGAGCGAGGTCACGACCAGCTGCGTGCCCTGAACCGTGCCGCCGACGTTCTGCAGCACGATGAACCGGCTCGGCACGCTGACCGCGAAATGCGGCTCGGCGGTCACGATCAGCGCGAAGCTCGACAGCGGCGTGGTCGCGTTCAATGTCCCCTTGTCGCCGTCGAGACTCACGGTCCCGACGTTGCTCGCACGCCCTTCGGGCGTGACCACCCACAGCACGTAGCAGGTGAACGGTCCGAACGAGCCCGCCGCCGGCAGATGGGTGAATTTCGCACTGATCTCGGTTCGATCGCTGCCGGTACGCACCCTGGCGGTGCCGTCGGCCCGGGGGCTCAGTGCAGTGCCCCGGAAATCCAGCTCGGACGTGCTGTCGGGCTTGTAGTCGAAGCCGTCGACGCGGCTCGCGATCGCCTCGGATACGATTGCGACGCCCTGTTCGATCTGCTGCGCGTATCCGGCCACCGGCACCGCGCAGGCGCCGAGTAGCAGGCAGTGCACAAGCCCGCGACGCAAACCGATCCGCTGCATAGACTCCCGTCTCCCATAGGCCCCGGCAAGCGGGGCCCCGTTTTGGGCCGCATGGTGGCCTTGTCAAGCGACCCCACGCGTCGCATCATCTTAACGCAACCTGGAGCCCTAACGGTGCCACCAGCATAGAGCCATGGAGAGCACCTGGATGAACCTTGCGCGCCCGGCTGCCCTGCACTGCCGCAGAATGAACACTCATCTTGGGCTGCCTGCGGCGCTGCTGCTGGGTACGCTGGGTCTGTCCTCGAGCGCGCAGGCCGCGGACAGCGCGCTGCCATCCGCCGCATCGCGTCCTGCTGCCCCGTCGGTGGCGCCCACTGCGGCGGCGAGCGGCAGCCTGCTGGAGGATGGGCTGGTGCGGATCCGGGGCGGCCAGTTCCGGATGGGCTCGCCGGGCAGCGAGTCGGGTCGCAATGAGGACGAAGGCCCGGCGCATGCTGTCAAACTACATACCTTCGCCCTGGCACGCTATCCGGTCACGCGCGCCGAGTACGCGCAGTTCGTAGCGGCTACTGGTCATGCCAGCAGCTCCGGCTGCCTGGTGTGGAACAACGAGCGCTTCGAGGCAGCCCCTGGCGCCGACTGGCGCAATCCCGGGTTTGCGCAGACCGACCAGGAACCAGTCGTGTGCGTGAGCTGGAATGATGCCCGCGCCTATGCGGAGTGGCTCTCGGGGCACAGCGGCGCGCACTACCGCCTGCCGAGCGAGGCCGAGTACGAGTACGCGACTCGCGGGGGCACTGGCGATGCGCGCTTCTGGCCGCCTGGCGATCAGAACGCCTGCGCCTATGCGGATGTCGCCGACAGCACTGCACAGCGCCTGGTCTCCGGCGGCGATCGCTGGACGGTCCACCCTTGCGATGATGGGCATGCCTATACCGCGCCGGTCGGCAGCTACAAGCCCAATCCGTTCGGCCTCTACGACATGCTCGGCAACGTCTGGGAGTGGGTCGAGGACTGCTATCACCCGTCCTACGACGAGGCGCCGGCCGACGGCAGCGCGTGGACTGAGCAGCGTTGCAGCCAGCATGTGCTGCGCGGCGGTTCCTGGGCCGGCTATCCGGCCGCAGTTCGCTCGGCGCTGCGTCTTTGGTTCGGCCCCGACGTGCGCCTCAACGTGATGGGCTTCCGCGTCGCGCGCAGCCTGCCTTAAGTCGGTATTCCCTATAGCCCCGGACCCCTGGCATCAGCCCGGGTATCGGCCGCGCCGAGCAGGATCTCCTCGAACGACCGGCGCTCCGGCAGCAGGCGCGTCGTGCAGTTCTCGTGCGCCGCCGCGTCCTCATCGATGCGCTGATCGGCCGGCAGGCAGAGCCCGACAATGTTGAACAACGACACGCTCGCATCCGGTGCCGACTGGATCACGACGTTCAGGTTGCCGGTACCCGCCTGGTTCTCCGACTGGTTCTCCGCCGGGGTCAGTGAGTTCGCGAGGATGACCTCGCTGCTCAGGCCGCCACCGACGCTGTACGGGATCTGGCTGTTCACGAACGTGACATAGGCCGCCGAGCCGATACCCGTCGTCGCCGGCAACCCGGTGATGTTCAGGAACACGCCGGGCGTGACCGGCAGCGCGCTGCCATTGAAGGTCAGCGAGCTCGTGGAAAGCTGCGTGCCGTCGGTGCGTGCGACCGCGAAGAACGCGTTGGAGGCGGTCGGATCCGTCAGGGCCAGCGAATTGGTCAGTACGCCGAGGAAATTGCCGCTCGATCCGAAGCCTTGCGCATTCAGGGCCACGGAACTGCCGCGGATCGCGATATCGCTGGGGCTGAAGGCCGGGTCGACCGCGTTGTAGACGACGGCCTGCGTGATCGTGCCGCCGGACCCGAGGCTCACCGTGCCGGTACCCGCATCGGCACCCTGCACGACGATGCTGCCGCTCGCGCTCGCGGTAATGGCGCCACCCGACGAGTAGGCCGACAGCGCACCGATGTTGCCGGCGGTCGCGCTCAAGGTCACGTTGTTCTTTGCGAACACCTCGACGTTGCTGAGCGCGGTGGAGGTCAGTGCCACGCTACCCGCCTTGGCCAGTGCCTCCACGGTGCCGTTCAACACATTCGGGCTCGTGCCGAGATTGATGCTGCCCGCCGTCGCGGTGAAGAGATTGAGCAGTCCGTTTGCGGCGCTCGCCGTGATCGCGCCGGTCTGGCTGATGTTGCCAGTCGTCGCCGTCGCATTCAGCGCTCCACCGACATTGGACGCGCCGAAGTTCAGCGACGCGCTGGTGATCTTCGCATTGCCACCGGTCCCGTTCGTGTTCAGTGCGACTGTGCCGCCGAAGGCATTGGTCTGCGTCGACAGATCGATCGTCTGGTTCGCTCCGGAGGTGGTGAAGCTCGACGCGCCTCCGGTCGTGAGGACGCCACCTTCGGTAATCCCTCCGGTCGTGGCCGTTGCGGTGAGTCCCCCGCCGACGTTGGACGTCGCGAGATTCAGCGCCAGGGCCGTGACCGACGCATTACCGGCTCCTGAAGTCGCCAGCGTCACGGGTCCACCCAGCACGTTGGTCGAGGTAGCCAGGTTGATCGACTGGCCGGCGGTCGAGGCCGTGAAGCTGCTGGCCCCGCCAGCCGTAATCACACCGGATTCGGTGATGCCACCCGTCGCCGCGGTCGCCGTCAGCGTGCCACCGACGTTTGACGTGCCGAGATTGAGCGCCGCCGAAGTGATCGCGGCATTGCC
>CAZGVE010000033.1:22196-33763 GCA_964528845.1 uncultured Steroidobacteraceae bacterium | reverse complement strand
GGCAAGGAGGCTCCAGAGCATCAATGCGGCGGCGGCAAGTGCAGGCCGCTTCATCGCGCTGTACCTGGATTCGTGGATTCGGCTCGCGTACCCGATGGTCCGATATTGTCGGACAGGAATTCTTCGATGAGGCGTAACATCTGAATGCGGTCCTCGGGCGGAACGATCTGGTGATCCGCGCCCTTGAACTCGACGTAGCGATATGGCTTGCCCGCGGCCTTGAGCGCCGAGGCCATGGCTCTTGAGTGATCCACGTCGACCTGCGGGTCCGTGTCGCCGTGAAACATCATCACCGGTATCGTCACATCCTGTGCGTGCCGCCGCGGCGAATCGGCATTCAGCTTGGCCGAACGCGTCCCGATCTGCTCGCGCAGGATTGGGCTGTGCTTCTGCTCGAGCAGCAGGCCGAGGTCACTGATTCCGGCGATGCTGACGGCACAATGGAACAGGTCCCCGTCGCGCATGGCGCCGAGGAGTGCCGCGTATCCGCCAAAACTCCAGCCGACGATCGCGACACGGTGCGGATCGGCGATTCCGCTGGTGACGGCCCACCGGGTGCCGTCGACGATGTCGTCATAGGTCAGGCCACCCCAGTCCTGATGCGCTGCCTCGTACCAGTCGTGGCCCAAGCCACCCGAACCGCGAAAATTGATCTGAAGCACCGCGTACCCTCGATTTACGAGGAACTGCTGCAAGAAAAAGAACTGACGGTAATCGCGTGCGATCGGGCCGCCGTGCGGCATCACGACCAGCGGCAAAGGTCCGGGCGGCGCATCCAGTGGCTTGGTCAGGTAGCCCGGGATGCTGGTGCCGTCGCGCGCCGGATAGCTGATCGGCTGCATGTGGGCGAGCGCATCGGGGTCGAGCGACGGATTGCTGCGACCAAGCGAGGTCAGTCTGCGAGTCGTCGTGTCCAGCAGGAACCACAAGCCGGGCTGCACGTCACTGCCCGCGCGCACGACGCATAGCGACAGATCCGTCGTGCAATCGATGACCCGGTTGCTCGTTTCCGACATTGCCATGTCGAGCTGATTCATGATCTGCCGCAGCCGCGGATTTGTGTAGAACGTGTGCGACCAGTCGGTCTCATAGGAGACGCCGACGAGCTCGCCGTCCTTCAGCAACTGCGCGCCGGAGACGTCGACGCTCTCGTTCGCATAGACCAGCTGTGGAGGCCGTACGTCGTTCAGGTCGATCAACCACAGCGCGTCGCGGCCCCCGGAGTCGCCGATCGCATAGGCTCGCGAGGGGTCCGTGGCATCGATTGCGATCGGAGTGCGCAGCTCGCCTTGCATGAAGGCCTCATACTTGAGCAAGTGGCGCCACTCCTTACCATCGCCGCTGCGCACGAAGTACTGAATAGTCTTGCTGCCTACCTCGATGCCGGCGGCCACGCGCGGCGCGCCGTGGAAGTCCGACAGGTACGTTAGAATTGGTTCGTACGCATGCAGCAGCATGTGGAGCGAACCGGTGACGACATTGAGTTCGAATACGGCCGGGTAGCCATGTGTCGTGGAATTGCCCAAGGAGACGCCCTGGGAGGCGGCGCCCCGCAGAACCGAGCCCACCAGCAGGTTCTCGTCCGCCTGAATCAGGACCGTATCCGGCTTTCCCGGATGCCAATCCACGATCCGGTCCTGAAACTGACCGGACGCCTGGTCGGAGTCCTGCAGCAATACGAGCCGATGTGCCCCATCGGCGTCCACCGCGACCAGTCTCGTTACGGAATACCGCATCGGCACGTAGCTCTCGAAGCCAATGCCGCGATAGGCGCACAGCAGCCGCGTGTTGGTCGCCCAGTTGCACCAGGTAATATTGAATTCTCCCGGCACATCGGCCAGAACCAGCTTCGGCGCAGGCTGGGGCGACTGCAGGGTGTAGACCATTGCGACGTGATGCCCCTGACGCAGCGTAACGGCCGCCAGGTACCGGCCATCCGGGGAAATGGCCGCATCTGACAGCGCATTGTCCGCGGCAAACGCCTCGACCGGAATAGGCGCGCCTTGCGCGTTCGGAGCCGTGGCAGAGAGGAGGCACCAGAACACGAATGCGCAGACGGCGAGTGCAGGCCCTTGCATCGCGGCACCCTTAAGGACAGTTATTGTTGTTGCCGCGTAGTGTAGCCCGATATCGGGCCAGGCTGAATGCCCAGCGAGGGCGGGCGAGGTGGGCGCGGACGCCTCAGGTCAGGCGGTTCAGCCCGTTGTAGGCTGCGACCCGGTAGGCCTCGGCCATGGTCGGATAATTGAACGTGGTGTCGATGAAATAGCGAATGCTGTTCAGGTCGGTGCTCGCCATCACCGTCTGGCCGATATGCACGATCTCGGCCGCGCCGTCGCCGAAGCAATGCACACCGAGCAGCTGCAGCGTCTCGGTGTGGAACAGGATCTTGAGCAGGCCGATGCGCTCGTTGGTCATCTGGGCGCGCGCCAGGTTCTTGAAGCTCGCACGTCCGACCTCATAGGGGACCTTGCGCTCGAGCAGCTCGCGCTCGGTGAGACCTACCGAGGAGATCTCCGGCAGCGTGTAGATCCCGCTCGGCACCAGGTCCGCGCGGTGCGGCGGCTCGGTTGGATCGATGATGTGGCGCGTGGCCCGGCAGCCCTGCACGTAGGCGGCGCTCGCCAGCGATGGATGCCCACTGATGTCCCCCGCGGCATAGATGTGCGGCAGCACGGTCTGATAATACTCGTTGACTGCGATGTGCCCGCGCGCGTTCGGCACGATCCCGATCGCCTCGAGGTTCATCCCGTCTGAATTGCCGATGCGCCCGGTGGCCCAGAGCAGCAGATCGCTGCGTATGCGACGTCCGGTATCGAGTTCAAGCACTACGTCGGAGTCGCGCGTCTCGAGCTTCGCGAACTGCTCACCGTGGCGGATCACGCAACCCTGCTCGTGCAGATGGTAGGACAGCGCCTCGGCGATCTCGTCGTCGAGAAAGCTCAGCAGCTGGCGCTGGGTATTGACCAATGTGACCTTGCAACCAAGGCCGAGGAAGATCGACGCGTATTCGCAGCCGATCACGCCGCCGCCGAAGATCGTCACGGCAAACGGGTTGTGCTCGTAGTGCAGGATGCTGTCGCTGTCGCGGATGCGGGGGTGCGAGAAATCCAGCTCCGGTGGATGGTAAGGACGCGATCCGCTCGCGATGACGATGTGATTCGCGCTGATGCGTCGCGGCACGCCGTGTCCCGGCTGATCGGGACGAACCTCGATCGTGTGCGGATCGAGGAACCACGCGCCTCCGGCGAACACGGGCACCTCGTTGCGCTCGTAGAAGCGCAGGCGACTCGTCACCTGCGCCTCGATCACGCCCTTCGCGTTCTTGAGCAGCTGGGGATAGTCGACGTGCAACGCATGGCGCAGCGACTTCAGCAGCGGATTATGTTGCGTATCGCGCAGCGTGCGGACCGCTTGCCGCAGCGCCTTGCTCGGGATCGTGCCCCAATGCGTACAGCCGCCGCCGACCTCCAGATAACGCTCGACCACCGCGACGCGCCGGTGGTTCTTGGAGGCCATCATGGCCGCACCCTCGCCGGCAGGGCCCGTGCCGATCACGATGATGTCAAATTGATCCACCGGGCAATGGTGTCATTTTTTCCATCGCCGTAGTGTGCTGTGTCGCGCAGGTTCACGCGCCTGTCACATCCGGGCGGCAATCTAGCCCTTTGATTTGATTCGGGTAAAGGCTGCCGGACTGATGACGACGCTCGATCTGGTCTACTTCAATGCGGGAGGCGGACATCGTGCCGCCGCGCTCGCCCTGGAGGCGGTCTGCCGGGAGCGGCGGATGCCCTGGGACGTGCGTCTGGTCAACCTGCTGGAAGTCCTCGATCCGAAGGATGCGTTCCGCAACGCGACCGGAATGGCGATGGAGGACTACTACAACCGGCGGCTGGCCCGCGGCTGGACCATTGGCCTGCGCCAGGAACTCAAGCTGTTGCAGGGCATCATCCGGATCGCGCACCGTCCGATCACCCGGCAGCTGCACCAGCACTGGCAGCGGACGCGGCCGGACATGGTCGTGTCGCTGGTCCCGAACTTCAATCGCGCGATGTACCAGGCCGTCGAGGGGGCGCTGCCTGGGGTTCCGTACGTGACGATCCTGACTGACCTCGCGGACTACCCGCCAAACTTCTGGATCGAAGCAGGCCAGGCACAACACCTGGTCTGTGGCACCGCGAAGGCGGTGTCCCAGGCGCGCGCCGCGGGCTATCCGGACGCGCGCATCCACGCGACCTCCGGCATGATCATCCGGCCGGACTTCTACCGCGACGCGCCGATCGATCGCAGGGTAGAGCGCAGCCGGCTCGGGCTCGATCCCGATCGCGTGACCGGCATCGTGATGTTCGGCGGTCACGGCTCCAAGGTCATGCAGCAGATCGCCACGCAGCTCGATGATACGCAGCTGATCCTGGTATGCGGCCACAACCGTCCGCTGGCCGACCGCCTGCGCGCGATGCGCTTTGCCGCTCCGCGCCTGGTGCTGGACTTCAGTTCCGACATTCGCCAGTACATGCAGCTGTGCGACTTCTTCATTGGCAAACCTGGCCCTGGCAGCATCAGCGAGGCCGTGCAGCAGCGCCTCCCCGTCATCGTGGTGCGCAACTCGTGGACCATGCCGCAGGAACGCTACAACACCGACTGGGTCCGCGACCATGGCCTCGGACTGGTGCTGAGCAGTTTCCGGAAGATTGCTCCCGCGGTGCACGAACTTGCGACGAGGCTCGATGAATTCAGCGCGCGTGTGCGGCAGGTCCGGAATCGTGCGGTATTCGAGATCCCGGAGATTCTCGCGCGCATTCTGGCGCGACATCTGGCCGAGCCGCGGCTCGCTATCATGCCGGCGGCGCATCCGGCGCCAGTGCGGGTGCTCCAGGCTGCGCGGTAGGCGGCGCGGTGGGCAGTGCCGCAGGCACGCGCAGCAGTGGCTGTCCCATGCGCACCTGCGTGCCCTCGCCGATGCCATCCGCACGGCGGAACCCCGCCGGTGCAAACACGATGATGGTGGAACCATGCTCGAACCAGCCCATCTCCTCACCCTTGGCCAGCGCGCAGTCGCAGCGGATCACATTCGGACCCCGGTATCGCAGGTGCAGCAGCACGTCGAGGAAGCGCAACCGGATGCTCGCCACCAGCACCGCGGCGACCGGCACCAGCGTGAGCAGAGCGCCGGAGGACGCGAGCCGGCAGCGTATGACCGCGCGCTCGTTGCGGCAGAACAGTCGCTCGACCCGACGCAGCGCGATCGGATTCACGTTCCACGTGTCGCCCGAAACGTAGGTCACCTGCTCGACCCGGCAATCGTAGGGGGCATGGAAGCGGTGGTACATGGCCGAAGTCAGCCGCAGCGTGACGTAGACGCCGCGCTCGTACCGGGCCACGAGTTCCGGATCGGCAAGCAGGTCCATGAGCCGGTAGGCAGACCCCTTGGTCTGCAGCAGCATGCCATCGCAGACTTCGCCGCAGGCCCCGACGATCGCATCGCATGGACTTGCCAGCACGCCCGGATCCGGATCAACCGGGCGCGCGCCCGCCTTCAGCTCGCGCGTGAAGCAGGCGTGCAGGCTGCGGAATCGGGACTGCTTCGCGTCACGCAGATCGAGGTCCGTGAACAGCCGCCAGACCGCGATGCTGGCGGCAGCGAGCCAGGGCTGCTCGATGCGGCTGTACCAGCCCATCAGCTGCGTGAGCAGCCGCCGGGGTATGCGATTCGTGAGCAGGAAGTTCAGGTCTTCCTGCTGCAGGATTTTTGCGAGCGTCGCGCGTAACATCAACCGCCCGCCATGCGATTCCATTCCATAGTCTCCACAGGATCGCCGTGAACGGGGCCATCATCGGGCTGGCCCTTGCCGCCGCCATCCTGGTGCTGCTGCTGCAGCGTGCGCGGCAGCGCCTGGCGCTCTCGCGCGCCAAGCACCGCTCGCTGGCAGGGCACGCGCGCATCGGCCGGCGCATCGCCGCGCTGGTGCCGTTCTACGACTACGACGAGCCACAGTTCTTCCGCGCCGACGACGCCCCGGAGGCCATCGCGCAGCAGCGACGCACCGGGTTCCTCCGGCTCTCGGCGCTGTTCCAGGAGCGCTTCGCGCGCACGGCGCAGTCTACGGCTGAAGTACTGCCCGAGGTCGCGGACCTGCAGTTCACCGCGCGTTACCGTGTTCCCTTCCAGTTCAGTCGCGTGGTGCGCTCGCACCTCGGCGCCGGCTCCTTCGTGGCCTCCTCTTCCGGGCGCACGCTCACGGACCTCGACGGCAATAGCTTCTACGACCTGACCGGCTCCTACGGCGTCAACGTGTTCGGCTACGACTTCTACAAGGAATGCATCGCTCGCGGCAGCGAACGGGTGCGCGAACTCGGACCGGTGCTCGGCGCCTATCATCCGGTCACCGCCTACAACGTGCACCGTCTGCGCGAGATCTCCGGACTCGATGAGGTATCGTTCCACATGTCGGGCACCGAGGCGGTCATGCAGGCGGTGCGGCTCGCGCGCTACCACACGCGTCGCCGCTGCCTGGTGCGTTTCTGCGGCGCCTACCACGGCTGGTGGGGCGACGTACAGCCTGGGGTCGGCAATCCGATCGCCGCGCGCGATACCTACACGCTGGCGGAAATGAGTGCGGCGACGCTGCAGGTGCTGCGCAGTCGCCGCGATATCGCCTGCGTGCTGGTCAATCCCTTGCAGGCGCTGCATCCGAATTCCGGGGCACCGGCCGACTCCGCGCTGATCGACAGCTCGCGCAAGGCGCACTTCGACCGCACTGCCTACGGGCACTGGCTGCGGCAGCTGCGTGAGGTGTGCACGCAGCGCGGCATCGTGCTCATCTTCGACGAAGTGTTCGTCGGTTTCCGCCTGGCTCCGGGCGGCGCCCAGGAATACTTCGGCGTGCGCGCCGACCTCGTGACCTACGGCAAGACGGTCGCCGGCGGCCTGCCGATAGGCGTGCTGTGCGGCACGCGGGCCTACATGCGGCGGTTCCGGGAAGATCGTCCGGCCGACATCTGCTTTGCCCGCGGTACGTTCAATTCCCATCCGTACGTGATGGGCGCCATGTACGAGTTCCTGCACCGCATCGACGGGGAGGAAGTGCGCTCGCTTTATCGCGATCTGGATGCGCGGTGGGATGGGCGCGTCCAGCGGCTGAACGAGCAGCTGCGTGCCGAGGAGCTGAACGCGCAGGTCGCCAACCTGTCCTCGATCTGGACGGTCACCTACCCGGAGCCCTCGCGCTACAACTGGATGCTGCAATACTACCTGCGCGCGCAGGGTCTGGCGCTGAGCTGGGTAGGCACGGGAAGGCTGATCTTCAGCCTGGACTACACCGATGCCGAATTTGCCGAGGTCGCCGCGCGGTTCGTAGCGGCGGCCCGGCAGATGCGGGAGGACGGCTGGTGGTGGCGCACGCCGTCGCTGACCAACAAGTCCATCAGGCGCCGCGTCCTGACAGAGCTTATTCGGGCTGCGGTTCGGCGTGGGCGTGGACCATCGGATCGATCACCTCGCCCCGCAGCAGGTAAAGCGGCGCCCGGTAGTACAGCATGATGTCGTGGAACGGGTCGGTGATGATCTTGGTGAGCCAGACCAGGCCAGTCTGCACGTCCTTGATGAAGAACAGCTGAACCGTCCGGAAGATCAGCCCGCCGAAACCGATGGCGAGCCAGATCTGACCGACGTGTCCGATGAACTGCGCGCGGGTTGGATGCGCCGGGAACAGGCCGAGGAGCGTCGGATCGAGCCAAAGTATCGCAGGCGAGAGCGCCCAGATCGCCAGCAGCACGACCTTGCGGCGCAGGTTATAGCCGACCTTGATCTCCTCCTTGTACTCATGGGTCGCGTGATTGACCGCGTCGTAGCCCTTGGGCTCGAAGAAGAAGTGGCCGGCCTGGCGGCTGACCATCGCGAACAACCAGCCGATGAAGCCTGATGCGGCGGGATTACGGAACACCGCCACGTACGCGGCCAGGAAGCTCATCGCGCTGACCAGGTGCAGCGACTGGTTGATCCTGCTGTGGTGGTAGTAGCGATGATCGTCCCAGCGTTGGGTGCGCAGCGCACTCAGGAAGCTTTGCATGGTCGTTTCCTTCTGGCCTCGGGCCCGTGACATTGGCTACGAAGCAAATATATGGATATCATTACCAGCGTATTACAGTGAGCCGCCTTGCTGCCGCACCCAGTGGCCAGGTCCGGACCGCTAACCCGCTGCCGCGGACGGCAATGCTCACACTACTACCATCCGTCCGGGCGCAACTTGTCCGTGTCTGAAAAGTAGATTTCGGTCAAGATTTTTTCACACAGCATTAACATTCGGGGTCCACGGCACTGGCAGCCGGACGCTGACCGCTCGGCGCAGAACTGCGTCGCGCACCTGGAGTAATGGGGAAATCCGCTATGCTTGACCGGACGTCCGGCACTCCTTCCGCTCAAGGGTCGCGCACGCCGCCTGAAGCCGACTTCCAGTACGACATCGGCGACGCGGATGACTCGCTGGAGCAGATGCGCGCCCTGAACGCGCGCTTCGGCGACATCTACCGCATCTACTCGCCCTCGCGGGCGCGTCATGTCTATGTGATCAATCATCCGGACGATGCCCGGCGGGTACTGGTCAGCAACCATGCGAACTATGGTCGCGGCTTCGGCCTCGACCGCGTCCGGGTGCTGCTCGGCAACGGTCTGGTCACCAGTGACAACGAACTTTGGCGCGCGCAGCGCTACATGATGCAGCCGCTGTTTCACCGGCGCGTCGTCACGCGCTTCGGGGAACTCATTGATACCGCAACAGAACAGCTGATGGCGCGCTGGGAACGCCACCTCGCGGGCAACGAGCCGGTCAACGTGACAGACGAGATGAGCGAAGTGACGCTCGAGTTCATCCTGCGCGCGATATTCGGCACCGACCTGGACCGCCTGACCGAGACGCTGGGGCACAACCCGTTCTGGCTGGTCGCGAACAATCCCGAGCGCAACCTGAGTTTTGCGTCGCAGTTCTACCAGTTGCGCCGCCTGGTCGCGGACCTGGCGCGCCGGCGGCGCGCGGATCCGGCCGAGCACTTCGACTTCCTCGGCATGATGCTCGCCGCACGCGCGAAAGGCACCGGCACCCCGATGGGCGAGCGCGAGCTGGTCGATGAAGTCATGACGCTGATCATCGCGGGACATGAGACCGCCGCCAGCGGGCTGAATTCCGCGTGGTATCTGCTCTCGCAGCACCCGGAAGCCGAGGCGCGCATGCATGCCGAGATCGACGCCGCCGCCCAGGAGCATGCACCAAGCCTCGGCGCCACCGAGTCGCTGCTGTTCACGCGTGCCGTGGCCAGCGAGGCATTGCGCCTCTATCCACCGGTGTGGCTGATGTCGCGCACGGCCAGGGGCCCGGACGTGCTCGCGGGCTGCGAAATACCGGCCGGCGCCGATGTGCTGCTGAGCCCCTATCTGGTGCACCGGCACCCGGAGTTCTGGACCGAGCCGGAGTCATTCCGGCCGGAACGCTTCGCGCTGGATCCCGACGCCGGCCGCGCCCGCTGCGCCTACATTCCCTTCGGCGCCGGGCCTCGCCACTGCATCGGCGAGACGCTGGCGTTGTACGAGATGTGCATGCATCTGTACAAGGTCGCCCGGCAGTACCGGCTGCGCTGTCCGATGGGGCAGAGCATCGAACTGGAGGCGCTGGTCAATCTGCGCACGCGCGCCCCCGTCATGATGCAGCTCGAGCGACGCGGAGCCGACGGCAGCTGATGGACGGACAGCAGCCTCCAGAGCCCCCGGACTCCGATCCGGACCCACGGCGCCGCGCGCTGATAGGGCTGCTGCTGGTCGTGCTGTTCGTGGTCACCGGCTTAGCTCTGGCGCGCGTGCTCAAGAATGTCTCGCGGCTCCAGGACTGCGTGATGTCGGGACGCACCAATTGCGCGCCGATCGAATCCCCGGCGCCGACTGGCTCATAGCGCGAGGCCCCGAACCGGATGGACTTTCCGCCGACGGATGGCCAGAATCCGCCGCGGTCGCACAAGAATTCCTACGGCAACGAGCCATCGACACGGGGGTCGCCCATGAGACTGAAGCAACTGCTGGCCTGCCTGGCGCTCTCGCTCCCACTGCTCGCGCTGGCGCAGGCGGAAGTTCCCGAGATCCCCTTCGAGTCGGTACCGGATTTCCTGAAGCTGCCGACCGACATGTATTTCGGCGAGGTCGCCGGCATCGCGGTGAACTCCAAGCACCATATCTTCGTGTTCACCCGCGGAAATACCACGGGACCCGCCTACGGAGCCGCGGCGGCGGAATTGCTGGAATTCGACGCGTCCGGCAAGTACCTGCGCGAGATCGGGCACAACCTGTACGCCTGGTCGTTCGCGCACGCGGTGCGCATCGACCGGGCGGACAACATCTGGGTCGCCGACAAGGGCTCGGACGTGGTCGTGCGCTTCACTCCGGAAGGGCGTGTCAACATGGTGTTCGGCCGCAAGGCGGAGGCCTCCGATGAGAACGCGCATCCGCTCGAACATCCGCGCCCGCCGCTGCCACCGGTCGACGGCATGTTCCGCCAGGTCACCGATATGGCCTGGGACTCCAACGGCAACACCTACATCAGCGACGGCTACATCAATGCACGAGTCGCCAAATTCGATCGCGATGGCAACTGGGTCGGCTCCTTCGGCGAACCCGGTGCGGGTCCCGGGCAGCTCAATACTCCGCATTCGATCGCAATCGACAACCAGAACCGCATCTACGTAGCCGATCGCGGCAATGGCCGCATCCAGGTGTTCGACACCGACGGCAAGCTGGTGCAGACCATCCGCATCGACGTACCGGCGCCGCCGAATGCGCCGGTCGCGATTGGCAACCGGCCGAGCGAGAGCGCCGGCGGACCCAAGACCATGCAGCCCGGGGCCCCGTGGGCGCTGTGCATCACCCCGGGACCAACGCAGTATCTGTACGCGTCGGACGCGTTTCCAGGCCGCATCTACAAGCTCACGCTCGACGGGAAAGTACTCGGATGGCTCGGTGGCTCCGGCAGGACACTCAAGAAATTCGGCTGGATCCATGAGATCGCGTGTCCATCGGAGAACGAGCTGTACGTCGGTGAGCTGCTGAACTGGCGCGCGCAGAAGCTGCTGCTGCACCCGAAGTGAACCGCGTGACACGCGGGGTGAAGAGACACGGCTGACACAGAACCGGGCGAGCAGGTGTCACACAGGGTCGCTATCGTCGCGCGATGGCAGACCCCGACGCGTACGCGATCGCCAGCATCGTCCTGTACAGCCGGATCTGGGCTGAATTGGAGCGGCTGCACGCGGCGGCCGCGCCGCCCGAGTTGCACAGTCAGATCCTCAGGCTCGAGATCCATCTACTGATACAAGCCTGTGACAGCTGGCGCTGGCGCGGCCTGATGAGCCCACCACAGCGCCGCGCGCTGCAACAGACCCTTGCGGACGTACTGCACCGACTCGCGGCGTGCGATAGCGGGATCTGCGCGGCTGCCGCCGGCGCGGCGCAGAATCGCCTGCTCGATGCTGTGCTCGATCAATGCGCGACCTTGCGCTCGAGCGCGCCGCAGGCTGCAGGCATCCTC
>CAZGVE010000033.1:4851-22096 GCA_964528845.1 uncultured Steroidobacteraceae bacterium | reverse complement strand
GCTCGATCAATGCGCGACCTTGCGCTCGAGCGCGCCGCAGGCTGCAGGCATCCTCCGGCAGCTGCAGCGCTACTGCTGATTCGAGCCCTCAGGGAGCGGGGGCAGCACTGGCGTTGGCCGGCCGCGGCGGAGGCACGGGGATCTTGGTCAACGTGCCGCCCTGCTGCGCATAGGTCTCGGCACCAGTGGCGCCAGCGACGTTGAAGCCCTTGGCAGTGAGGATATCCGCCGCATGGCCGGCGCGCGCCGCGTGGTTGGACACGGTCACGATCAGACGATCCTTCGGAATCCACGCGACTTCCTTCTCGAGGTCACCGATCTGGACGCTCAAGTAGACCGGAAAGCCACCATTGGTGCTGACTTCGTCCGGCCGCCGCACGTCGATCAGGAGCACTTTGTCTGGTTGGGCCAGCAGCTTGTCCAGCTCCTCCCGCGAGAGCACGTGGGCCTTGGAGGCCGGCGGGCGGCCGGCACGGGCACCGGCGGCCTGGCCACCGGCGTCGTCGGCACTGTAGGCAAGTGGCATCGCCACGGTCGCCAGGACAGAAATCAGCAGCAAGGTCACTGTCTTCACGATCGATTCCCCTGTGTATGGATGCATGGAGTCCTGCAAGCGCAGGCGGGCATTGAAGCAGCAAATGTGCCAACCGGCGCTTTGGCGCCAAATCACTGCGCGCAGAGGAGTTCAAGGCCGCCCGCGAAACCCGCGGTGCACGAAAGGCAACACCGCGGCGCGCCAGCTGCTGCGCCCACAGCAGCAGCGGCGGATCAGCGCGGGTTTTTAGTGCGCAATTTTGCCGCACTATCGATAGTCGGTACTTGCCGCGAGCCTGGCACTGATGTTGCTCTTCAGATCGCCAGCATGGTCTTCATCCAACGCAATAGCTGGCTGGCGGGTCCCCGGATCCTTGCAGCGACGCTCGTGCTATCGGGCTGCGCGGCCCACACTGAGCCGACTCCTGCAGGCCCGGTCCGGCCCGCTCCCGCCCCGCTCGCCTCTCTCAGACCGGTCGCGAGCATCCAGGAACTCATGCAATCGGAGGTGGATCCCTCCGCCGATCACATCTGGGATGCGGTCGAGACCGTGGTGACGAGCCGCGGTACCGAAGAGCGTCACCCGCGGACCGCGGCTCAATGGGCCGATCTGCGACGCAGCGCGATCACACTGATAGAGGCCACCAATCTGCTGCAGATGGACGGACGCCGTGTCAGTACCAAGCCATTTGCCGCCGAAGCCGACGGCGCGCTCGATTCGACCCAGATCCAGCAGCGACTGGACTCCAATCGCGCGGGATTCAACGCGTTCGCACAGTCCCTGCGTGCCGCCGTACTGCGGCAGCTGGCGGCCATTGACGCGAAGGATCCGGTCACGCTGGTACGCGCGGGCGGCGACGTCGACGAGGTGTGTGAGGCGTGCCATCTGACGTTCTGGTACCCGAACCAGGTCATTCCGCCGCTGCCCGACCACATTCCGCCGCTGCCACCGATCCAGTCGCGCCAGCGCGGATAGCGCATCACGCGTGCGCGGAATTCAACACGCGGAACATGCGCGCGTGCTGCGGGCTGCTGCGTAGTCAGCAGTAGCACTCCCGGCGCGAAGCCGCAGTTCGGTGCGCGTCGCGCAGATGGGCCGCAACTGAAGCAGATTTTTAAATCTATTCAAATACTTGAACGGTGCGTCGCCCCCATTCAGTTGGCCGGCGGCCGCTGGCACATGGATTGCTATCAACGATCACCGGCGAAGTAAGCACCCGCGAAGGTGCCTGCGTGTGCCGGTTCGAAGGTTCCATTAGCAAACCCCAATTCGGAGAATCGTCATGGCGATACGGTCCCATCAGCGTTCGTTGCGTGAGTCCTTCGGAACACTGCTGCCGGTCGCGGCCGGCATCGCGCTGCTCGCTGGCGCCGTGCCGGCCATGGCGC
Organism: uncultured Steroidobacteraceae bacterium; assembly: GCA_964528845.1. GTDB lineage: Bacteria > Pseudomonadota > Gammaproteobacteria > Steroidobacterales > Steroidobacteraceae > FEN-1191. The sequence continues at coordinate 20,173 of CAZGVE010000033.1, read as the reverse complement.
ATCATGCCTTTGCGGCCGAGTACGACGCCGACAAGCCGCTTGATATATCCGGCGTCGTCACGAAGGCGCGCTGGACCAATCCGCACAGCTGGCTGTACTTCGACGTCACAGATGCCAAAGGCAATGTGACCAACTGGGGCGTGGAATTCGGCGCCCCGAACGCGCTGGAAGGCAAGGGCTTGTCCAAGGCGGACCTGAAACCCGGCACCCAGGTCCACATCAAGGGTTATCTGTCCAAGAACGGCGGACCGTTCGGATACTCGGTGAGCCTGACGCTCGGCGATGGACGAACGTTCCGCACCGGCGGTGCGCAGGACGCACCCGCGGCGGCGGCAGCTCCATCATCCGGCGCGGCGCCGGCGGGCGGCGGCTGATTGAACCCCACCAGCCGGAGAAAATTTTCTTGAACGCAATGACGACACGGCGGGGCATACAGGGGTTCAGGCAGGGCATTGGCGCGCTGATGGCGGCCTGCGTGCTGCTCGGACCGGGGCTGGCCTTAGGCCAGAGTGCGGGGGGCGGGAAGATTCCGCGCCAGGCGAACGGCAAGCCCGACCTCTCGGGGATCTGGCAGACCACGAGCGCGGCGGATTTCGATCTCGAACCGCACATCGGGCGCAAGGACGCGCCCCCGGGCTTAGGTGTAGTGGAAGGGGGTTCGATCCCCTACACCCCCGCGGCACTGGCGAAGAAGCAGAAGAACTTCGAGAACCGCGAGACGGCCGATCCGCGCCTGAAGTGCTGGACCCTCGGTACGCCGCGCGGGATCTACTATCCCGAGCCGTTCGAGATCCTGCAGCGGCCGCAGGATGTCACGGTGGTGTTCGAGTTCGGCGATACGGTGCGCACGATCCATACCGACGGCACGCTGCATCCGGTGGACACCGACCACGAGTTCTGGCTCGGAGACTCACGCGGGCACTGGGAAGGGGACACGCTGGTCGTGGACGTGCGCGACTTCAATGACCAGACCTGGCTCAGCCGAGCCGGGGATTGGCACGATGAGGCGCTGCACATCGTGGAGCGCTGGAAGCTCATCGATGCGAACACGATCGACTACCAGGCCACGATCGAGGACCCGAACGTCTACAGCAAGCCTTGGAACATCGAGGTCTTTCTCTATCGACACCGCGAGAAGGACTTCCAGCTGATCGAGAACTACTGCTACACGCTCGACTACGACCAGTACTACCCGTATCCAAAGTCCTGAGGATGAGGCTGCGCATGAACACCACTATGCATCGGCACACGCATCGGCAGATGATCGCCACCATCAGCCTGCCCGCCCTGGCCGCAACCCTCGGCTCCCTGATCGCACTCGCCCAGACTCCACCCGCCAGCACTCCGACCGCCGCGCCACGCGTGGGCGGAGGGATCGGCTACGAGTCGCACTACCCACAGATCGCCTCGGGTTCGTGGACCGGCAAACGCCTGGCAGATGGGCAGCCGGATGTTTCCGGCGACTGGTCCAACACGATCGCCAACCACAACAACTTCACCGATCCGCAGGGCGGCATCCCGGGCGATCCGCAGGCCCGCGGCCGCACGCTCGGCCCGCGCAAAGAGCGCGCCCCGAGCCGCGTGACCGATCCGGCCGATGGCGAACTGCCCTATCAGGACTGGGCGCGGGCCAAGCAGAAGGAGTTCGCAGTCGGCTTCTTTGCCGGCGGCAAACCCGAGTGGATCGAGCCGCTCGCGCGCTGCGCGCCGGCGGGGATCCCGAAGTCCTTCTACTGGCATGGATACGAGATCCGCCAGTATCCGGGCAAGATCCTGTTCCTGTTCAACTCCGGCTGGCGCCTCATCTACCTGGACAGCAAGGAGCATCACCTGCCACAGAACCTGAAGCTGTGGCAGGGCGACTCCCGCGGTCACTGGGAAGGCAACACGCTCGTCGTTGATGTCAGCAATCTGAACGGCAAGGCGCGCCTGGGCAGGACCGGGGACTTCACGAGCGAGAATGTCCACGTCGAGGAGCGCTACATCTTCTCGCCCGATAACAAGCGCTACAACTATGTCGCGACTTTCACCGACCCGACCGTGTTCACGCGGCCCTTCACGGTGACGATTCCCGCACGGCGGTGGAGCGTCGCCGACAAGAGCAACGGCTGGCATTACGAAGTACCGCTGGCGAACAACCCCGGCGGCAAGGAGCCGATCGGTGATCATTTCGAGCGCATCTGCGTCGAAAACAATGGTGGGTTCGGACAACTCGCCGTCTCGACCAACAAGCCGAACTGACGCGTGAGCACAATCGCGGATCTGGCCGAGCGCCTGCAGGACACGGGCCTCGGCCCGGTCATTGCTGAATCGAGGTACCTGTGGCCGATAATCGAGGGCACACACCTGCTGTCGCTGTCGGTATCGGCCGGCTTGATCATCCTCACGGATCTGCGGCTCATCGGCGCGTTCCTGCCACGGGTACCCGTCACAGTAGTGCTGAGGGCGCTGCGACCCTATGTTCTGGCCGGTTTCACGCTGACTTTCCTGTCCGGCTTCGTAGTGTTCTGGTCGGAGGCGGCGGTCGTGATCGAGAGCCCGTTATGGACGCTCAAACTGCTGCTGATCGCACTCGGCGGGCTCAATGCGCTGTACTTTGAGCTCGTCATCGGCAAACGACCCGAGGTGCTCGCCAATCGCACACCGCTGCCGCGCAGTGTCCGCTATGCGGGACTTGCGTCCATGACGATCTGGACCCTGGTCATCATCTGCGGCCGGCTGCTGGCCTACGTTCCTCGATAGATCTCATTCAGGAGCGCAGCTTTGTCGAGGGCCGATAATATCCTTGCTTCCATCGATCACAGCACTTTCGCGCGTCTGATCAGCAAATCCAACCACCTGGTCATCGCGACGCTGCAGATCGTCCACGTAGTGGGCCTGCTGATGCTGCTGTCCGCGCTGCTGCTGATGAGCCTGCGACTGCTCGGTGCGACGCTCGAACAGACGCCGGTGTCCCAGGTGGCGCGCCTGCCCACCCGGATGTTCTGGCTCGGAGTCACGCTGGCCATCGTGAGCGGGCTGCTGATGTTCATCGGCAGTCCGGCACACTACTTCTATAACCGGGCCTTCGATCTGAAGATCCTGTTGCTGCTCGCCGCGGTGACTTTACAGCTCGCGCTGTTCCAGCCGTTGGCCGCGGCGGACTCGCCGCCTCCAGGCCTGGTTCGGCTCAGTGTCGCGCTCTCGCTGCTGCTGTGGTTTGGGATTGGCGTCGCCGGCCGAGCGATCGGGTTCGTCTGATACGCGCCACGGCCGCCGCTGCCTCGTACGCAACTGCGAGGCCACACACACTGTTGCTCTCGAATCATTTGTTCGGCTTCAGCCATCCGCACAGCGTCGCCCGATACGCTGCGGGAGCACCGCCAGCCGCGGGATCGCTCGTATTTTCAGCACGTTATCATGAGGCTCCATCCAACAATGGCGCCGCTAACGGGAGCTCGCAGCGGCTGGCCCGCCACTTGCACGTTCGACCGGCGTCGCCCGCAATCGGGTGATGCGAACCAATCGAATTCAGCGTCCTTGTTGGAGACTTTTTCTTGAACGCAATGACGACACGGCGGGGCATACAGGGGTTCAGGCAGGGCATTGGCGCGCTGATGGCGGCCTGCGTGCTGCTCGGACCGGGGCTGGCCTTAGGCCAGAGTGCGGGGGGCGGGAAGATTCCGCGCCAGGCGAACGGCAAGCCCGACCTCTCGGGGATCTGGCAGACCACGAGCGCGGCGGATTTCGATCTCGAACCGCACATCGGGCGCAAGGACGCGCCCCCGGGCTTAGGTGTAGTGGAAGGGGGTTCGATCCCCTACACCCCCGCGGCACTGGCGAAGAAGCAGAAGAACTTCGAGAACCGCGAGACGGCCGATCCGCGCCTGAAGTGCTGGACCCTCGGTACGCCGCGCGGGATCTACTATCCCGAGCCGTTCGAGATCCTGCAGCGGCCGCAGGATGTCACGGTGGTGTTCGAGTTCGGCGATACGGTGCGCACGATCCATACCGACGGCACGCTGCATCCGGTGGACACCGACCACGAGTTCTGGCTCGGAGACTCACGCGGGCACTGGGAAGGGGACACGCTGGTCGTGGACGTGCGCGACTTCAATGACCAGACCTGGCTCAGCCGAGCCGGGGATTGGCACGATGAGGCGCTGCACATCGTGGAGCGCTGGAAGCTCATCGATGCGAACACGATCGACTACCAGGCCACGATCGAGGACCCGAACGTCTACAGCAAGCCTTGGAACATCGAGGTCTTTCTCTATCGACACCGCGAGAAGGACTTCCAGCTGATCGAGAACTACTGCTACACGCTCGACTACGACCAGTACTACCCGTATCCAAAGTCCTGAGGATGAGGCTGCGCATGAACACCACTATGCATCGGCACACGCATCGGCAGATGATCGCCACCATCAGCCTGCCCGCCCTGGCCGCAACCCTCGGCTCCCTGATCGCACTCGCCCAGACTCCACCCGCCAGCACTCCGACCGCCGCGCCACGCGTGGGCGGAGGCGGAATATTCCTGGAGAAGAGCTTCCCCGCCATTGAAAGCGGTCCCTGGAGCGGAAAGCGCACGCCCGACGGTCAGCCGGACGTCGAGGGAGACTGGTCGAACACGATTGGCAACCACAACAACTTCACCGATCCGCAGGGCGGCATCCCCGGCGACCCCACCGCGCGCAACCGCACACTCGGACCGCGCGACCAGCGCGCGCCAAGCCGGGTCAGCGATCCTGCCGACGGGCAGATACCGTATCAGCCATGGGCGCGTGCCAAACAGCAGGAGCTGGCGGCTGGCCTGTGGAATGCCGTCAAGCCCGAGTACATCGAGCCGCACGATCGCTGCGCGCCGGGTGGAGTACCCAAGATATTCACCCACACCGGCTGGGAGATCCGACAGTATCCGGGCAAGGTGCTATTCCTGTTCGACTCCAGCTGGCGGCTGATCTATCTGGATAATCCGAAGCATCTGCCGGACAACCTCAAGCTCTGGAATGGCGACTCACGCGGGCATTGGGAAGGCAACACGCTCGTCGTCGACGTCAGCAACGACAACGCCAAGGCTCGATTCGCCCGAACGGCGGATTTCGCCAGTGAGAATGTGCACGTCGTGGAACGCTACATTTTCTCTCCGGACGGGAAGCGCTACAACTACGTCGCGACCTTCACCGATCCGACCGTGTATACGCGCCCGTTCACGGTCACGATCCCGAACAAGCGCTGGACATTGGACGATCCGCGCAATGGCTGGCACTACCAGGCGCGCGAAGCGAACAATCCGGCTGGCCCGCGCATTGCCGATCATTACGAGCGCATCTGCGTCGAGAACAACGGTGGTTTCGGCCAGGTCGCGATCACGGCGAACAAGTCGAACTGAATGGCTTGCAGATCGGGCATCTGCTCATGCGCTACCGCGACGTCGATTCCGGGTCAGAATGAGCCCCTGACACCGCCGTTGCAGCCGGTCCGTTGGCGGCCGCGCCGGTATATGTCGCGAGGAGGATTCATGGGCCTAGCTGCTGTTTCCAGCCAACCGGAGTCCGCGGCGGGCGCGCCGAGGGTGGCTTTCCTGCCGGAACATCCGATTCTGCAGCAGGCACGAGCCGCCTCGCGCGCGTTGCCGCAGGCCATTGCCTTCGCCGGTAGCGTGGCGCCGGCGCAGGCCTGGGAACTGGTGTCGCAGCAGGCCGCGGTGCTGCTCGATGTGCGTACGGCTGAGGAACGCAAATTCGTCGGCTACGTGCCAGGCAGCCTGCACCTGCCGTGGCTGCTCGGAACGGCGATGCAGACCAATCCGCGATTCGCTCGCGAACTGGAGTCAAAAATCCCGAAGGACGCAGTGATTCTGCTGTTGTGCCGCTCAGGCGCGCGCGCGGCCAGCGCGGCGTCGGCCGCCAGCCGCGCCGGATTTCTGAATGCCTATAGCGTTCTGGAAGGCTTCGAAGGCGACCTGGACGAGCAGGGGCACCGGGGCAGCCGCAACGGCTGGCGTTTTCATGGCTTGCCGTGGGTACAGGACTGAGAGGATTCGCTAACTCAGACCATAATCACATTACTTGATAACGATTATGGTATGATCAGCTCCTGAACCGTTCGATCAGGAGATTCGATATGGCTGAAGGTCCCGTCCAGTCCGCGCTCAGCGATCGTGCCGCTCGGCAACTCGCCAATGCCACCAAGACCGTTCCGCAACTCTCGACGATTTCACCCCGCTGGCTCGTGCACCTGATGCAATGGGTGCCGGTTGAGGCAGGCATTTACCGCCGCAACCGGGTCAGCAACCCCGACCAGGTCAAGATCGCCTGTGCCGAACGTGACGAGTCCGAGCTGCCGCAGACCTTTGTCAATTACGAGGAGACGCCACGCGAGTATTTCCTCAGCGCGGTGACGACCATCCTCGACATCCATACCCGGATTTCGGACCTGTACAGCAGCCCCTACGATCAGATCAAGGAGCAGCTGCGCCTGACGATCGAGACCATCAAGGAGCATCAGGAAAGCCAGCTCATCAACAACGCGGATTACGGCCTGCTCGCCAATACGCCGGACGAACAGCGCATCGTCACACTGAACGGCGCGCCGACCCCGGATGATCTGGACGAACTGATCACGAAGGTCTGGAAAGAACCGGCGTTCTTCCTGACCCACCCGCTGGCCATCGCGGCGTTCGGGCGCGAATGCACCCGCCGCGGGGTTCCGCCGCCGACCGTCAGCCTTTTCGGCTCGCAGTTCCTCACCTGGCGCGGCCTGCCGTTGATCCCTTCGGACAAGGTGCCGCTGGCCGATGGCAAGACCAAGGTGCTGCTGATGCGGGTCGGGGAGAAGCGCCAGGGCGTCGTCGGGCTGTTCCAGCCCGGACTTCCGGGCGAGCAGAGTCCCGGCCTCGCGGTGCGTTTCATGGGGATCAACCGCAACGCCATCGCTTCCTATCTGATATCGCTGTATTGCTCGCTGGTCGTACTGACCGAGGATGCAGTGGCAGTGCTCGATGACGTCGAAGTGGGCAAGTACCATGACTACGCCGACAGCTATAAGTGACGGCTTGCTCGACGAAGCCGCACTGGCGGCGCTCGCGAACCAGTTGTTCGCCGCGCTGCCCGGCAACGCTCCCGGATTCGGAGCAGTCCACGGCTTAAGCGCGAGCCCGCCAGCGGCGCCGAGCCCGCGCGCAAGCGCCCCAGCGACGCCCGCTTCCGCCGAGGCCGCGGCGAGAAGCGACGCGCCGGCGGCGCCGACCGCCGGCGCCACTGCGCCACCAAGCCCTGTTACATCGGCGACGCCCGCCCCGCCGTCGGAGGTTCCAGCGCCCGGGCGTGCGGCTGCGAGTAGCGCCTCCGCGGCGCTGGCCGTCCCGGGGCCCTACGCCGCAGCGCTGCCCCGTGTCAGCTCGCCGATCGAACGCACGCCGGCGGTGCCGGTCACGACGCCCGGCCATCCGTATTATTTTCTCGCCGAATCGAGCGCACTGGCGTCCCAACCTGCAGCCCTCGCGCCCGCCGCGCCGATGGAAGCCCGGCCATTCGGGATGCCCGGTGAGGCGCCGCTGCGCGAGCCACTCGCCTCCTTGGCCCCGCCAAGCCTTAGCGCAGCGGGGGAGCCGGCGGCGAGCCCGCGCTCCTCGCACTTTTACTTTCTCGACGCGACACGCGAACGCGCGCCGGGCGCGGCGCGCGGCTTCGCCCCCGATGCCCATCCGGCCTTCGACGTGCAGGCGGTTCGGCGCGACTTTCCGATCCTGTCCGAGCGCGTACACGGCCAGCCGCTGATCTGGTTCGACAACGCCGCGACGACGCAAAAGCCTCAAGCGGTGATCGACCGGCTCGCTTATTTCTATACCCATGAGAACTCGAACATCCATCGCGCCGCGCACGAACTCGCGGCGCGCGCCACGGACGCCTACGAGAGCGCCCGAAGCAAGGTCGCACGCTTCCTCGGGGCCTCGAGCAGCGATGAAATCATCTTCGTCCGCGGCGCCACCGAAGGTATCAACTTGGTCGCGCAGAGCTGGGGACGCGCCAACATCGGCGCGGGCGACGAGATCGTGGTGTCGCAACTCGAGCACCATGCGAACATCGTACCGTGGCTGCAGCTCGTGAAGGAAAAGGGCGCGAAGCTGCGCGTGATTCCGGTGGACGACAGCGGCCAGATCCTGATGCAGGAGTATCGCGGACTGCTCAATGACCGTACGCGGCTGGTCGCCGTATCCCAGGTCTCCAATGCGCTGGGTACGATCACGCCGGTGGCGGAGATCGCGGAGCTCGCCCATCGCGCCGGCGCGCGCGTGCTGATTGACGGCGCGCAGGCGGTGTCCCACCTGCGCGTGAACGTGCAGGCGCTGGCGGCCGACTTCTATGTGTTCTCCGGCCACAAGGTGTTCGCGCCCACCGGTATCGGCGTCGTGTTCGGCAACGCCGACGTGCTCGAGTCCATGCCTCCGTGGCAGGGCGGCGGCAACATGATCGAGGACGTGACCTTCGAGCGCGCGATCTACCAGCGGCCCCCAGCGCGTTTCGAGGCGGGCACCGGCAACATTGCCGACGCGGTGGGCCTCGGCGCTGCAATCGATTACATCGAGCGCATCGGTCTGGAAAGCATCGGCAGCTACGAGCACGACCTGCTGGTCTACGCGACCGAAGGCCTCAGGACCGTGCCGGGGTTGCATCTGATCGGTACCGCGGCGGACAAGGCCAGCGTGCAGTCCTTCGTGCTGGACGGCTATCGCCCCGAGGAGGTCGGCTCGGCGCTCAATCGCGAGGGCATCGCCGTGCGTGCGGGACATCATTGCGCGCAGCCGATCGTGCGGCGCTTCGGCCAGGAGGCGACGGTTCGCCCCTCGCTCGCCTTCTACAACACCTGTGCCGAAGTCGACGTGATGATCCGTGCCCTGCACCGCCTGGCAAGTCAGAACGGCCGGCGCCGGAGCTAGCGGCCTGGCAGGCTCAAGGTCTGCCCGGAATTTCCCGCCTCGGGACAGTCCACCCCTCCGGTCCTGAACACGCGGCCATCGCTGAGCTTGACCGTGACGCCGTAGGCCTGCGGCCCACGGTTCTTGGAGCGATACCCGCGCAGCTGCACCTGGGATCCGGGCTGCAGGTCCGCCTTCTTCAGTCCCCGGTCTTCCAGCACATTCGGGGCACCGAATTCGATCTCCCAGTTGGTCACGGTGCCGCGGCGCCTGGCATCCAGGTAGAGCCAGCTATGCGGATTGGTCCATCGCAGTTCCGTCACGACCCCGTTCAGATCGATCGGACGCTCCGCGTCGTACTCGGCCGCAAAGGCATGGTGCGCCCACGTCGCGGGAGTAGCGCCCAGGCCTGCCAGGCCTGCCGCGAGCACGACGCGAAGTGCCGATCGTCGGTCCATCCGGCTAGTACAGCGACGCGCTGAACGCGACGGCGATGTAGCGCGGCAGCCCCGGCGTGTACGACGACCAGGTCTGCGTCACGTGATACGCCGTGTTGAACGCGTTCTTGACGATGATGTTGAAGTCGAATTTCTGGTCCTGACGTCCCAGTCCAATGCCGAAATCCGCCAGCTCGTAGGCCTTGATCCAGGCGTATTGGGAATTGGACGAATCGTAATTCGCCGTGCCGAAGTAGTGGTAGTTGAAGTTGGCGTGGAAAAGCTTCGAGCCCAGCACGGGCAGGGAGTATTCGCCGGACAGATTGGCCGTCACCTTCGGCGCGTTGGCGAGGGTCTGGCCATTCGCATTGTAGTACGGAACGGCGAGATCGCCCTTCTCCACCGGGTTCGGCAGCAGGATGTCGCTGTCATAGAACGCGTGGCTCCAGTCGCCAGAGAAGCGCACCGTGAGGTGCTTGATACCCGTATACGCCGCATCCAGCTCGAAACCCTTGGCCTGCACTAGCGGCGCATTGCCCGTGATCGAGGTGTAGGTCGTATTTCCGGTTTGCGCCGTGAGGACGGGATCCAGGATGTAGACGGTCTGCTGGAAATTGTCGAGGAAATCCACATAGACGTCGGCATTGGCCGTCAGCGTGTCGTGGAAGTAGCTGCCCTTGAGTCCCAGTTCATAGGCATTGGAACTCTCTGGAGCGACCAGACGCGACAGGGGCAGACCGTTGTTGTCCACGCCGCTGATCTGCGAGATGCCAGCCTTGGCACCGTGCTGCCAGGTCACATAGCCCGTGACCTGCGGATTGAACGCGTAGCTGAGACTCACGTCCCCCGACTGCAGCGTGCCGATGTAGGGTTGAGCCTCGGTCACCGGATACTGCTTGTTGTACACAATGCCGGAGCGAATCGCCTTTGCCGCCGCCACCTGGGCCTGCTGAGCGGGCGTGAGCGCGGAGTAGGTCGCGGTATTGAAATACTGCTGCGCGACCGAATTGGCGAGTGCGAGCTGAGTGGGGCTGTTCGTGGTGAGCGCCCCGGTCGCTGCATTGGAGTTGAAGCCCGAATAGGCACCCGGATCGAGCGCGAACGCCGCGGGCGACTTCGCGGTGAGCGAGCCCGGATCGAGCGCCGCGCCGGCGCCCTCGTCTGAAATGCCGCTGTTCTGACTGGTGCGCCGATCCTCGCGGGTCAGGCGATAACCTGTTGTCACCGTGAACTGATTGCCGAGGTGCCAGTGCACCTGACCGAAAGCCGCCGCGGTCCGGTTGTAGTTCCACGTGACGTTGTAGGCCTGGAGCCGGTAGAGCGAATTTTCCGCCAGCAGCAGACCCGCCGGGTTCGTCGCGAGTGTCGAGTACTGGGCATAATTGGCATCGTAGACTCCTGCATCCGAGCCGTAGCGCGCACGGATGCCGGGGTTGTTGTTCCAGTCGCTGGTCTGCAGGAAGAACAGTCCGGCCTTGTAGTCGAAGAAGCGGCTCTTGTCGGAGGTCGCCGAGAACTCCTCGCTCTCCTGCCGATATCGCGCGTCGGAGCCGGCATCCTGTGTGACGTTCCACTCCCCGACGCCGTTGGAAGCCTGGAACAGATCGCTCTCGAAGCCGGTCGTCGACTGCAGCGTCACGTGGGGCAGATCCCAGGTGAGCTTGAGCAGGCCGCCGTAGGAATCGTTCAACACGCCCTTCTCGTCGGCGTTGTACACGGGATAATTCAGGTAGTTCTGATAGTCATTCGGATCCAGCGCGGTGAAGTAGCCTCGCAGGTACTTGCTCTGCGTGGTGTTCTGGACCGCGGTCCGTACACTGGCCGGCACGCTCGCAGGAACGACCGCGCCATTGGGCACGTAGGTCGGTACGCCATCTGCATAGAAGGGTGGCAGCTGCACGGGCTGCGACAGACCGTTGACGAATTCCACGCCGCGCGGCTTGCTGTTGACGCTCAGCAGCGCATTGAAGTTGTCCGTCGGGGTGAGCAGGAACTGCAGCCGGCCGAAAGTACGGTCGACGTTGTCCCAGCTGTTGCGATCCTGGTTGTCCGGGTACGCCTGGTTATAGGGCCCCTTCTGCTGGTTGCGCGAGAACGTGACGCGCCAGGCGAGCAGGTCGTCGATGACGGGGCCGCCGGCGACGGCCGTTCCGTAGACGGTGGACAGCTGCCCGCCGGTGAGCGACACACGCGCCTCCGGCGTGAAGGAGGGCAGATTGCTGACCACGTTGATCACACCGGTGCTGGTATTGACCCCGCCGGTCGATCCCTGGGGTCCGTGCTCGACGGAGATCGATGCGACGTCGACATAGTCGATCTCGACGCCAAGCTCGGGAAGCACCCAGGGCACGCCGTCGACGGTGATTCCGAGGCTCGGATCGATCGTCGTGCTGCCGCCCGTGGTGATGCCACGGATCGACGTGCTCGAGGTCATCGGATTGCCGTAGTTCCACTGCACGTTGCCGATGCGCCGTAGCGTCTCGGCCACGCTCACCGCATTGAGCTGCTGCAGCTCGGTGCCGCTGACGATCGAGATGGACTGGGGAATGTCCTTCTGTTCCTGCAGTACCGTCACCTGAGGGGGATCGTTGCGCCCGCTCACCACGACGGTGTCGAGCTCGTCGGACCTCCTGGCGCCACCGGAGGCGGTGGCCCGATTCGTGGAATTGCTGGCCTCCTCGCTGGTGAGCGCGCTGTCCGCTGCCACGACGTCGGCAGGTGCGGCCGCCGCCACGGTCCCCTGTACGTCGGTCGCCGCGGCAACCTGAACGTTCGCCGCCACGGTTGGCGCGTTGGCGACCGCAGGCGCGTCGGCGCGCGCCAGCAGCGGACTGCCGAGCAGGCAGGCTCCGAGCGCAAGTGCTGCACGAGCGCCGTCCATCCGGCCCCGCGTGAATTCTGTCGTGCCAGCGGCAACCATCGAAACAGGAACCGACATTCTCTCTCCCTCCACAATCGATCGCGCGTGAATGAGTCAAATGATCAACGGCGTAGAGAGAGCAGATAGCGTGCCAAAGTCACGACAGTTGCCGGAGGCGCTGCGACTGCACGCGCGCGATGCGCGCGAACAGCTTTATTTCCAGTACTTGCGGCGCTCGCGCAATCCGGCCTGCCGAATATCGATGTGTTCCTGGCGCTACGCACATGGCTCGAGGCTGTTGCGCGAGCTGCAGTGAGACCCTCGCGGGTGTTGCGCTACAGACATCGATAACAAGGCTATGGCAGCAGGAACCGAGATAGGCACGCGGGATGCCGCGCGCTCGCGCTAAAGCAGTGAATGGCGAGATGGGCTTGCGCCCGCGATGGAAGCCGCGAGCCGGATGGGCGCGCCTGTTCCCATTGCGGCCGGCTGTCCTGGCAGCCGGCCGCAATGGGACTCTACTCAAGCCGTCAAGGCTGTCTCTTCGACCTCGCAGTCATCACGTGCACCGCTCAGCAGACCGAAGCGCTTGAGCTGCGCGCGCACGACGTTGCGGGAGACTCCCAGCCTGCGTGCCGTGTGCACCTGGTTGCCCTGGCAATGTTCGAATGCAGTGTTGATCAGGACGCGCTCGACCTGCTCGTAGAGGTCGGGGTGACCACTCTCCAGCAGCGTGCGCAGGTCGTGCGCAATGGCAGCGAATGCCTCGTCTCCGGCCGCCATCGCCAAGGGTCCAGCCAAAGGTCCGGACGGCTGGCAGTTCGGGAGCCGCAGGTCGGCAGCCTGTACCAGCCCCTGGCTGCTCATGATGAGCCCGAATTGCACGACGTTCTCGAGCTCGCGAATGTTTCCGGGCCAACCATATGCGAGCAGAGTGTGCGCCGCCGCTTCGGACAGCCGCGGCTCCTCGAGGCCGAGTCTGCGACCGTACAGTTCGAGAAAGTGACGTGCCAGCGGCAGGATGTCACCCGGTCGCTCGCGCAGTGGCAGCAGCCGCACGGGCGCGACGCTCACGCGATAGTAGAGATCCCGCCGGAACTTTCCGGCATCCACTGCGGCCTGCAGGTCTACGTTGGTTCCGGCGATCACGCGCACGTCCACTGCGAGCGGCTTGCGCGAGCCCACTCGCACGACCTGCCGTTCCTGCAACACTCGAAGCAGCTTGACCTGCATTGAAAGCGGCATGTCACCGATTTCATCGAGAAACAACGTGCCGCCCTGCGCGGTCTCGAACCAGCCCGCCCGTGCCTGCTGCGCGCCGGTGAAGGCGCCGGCTTCGTGGCCGAACAGTTCCGCCTCGATCAGACTCTCACTGAAGGCGCCGCAATTTACGGCGACGAACGCACCATTCGGACGGCTCTGCTCGTGCACGCGGCGGGCGGCGAGTTCCTTGCCGGTACCGGTCTCCCCGACCAGCAGTATTGTGGCATCGCTCCCGGCAATCCGGTCCAGCTGCCGCAGCACATCCAGCGCCCGAGGATCCGAACAGACCAGCGCGCGGGATCTTGCAGCAGACCTCGAATCGCCGGCGTGCGGAAAGGGCAGCAACTTTGCTGGATGCAACTCGCTCATGACCTGATATCCCTCCCTTTGGGGACATACTGGGAGACTGCAAGTTAGTCGAGTGTGGACACATGGTCGAATATCGTTTGCTTATGTCCGCTGCCGAAGTTGTATGTAACCGGACTGTTACCCACGGATGCGCTGGACGCCGCTGCCTCGTGACGGCGCGCACTGAAATATCACTCGATTGTGACCGCTAGGCCGCGGCATTCCTGCTTCAATTCTCCTGTGCATGGTGTTCCGGGTTCAGTCACGTAATGAAGCTGCAACAGTTCCGCTACCTCGCCGCGATCGTCCAGAACGGTCTCAATATCACGGCTGCCGCCAACAAGCTGCGCACGTCCCAGCCGGCCGTCAGCCGGCAGGTCCGCCTGCTCGAGGAGGAGCTCGGCTTCGACATTTTCCTGCGCAGCGGCCGCACCCTCACCGAGATCACCCCGCCAGGCCAGCAGGTCATCGAGCACGCGCTGCGGATCCTGCGGGAGGCACGCAGCATCAAGAACATCGGCCGTGAAGGCGAAGGGCCCGAGCGCGGCAACCTCTCGATCGGCACCACCCACACGCAGGCACGATACGTCCTGCCACCGGTCATCGAGCGATTTCGCCTTCAGTACCCGCAGATGCAGCTGCACCTGCACCAGGGCACTTCCGAGCAGATCGCCGAGATGGCGCGGATGCAGCGGCTGGATTTTGCCATCGCCACGGGCTCCCGGGACCTGTTTGCGCAATTGGTGCTGCTGCCGTGCTACCGCTGGCATCGGCGCATCATTGTGCCGCGCAACCATCCGCTGGCGCATGTGGCCCGCCCTACGCTCGCCGAACTGGCCGCGTACCCGATCGTGACCTATGTCTTCAGTTTCACCGGCCCGTCGTCGCTGAACGAGCAGTTCGAGCGGGCCGGCCTCGAGGTCAACGTCGCACTGACGGCACGGGACGCCGATGTGATCAAGACCTACGTGCGGCTGAATTTCGGCGTGGGAATCGTGGCCGCCATGGCGGTCAATCCCAGGGACGACCCCGATCTGGTCTCCATCGACGCCGCGCACCTTTTCCCGGTCCATACGACCTGGATCGGATTCCAGCGCGGCGCGCTCCTGCGGCGGCATATGTACGAGTTCATGCAGCTGCTGGCCCCTCACCTGACGCGCCGTCTGGTTGAGCGGGCCGCCTCGGCCCCCGACCAGGCCGCGGTCGATGCGTTGTACCAGGACGTCGATCTGCCCTTCGACCCGCCGGGCACGGACACCGGCTGAACCTGGCAAGGATGGCACAGTCGGAGGCCGCGCTTGTCGGCTGAGGGACGAAGCCTTAGCCTGAAGGATCGAGCACAGCCGGGAGAGCTGCATGGGGCGGGGTTGGATCAGGATGGCGGTGGTCGCGGCGATCGCCGTGCTGGGCATGGACGCGCTCGCGGCACATGCCGACGAAACTCAAGGGTGGCTGAAGGCTCGCCGGGGTCGATTTGCAACCTTTTCTGCCGCGCATCGCAGCCCCGACGCCGAG
>CAZGVE010000033.1:0-4751 GCA_964528845.1 uncultured Steroidobacteraceae bacterium | reverse complement strand
TCGCCGGGGTCGATTTGCAACCTTTTCTGCCGCGCATCGCAGCCCCGACGCCGAGATCGCCGACATCAGGGCCAAAACCGCGACGCTGGTCAGTGCCCTGGCGCCGCTGACCGACGCCAGCGTCGAATCCGCGCCATCCATCTGGCGCGTATCCGATGCCCCTGTCGAATTATGGGACGGGCCCGAGTACCCCGAATTGATCGTGGTGCCAGCGGGCGAATACACGATGGGCTCGCCGGCTTCCGAACCCCACCGGCTGCCGAATGAGGGGCCGCGCCACCGCGTCCGCATCGGCTACAGCTTCGCCGTCGGCAAGTACAGCGTTACGGTCGGGGAATACGCGCGCTTCGTCGCCGATACCCATCACGACATCGGTGAAGCCTGCTTTACGATCGAAAATGGCGAGTACCGCCTGCGCGGCAACCGCGATTACCAGCGCGTCGGCTTCCGGCAGACCCGCAATGGACCGGTAGGCTGCGTGAACTGGTTCGATGCCCAGGCCTACGTGGCGTGGCTATCGAAAAAGACGGGGCACACCTATCGATTGCTTTCCGAGGCGGAGTACGAGTACCTGAACCGTGCCGGAACGGTCAGCGCCTACTGGTGGGGCGAGGACATCGGCGTGAACCGCGCGGTCTGCGACGGTTGCGGCAGCGTCTGGGACAAGCGGCAGCTTGCGATCATCGGCAGCTTCGCACCCAATCCCTTCGGACTGTATGACACCACCGGCAACAACTGGTCCTGGCTCGCCGACTGCTGGAACGCCAGCTACGCGGGCGCGCCTGCCGATGGCTCGGTATTCAGCACCGGCGACTGTGACCTGCACGTCATGCGCGGCGGCGGCGAACGCAGTCCGTACCCGGAACTGCGCTCCGCCTATCGCAGCCGGCACTGGTTCAGCCTGCGCAATATCGTGGTTGGATTTCGCGTGGCCCGGACCCTTTGATACGCGCGCCCGATAGCGCGCGACAGCTCACGGGCGACCGGCAATCACATCCTCGATCGTGAGGCTCCCGGCAGCCACCCGCGCCCTGACCAGCCGCAGCGCGAGGTCCTGCAGGAACGCATTTACTGGCGTCGGGATGCCGAGCAGGCGTCCCAGCAACACCACCTCACCGTTCAGGTAGTCGGATTCCAGGCGACCGCCGCGCGCCAGGCTCTGGAATGAGGAATGCCCCGCGTGCGGCTGCCCTTCTATCGCAGCCGGTGCACCGCGGCTCGAGACCCGCGGGTCGGGATCGCGCGACACGCTTTGTCCGGCTGCAGCGAACACGTCGAGCGCCTCCTGGCGCGCGCGCCGCGAGAGATCCGTGTCGGGGGCACTCGCGCCCACCGCTGCTTCCAGCACATTCGTGACGTTCAGGTGCAGCTTCGCGTACTTGAACGCCATGATGTCTTCGCGCGCGTCGCTCAGGATATCTGCCGCCCGCAGATCCGCGGCGATCGCATGGTCAACTCGGGTCGAGCCCCGCGGGAAACTGCCGACATCGCAGATGCCGTTGTGGCCAGCCTGGTGCACCTGCACCACGCCCGACTCGAGGTGGACCCCCGGCATCCGCAGGCACATTCCGTGTACGTTCGCAAATCGCCGCAGCGCCGCGCGCTCGTTCTCTACGCCGTTCTGCGCGCACGCAATATGGACCGTCGGCGGCGCCACTGCCGCCAGTGCTTCAAGCGCCGGAACGGTGTCCTGGCTCTTCATCGACAGCACCACCACGTCGTCAGCCTGGAACTGCACCGCGCCAGGCTCCGCGACGACCGGGATGCGCAGCACTCGCCAGCCGCCGCCGGGTGACCCGAACCTGAGCCCCTGATCCGCGATGGTCCGGCCGTGCGCGCCGCGGGCGATCAGCACCACGTCCCGACCCGCCTCAAACAGGCAGGCACCGATCGTTCCGCCGATTGCACCGGCGCCATAGATGATGTAACGCATGATCTCCCCCGCCGTTGCGGCTTCGGTCCGAGGCCCCACGGTAGCGCAGGTGCGGACTCCAAACGCCCGGCTCTCGCTACGGTCAGGTCAATGCCGGGAATTGGAACACCGGCGCCGGAGCGCAGGCCACAGGTCTCCGGCTTCGTGCAGCGCTGCGGCCGACACGCG
The DNA here is from genome assembly GCA_964528845.1 of uncultured Steroidobacteraceae bacterium. Lineage (GTDB taxonomy): Bacteria > Pseudomonadota > Gammaproteobacteria > Steroidobacterales > Steroidobacteraceae > FEN-1191. The sequence goes on along the minus strand of CAZGVE010000033.1, from coordinate 2,650 downwards.
TATTATTGCGCTATGGGACCAGCCTTCGCGATCGTTCGATATGCGCTGACCGTGACCATCCTATGGGCAATGGTCTCGTTGCCTTGCCTGGCCCAGACGTCCGGGAACGCGCCGGTTGCCCGGCCCACACCGCAGCGACCAGTCGCCGCGGGCAGCGCCGCGTCCCGCGGAGCGACGTGGGTACCCAGCTCCGGCGATGAGGTGCAGGTCGGCTTCGCCTCGGGTCAGCCTCGCGCGCCAATCGTTACGGGCCCAGTCTGGCATGGCGCGAATGCGCCGCCCGTGCAGGCAGGCAACTCCTCGTCATCTTCCACGCCCGCGTCGCCGACGCCATCCCAGAGGCGATTGACACCAGCGCCGCCGGCTCGGTGACTGGTCTGATTGCGTCCGAGCACGCACAGCCCGATCAGGCCGCTCAACAGCAGCCCAGCGGGCGCTGGCAATGGAACCGGCGACAGGTAGTTGAAGCCGCTGGCGGACTGAACCCCGCAGCCCGGGCAGTCCAGGATGGTCGCGTATGCGTCCCAGGAGGTGAGGTCCATCACCAGTGAATTGGACGCTCCGCAGTTCTGGCTTCCGCCCGGGCAGTTCTGTTCCTGCACGCTCATGTTCATCCAGCCCGAGAGCGAGTAGCTGGTTCCGACGTTGTAGGTCGCGGTCCACGAATGCGACTGCAGGATGTTCCCGCTGTACGAGCCGATGAAGGCGCCGTACGAATTCTCCACTTGATTGAAGCCATCAGAAAACCGCGTCTGATACCCCCCCTGACCGAAGCCCATCAGGTTCACCGCGGTCGCGAGTGTGAACTGGATCGAAACCGGTGTGCCGCTCGGCGCGCCGGTCACCTGGAAAGTGTCATAGAACTCCGTGTAGTTACCGCCCGAGATGCAGATCTGCTGGAAGTTGCCACCGAGGCATCCGGACGCCGCGGCGTTGCCGCCGAGCAGGCCAACGTTCGCGAACCCCTGGCCCGAGGCGGCGCCGTTCCCATTGCCGCCACTGGCAGAGGCATTCGAGGACAGCAGTCCGTTCGGCGCCGGTCCTCCGGGTGTCTGTTCAGAGGGCCCGGAGGTACTTGTGATCGTGTCGGCACTCGCCGAGGCCCAGGTGCCGAACAGGTTGGGACCGATGTAAGCCGCATGGGCCAAGGGCGTCATCGCAAGGGCCGCGACGAGCAGACCCGCCCGACCCGACAGTCCGACCCACCCGCCGTCCTTCGCAGCGACGTTCAATGAGATCGAATTCAAGGATGGTCTCCCAACAGCTACGCCGCGTTTACCCCTGTAGATAGAACGCGCAGTCGGGCGGAAGAAAGGCTCACGTTTCGGATCAAAGTGCTACCTCTGATCAGAATTCGACGCCGGTCCTTAGCTCAATGATGGACGCCTGTTGATACCTTGCCGGGGCGACTTGTTGGCCTTCTACCAGCCATGAGACCTGCTTGGGCGAGGCCGAATCCGAAAAGACCGAGCGCCCCTGGCAAGGGAACGGGTGTCGGCGTGTTCGCGATGCCGTCGCTCAGCACCAGGGTGTATGCGCTGGCGTTGGCGAAGCTGGGATCAATATACAGGTACGGGTCCACAAGGGCGCTTGCCGTATTGAATCCGGCAAAACCGGGTTGATCCAGCCCACCCGCCGCCGCGCGCAAGGTTTCCTCGTAGACGGTGTTGGCCAACACCTTTCCTTGCAACGTTCCGACGAAATCGGGTGTGTCGCAGGCACCCGGGGCATTTTGGCAGGCCGCCTGCTGGAAGAACAACAAGAACAAGCTATTGTTCGCCTGCACCTGTATCGAGGCGTCGGCGGAGGCGCCCTGAACGTTAGGGTCCGTGAATCCAAGTGACGCGTGCAGCGCCACATCGATGTCCAACGGAAGTTGACCAGAAGGACCGAGCACTTCGAAGTAGAAGATGACCTCGCCGAGTGCACTAGTCGCTGCGAGCGACGAACCGTTGCCATTGGCAGAGGCGCTCAACGGCGATCCCGAGGCGCCGGCCGAATTCCCGCCGGCTCCGACGAGCGTGCCGCTCGTGGTGCTGATGATCGACGGACAGTTTCCACCACACGCGGCGTTGTTCGAATACAACTCTTCAAGGATCGAGGAATCAGGCACCAAGCCTGCGTTCGCGCCGCTTGAGCCGAAGAAGAGCGCTATCGCGGCTACGAGCTGCGCGCTTGACTTGAATTGCAAGGCGTTGCCCTCCCTTCTTCTAATTATTGCTTCTCTGCCGAATCTACCCCCGGCGCCAGGAACGTTCAAGCAGTACGACCTGATCGAGAGCGCTCGGTTGACATAATCGAACGCTCCCGTATTTCATCGTCGGTACTCGCAATGTATCCAGGTGCCCGTAGCCTGATGTCGGTCGCGGGGAATAGTGCAGCGGCGATCATGCGCGGCACCAGCAGAGCGGAGAGTCCGCCGGTTGCCCAGGCGATGTCCACTGAACCGCGCGCGCCAGTCATCGGGGGAGCGCACGTCACCTGACTCGATCGACTCGCATTGCTCGAGGACCGGCAGCATCTGCTCGGTCACACGTCCCGCATTACTCCCGCACCGGCGATGTGACGGAGGAAAACGCCAGGTCCGCACCGCTGCGCTACGTTCGGCGAATTGAGCGCTTGGGCGTGAGCCAAAGGTGCTTGATGATCT
>CAZGVE010000032.1:8285-35149 GCA_964528845.1 uncultured Steroidobacteraceae bacterium | reverse complement strand
GGCCGAGAACATCCACTATATCGGCGATCTGGTGCAGCGCACCGAGGTCGAGCTGTTGCGCACACCCAATCTCGGCAAGAAGTCGCTGACCGAGATCAAGGAAGTCCTGCAGAGCCATGGGCTCATGCTCGGCATGCGCCTCGACGGCTGGCCGCCCGCCGGCCTCAAGCACGACGAAGAGACCAGCGCGGGCCTGATCTGACCGTCGGAAACTCATAGAGAGAAGTCATGCGTCACAAGCTTTCCGGCCGGCAGCTGTCCCGCAACAGCCCGCATCGCCATGCGATGCTGCGCAACATGGCGGCCTCGCTGCTGCGGCACGAAACCATCCATACCACCCTGCCGAAGGCCAAGGAGCTGCGGCGCGTGGTCGAGCCGCTGATCACGCTGGCGAAGACGGATACCGAGTCGCGTCGTCGCCTCGCGTTCGCGCGGTTGCGTGACCCCGAGGTCGTCACCAAGCTGTTCTCCGATCTGGGCGTGAGGTTCCGCGCCCGGATGGGCGGGTACACGCGCATCCTGCACCTGATGCCGCGCGCCGGGGACGCGGCGCCGATGGCGCTGATGCAGCTGGTGGACGGACCGGTGGCCGCGGCACAGACGGCGGCGCCTCCGGCTGCCGCGAAGGCCCGTGCGAAGCGCCCTGCGAAGCAGAAGGCGGCGCAGAGCGCGGAGGCGGCGGCGCCCACGCGCAGAAAGAAGGCTGCGGCGTAGGGATTGCAGGGATTGCAGGGAGTGTCCGGCATGAGCATCGGATCGGAATTCAAAGAATTTGCGATGAAGGGCAACGTCGTCGACATGGCGATCGGCGTCATCATCGGCGCCGGATTCGGCAAGATCGTCTCCTCCCTGGTCGGCGACGTGTTCATGCCGGTACTCGGCAGACTCATCGGCGGGTTCAACTTCTCGGACCTCGCCATCGGCATCGGCAATGACCCTACCGGCAAGGCGGTAGCGGTCAAGTACGGTGTGTTCCTGCAGAGCATCTTCGACTTCCTGATCATCGCGCTGGTGCTGTTCATGGCGATCAAGGCGATCAACCGGCTGAAGAAGCCGGCGCCTGTTCCAGCGGCCGAAGCCGCCCCGCCGCCGCGCCAGGAGCAGTTGCTCGAGGAGATCCGTGACCTGCTCGCCCGGCGCTGATCCGTCCACCGGACCAGCCACTGTTTAAAATTTGCATCAGAAACTATAGAATCCCGCGACGTGGATTCGCTGGCGTATCGGCCACGGGGTTGAACGTCACGAGGCGCGCTCTTTCCTTCAATCTCCTGGGGACCCATCGATGAATACAAAGCTTGCTCTTAGCGCTCTGGCGGCGGCACTGGTGCTCGCGGCTTGCAGCAGCAGCCCGGATTCCACTGCTCCGGCGGCCGCCCCGGCGGCTCCTGCGGCACCCGCCAGCCCGCCCGCTGACAGCACCGCCGCGGCCCCGGCCGCTCCGGCTGCCGACGCCGCTGCGCCCGCGGCTCCGGCTGCCACGACCCCGCCCGCGAAGCCGTAATTCGCGTCGGAGTTCGCTCAGTTCGTTCCGGGCGGCTACGCCCGGGACCCTGAGTTCTGGTCGAAAAGCCCGCGCAGGCCGGAGTGATCCGGTCTGCCGGGCTTTGCTATTTGCCTGGAATCTCGAGCGATGCATCAAGTCAGCCTCCGCAACAGCCGCAGCGCCCGGGATGACCGTCAGTGGATCGAGAGTGTGTTCGGGGACTACCTGGCCGATCTGGCCCCGGCGGCCACGGGACTGTTCCCTGCTCTCGGCGAGGTCGGACATCGGGCGCCCGACCAGCTGCTGCGCTGGTTCAGCGATATCCGGGCGCAGATCCTGACGATCCTCTACGGCGAGGAGCGGGCCGGATTCGCGATGGTGCACCGCCCCTCGGCCGCCGAATACTCGATGGCTGAATTCTTCATCGCCCGACCGTGGCGGCGGCTCGGGATTGGCGCGCAGGCGGTGCGGCTGATCTTCGACCGTTTCGCCGGGCAATGGCTGATCACCGAGCACTTGAGCAACGCCACGGCGGTCGAATTCTGGCGGGGCGTGGTCGCGCGCTATACCGCCGGGCAGTACGAGGAACGCATCGTCAACGGCGAAGTCCACCAGCGATTCGAGACCGGCCCGCGTCGTCGCTAGGGCGCCGCGCCAGCAGCGGTCGCAGGTACTGGCCCGTGACCGACTCGGCAACTTCGCAGATCGCCTCGGGGGTGCCCGCGGCCACCAGCCGTCCGCCGCGCTCGCCGCCATCGGGTCCGAGATCTATTACGTAGTCGGCGGTCTTGATTACATCCAGGTTGTGCTCGATCACGACCACGGTGTTGCCGGCGTCCCGCAGCTGGTGCAGCACCTGCAGCAGTTGCGCGATGTCGTGAAAGTGCAGCCCGGTGGTCGGCTCGTCGAGGATATAGAGTGAGCGCCCGGTGCCGCGCTTGGACAGCTCGCGCGCGAGCTTTACGCGCTGCGCCTCGCCGCCCGAGAGCGTGGTCGCGTTCTGACCGAGGCGCACGTAGGACAGCCCGACCTCCATCAGGGCGCGCAGCTTGCCGTCAATCGTCGGCACGTTCCCGAACATCGTCCGCGCGTCCTCGACCGTCGTGTCGAGCACTTCATGGATGCTGTGGCCGCGGTAGCGGATCTCAAGCGTCTCGCGGTTGTAGCGCCGGCCTCGGCACACATCGCAGGGCACATAGAGATCGGGCAGGAAGTGCATTTCGACGCGGATTACGCCGTCGCCCTGGCAGGCCTCGCAGCGGCCGCCCTTCACATTGAAGCTGAAGCGCCCCGCGTCATAGCCACGCGCGCGTGCCTCCGGCACCGCCGCGAACAGCTCGCGGATCGTCGTGAACAGGCCCGTATAGGTCGCGGGGTTGGATCGCGGGGTGCGGCCGATCGGGTTCTGGTCGATCTGGATCACGCGATCGAAGTATTCGAGTCCGTCGATGCCATCGCAGATGCCGGCACCATCGAGGCTCGAATCATTCAGGTGCGCCGCGGCGCGACGGTACAGCGTGTCCTCGACCAGCGTGGACTTGCCGGATCCGGACACGCCGGTCACGCAGGTCAGCAGCCCGACCGGCACCCCTACCGTGACCTGCCGCAGGTTGTTGCTGCGGGCGCCGCGTACGGTCAGCCACCGCGCAGGGTCGGGCGCGCGGCGCGCCGGGATCGGAATGAACGCCCGCCCCGACAGGTAATCCCCGGTCAATGAGGCGGGGTTGGCTTCGATCTGCGCCGGCGTGCCCTCGGCGACCACGTGGCCGCCGTGGGCGCCGGCTCCGGGACCCAAGTCCACGACGTGATCGGCGGCGCGGATCGCGTCCTCGTCGTGCTCGACGACGATCACGGAGTTGCCGAGATCGCGCAGGCGCTTCAAGGTCTTGAGCAGGCGCTCGTTGTCGCGCTGGTGCAGGCCGATCGAGGGCTCATCCAGGATGTACATGACGCCGGTGAGCCCCGAGCCGACCTGGCTCGCGAGCCGGATGCGCTGGGCCTCGCCGCCGGAGAGCGTGCCGGCTCCGCGATCCAGGCTCAGGTACTCCAGCCCGACGTCCACCAGGAAACTCAGGCGCGCCGACACTTCGCGGACGATGCGCGCCGCAATCAGCGCGCGCGCGCCGTCCAGGCTGAGCCCGGTGAAGTAGTCGCGCGCCTGGCCCACCGTCAGACGGGTTACCGCGGGCAGGTTGCGGCCGTCGAGCAGTACCGAGCGCGCGGCCTCGTTGAGCCGCGCGCCACCGCACTCAAGGCACGGCCGCGTACCGAGGTACTTGCGCAGCTCTTCGCGCACCGCCTGTGACTCGGTCTCCCGAAAGCGCCGCTCGAGGTTCGGTACGATGCCTTCGAACGCGTGCTTGCGGCGCGTGAGGTTGCGTCCCTCGCGCGATCGGAACTCGATCTGCTGCTGACCGCTGCCGAACAGCAGCAGCGTGCGTATCGCCTCGGGCAGCTCGGTCCAGGGCTGCTCGACATCGAATGCGTAATGACGCGCGAGGGATTGCAGCAGCTCGAAGTAGTGGGCGTTGCGCCGGTCCCAGCCGCGTACCGCGCCGCCGGCCAGCGACAGGTGCGGGTGCACGACGACGCGCTCCGGATCGAAGAACTCCTGGAACCCGAGGCCATCGCAGGCCGGACAGGCACCGGCCGGATTGTTGAACGAGAACAGCCGCGGCTCGAGCGGAGGCACCGTGAAGCCGCACTCGGGACAGGCGTGGCGGCTGCTGAATCGCATCGGCGGGAGCGTGGCGTTGTCGGGAAACACGGCTTCGGCGGTACCGTCCCCGATCCGGATCGCGGTCTCGAAGGACTCCGCGAGCCGCTGGCTCGCGTCCGCGCGCACCCGGAAGCGGTCCACGACGGCCTCGATCCGGTGCTTGCGCTTCGGATCGAGCTTCGGCGCCTCGTCGATCTCGTGTACGACGCCATCGATGCGCACGCGCACGAAACCCGACCCTGCCAGCTGTTCGAGCACCTGCGCGTGCTCGCCGCGCCGCTCGTCCACGATCGGCGCGAGCAGCAGCGCGAGCTCCCCGGCGGGCCGCTGCAGCACCGCGTCGACCATCTGGCTCACGGTCTGCGCCGCCAGATCGATGCCGTGGCGCGGACAGCGCGGCAGCCCGGCGCGCGCGAACAGCAGCCGCAGGTAGTCGTAGATCTCCGTCACCGTGCCGACCGTCGAACGCGGATTGTGCGAGCCGCTCTTCTGCTCGATCGCGATGGCCGGGGACAGACCCTCGATGCTGTCGACATCGGGCTTGTCCATCATGGCCAGGAACTGGCGCGCGTAGGCGGACAGGGATTCGACGTAGCGCCGCTGGCCCTCCGCATACAGCGTATCGAAGGCGAGCGAGGACTTGCCCGAACCGGACAATCCCGTAATCACGATCAGCCGCTCCCGGGGCAGATCCAGGTCGATGTTCGCCAGGTTGTGGGTGCGGGCGCCGCGTATGCGGATGGTCTGCATGGGGTACCTGGAGGAATCCTGAACGCGCGAAAGGCCAAAGAACCACTATAAACGCAGCGGCGGGTCACACTCAAAAGCTCTACAATCGAAGCGGCGAACGGAACATGAAAAGCAGCGAACGGAACATGCGCCGGGGCGTCGGCGCAGCGGAGAGGACCTCATGGCACGTGGCATCAATAAAGTCATCCTGATCGGTCACCTCGGCGCGGATCCGGAAACCCGCGCGATGCCTTCGGGACTCACCGTGGCGAATCTGCGGCTCGCGACCACCGAGAGCTGGAAAGACAAGCAGTCCGGCGAGCAGCAGGAGCGCACCGAGTGGCACAACGTCGCGCTGTTCGGGCGGCTCGGCGAGATCGCCGCCGAATACCTGCGCAAAGGTTCGCAAGTCTATATTGAGGGCCGACTGCGCACTCGCAAGTGGCAGGACAAGGAAGGCCGGGACCGCTACACGACCGAGATCGTCGGCAACGAGATGCAGATGCTGGGCGGGCGTGGCGGCGCGGGCGGCGGTGGCGGGGGTGGGCAAGGCGGCGCGGCCGGTGGCGGCTACGCGGAGCCCTCGGCTCGGGCCGAGAGCCCGGAGGGTGCCTCCGCCGGTGCGGGCGCGACCCGCGAGGAGTTCGACGACGACATCCCGTTCTAGCGGTCAATTATATAACTTATTGATACTAAAAGTATTATTTGCTATTCACGCGCGGGCCGCCTCAGGGTTCGCGTTCCCTGCCGGGGCCAAAACCGCTAGGCTGTGCGCTCGCCCAAAACCCGATCCGCATGGCTGGCCGCTACTACATCAAGACCTTCGGTTGTCAGATGAACGAGTACGACTCCGCACGCATGGCGGACGTGCTGCGTGCGAACCTCGGATTCCTGGCGACGGATGATCCGGAGCAAGCCGACGTACTGCTGATGAACACCTGCTCGGTGCGGGAGAAGGCCCAGGAGAAGGTGTTCTCGCTGCTCGGCGAATGGCGGGAGCGCAAGGCGCGCCGCCCGGAGCTGATCATCGGCGTCGGGGGCTGCGTGGCCTCCCAGGAGGGCGACGCGATCGTCGCGCGCGCCCCCTGTGTCGACCTGGTGTTCGGACCGCAGACGATCCACCGCCTGCCGCAGATGATCGAGCAGCTGCGCCGGCAGGGCCGCGCAGTCGTCGACGTCAGCTTCCCCGAGATCGAGAAGTTCGATCTGCTGCCGGCGCCGCGCGCCGAGGGCAGCCGGGCCTACGTCTCGGTGATGGAGGGTTGCAGCAAGTACTGCAGCTTCTGCGTGGTGCCGTACACGCGCGGCGATGAGGTCAGCAGGCCGTTCGAATCGGTGATCGCAGAGGTGGCCGTGCTCGCGGCCCAAGGGGTCGGGGAGATCGTGCTGCTGGGCCAGAACGTCAACGCTTACGACGGTCCGATGGCGGACGGCGCGCACGTGGATCTGGCGACCCTGATCCATCACGTCGCGGCGGTGCCCGGCGTGCAGCGCATCCGGTTCACGACCTCGCATCCGCTGCACTTCGGCGACAGCCTGGTCGAGGCCTATGCGCACGTGCCGCAGCTGGCCAGCCACCTGCACCTGCCGGTGCAGAGCGGCTCGGATCGCATCCTGGCGCTGATGAAGCGTGGCTACACCTCGTTGCAGTACCGCGAGCGGCTGCGCGCCGTGCGCGCGGTACGCCCCGGCATTGCGATCTCCACCGACTTCATCGTCGGGTTTCCGGGCGAGACGGAGCGTGATTTCGCCGCCACACTGCGCCTGGCAACCGAGATGCAGCTGGATCAGTCGTTCTGCTTCCTCTACAGCCGCCGCCCCGGGACTCCGGCCGCGGCGCTGCCCGATGAAGTCCCGCTCCCGATCAAGCAGGAACGCCTCGCGCGGCTGCAGGCGCGGCTCGATGCCCAGGCGCTCGACATCAGCCGCTCGATGGTCGGCAGCCTGCAGCGCGTGCTGGTCGAGCGGCATGCGAGCCGCGGTGCCGGGGAGCTCGCAGGCCGTACCGAGAACAACCGCTGGGTCAATTTCCCAGGTCCCGACTCGCTGCTGCAGCGCTTCGTCGAGGTCCGCATCACCGAGGCGCGACCGCATTCGCTGCGTGGCGCGCTGCCGGACGTCGCGACGGCACCGCCCGCCCGCGCGCGCGCGGCCAGGGCCTGAGCACGCGTGAATTCCGGCGCCATTGCCCGCGAATTCGCCCTCGAGCCCGCGGACAATACGCGTCTCGCGACGCTGTGCGGTCCGCTCGATGCGAACCTGCGCCTGGTCGAGACCCGGCTCGGGGTGCAGATTCGGCGGCGCGGCCATTCCTTCCGCGTGCGCGGCGCGCGCGCGGACTCGACCGAGTCGGTGCTGCGGGCGCTGTTTGCGCAGACGCGCGACCGCGAATTGACGCCTGAGCAGGTGCACCTGTGCCTCGTGGAGCATGCGCACGATGCGCCCATGGACGAGGACGACACGGTCGAGATCGCGACGATGGAGTCCCCCGGCTCAGAATCACGGGGCGAACGTGGCGCTGCGGCTCGGCGCAGCACGGTGCGCGCACGCGGTGCGCACCAGCGCGAATACCTGACCAGCATCCACCAGCACGATCTGAGCTTCGGCATCGGGCCGGCCGGAACCGGCAAGACCTATCTCGCGGTCGCGTGCGCGGTCGAGGCCTTGCTGGCCGAACGGGTGCGCCGGATCGTGCTGGTGCGCCCGGCAGTTGAGGCCGGCGAACGGCTCGGCTTCCTGCCTGGAGACATGGCGCAGAAGGTCGATCCGTACCTGCGCCCGATGTACGACGCGCTCTACGAGCTGATGGGGTTCGAGCGCGTCGCCCGTTTCATCGAGCGCAACGCGATCGAAGTGGCTCCGCTCGCGTTCATGCGCGGCCGCTCGCTCAACGAGTCATTCATCATCCTGGACGAAGCCCAGAACACGACGATCGAGCAGATGAAGATGTTCCTGACGCGCATCGGCTTCGGCTCGCGTGCAGTCGTGACCGGCGATCTCACGCAAACCGATCTGCCGAGCGGGCGGATGTCCGGGTTGCAGCATGCCCAGGCGGTGCTGCGTGGCGTCGACGGCGTCGCGTTCACGCTGTTCGACGCAGGCGATGTGGTACGTCACCCGCTGGTGCAGCGGATCGTGTGCGCCTACGAGTCCCATGAGCGCGCCGGCACGTCATGACACGGGTGCTGCGCGGCGGGCGGCGGCCCGCCAGACCTGCGCCGGGGCCGGCGTTGCGGGTCGAGCGGCGCGTCCGGGCCGGCTGGCAGCCGACGCGCGCCGACTTCCGGGGCTGGGCGGGCGCTGCGCTAGGTCGCGCGGCGGCCCGCAGCGAGCTTGGCTTGCGGCTGGTCGGTCCGGCCGAGAGCCGCTCTCTCAATGCGTGTTATCGGGGACATGACCATGCGACCAACGTGCTGTCGTTCCCGGCCCTGCCGAGTGCCACCAGTGTGGCGGGCTGGCTCGGCGACCTCGTGCTCTGCCCGGCGGTGGTGCGTGCCGAGGCGCGTGCGCAGGGCAAGAGCGCGCGCGCCCACTGGGCGCACCTGGTCGTGCACGGCGTGCTGCACCTGCTCGGCTTCGACCATGAGCATCCGCAGCAGGCGCGGCGCATGGAACGGCGCGAGATCGCTTGCCTGCGGCGGATCGGCATCGCGAATCCCTACCGGGCAACGGAGCGCTGACCAGCATGGCTAAGGAGGGCTCGGGCGGATCAGGACGCACCGGCGCCACCGGCCGCTGGCGCGCAACGCTCACGCGCACGCTGGCCGCCGGCCTCAAGGACCGCTCGCAGCTGGTCGAGATGCTCAGCCAGGCGCATCAGCGCGGCGTGCTCGACGCGGAGGCTTTCGCGATGCTCGAGGGCGTACTCGCGGTGGCCGACCAGCAGGTGCGCGACATCATGATTCCGCGGGCGCAGATGGCCTGCCTGCGCCGCGAGGATCCGATCGCCCGCATCCTCGCGGCGGTCGTGGAATCGGGGCATTCGCGCTTTCCCGTGCTCGATGGCGATCGCGATGACGTCGCCGGCATCCTGCTGGCGAAGGACCTGCTGCGGCTGTACGCCGGCGCCAGCCCGGCGAAGTTCGACATGCGCGAGTACCTGCGGCCCGCGGTGTTCGTGCCCGAATCCAAGCGGCTGAACGTGCTGCTCAAGGAGTTCCGGGTCAACCGCAACCACATGGCGATCGTGATCGATGAGTACAGCGGCGTCGCCGGGCTGGTCACGATCGAGGATGTGATCGAGCAGATCGTCGGCGACATCGACGACGAGTTCGACATCGAGGATGACCAGAACATCCGCCGTGAGGGCGAACGGCAGTTCAGCGTGCGCGGCAGCACGCGCATCGACGAGTTCAACCAGTACTTCCACGCCGAGCTGCCGGATGGCGAGTTCGACACGGTCGCCGGGCTGGTCATGAAGCAGCTCGGGCGCATGCCCCGGCGCGGCGAGAGCGTCACACTCGGGCCGTTCGAGTTCCGCGTGATGCGCACCGACCGGCGCCGCATCGACAGTTTGCGCGTCAGCATACCGCCACAGTTTCACGCCACGGCCCCGCCAGAGTGACGGGGCTGCGCGCATCGCTCGTGGCGCTGGCGGCCGGCGCACTGCTGGCCTGCGCATTCGCGCCGCTGCAGCTGTGGCCGCTCGCGATCCTGTGCCCGGCGGTGCTGATGTGGCTGTGGGAGGGCGCCGCGCCGCGCCGCGCGGCATGGCTCGGCTTCTGCTTCGGTGTCGGCACCTTCGGGCTCGGTACGTGGTGGCTGCTGATCAGCATCTATGGCTTCGGCGGTGCGCCGATCTGGCTCGCGGTACTGCTGCTGCTCGCGCTGGTCGCGATCATGGCCGCCTACCAGGCGCTGCTCGGCTACCTGGCGTCCCGGCTGCTGCCCGCAAGTGGTCCGGTGCGCTGGCTGCTCGGACTCCCGGGGCTGTGGCTGCTGGTGGAGTGGTGGCGCGGCTGGTTCCTGAGCGGGTTCCCGTGGCTGTCACTCGGCTACTCGCAGACCGATACGGTGCTGCGCGCGTTTGCACCGGTGAGCGGAGTGTATGGCGTGTCGGGGCTGCTGCTGCTCGGCAGCGGCGCGCTGCTGGCGCTGCTGCGCGGGACGCGCCGGGTGCGGATGCTGGCAGCGGCACTGCTGCTGCTGCCATGGGGCACCGGAGTGCTGCTGGATCGGGTGCTGTGGACGCGCGCAGCGGGCGCGCCGGTCAGCGTCGCGATCGTACAGGGCGCGGTGCCACAGGACCTCAAGTGGCAGGCGGATAATGTCGTGCCGACGCGCGAGCTGTATGCCCGACTGAACCAGCAGGCGCTCGGCGCGCAGCTGATCGTGTGGCCGGAGGCGGCGCTGCCGCAGCTGGCGAATGAGATTCCGCGGTTCCTCGGCCAGCTCTATTCGCAGGCGCGCGAGCGCCAATCCGACATGATCATGGGTATCCTGCGTGCCGACGGGCAGGACCGGTACTACAACTCGATCATGACGCTCTCGGATCGAGTGCGATTCTACGACAAGCACCATCTGGTGCCGTTCGCCGAATACTTTCCGGTTCCGGGCTTCATTCGTTCGTGGCTGCGGCTCATGAACCTGCCGTACTCGGATTTCACGCCGGGCGCCGCGCAGCAGCCAGCGGTCGACGCCGGCGGCACCACCCTCGCGCAGAGCATCTGCTACGAGGACGCCTATGGCAGCGCCAACCTGGCGCCGCTGGCGCACGCAGCGCTGCTGGTCAATGTCACCAATGACGCCTGGTTCGGGCATTCCTGGGCGCGCTACCAGCACTTCCAGATCGCGCGGATGCGAGCCATCGAGGCCCAGCGCCCGCTGCTGCGCGCGGCCAATGACGGCGTCTCGGCGCTGGTGGGCGAGCACGGGCAGGTGCTGGCGCGGGCGCCGGAATTCCAGCCCGTGGTGCTGCGCGGCACCGTGCAGCCGCGCGCCGGGCTGCCTCCCTACGCACGTGCCGGCGACATGCCGGCCATCCTGGCGGGGCTGCTGGCGGCCGCCCTTGCGATCTTGCGGGCGCGCCCCAAGATCCACAAGCGGGTGGTCGGTACCGCCGACGGTACCGCCGACGGTGCCGCCTGAAGGGGCTTCCGGAACCGCCGCGCCTCTTCAGGGTCTATCATGAAGCCATTCAACGACGGTCCGGAGTAGCTCAACTATGTCGCATCAGGATGTGGGGCCCCGCCTGCTGGGAGCCATTGCCCTCGTCACATTGTTCGCCGCCTGTTCCTCGCAGTCCTCCTCGGCCGCGGCGGCCAATGACCCGGCGAAGCCGGCGCTGCATCCCGCCGCCGCGGTGATGGTGAGCCCCGAGGCGATCGCGGCCGCAAACCGCGGGCTGCCGGATTTCTCCGATCTGGTCGCGCAGGTCGGCCCCGCGGTGGTCAACGTACAGGTGGTCGAGAAGACCCAGGCCGCGCAGGGCGCCGAGGAGGAAGGGAATGAGGATTCGGAGGATCCGTTCGGCGATTTCTTCCGCCGTTTCGGGATTCCGCGCAACGGCATCCCGCAGCCACGCAACTTCGCGCCGGTGCGGGGAATCGGCTCAGGCTTCATCATCGCTCCGGAGGGCTACATCCTGACCAATGCGCACGTGGTCAACAATGCTTCCAAGATCACCGTGAAGCTCACCGACCGCCGGGAGTTCGATGGCAAGGTCGTCGGCATGGACGAGCGCACCGACGTCGCAGTCATCAAGATCAGCGCCAAGGGTGATCTGCCGGTAGTGCGCCTGGGCGATTCGAACAAGCTGCGCCCCGGCCAGTGGGTGCTCGCGATCGGCTCGCCGTTCGGCTTCGAGAACAGCGTGACCGCGGGCGTCGTCAGCGCGATCGCACGCGGCAACGTCGGCGAGGCCGGCAACGGCTACGTGCCGTTCATCCAGACTGACGTCGCGGTGAATCCCGGCAATTCCGGCGGCCCGCTGTTCAACCTGGAAGGCGAGGTGGTCGGCATCAATTCCCAGATCTACAGCCGCAGCGGCGGCTACGAGGGGATCTCGTTCGCGATCCCGATCGACGTTGCGAACAACGTCGCCGGGCAGCTGATCAAGTCGGGACGCGTGAGCCGCGGGCGCATTGGCGTGACGATCCAGGAGGTCACTGCCGCAACCGCCGACAACTTCGGTCTCGATCGCCCGCGCGGCGCGGCGGTCGCCTCGGTCGAGCCGGGCGGACCGGCCGACAAGGCCGGGATCGAGCCGCTCGACGTCATCCTCAGCGTCAACGGTCGCGGCGTCGAGAGCTCCGAACAGCTGCCATCGATGATCGCCGAGATCAAGCCCGGGCAGTCGGTGCAGCTCGAGGTCTGGCGCGACAAGGCCATCAAGCACATCAACGTCACGGTCGAGGAACTCAAGGAAAAGAACACGCGTCGCACCAGCGTCCAGGAGAGCCAGGACAGCGGTGGCGGCGACACGGCCACCGTCAACCGCATCGGACTGTCGGTACGGGCGCTCAGCGCCGCGGAGCGTACGCAGCTGAAGACCCGCGCCACGGTGGTGATCGTGGCGGCCAGCGGGCCCGCGGTCGACGCCGGCCTGCGCGAGGGCGATATAGTCCTGTCCGTGAACCGGACGACGATCGGAACGGTCGCCGAATTCCAGGCCGCGGTGAAGAGTGCCGGCCGGTCCGCGACGCTGCTGATCCAGCGCGAAAACCAGCAGTCGATCGTGACCGTCACGCTGCAGTAGCTCCCGGCGGGCCGCGCCGGCGGCACCTCGTGTATTCTTGCGCGCATGCAGGAACGCTACGAGGCTGCCGCCGTCGAGCGCGCGGCGCAGGACTACTGGGACGCGCACGATTCGTTCTGCGCCCGTGAGGATGCGGGTGCGCGCAAGTACTACTGCCTGTCGATGTTCCCGTACCCCTCGGGGCGGCTGCACATGGGGCATGTGCGCAACTACACGATCGGGGACGTGATCGCGCGCTTCATGCGCATGCAGGGCTACAACGTGCTGCAGCCGATGGGCTGGGATGCCTTCGGCCTGCCGGCCGAGAATGCGGCGATCGCCAATGGAGTGCCCCCGGCGCGCTGGACCCGCGAGAACATCGACTACATGCGCCGTCAGCTGCGCTCGCTGGGGCTGGCGATCGACTGGCATCGAGAGCTGAGCACTTGCGACCCGGCGTACTACCGCTGGAACCAGTGGCTGTTCCTGCGCATGCGTGAGCGCGGCATCGCCTACAAGCGCACCGGCGTCGTGAACTGGGATCCGGTCGATCAGACGGTGCTCGCCAACGAGCAGGTCATCGATGGTCGCGGCTGGCGCACCGGCGCGCTGATCGAGAAGCGTGAGATTCCGATGTACTACCTGCGCATCACGCAGTATGCGCAGGAGCTGCTCGATGCGCTGGGGTCGCTGCCGGGATGGCCCGAGCGGGTGCGCGTGATGCAGTCCAACTGGCTCGGCCGCAGCGAGGGCGTCGAGGTGGCGTTTCCGCATGCGCCGGATACGCGCGCGCTGCTGGGCGCAGATGCTGCCCCGGATGCGGCACTGCGCGTATTCACGACCCGCGCCGACACGCTGTTCGGCGTCACGTTCGTGGCCGTATCGCCCGAGCATCCGCTGGCCGCGGCGGCCGCCGTGCGCGACCCCGAACTGGCCGCGTTCATCGACGAATGCAGGCGCGGCAGCACGATGGAAGCCGACGTCGCGACGGCTGAGAAGCGCGGCCGGGCCACCGGGCTGCACGTGCTGCACCCGCTGACCGGCGAGGCGATCGAGGTGTGGGTCGCGAACTACGTGCTGATGGCCTACGGCGAGGGCGCCGTGATGGGAGTGCCGGCACACGATGAGCGGGACTTTGAGTTCGCCTTGCGCTTCGGGGTCGGGATCCGCACCGTGATCCTGCCCCCGCAGGGCGGTTACGAGCGCGCCGATGCGCCGTGGCAGGCTGCCTATGCAGAGCCGGGCGTGCTGGCCGACTCCGGTGAATTCACCGGAATGCGTTCCGCTGCGGCGGTAGCGGCCATCGCCGCGGCGCTGGGACGCCTCGGGCGTGGCGCGCGGCGCGTGCAGTGGCGACTGCGCGACTGGGGCATCTCGCGCCAGCGCTACTGGGGCTGTCCGATCCCACTGGTCCATTGCCCCGACTGCGGTGAGGTGCCGGTACCCGACGCGCAGCTGCCGGTGATCCTGCCCGAATCCCTGGTGCCGGACGGCAGCGGCAATCCGCTGACGCGCTGCGAGGAATTCGTGCGCTGTGCGTGTCCGCAATGCGGGCGTCCGGCGCGGCGCGAGACCGACACGATGGACACGTTCGTCGATTCCTCGTGGTACTTCCTGCGATTTGCCTGCGCCGACAACCGCTCCGCCGCGCTCGACGAGCGCGCTCGCTACTGGCTGCCGGTCGACCAGTACATCGGTGGCATCGAGCATGCGATCCTGCACCTGCTGTACTCGCGCTTCTGGACCCGCGTGATGCGCGACCTGCAGCTGCTGCCGCTCGATGAGCCGTTCGCGAACCTGCTCACGCAGGGCATGGTCCTCAATCAGATCTACTTCCGCAGCGGCAGCGATGGCCGGCGCGCCTACCTGAACCCCGCCGAGGTCGAAGTGCTATACGGGCCGGATGGCACACGCCACGGCGCGCGCTCGCTGCTGGACCAGGCTGCGGTCGAGTACGGCGGGCTCGGGACCATGTCGAAGTCGAAGAACAACGGCGTGGACCCGCAGTCGCTGGTCGAGCAGTACGGGGCCGACACCGCCAGGCTGTTCATGATGTTCGCCGCGCCGCCCGAGCAGTCGCTGGAGTGGTCCGACGAGGGTGTGCAGGGCCAGTACCGCTTCCTGCGGCGGCTCTGGAAGGCCGTGTACGAGCATGTCTCGGGCGGGCCGCCGCCGCCGCTGGACGTCGCAACGCTGGACGAGCCCGCGCGCTCGCTGCGGCGCGCCGCACACCAGACGCTCGCGAAGCTCACCAGCGATCTTGGCCGTCGGCGCACGTTCAATACCGCGATCGCCTCGGTGATGGAACTGCTCAACGCGACCGGGCATTTCGCGGACGGCAGCCCGATGGCCCGCGCGGTGCGGCACGAGGCGCTCGAGATCGCGGTGCTCGGGCTCTCGCCGATCGTGCCGCACATCGCGCATGCGCTCTGGCATGCGCTCGGCCACGAGCGGGCGGTCATCGACGAGCGCTGGCCGGAACCGGACGCCCGTGCGCTCGAGCAGTCGATGGTGGAGCTGATCGTGCAGGTCAACGGCAAGCTGCGCGGCCGGCTGCAGCTGCCGGCGGGCGCGGGCCGGGAAAGCGCCCTGGCTGCGGCGCTGGCGGAACCCACGGTGCAGCGATTCGTCGAGGGCCGCGAGATACGCAAGGCCGTGCACGTGCCCGACAAGCTGTTGAACCTCGTGGTATGAAAGTTCGACGTCCGGCGGGCGCAGGCGCGCTGGCCATGGGGCTGCTGGCACTGGCATGCGGCGGTTGCGGCTTCCGGCTGCAGGGCAGCGTCACGCTGCCGCGTTCGATCGCGCTGGTGCGCATCGAGACGCGGGACACGGAATCGGATTTCTATATCGAGCTGCGCAAGGCGCTGCTCGCCAGCGGCGCGCGCATCGACGAGGGCGGCCAGGATCCGGCTGCAACCGTGATCCGCATCGACGCCGACAGCTCCTCGGACCAGATCCTGACGGTCTCGGCGCTGAACGTGCCGACCGAGTACGAACTGCGCTACACCGTGCAGTTCGCCGTGATCTCCCGCGGGCAGGAGCTCATCGCCCCGGAATCGCACGTGCTGGTGCGCGACTACAGCTTCAACGAGAGCGCGCTGCTGGCCAAGCAGCGCGAACAGGGCATCTTGAGTGATGCGCTGGCGCGCGATCTGGTCTCGGTGCTGATGCGGCGGCTCGCCAGCCTGTGATGTACCTGTCCACCGTCGATCGCACCGCCGTGACCCGGCTGCTCGCGCGCTACCACCTGGACCTGCGGATCGTCGCGCCCCAGGACGCGATACCGGCCTCCTACTGGGGCGACAGCGAGGCTGGTCTGCAGGGCAGTACGCTGTACGCGCGGCTGGACACACCGCTGCATTCGGTGCTGCACGAGGCGGCGCACTACATCTGCATGAGCCCCGAGCGGCGTGCCGGGCTCGATCGCGACGCGGGCGGCGATGATGCGGAGGAGAGCGCGGTGTGCTACCTGCAGCTGCTGCTGGCCGATACGCTCGCGAGCGTCGGTGCGGCGCAGCTGTGCCTCGACATGGACCTGTGGGGCTACAGCTTCCGTCTTGGCAGCGCGACCGCCTGGTACGAGCAGGATTCCGCGGACGCGCGCGCCTGGCTCGCGGAGCGTGGGATCATCGATCGCGGGGCCGCGCTGACCGGAGCGCTGCGTCTCTAGCCCGCTGCGCGGCGCGCCGGCCGCGCGAAGCGGTCGGTCGCGGCGACGAGCGCGCGCGTAATGCCGGGTTCGAAGGCGGAATGTCCTGCGTCCGGTACGATCTGCAGCTCGGCTTCGGGCCATGCGCGATGCAGGTCCCAGGCGCTGCGCAGCGGACATACGACGTCGTAGCGGCCCTGAACGATCACGGCAGGGATGTGCCGTATGCGCACGACGTCGCGCAGCAGCTGATCATCGCACTCGAGGAACCCCCGGTTCACGAAGTAGTGCGCCTCGATGCGGGCAAAGGCGGAAGCGTATTCCGGGTGGTCGAATTTCGCGAGGTAGCGCGGGTTGGTGTGCAGAAAGCTGGTCGCGCCTTCCCAGCGGGACCAGGTGCGGGCCGCGGCGGTCCGCACCGCCGCGTCCGGGGAGGTCAGGCGCCGGTAGTAGGCCTGCATCATGTCGCCGCGCTCGGCGGCCGGAATCGGCGCGACATAGTCCTCCCAGAAATCCGGGAACACCGAGCCGGCGCCGAGCGGATCCTGGTAGAACCATTCGAGCTCGGAGCGGCGCAGCAGGAAGATGCCGCGCAGCACCAGCGAGCGCACGCGCTCGGGATGCCGCTGCGCATAGGCCAGCGCCAGCGTCGAGCCCCAGGAACCGCCGAACACCAGCCAGTCGGCCACTCCCAGGTGTGTGCGCAGCGCCTCGATGTCGGCGACCAGGTCCCAGGTGGTGTTCTCGCGCAGCTCCGCGTGCGGGCGGCTCGCGCCGCAGCCGCGCTGATCGAACAGCACGATGTGATAGCGGCGTGGATCGAAGAACTGCCGCATCGAGGGGTCAGTGCCGCCGCCAGGCCCGCCGTGCAGGAATACCGCCGGCATCCCCTTCGGGTTGCCGCTCTCCTCGTAGTAGATCTCGTGCAGCGCCGAGACACGCAGGTGCGCGCTGTGGAACGGCTGGATCGGCGGATAGAGTGCTCCGGGTACGGCCGACGCCGTGCGGCGCGCGCTGCCGGAAGGACGCGCCGGCGACGGAGCCTTACGGATCACGAGGCGAGCATCGGTCCGAGCGGCCGGCCGCCCAGCAGGTGCAGATGCAGGTGGTAGACCTCCTGGCCGCCATGCGCGTTGCAGTTCACGATCAGCCGGTAGCCATTCTCGGCTATGCCTTCACGGCGCGCGAGTTCGGCGGCGACCACGAACAGGTGGCCGATCAGCGCCTCATCCGCCGCGGTGACGTCATTGGCGGTCGCCAGCACCTTGTTCGGCACGATCAGGATATGGGTCGGTGCGCGCGGGTGGATGTCGCGAAAGGCGGTGACGCGATCGTCCTGGAACACGATCGTCGCGGGCAGTTCGCCACTGATGATCCGTTCGAACAGGGTCGGCATGGGTGTACGTTCCGGCGCGAGGGGGCTTGAGCTTAAGATATCGGCGCAATGGAGCACAACGCATGAAGCTCACCCTCGAGGGCCTGCCCACGCAGCTCGCCGAGCGCCTGTTGCCCGCCTACCTGGTCTCGGGCGGCGATGCGCTGCTGGTCGGGGAGGCGACCGATCAGATCCGACGCCGCGCGCGACTCGAGGGCTACGACGAGCGCGAGGTGTTCTTCATCGAGCGCAGCGCCGGCATCTGGGACGCCGTGCAGCAGTCGGCGCAATCGCTGTCGCTGTTCAGCGCGCGCCGCGTGCTCGACATACGGCTGCCTGGCGGCAAGCCCGGGGTCGCCGGAGCCGCGGCGCTGCAGCGGATCATCGCTGCGGCCGGTACGGATTTCCTGGTGCTGATCGTGACCGGGCAGCTCGAGCGCGAAGCGGCCAGTGCGGAGTGGGTCCAGGCCGTGCAGGGCCGCGGCGCATGGCTGCCGGTGTGGCCGGTGGAACGGGCGCGGCTGCCGCAATGGCTGCGCACGCGCGTGCGTAACGCTGGCCTCGGCGCGAGCGAGGAGGCGATTGCGTTGCTGGCAGAGCGCAGTGAGGGCAACCTGCTGGCCGCGCGTCAGGAAATCGACAAGCTGGCGCTGCTGCTGCCCGCCGGCGCCACGGTCAGTGCCGCGGACGTCGCGGCCAGCAGCGCGGATAGCGCGCGATTCGACGTGTTCCAGCTCGGTGCCGCGGTGCGCGCAGGCGATGCGGTGCGGGCGCTGCGCATCCTGGCGGGGCTGAACTCCGAGGGCGGCGAGCCCATACTGGCGCTGTGGGCACTGGTGCGTGAGCTGCACGCGCAGCAGGGCTCCACCGCGGCGAGGGGCCGGCCGCCGTGGGGGCGCCTCGCCGCGCGCGCCGCGCGTGCCGACCGGATGGCCAAGGGACTGCTGGCCGGAGAGGCCTGGGACGAACTCGCGCTGCTGGCGGCTGAGCTGTGCGGCCTGCGCCCGCTGCCCTGGCCACGCGCTGGCTGAACCTTCAGGCCGCATCGCCGGGCCGCTTGCGATCCGCGTGCGCGGCCACCACACTGCGCTCCCACATGTCAGAACCCATCGGACTGTTCGGCGGGACCTTCGATCCCATCCATTACGGACACCTGCGCACCGCGTTCGAACTGTGGCAGTCCCTGAAGCTCTCGCAAGTCCGCTTCCTGCCCACCGGCAGCCCGCCGCACCGCGAAGCGCCGCTGGCCGCCAGCGAGCTGCGGCTCGAGATGGTGCGCGCCGCAGTCGCGGGACAACCGGGCTTCACGGTCGATGATCGCGAGATGCGCCGCAGTGGCGTGTCCTATTCCGTGGACACGCTGCTCGATCTGCGCCGCGAATATCCGCAGCGCTCGCTGTGCCTGCTGCTCGGCATGGATGCGTTCCTCGGCATGCCGACCTGGCACCGTTGGCGCGAGATCTTCGAGCTCGCGCACGTCGTGGTCGCGCATCGGCCGGGATGGAAGGCGCCGATCACCGGCCCGCTCGGCGAGGTCATGGTCGATCGCGGCACCGGTAGCGTGCATGCGCTGCACAGCGCGACGGCGGGACTGATCCTGGTGCAGGCCGTCACACAGCTCGAAATCGCATCGACCGACCTGCGCGCACTGCTGATGTCCGGGCGCGATCTGCGCTACCTGGTGCCCGAGCCGGTGCGTGACCTCATCCTGCGCACCGGGTGCTATGCTGCGGGCAGCCGTTGAAGGAGGCACGACCGAACCGCATGACCACCACTGCTCGCCCGCGCCGCACCCCGAGGCGCAATGCCACGCTGGAAAAGCTCGTGCTCGCAGCATTGGAAGACATGAAGGCAGTCAACATCAGACTGCTGGACGTTCGCAGTCTCACCGACATCGCCGATGCGATGATCGTGGCTTCCGGCAATTCCGACCGGCACGTGCGCGCGATCGCCGATCGCGTGATCGAGCAGGCGCGCGCGGCCGGCCGACGGCCGATGGGCGTCGAGGGAACCCGCGACGGCGAGTGGGTGCTGGTTGACCTGCAGGACGTGCTGGTGCACGTGATGCTGCCACGGGTGCGCGAGTTCTACGCGCTCGAGGCTCTGTGGGAGCCCGCGGCTGCGGCCACCGCGGCCGCCAGGACCGCCGCCGGTCGAGCCCCGCGCCGCCGCCGCCCCGCTTCGGCCCGCGCCGCGACGTCTTGAGTCCCGGCGCCGTGCCGGCGGGCTGCTGCTGCCGATGCGCCTGATCGCCATTGGCACGCGCATGCCGGACTGGGTCGATGCGGCCTTCGAGGAGTACGCACGCCGGCTGCGCGGCAGCTGGGAGCTCAAGCTCACCGAGCTCGCGCCGGCGCGGCGCGACCCGGGCAGCGGCCAGGACGCGCAGGCGCGCGGGGCCGAAGCGGCGCGAATCCTGGAGCTGCTCGCGCCGCGCGATTACGTGGTGGCGCTGGACGAGCATGGATCGGAGCCGACCACGATTGAGCTGGCGGGCTGGCTTGAGGAGCGTCGGGGGGGCGGACAGCCGCTCACCTTCATCATCGGTGGAGCGGACGGCCTCGACCCGGCGGTGCTGGCACGCGCGCAATACCGCTGGGCGCTCTCGCGGCTGACGTTGCCGCACGCCCTGGCCCGCGTCGTGCTCGCCGAGCAGCTCTACCGTGCATCGACCGTGATCGGGGGGCACCCGTATCATCGCTCCTGACGGCGTCGCGCCGCGAATCGTGCTGGCCTCCGCGTCCCCGCGCCGCAGCGTGCTGCTGGCACAGCTGGGTGTGGCGCATCGCGTATGGCCGGCGCAGCTCGAGGAGGTGCGCCTCGCTTCCGAGACCATCGAGCAGTGCGTGTTGCGCCTGGCCCGGAGCAAGGCATTCGCCGTCGGGGACGCGCTGCGCGCGGGTGCCGCGGACGGTGTGGATCCCGGTGCGGAAGCCTCAAGGCTGGCGGGGCTGCCAGTGCTCGGTGCCGATACCGTCGTGGTCGCGGACGCACGGATGCTCGGCAAGCCGCGCGACCGGGACGAGGCGCTCGCGATGCTTGCGCTGCTCTCGGGCCGAGAGCACGAGGTGCTTTCGGCCGTGGCGCTGCAGACCGCGGCGGGCTGCGCGCAGCGCCTGTCACGCAGCACGGTGCGCTTCCGGCCGCTGGAGCGCGCAGAATGCGAGGCCTACTGGGACAGTGGCGAGCCGGCGGACAAGGCGGGCGCCTACGCGGTGCAGGGCTTAGGCGCGATCTTCGTCGAGTCGCTGCACGGCAGCTATTCGGGCGTGATGGGGCTGCCGCTGTTCGAGACTGCGGCGCTGCTGTCGGCAGCCGGGGTGCCGCTGCTGGGTCCGGTAAGCGGCGAGGTGCCGGCGCGAGCGGCGGGGCGTTGAAGGAGTAGCATCGATGGCGCAGGACTCAGGGTCGGGGCCGATTACGGTCGCCGCGCTGCAGATGACTTCGGGGCCGGATGTCGCGGCCAACCTCGAGCAGGCGGCACGGCTGCTGGCCGACGCGGCGCGCGCCGGCGCGCGCGTGGCAGTACTGCCCGAGAACTTCTCGTTCATGGGTCTGGCCGATGGCGACCGCCGGCGCGTGGCCGAGCGCGAAGGAGATGGACCCGTGCAGCAGTTCCTCGCGCAGCGCTCGCGCGAACTGGGGCTGTGGATCGTCGCGGGCACGACGCCGATTTCCGAGCATTCCAGCGAGCGTCCTGCCGCGGCCTGCCTGGTCTACGACGAGCGCGGCGAGCGCGTGGCACGTTATGACAAGATCCACCTGTTCGACGTCGACCTGCCCGGCCGCTCGGAGAGCTATCGGGAATCCGCGAACATCGCCCCCGGATCGCGCACGGTGCTGGCTCCGACCCCGGCCGGGCTGCTCGGCCTGTCGGTGTGCTATGACATGCGATTCCCGGAGCACTATCGACCGATGGTCGCGGCCGGGGCGCAATGGCTCTCGGTGCCCGCCGCCTTCACGGTGCCGACGGGGCGCGCACACTGGGAAGTGCTGCTGCGCGCGCGCGCGATCGAGAACTTGAGCTTCGTGGTTGCCGCGGCGCAATGGGGTCGTCACGCCAGCGGGCGCGAGACTTTTGGCGACAGCATCATCATCGACTACTGGGGCACCGTACTCGCCCGGCTGCCGTCGGGCATCGGCGTGATCACCGCGGCGCTCGATCTGGCGGCCCAGGAAGACACCCGGCGCAATTTCCCCGCGCTCTCCCATCGGGTATCGTGAAGCCAACGAGGTCACCCATGTCCAGCATTGCACCGCTCGTATCCACCGATCCGCTCGCGCACGCGCGTCGCGCGATCCTCGAGCCGGCCGGGCTCGACGACGGCCGCGTCGAGCATGCGCTCGGACTCGTGCTCGGATCGGCGGTGGATGCCGCCGACCTGTATTTCCAGCTCTCGCACGAGGAGAGCTGGGCGCTCGAAGATGGCATCGTCAAGGAAGGCAACGCCAGCATCGAGCAGGGCGTGGGGGTGCGCGCGATGGCCGGGGAGAAGACCGGATTCGCGTATTCGGACGAGATCATGATGCCGGCGCTCGAGGAGGCGGCGCGCGCCGCGCGCGCCATCGCCGTGCACCAGGGCGAGGGCGCGGTGCAGGCATGGCGGCCGTCCGGCGGCCATCGGCTGTATCTGCCGATCGATCCGCGCTTAGGGCTGGCCGACGAGCAGAAGATCGGCTGGCTCGAGCGCATCGATCGCGAGACGCGACGCATGGATCCGCGCGTGGTGCAGGTCATGGCGAGCGTGAATGCAGTGCACGAGATGATCCTGGTAGCCTCCAGCGATGGCGTCCTGGCCGCGGACGTGCGCCCACTGGTGCGCATGAACGTATCGGTGATCGTGGAGCAGAACGGCAGGCGCGAGCAGGGCTACTCGGGGTGCGGCGGCCGCTATTCGCTCGATGAACTGGTCGCGAACGATCGGCCGCTGGCGCTCGCACGCGAGGCGGTACGGCAGGCGCTGGTCAATCTCGAGGCGGTGCCCGCCCCCGCCGGGACGATGACGGTCGTGCTCGGTCCAGGCTGGCCAGGCGTGCTGCTGCACGAGGCGATCGGCCACGGGCTCGAAGGCGATTTCAACCGCAAGGGAACCTCGGCGTTCAGCAACCGGATCGGCGAGCGGGTCGCCGCGCCAGGCTGCACGGTCGTGGATGATGGCACGCTCGCGGGACGCCGCGGGTCGCTGAACATCGACGATGAGGGCACGCCGACGCAATGCACGACACTGATCGAGGACGGTGTGCTGCGCGGCTACATGCAGGACCGCCTCAACGCCCGGCTCACGGGTGGCCGCTCGACCGGCAACGGCCGGCGCGAATCGTTCGCGCACGTGACGATGCCACGCATGACCAATACCTACATGCGCCCCGGTCCGTACCATCCGGACGAGATTCTGGCGTCCGTGGACCGCGGCATCTACGCCGTGAATTTCGGCGGCGGCCAGGTCGATATCACCTCCGGCAAATTCGTGTTCTCCGCCAGCGAGGCGTACCTGATCGAGAACGGCCGCGTCGGTGCGCCGATCAAGGGCGCGACCCTGGTCGGCAACGGCCCCGACGTGCTGCTGCGCGTCGGCATGATCGGCAATGATCTCAAGCTCGACGAGGGAATCGGCGTGTGCGGCAAGGAAGGGCAGAGCGTGCCGGTCGGGGTCGGCCAACCGACGCTGCGCATCGACGGACTCACGGTCGGCGGTACCGGCCAGTAGGTCTGCGATGCGACTGCCGCAACCGCTCTACGAAGCACTGCCGGCACTCTATGCACTCGGCGGCGCCGGCGCGCTGCTGCTCGGCTACCGGCTGCACGCCGGCGCCTGGTCCGTGCTGTGCTCGGCCGCGGGCCTCGCGGCACTGGTCGCGGGCGCCGCGATCGCGATGCATCGGCGCGACTTCCGCGACCATCGGGGTGAATACGCGGCTCGTGGCTCCGCGCCCCCGGAGGAGCCGCGGCGGGATTGAGGGGCGCAATGGATGCACTATCCGATGTGCTCAGCGCCGTACGCCTGACCGGCGCCGTATTTCTCGAAATGGAGATGCGGGAGAGCTGGTCGTACCTGACCGCTCCGGCGCGGGCGATTGCCGATGTGCTCATGCCTGCTGCGGACCACGTCATCCCTTATCACCTGTTGCTGTCAGGCAGCTGTCATGCTCGGCTTCCCGATGGCGAACCCGTCAAAATGCGAGCAGGGGAGATAGTCATATTCCCCGCTGGTGATCGCCACATCCTGGCTGCCGGCAATCCGTCCGGCTTGCGTCTGCAGCCGGTCGATCTTTCCGGCGAGAACCTGCGCGGAATGCTGCAACGCGGCCAGGTGATGCCGGTACGCGAAGGCAATGCCGGGGGCGCCACCCGCATCGTCTGCGGATTTCTGGCCTGCGACGGCCGCATGGCCGATCCGATCCTGAGCAGCCTGCCACGCCTGCTGCGCGTGAATCTGCGCGATAGCGGCACCGCCGCCTGGGTACAAAGTTCCATTCAGTTCTCGATGGCGCAAAGTGCCGCGCAGCGCCCGGGGTCCGCAATGGTGCTCGCTCGCCTCTCCGAGGTGTTATTTGCCGAGGCGGTACGCCAGTACATGGAAGGTTTGCCGGCCCTGCAGACCGGCTGGCTCGGCGCGCTACGCGACCGCTATGTCGGACGCGCACTCGCACTGCTGCATGACCAGCCAGCGTTCGCGT
Source organism: uncultured Steroidobacteraceae bacterium (assembly GCA_964528845.1). Taxonomy (GTDB): domain Bacteria; phylum Pseudomonadota; class Gammaproteobacteria; order Steroidobacterales; family Steroidobacteraceae; genus FEN-1191. The sequence continues at coordinate 10,838 of CAZGVE010000032.1, read as the reverse complement.
GGACGCTCGATCTTCTGTCGCACCAAGTGGGCTTGTCGCGTTCGGCACTCGGCGATCGCTTTGCATCACTGGTTGGCAAGGCGCCGATGCAGTACCTGACAAGTTGGCGTCTGGCAATGGCGGAGGCCAAGTTAAGGCGCGGCGAGGGTTCCATATTGAGCATCGCCACCGACGTCGGCTATGAATCTGAGGCGGCATTCAGTCGGGCATTCAAGCGCGAGTTCGGCTCGCCGCCCGCGGCATGGCGGCGCAAGGTGGCACAGTCCGCCCACCGTCGCGGCAACGGCTGATCGCCGCCAAACCAGTTGCCGTCGCGAATGTCTTCGACGCGTGGCGCCGCGTGATCAGCGACCATCCGATGAAATGCCATTGCCGCCCGTGACCAGCGTACTGCTCGCACCATCAACCGCGGCAGCCGGATGGTGGGCATCGGGCCGAAGGATTTCCATCAATCGCGATGGATGGGCCAGTGGGGCAAAGCCAAACCGCCGATAAAGCCCGTGCGCGTCCCGCGTGCCGAGCATGAAGCGCCGGAGCCCTTGCAGATCCGGGTGCGCGAGGATAAATGACATCAGCCATTTGGATAGCCCTCGTCCCCGGTGCTCCTCAATGACAAATACATCGGCCAGGTACGCGAAGGTGGCGCAGTCTGTCACCACGCGCGCAAAGCCGACCTGCATACCGTGCCGGTAAACGCCGAAGCATAGTGAGTGTGCAATCGCGCGCGCGACAACATCGCGCGGAACTCCCGGTGACCAATAGCTACGGACGAGAAATCCGTGAATCACGTCGAGGTCAAGGCGATCCCGGTTCGTGTCAATCTCGTACTCATGCATCCGTTGGTCCTCAATGCGGGTCGGTCCGTCCATGCGCTAGTTCTCGCGAACAATAAGCTGAACTTTGGTCTCGGGGCTTTTCTGGATGGTCTGAAAGACAACGCAATAGCGCTCAACCAACTCGAGCAGCCGGTCCAGTTGCGCCTGGGGGGCGTCGGTGTCAATTTCAAATCGCAACCGAATCTCCCGAAAGCCCACCGGTACGCTCTCCTCGACCCCGAGGGTACCGCGCAAATCCACGTCGCCTTCAGCGAACACGATCGCCGAATTCAATGGGACATCGAGCATGGCGGCAGCGGCCTTCAATGAAACGCCGGCGCAGGCCACCAGGGCCTCGAGCAGCATGTCGCCGGAGCACAGCTCGCGACCGGAGCCGCCCACTTTCGGATGAATTCCGGCCGTCGCCAGTCCCCGACCGGTTTCGACTCTGCACGTGACGGTGCCGTCGCCCACCAGTCCGCGCGCCCGGAGCGTCAGAAGAGCCGCCGCGGCGTCCTGCGAGTATCGCTCCCTCAGAGGAGCCTGCGTCGTCCGGAATGCCTCGATGTCCATGATGTGCCTCCAAAGTAATCCCCGATTCAATCCGCCAGTTCGACCCCGGAGCCGCCCATTTGCGTGGGCAGATCCTTGAATTTTGGCAGCCCGTCCGCAATGCGCAGCACCGTTTCCTGGTAGTGCACATGCACGCCGGCCTTAAAGGGAAAGGCGGGTATCGTGGCCGCATAGACGTCCGTGAGCCCGAGGCCCGGATGCTCGGTGAACAAATGTCCACCACAGGCCTTGCACCACTTGCGATAGCTGCGTTCGGTCTGGTGATACGTTGCAACGTGATCCGCACCATGGGTCACGCGCACGGCTTGAGGTGCCCAAAGCGTGAACGCATTGACGGGGGAGGCCGACCAGTGCCGGCATGAACTGCAGTGGCAATACCCCATTGCGGCTGGCTTGCCGGTCACTTCAAGGTGAACGCTTCGACAAAAGCAGGTCCCCTGGTGGGTCTCGGTCATGGTGTGCTCCTGGTGTGAGGCGAAAGCGAAGCTGGCAACCAGGATGCCCCAGATCCAGAGCGGGCTCTTGATCCGGCTGCCGCCAGTTCTTGCCGGGCTGCCACGAATCACGGGCAGACGCGATGGCACCGAATGTGCCGGCGCGATTGAGCGACGATTGGCTTGCCTCGGGCTGGGCCTGTCTCAGGACCCTATGCGGTGACCCGATACCAGGCGTTCACCGGTGGCGGCGCCGGAAGTGAGCGGCGTTGACTTGCGCTCTGGCGGCCACACATGGGCACATGGGTCTAAGGGGCCGGCTTCGCAATATCGGTATTTTGCGTCAGCATGATCAGCCAGTGCCCGTCGATCCTCGCGAGAACATGGGTCAATATCCCGGTACGGGTCGGGGCGATCTGACCGCTCTCCAAGGTGATTCCTGAAAGGGTCCACAGCGAGCGCGCCGTTGCGACGTCTGGCTTCAGAAAGCGAACAGTAGTGTCGCCGATCGTGAGCGTGCTGGTCTTGAACAGGGCGGCGTGACTCGCTGCGTGGTGCTGCTTGATTGCGTCGCGGCCAATCCAGCGCATGCCGATCACGTTCACGAAATCGGCGTCGGGCGAAAATAGTTTCGCGAAGGCATCCATATCATGGCGGTTCCAAGCGTCCTCGAAACCGTGGACGACGGCGTGAACTCCGACCTCGTCATGGGCCTGTGTCGCCATGGCAAC
>CAZGVE010000032.1:0-8185 GCA_964528845.1 uncultured Steroidobacteraceae bacterium | reverse complement strand
GGCGTCATCGGTGTGTCCCCGGGCGTGTGATCTCGCGAGCGCCAGCGCGTAGACAGCGACGATCGGATCAAAGACAGCGCAGCCGAACGAGGACGTCGGCATCCAGGGCCAGATGGGATTGCCGTAGAAGTGATGGACCAGGTCCCAGACGGGGTGCATGAGCCACCCGATTGCGACGAAGCCGTATGAATCCAGGGCGCGGTAAGCGACGAAGCTGGCAGCCACAAAATACCAGAATTCCCACATTCCCAAACCGCCCCCCAGATAGGCAGTGGCAAATCCTGCGGTCATGACCGCCATCAGCTTCCGGCGTGGTGAATCTCGAAGCCTCGACATCACCAGCACGAAGAGCCCGGCGGCCGCCGCCGGGCCAAGCACATCTATTGCGTGCACGGCCGGGGTGATGTGACTGACTTCCATTGCGAATCCTCCGTAGGTTGTCAGTCCGCAGCCTATCCGATTGGGTATACTGCACCAGTGGCATATAAGACGATAAGCGCCGGAAAGCTGCCAACGGGACGCGGTACCGATCACGTGATCGCCGTACTGGCGATGCCTGGAGTGGTGCTGGGAGATCTGGCGATTCCAGTCGAACTATTTACTCGCGTTGCGCTCGCCAACGGGCATCACCCCTATCGAGTGCTGACCTGCGGGCCCACCCGGAACATTCGCAGCACATCGTGCAGCCTCAGGGTTGGTCATGGCCTGGCCGCGCTACATGCCGCCGACACGGTCGTCGTGGCCGGAATCGACGACATCGAACCCCCGGTGCCTTCGCGCGTGATCGAGGCTCTACAGCAGTGTGCGGCTCGCGGCAGCCGCATCGCCTCCATCTGCAGCGGCGCCTTCGTGCTGGCACCGACCGGCCTGCTTGACGGCAGGCGAGCGACCACTCACTGGAAGATTGCGGCGGAGCTCGCGCGCCGTTACCCAAAGATCGAGGTGGATCCCGACGTGCTCTACGTGGATCATGGTCGACTGCTGACGTCCGCCGGCGCCAATGCCGGAATCGATCTTTGCCTGCACCTGATCCGCACCGACTTTGGGGCGGCGGTCGCGGCGGACTCGGCGCGGCTCGCCGTGACCGCGCTAGAGCGGGCCGGTGGCCAGGCGCAATTCATTCGTCAGCTGCCGCCTGTCGCGCACGGTGCCCTGCAACCTCTCCAGGAGTGGATCACCCGGAACCTCGGCTCCGACCTCGGTGTCCACACCCTGGCGCGGCGACATTCCACGAGCGTGCGCACGCTGCACCGCCGCTTCGTTGAACAGACCGGAATGTCGCCGGCGCAATGGATCATGCAGCAGCGGGTCCACCGGGCACAGGAACTGCTCGAGACGACGGATATGCCAGTAGAGAGGGTGGCTCAATCCGTCGGTTTCCCGGCGGCATCGAGCTTCAGGGAGCGATTTCGCGCGGTCGCTGGCACCAGCCCGGCGGGCTATCGGCAGCTGTATCGGCGTCAGCCCGGATGAAAGCCTGTTCGCCCTGCTATTCTCCACGCATGGATCAACCGCGTTCCCATTGAGAGCTGCCATGCCCGTGGCCTTGCCGTTCACGGTGAGCGCGCGGATCTGGCTCAAGTGCTGTTTCGCGCTCTGGCCATGGATCGCCGTGTATCTGCTCGTCGTTCGGAGAAGTGCCCAGCACGTCCCGCTGCATGGCCCTCGCGACTGGGTGCTCGTGGCAGTGTGCGTCATTCTGATCCTAGCTGTTCCGTTGTTGTTCATCATGGCATCGCACAGCGTAGAGTTTTCGGCCGATCACATCCAGGTAGTTAAATATGGCGGCCTGATAACTCGCTGCTACTTGCGTGGCGAATTGCGGGCGGCTGCCCTGTCACCCAGTCAGTGGAAGCACGGCGAGCAGATCACGCTCGAATTCGCGGATGGCTGGTCCCACACGGTAGCGAGGCTCGGTGTCCGAAATTGGCGTCGACTTCTCGACTACCTGCAGCAACGGCAACTGCTGCGCGCGTGACCCGTATTGCCACGGTAGCCGCCGGACTGTTGCAGGAGGTGCGCGCGTGCACGCTGTGCGCAGCCCATCTGCCGCTCGGGCCACGCCCCGTCCTTCAATTGCATCGGGACGCCAGGATACTCATTGCCGGGCAGGCACCCGGCAGCAAGGTGCATGAGAGTGGCATTCCGTTCCAGGATGCGAGTGGCGATCGTCTGCGGGATTGGCTGGGGGTTGATGAGCAGACGTTCTACGACCCGAAACGCATCGCGATTCTGCCGATGGGATTCTGCTACCCGGGCGCCGGCAAGTCCGGTGACCTTCCCCCGCGGCCCGAGTGTGCGCCCGCCTGGCGTGCGAAGCTGATGGCGATGCTCGGCAACGTCAAACTTACGCTGGTCATCGGCCAGTACGCGCAGGCCTGGCACCTCCACGAACGGCCAGGATCAACGTTGACCGACACGGTGCAGGCGTGGCGCGAATACTGGCCATCGAGCCTGCCACTCCCGCATCCGAGCCCGCGCAACAATATCTGGCTGAAGCGCAATCCATGGTTCGAGCGCGAGGTGCTGCCGCCGTTGCGACGTCGGGTGCGTCAATTGACGTGCCGGGCGAGTTCTGCGCGACAGCATCCGGGGCAGTGAAGGCGGCGGGGGCCAAGTGCAGCCAGGTGAACCGCAATGGAGAGCCCGGCGGCGCAGGAACCCACGCCTCTGCGTGTGAGGGATTCGTGAGGAACCTCCCCGGCCAATCGAAGTCAGGCCAGAATGGGATTATCGTGGTGATCAGGGCACTGTGCCCGTATTGAAACCCAGCAACCGCGGCACGACGCGCACAACGGCGACATCGATGCCTGCCTAGCATGGGGGAGCAGCAGGAACATGGCGAATGACTCAACTGAACTCGGCGCGGCGGCCGTCAGCGCACTGCGCGCACGGCTGCGGGGCACCGCGATCCTGCCAGGGGATGACAACTACCACGTCGCACGGCGGGTCTGGAATGGCGCCATTGATCGGCGGCCCAGCGCCGTCGTCGTGTGTGCGGACGCGGAGGACGTCGCGCTGGCGCTGCGTATGGCCGCTGAATACGAATTGCCCTTCACGATCCGGGGCGGCGGACACAACGTGGCCGGACGGTGCATTCGCGATGGTGCGCTGCTGCTCGATCTCTCGCGGCTCACGGACGTGTGGGTCAATACGACATCCCGGATTGCAACTGCGCAGGGCGGCGCACTCTGGCGGGGCTTCGATGCGGCCACCGCGCGTTACGGGCTCGCGACGACCGGCGGCCTGGTGTCGACAACCGGCATCGGCGGCTTCACGCTCGGGGGAGGGGCAGGCTGGCTGATGCGAAGACACGGCCTGGCCTGTGACAATCTTCTGGGCGCCAATGTCGTACTGAGCGACGGCCGTATCATTCGTGCGACCCCAGTCGAGCACCCGGATATGTTCTGGGCGCTGCGCGGCGGTGCCGGCGGACTCGGCGTGGTGACCAGTTTCGAGTTCCAGACGCACCCGCTTCGCGACGTGCTGGCCGGACTCATCATTTACCCGGCCGATCAAGCCTTGCGGGCGCTGCAGACGTTTCGCGATTTTGCCGACGGAGCCCCGGATGAGTTTTGCGGTCTCGCCGTCATCGCCAATGCACCGCCGTTGCCGTTCCTGGATCCCGCCTGGCACGGTCGGCCGGTCGTGATTTTTGCGGTGTGCTGGTGCGGGGAGAGGGCGGAGGGAGAGCGCTCACTGCAGCCGCTGCAGGGCGCAGGCCAACCACTGGCTGAGCACCTGGGATGGATGCCGTACGTCCAATGGCAGCAGATGCAGGACCCTGCGGCGCCGCCCGGTCTGGGGTACTACTGGAAGACGGCAAATTTCAGCGCGCTCACCGATGACACCTTAGAGGTGCTGGCCGGCGCGGCCCATCATCTGCCATCGCCGCGCAGCGAGCTCCATGTCCAGCACATGGGCGGGGCAGTGGCGCGCGTGCCCAGGGGCGAGACGGCCTTTGCGCATCGCGACGCCCGGTTCTTCATCAACGTGATCGGAATCACCGAGCACGCTGAGGGGGTGGCCGGTTTGCGCGAGCGCGTGCGCACGCTCTATGAGCAGATCATCCCTGGTGCGATGCCGAGCATCATGCCGAATTTCTCCGATCAGGATGACGAGGCAGGGCCCAGGCAGTTCGGCAGCGATATCGCGCAGCGGCTCGAGTCGATCCGTCGTCGCTACGATCCAAACGGCCTGCTTGCGATCAGATAGCTTCATGGCCCGTGGGTAGCTCCGCGAATTCCTGGAGCCATTGCGCTGCATCGTTGATCGCATCTTCTTCGCGCAGGGCCGCGCCTTTGCGAATCGCAGCCGAGTAGCCGTCCGCTCCCAACGCGGCCCGCGCAGAGGCGTGGGCATGATCATGGTGCTGGATCCAAAAGTTGTATAAGGGGATTGCCGTGCGGTTTCGGATCTGTGCCGCGGCACCCAGACAGATACATGCCCGGTCCGGCCGGCCGAGCTGCCCGGCAATGTACCCGCAGCCTTCGATCGATCCCGCCGCGCCGCGGATATGACCCACCGCGAGCGCGTTGCGCAGCGCCGCGTGCCATTGACTCGCCGCGGCCGCAACATCGTCGATGCGGAACAGCGCCAGGCCGATATACATGTCGATGAAATGATGCTGGTGCAGGTCGCCGCCCAGTTTTCGCACGCTCCGCAATGCGCCGAGCGCTGCTTCGAGCTCCCCTTCCGCCATATACATCCATCCACGCGTCAACCCTGCAAGACCCCGCAGGATCCCATCCTCGAGGCGTTGCGCGATCTGTTCCGTGATTGCCGAGTGAGGTGGAGTTTCGCGCGGCCGCCCTTCATTCGCCAACCACAATGCGTAGTAGCCACTCGCATAGGCGGCCGCCCAGTCATCGCCGGTCTCGAGAGCAATACTCACAGCCTCCAGCAGCGATACGTCCGGCCCGAGGCTCTGAAGCATCACGCTGTTGACGCCGCGGCTCATCAGCGCACGACCACGTGCTTGCGTGCGCTCCAGGGGCGCGGAACTCAGGACGCGTTCGCAGAGACGCAATCCCAGCAAGGTGCTGCCATGCGCCTTGAAGTACAACATCAATGAGCCCGCAATCTGCAGCGCTGACTGCGGGTCCTCACCGGCCCCTATCGCGTAGTCCGCGGCAGTCTCTATGTTGCCATGCTCGTGTACCAGCGCGCCGATACGCTCGCGCATCCGTCCACCCACCATGTCGCGGTGCGAGTCTTCGGCCATGCGTCGGACGTAGGCCAAGTGTGCACCGCGTGCACGCTGTTCTTCGCCCGACGCCACCAGCCGGGCGAGCGCGAAATCCCGAACGCTTTCGAGCAACCGGTAACGAGGCGGATTCAATGACTGGTGGACCGCGACCAGGGACTTGTTGGCAAGACCCGTCAGCAGTTCCACTGCGGATTCCGGATCGTGCCCGAATCCCGCGGCCACGGCGATGGCCGCTTCCACGGTCCATCCCTGGACGAAGACGCTGAGCCAGGCCAGCAGTTGCTGCTCGGCCGGTGACAGCAGGCTGAAGCTCCAGTCGAGCAAGGAGGCGAGATTGCGATGCCGCTCGTCACGCCCGGCCGCATCGCTTGCCAGGAACCTGAAGCGCTGCGCCAGGCGCTCCAGCACCTGCGCGGGCGACAACAGAGCGAAGCGCGCGGCGGCGAGCTCCAACGCGAGCGGCATGCCGTCGAGCCGCTCGCAGATCTCGACGATGACCGAGGCGTTGTCCTCAGCGATGGCGAATCCCGGTTGGATCGACCGGATGCGCGCTAATAGCAACGCCACTGCCGGGGCGGATTCGATTTCCAGGAGGTCGGGTGGCGCATCCGGTCGGCGGATCTCGGGAAGCGCCAGAGGGGGCATCCGCAGCAGGCGCTCGCCGACGAAGCTCAGCGGTTGCTGTGAGGTGGCCAGCAGCTTGAGCTGGTCGGTGGCGCGCAGCAGCTCCACGGCGATCTGGCCGACATCGCCTGACAGCCGGTCGCAGTTGTCGAGCACCAGGAGTGCACGGCGGCCCTCGAACGCCTGGGCTACGCGTTCCACCAACCCACGCTCGGCCGCAGGCGGCATCGACAAGGCCAGGCCCAGCATTTCCAGCCACTGCGCTGCGCTCTGCAGGGCCACGAGATCAAAAAACCACACCCCGTCCGGATAGTCGTCGGCATGCTGGTGCGCAAAGGCGAGCGCGAATTGTGTTTTGCCCATACCGCCGCTGCCCACGATCGTCGCCGCCCGGGCATCGACCAGCATGGCCCCGAGCTTCGCAAGTTCACTGCGCCGTCCGATCAAGGACTCGAGCGGCGCCGGCAGACGCGCCGCCGGCGGTGGGCCGAATCGGGCCTGTACCCGGCCTTCCAGTGCGGTCGGCGCCGGTTCGATGGGTCCGATGAACCGGTAGCCGGCCCCGTGGACCGTTTGGATATATTTCGGATTGCCGATGTCATCGCCGAATGCGCGACGCACCAGCGCAATGACGCGATTGAGGGTCGACGGCGTTACGTACCGATGCCCCCAGACCGCATCCAACAGTTGATCACGGCTGACGAGCTCCCCGGATCGAGACAGCAGCTGCACCGCGACCGCGAAGGCCCTGGGCTCGAGCATGAGCGCAATGCCGGCGCGGCTGAAACGCCGATTGGTCGTCTCAACGAGGAATTCTCCACAACGGTAGACAGCCTGATCCAATTGCGCCGTTCCGAGAGTTGCCGCGTGGTGCCCCGAACGGAGGCGCGCGCATGCGCCTGCGCGGCCTGGGGCTGTGTCGTCCTAGAGTGCCAGCCGCAAGAACGCGCTGGCAAGCAATGTCCGGCTGGCGGTATCAGATGATGCGGCGCTTGTCTGGCAAACGACTGTTCATCACCAAACCATCACATCTTCCATGCTCTATGGACACGTGGCCCGGACTACCCTTGGTTCCGTGGCCTCGCGGCGCGGGGCTCTTTGATCTTCAACCAACTGGAGCAACTTATGATTTTCCCGAAAATTGTCCTTGGGGCTACCTTCTTGGCCATGGGAGCCATCCCGATGGTGCACGCCGGCTGCGCCAGCACGCAATGGCAGCCCGCTTCCAAGCCGGGCGCAGCCATCCGCCCGATGGTCTACAGACCCGGTGCCGACAACGCCCGCTTCATTCGAGTGAACGACGAGAGGAGCGATGACAGGAGTGATGCCGCGATCGTTGGACTGTGGAAATTCGAGATGATTGCCAAGAGTACGCCGCAGCACACAAACCCGATGCCGGACGGCACCCTGATCGATTTTGGAACCGCAGTGTGGCATGCCGATGGGACCGAACTTCAGAACTCCGGCATCCGCAATCCCAGCGACGGTGACATCTGCCAGGGGGTCTGGACACGAATCGGACCGTCGACGTTCCTACTCAATCACTATGCACTCGCCTGGACGAACGGCACGTACACGGGGCCGGTCAATATCCGTGCGATCGTGAAGGTGGACGCCAATGGCGATCGGTATTCCGGCGGGTTTCAGACCGACGTCTACCTGGCCTCAGTCGCCGTCGGCCACGAGTTCGATGAAACGACGAAGCTCGTGACGATCACCGGCAGCTTTACGGCGACCCGCGTGACCATCAATAACTGACCGTGCGTCTCGGGCGAGGTCGCCGCGCGCTCGCGGGCGGCGACCCGTCCGCGGCAAGCGGCGCTATCCGGCGCCCTCGCCCCCGACCGTCGCGCCGGTGCCCGGGGCGGGGGCAGGGGCCGCGCCGGCCGCAGCGGCCGCGTTCGCGGGGCTCAACACCGCTTCGACGCCCGTGCGGCTATTCGAACGCTCGTCCACGTAGAGCAGCTCATGCTCACCGATCGTGACGACGTCGCCGTCGTTGAGGTTGTGGTAGCGGATCCGCTTGGAGTTGATGAAGATCCCATTGGTGCTGTTCAGGTCCTCGATGGTGCAGCCCTGCGCCGTGGTCACGATCTGGCAGTGATGGCGGCTGATGAATCGGCTGTCGATCTGCAGGTCATTGGCGCTGGTGCGCCCGATGATCAGGCGCCCGGCGTGCAGGGCGTGCTCGCTCAGGGTCTGGCCGCCGGCGGCGAGCAGGATGCGCGCCAGCGCGGGTCCCTGGGTGCCGTCCGCCGGCTGCAGCTCGCGGTCCTGGCCATCGGGCACCGGCCTGCGCAGGCGCATGATCCGCGTGCCGGTGCGCGAGGCGTATTCCGGCCATTGCAGCTC
>CAZGVE010000031.1:29297-37459 GCA_964528845.1 uncultured Steroidobacteraceae bacterium | reverse complement strand
GCGCCGCGCGCGCAGGCGCAGGTTGATGAGCTCAACGACTACCGAGAACGCCATCGCGAAGTACAGATAGCCCTTCGGGATGATGATTCCCAGCGCCTCGGCCAGCAGCGCCATGCCGATCAGGATCAGGAAGCTGAGGGCGAGCACCCGGATGGTCGGATGCCGGTCGACGAAGCGCGCGACGTGTCCGGACAGCCACATCATCACGAGAATCGCGATCACGATGGCAGCGATCATGATCGGCAGCTGATCGGGCCTGGCCAGCCCGATCGCCGTGAACACCGAGTCGAGCGAGAACACGATATCGATCAGGCCGATCTGCACGATGATCGCGGCGAGGCCCGCGATCGAGCGCGTCCGCGGCGCTGGAGCGGCATCCTCGACCGTGCGGTGGATCTCGAGCACGCTGCTTGCCAGCAGGAACAGACCGCCAGCCCCGAGGATCAGCTCGCGCCCGGTCACCAGACGGCCGGCGAATCCGAACCATGGCTGGGTGAGCCCCGTGAGCCAGACGATCGAGCACAGCAGTGCGACGCGCGTGATCATCGCGAGCCCGAGCCCCAGCACGCGTGCCCGTAGCTGCTGCTCCGCCGGCAGCCGGGCCACGAGTACCGACAGGAAGATGACGTTGTCGATACCTAGCACGATCTCGAGGATCGTGAGGGTCAGCAATGCCAGAAGACTGGCCGGTTCAGTCCATGTTGCCAGCATCGGTACTCGCCGGAGGCCCTCCGGGCGCCGCCCCGTTCAGGGCAGGTGGTCGACCTGCTTGCTCACCGGAGTGGGCAGCAGGTGCTCGGCCTTCAGGCCGCAGTCGAGCGCAATTGCGCTGGATATGTAGATCGAGGAGTAGGTGCCGGCGAGGATGCCGATGATCAGCGCCTCGGAGAAGCCTTTGAGCACCGGACCGCCGAGCGCATACAGCGCCACGACCACGATCAGCGTCACGACCTTGGTCATGATCGTCCGCGACAGCGTCTGGTTGATCGACTGGTCGAGCACCTCGACCGGATCGAGGCGGCGACTGGCCTGGAAGCGCTCGCGGATCCGGTCGAACACCACGACCGTGTCGTTGAGCGAGTAGCCGATCACCGCGAGCATCGCCGCGATGACGGTCAGGTCGAAGGTGGTCTGGGTCAGCGAGAAGGTGCCGAGCACCAGGATTGGATCGTGCAGCACCGCCAGGATCGCGCCGAGGGAAAGGCGCCAGGTATGGAAGCGCACCGCGATGTAGCCGAAGATCAGCAGCAGCGTCGCCGCCAGCGCCTGCACGGCACTGCGCTGCAGTTCGCCACCCACCTGCGGACCGATGACCTCGACCTGCCGGATGTCGGCGCCGGCGTCGATGCCGTGCAGGATCTGCTCGACCTGGGTGCGTACGCTCTCGGTGCTCGCCTTGGTCGGTGGCAGCCGGATGGAAATATCGCGCGAAGTGCCGAAGATCGTGACCTGCGGGTCGGCGTAGCCGGCTCGAACCAGCGCCGCGGTGACCGCGTCACGGTTCGCGGCCTGCGGGAAGTTCGCCTGCACCGTGACACCGCCGGTGAAGTCCACGCCGAGGTTCAACCCGCGCGTGACCAGTGACCCCACGGACACCAGGATGAGCACGACCGACAGCCCGTACCAGACCTTGCGGGTCGACATGAACGGGAAGCTGGTGGCACGATGAAAGAATTCCACGGCGATGTCCTTGTGAGTCAGCCGATCGCGAGCCGCGCGACTTTGCGTCGGCCCCCGTACATCAGCGTGATCAATGCGCGGCTGCCGAGCAGCGAGGTGAACATCGAGGTCGCGATGCCGAGCGTCAGTACGATCGCGAAGCCGCGGATCGCACCGGTGCCGATCACCCAGAGCGCGAGACCCGCAATCAGCGCCGTCACGTTCGAGTCCGCGATCGCCGAGAAAGCCTTGTCGAAGCCGGCGCGGATTGCCGCCTGCGGCGATACGCCGTTGCGCAGCTCCTCGCGGATGCGCTCGTAGATCAGCACGTTGGCATCCACCGCGATGCCGACCGTGAGAATGATGCCGGCGATGCCGGGCAGCGACAGCGAGGCACGCAGCAGCGAGAGCAGCGCCGTGAGCAGCACGACGTTGGCCAGCAGCACCACGTCCGCGACCAGCCCGAATGCCTGGTAATACAGCGCCATGAACACGAACACGGCGAGCATGCCGATCTCGAGCGCGCGCACGCCCTTGTCGATGTTGTCCTGGCCGAGACTCGGTCCGATCGCCCGCTCCTCGACCACCTCGATCGGCGCCGCCAGCGAGCCCGAGCGCAGCAGCAGCGCGAGGTCGCGCGCCTCTCCGGCCGACAGTCCGGTGACCTCGAACTGCGGCCCGAACACGCCGCGGATGGTCGGTGCGCTGATGACCTTCTCGGTCGAGGTGTCGCGTTCGACCTTCTGCCCGTCCACTTCCACCTGGCGACGACTCTTCTCGATGTAGACGACGGCCATGCGCTTGCCGACGTTCAGGCGCGTGGTGCGCAGCATCGACTCCGCTCCCCGGGCGTCGAGCCGGATCGAGACCGCCGGACCTTCATTGGAACTGGTCGAGGTCGCGCTCGTCAGCTCATCGCCGGTCACCACGACCTCGCGCTTGAGCAGGATCGGCGAGCCGTCCTGCATCTTGTACAGCCGGGTGCCGAGCGGTGCGCGCCCGGCCTGCTCGGCCTGCAGCGGATTACCCTGCGTGTCGACCAGCCGGAACTCCAGGGTGGCCACCTTGCCGAGCAGGTCCTTCACCTCCGCCGAATTCTGCACGCCCGGGAGCTGCACGTTGATGCGGTCCACGCCCTGGCGCTGCACGATCGGCTCCGACACGCCGAGTTCGTTGACGCGGTTCATCAGCGTGGTGCGATTCTGCTCGAGGGCGTAGTCCTCGCGCGCGCGGATCTGCGCCGGCGTGAGCACCATCTCGACCGTCGGTCCGGCCGCGCCTCCAGCGACCGAGAAGGTGAGACTGTTGTCGACGCCCCTCAGCAGGCTCGCGACCGCCTCGGGATCGGTGCCGGCTGGCAGACTGACCCGCAACCCATCGAGCATGCCTTCGGCTGCCGAGCGCGTGGTCGTGATGTCGGTAAAGCCGAGCTTCGCCTGGTCCAGCGCACGTCGGAAGCTCTGCTCGTCGGCCTCCAGTAGCTGGCTGACCGCCCCGGCGACGTCGACCTGATAGAGCAGATAGAGGCCACCGCGCAGGTCCAGGCCGAGCGGCATCGCCTTGAGTCCGAGTCCGCGCATCCACCCCGGGGCCCGCGACGCGTTCGAGAGTGCCGAGCGGTACACGTCGGCGAGCGTCGCCTCTACCGTATCGCGCGCCTTGAGCTGCGCATTCACGTCGGCGAACGCGAGCACCAGCCGGCCGCTGTCCAGATAGTCGCGCTTGATGGCGATCTGCTGCTTGGCGAGCAGTTCCTCGATCGACTGGCGCGAGAAATCGTCCATCGGCGCGCGGCTCTTGCGCTCCACCTGCAGCGCCGGGTCCTCGCCGAACACGTTGGGCAGCGCGAGCAGCAGCCCGAGCAGCGACACCAGCGTGATCAGCAGGTATTTCCAGCGCGGGAATTCAAGCATGCGGGTCGCGGCTCTTCGATTGCGTTGCGGGAACGGGGTGTGGCCGGCGGACTGAACGGCGCCGGGGCCGTTCAGGCACTCTTGAGCGTGCCTTTCGGCATGAGCTGCGTGATCTGCGCCTTCTGCACCTTGATGCGCACGCCGTCGGCGATCTCGAGCGTGACGAAGGTATCGCTCACTTCGGTGATGCGCCCGAGGATGCCGCCTCCGGTGACCACTTCGTCGCCGGCTGCGAGCCGCGACAGCATGGCCTGCTGCTCCTTCATGCGCTTCTGCTGCGGGCGGATCAGCAGGAAGTAGAACACGGCGACGAACACCACCAGGATGATGATCTGGCCCGCACCACCGCCGCCCATCGGACCGCCAGCGCTCTGCGCGTACGCGTCGCTCACTATTAGACTCATGCCTGCTTCCGCCTTCGCTTCAAGTTCTTGCCGCTGTTCGACCGTACGCGGGGCCGTACGCCGCGCGAGCGGGACGGGCCGGCAACCGCCAAAGGGCCGGCATTATGCCACAGGCGCCGTGGCGCGCCGCGGCATCGCGAGCACACGCTCGGCCAGCGCCGCGAATTCCCCGGCTTCCAGGGCCGCGCGGATCCGGCGCATCAGCTCCAGGTAGTAGTGCAGGTTATGCAACGTCGCGAGCCTTACCCCGAGGATCTCGCGGCATCGGTCCAGGTGGCGCAGGTAGGAGCGGGAGTAGCGCTCGCAGGTCGAGCAGGTGCATTCCGGGTCGATCGGGCCGGTGTCGCGCTCGTAGACGGCATTGCGGATATTAATGATCCCAGCGGAGGTGAACAGGTGGCCGTTGCGGGCGTGTCGCGTCGGCATCACGCAGTCGAACATGTCCACGCCGCGCGCCACCGCGGCGACGATATCCTGCGGATACCCCACGCCCATCAGGTAGCGCGGGCGGTCCGCCGGCAGGTGCGGCACCACCGTCTCGAGCACCCGCAGCCGATCCTCCTCCGGCTCCCCCACCGCGAGGCCGCCGATTGCGAAACCAGGAAAGTCGCGCTGCGCGAGCGCGGCGATCGACTCCAGACGCAGGTCCTCATACATACCGCCCTGCACGATGCCGAACAGCGCGCCGGGCGCACCGCCTGCGGCCGGGTCGTAGTAGTGATCGTGACAGCGCCACGCCCAGCGCATCGAGCGCTGCATCGACTCACGCGCCACCTCGCGGCTGGCGGGGAAGGCGGTGCAGTCATCGAACGCCATCGCAATGTCGGAGCCGAGCAGCCGCTGCACCCGCATCGAATCCTCGGGTCCCATCCGTACGCTGCTGCCGTCGACCGGGGAGCGGAAGCTCACGCCCTGTTCGTCGATCTGGCGCAGCTTGGCGAGGCTGTACACCTGGAAGCCGCCGGAGTCGGTCAGGATATTCCCCGGCCAGCCCATGAACCCATGCAGACCCTCGCGATGCAGCGCGACTACCGCGGCGCCCGGCCGCAGCATCAGATGAAAGGTGTTGCCGAGCACGATCTGCGCGCCGAGGGCCTCGAGCTCCGGAGGCGTCATGCCCTTGACGGTGCCGTAGGTCCCGACCGGCATGAATACCGGAGTCTCGACCGTCCCGTGCGCCAGCTCCAGCCGGCCACGGCGGGCGGGGCCTTCCCGGCTCAGCACCTCGAATCTCAAGGCAACACCAGCATCGCATCGCCGTAGCTGTAGAAGCGGTAGCGCTCGCGCACCGCATGGGCGTACGCGGCGAGCACGCTCTCGCGCCCCGCCAGGGCCGCGACCAGCATCAGCAGCGTCGAACACGGCAGGTGAAAGTTGGTCAGCAGCCCATCGATCACGCTGAAGCGGAATCCGGGCCGGATGAACAGCGTCGTCTCCCCGGTGCCGGCGCGCAGCGCCTCCGTGCCGCCCGCCGCACCGCTCGCCGCGCCGGCCAGCGCGGCGGACTCGAGCGCGCGTGCCACCGTGGTGCCGACGGCAACCACACGGCCGCCGGCGCTGCGGGTGCGCGCGATCTGCGCCACGGTCGCCGCGGCGACCTCGTACCACTCGCTGTGCAGCCGGTGCGCATCGAGCTGCTCGCCGCGCAGCGGCGCGAAGGTGCCCGACCCGACGTGCAGCGTGACCATGCTCGATTCGATGCCACGCTCGCGCAGCGCGTCCAGCAGCGGCGCATCGAAATGCAGGCTGGCGGTCGGTGCCGCGACGGCTCCGGGCGCGCGTGCGAACACACTCTGGTAGCGCTCACGATCCGAGGGCGCCGCAGCCCGGCGGATATAGGGCGGCAGTGGCACGCTGCCGTGCTGCTCGAAGAAGGCCAGCGGCTCGGACGGCAGCTGCACCTCCCAGTGCTCGCCGTGCCGTGCCAGCACTGCAATGGCGCCGCCCGGGCTCGACAGGCGCATACCGGTGCGAACCGCCCTGCTGTCACGCAAGTACACCAGCGCTCGCGCCTCGGGCAGGATCCGCTCGAGCAGCATTTCGATGCGCCCCCCGGTCGGCTTGGCGGCCTTGAGGCGGGCCGGGATCACGCGCGTATCGTTGAAGATCAATAAGTCTCCCGGCGCGAGCAGCGCGGGCAGCTCGGCGATCTGGCGGTCGGCGAGACCTCCGGAGTGTCTGTCGAGCAGCAGCAGGCGGCTCGCCGAACGCCGGGCCAGCGGCTCCTGGGCGATGAGTTCGGCGGGCAGTTCGAAATCGAAATCGCCGCGTGCGAGGCCGGTAGCCAGGATTGTCCTTATCAGCAGGTTGGTGGCCTCGCTCGGAGTCGAACCGAGATGGGCAAGCCCGGTCGATTTTGAGTCGACTGCGTCTACCAGTTCCGCCACGAGGCCGCTGCGCTCCCCCGCCGCCGCGGGCGCGACGGAGTACGATAGCCGAATCCATGATGAAATTCTGCAGTGACTGCGCGGCGCCGCTGATGCGGCGGGTACCGCCAGGGGACCACCTGGAGCGCTCGGTCTGCAGCGCCTGCGGTACGGTGCATTACGAGAACCCGCGCGTCGTGGTCGGCTGCGTGCCGGAATGGAAAGGCCGGATCCTGCTGTGCCGCCGCGCTATCGAGCCACGACGCGGTTACTGGACCACGCCGGCGGGATTCCTCGAGATCGGCGAGACGCTGGCTGAGGCCGCGGCCCGTGAATGCTTCGAGGAAGCGCAGGCGCGGGTCGAGATCGGCGCCCTGCTGAGCGTGACCAACGTGCTGCACGCGGCGCAGGTACACGTCATGTTTCGCGCCCGCATGCTGGACGCCAGCTTTGCACCGGGCGCCGAGAGCCTCGAGACCGGGCTGTACGAGGAGGCGCAGATCCCGTGGCCGGAAATCGCGTTCCCTAGCATCGAGTTCGCGCTGCGCAATTTCCTCGCCGATCGGGCTGCCGGCACGGTCACTGGCCTGCACTTCAGCACCGTCGATCGTTCGCGCAGGGGCTAGCGTCCCTCCCGGCGTCGGCCATCCCGGCGTCGGCCACCCCGCCGTCGGCCACAGCGCCTTGGCGTTGCGCTCCCGCCCGGCTTTGGCACAATAGCGAGCCCCGCGTCCCGCTGCCGACCCAGCGCGGCGCAGGCGGAGTCCCTAAGGTGCCTTTCGGCTAGCTGACGGTGCGGAGAAGCAATGACTTTTGTCGTGACGGAAACTTGCATCAAGTGCAAGTACATGGATTGTGTAGAGGTCTGTCCGGTCGACTGTTTCCACGTCGGCCCGAACTTTCTCGTCATCGATCCAGACGAGTGCATCGATTGCACGCTGTGCGAGCCGGAGTGCCCGGTCGAGGCGATCTACTCGGAGGAGGAGTTGCCCGCGGGCCAGGAGCAGTTCCGGCAGCTCAACGCCGATCTGGCCAAGAAGTGGCCGGTGATCACCGAGAAGGGAACAGCGCCCCCCGATGCGAAGGATTGGGAAGGCAAGCCCGACAAGCTCAAGCTGCTGGAGCGCTGAGCGCGCAGCGCACTTGCCTGCGATTCAGCGCCCGGCCGGGCTGACGAGGTTCGACGCCGGGCCGGTAGCGCTGTCCTGCTGCGCGAGCGCCGCAAGCAGCGCGTCGGGGGGCAGGTAGCCTCCCAGCAACGCACCGTTGTCCGCATAGATGCCTGGCGTGCCCTCGATGCCAAGCGCCTTTCCTAGCGCGTATTCCTGCGCGACCGGCGTCGCGCTGCATGGCCGGGTGTCCAGCTCCTCGCCCAGTTTCGCGCGCGTCAGCGCGGCCTTGCGGTCCGCGGAACACCAGACTTGCTCGGCCTTGTGCCAGGAATCGGTGTTGGGCCCGGTGCGGGGAAAGAACATGTAGCGCACGCGCACGCCGAGCCGGTTGTAGTCGGCGATCTGACGGTGCAGCTCGCGGCAATAGCCGCAATCCACGTCGGTGAATACGGTGACGGTGTACTTCGGCCTGGGCGGGGAGAAGATCACCATCTGCGATTCGGGCAGCGCATTGATCAACTGGGTGCGCAGCTCGCGCCGCCGCGCCTCGCTCAGGTTGTTGCGGGTGCTGAGCTGGTAGAGATCGCCGGTGAATACGTACTGGCCGTCGTTCGTCATGTAGACGATGTCCGCGCCGCGCCGCACTTCGACGATGCCGGGCACCGGCGTCGGTCGCGAATCCGCCGGCGCCGGCGGGGGCACGCTGGG
>CAZGVE010000031.1:12663-29197 GCA_964528845.1 uncultured Steroidobacteraceae bacterium | reverse complement strand
GGGGGCACGCTGGGCAGCGCGCTGGAGTGCGCCACGCGGCTCGCCGCGAGCAGCGCGCATACGATGAGCGCAGCGGGCAAGGCTGGACGCAGGAGTCGGATCATTGGCACGAGCATAGCACTGGCGCCGGCGCTCGCGGCCGGTTCATCCGCGTGGATGATGCTCGGAATGCAGCTCTTTGAGTCGCTCGCGGGCGACATGCGTGTAGATCTGCGTGGTGGACAGATCGCTGTGGCCGAGCAGCATCTGCACCACGCGCAGGTCGGCGCCGTGATTGAGCAGGTGGGTCGCAAAAGCATGCCGCAGCGTGTGCGGGGAGAGTTCGCGATCGACACCGGACTTGCGCGCGTAGCGCTTGATGATGTGCCAGAAGGCCTGGCGCGTCATGCGATCCCCGCGCCGCGTCGGGAACAGATACTCGGTCGTGCGATCGAGCAGGATATCGGCGCGTGCGCCGAGGATGAAGGCCTTGAGCCAGCGCACGGCTTCCTCGCCGAGCGGGATCAGGCGTTCGCGATTGCCCTTGCCGACCACGCGGATCACGCCCTGATTCATGTTGACCGCGCCGACCTTCAGGTTCACGAGTTCGGAGACCCGCAGGCCGGTCGCGTACAATACCTCGAGCATGGTCCGATCGCGGTAGCCGAGCGGGTCCGCGACCGCCGGAGCGGCAAGCAGCGATTCGACCTCGGCTTCACTCAGCGAGCGCGGCAGCGAGCGACCGATCTTGGGCATCGCGATCTGCGCGGTCGGGTCCTCGTGGATCAGACCCTCGCGCAGCAGATAGCGGAAGAAGCGGCGAAACGATGACAGCTGGCGGGCAGTCGAGCGTGGCCGGGCGCCGGCGTGCACGCGCGCGGCGATGAAATCGAGCAGCTGCTGGCGCTTGGTGTGCATGAGCGCGATATGCTGCTCGGCGAGCCAGCGGCCCAGCGCGACCAGGTCGGCACGATAGGCGGCAAGAGTATTGGAGGACAGACCCCGCTCCATCCACACCGCATCAAGGAAGCGGGTGATCAGCGGATCGGTCGAATCCGTTCGTTCGCTCGCCACGCTCACTGTAGCCTGTCTGGTCAATGCAGTGCCTTGATTAGGGGTTCCGGTAGTGCCCTCGGAGTATCGGAGCTTCGACCATGCTGCGGTGTGACGACCCTCACAGGCAGACTCGACCGTTAACATAAAGAGAACTGCATCACATACCAAGCCGTGTCGGATGCCTGAGACCGTGGAAAATCCGCACCCCGACGGACTGCAGGATGGCGTGGTTCGCCGCGCCTATGCCCTGTGGGCCTGGAGCGTGTTCCTCGCGTTCGGCTGCACCGCCGTACTGCTGATGCTGGTATTGCCGTCGCTGCGCGCCCGGCGTGGCTGCGCGCGTGCGTTCGCGCGCGCCGTGTTCGCGCTGACCGGGATCCGCCTGCGAGTGTACGGTCTGGCGACGCTTCGGCCGCCATGTATCGTGGTCGCGAACCATGCCAGCTACCTGGACGGCGTGGCGCTGGCCGCCGGTCTGCCGCCTGAGTTCGGCTTCGTGATCAAGCGCGAGATGGCAGCGGTGCCGCTGGCAGGGACCCTGCTCCGGCGCATCGGGGCGGAATTCGTCGAGCGCCGGGATCGGGCGCGCGGAACGCGCGACACGCGCCGCCTGTTGCGCCGTGCCGAAGGCGGACAATCGCTGGTGTTCTTCCCGGAGGGGACTTTCGGGGAGCAGGTGGGTCTGCTGCACTTTCATATCGGCGCGTTTGCAGCTGCCGCGCGCGCCGATCTGCCGGTCGTACCGCTGGCGATACGCGGCACGCGCCATTGCCTGCCGGCAGACAGCCTGCTGCCGCGGCCTGGTACCATCGAACTGGTGGTACTCGCGGCCCTGCCGGCGATGGACGCCAGCGCTCCGGTGCCGGATGCCGACCGCGCGGCCTCCTTGCGCGATCAGGCGCGCGCCGCGCTGCTCACGGCGCTTGGGGAGCCGGATCTGGATGCCCACGCGCGATAGCCTGCAGTATGACGTCGCGATCGTCGGTGCCGGGCCGGCTGGCCTTTCCTGCGCATTGCGGCTCAAGCAGCTGCGCCCCGAGCGCAGCGTCTGCGTGCTCGAGAAGGGTGCGACGGTCGGCGCGCACCTGCTCTCCGGGGCCGTGATCGATCCGGGGCCGCTCGACGCGCTGCTACCCGAGTGGCGTGCGAACCCTCCCGCGATCGGAGCCGCGGTGGTACGCGAAGAGTTCCGGTGGCTCACCGCGCGCCGCTCGATACCGCTACCCGTGCCGCCCCAGCAGCGCAACCGCGGCCACTGGATCGTCTCGCTAGGGCAGCTGATGGCGCGGCTGGCCGAGCGCGCCGAGGCGGCCGGCGTGGACGTGTTTCCAGGCTTCGCGGTCAGTCATGCGCTCGAGGACGCGGACGGGGCCGTCGGCGGCGTCGTGCTCGGCGATATGGGCAGGCATCGGGATGGCTCGCCGAAGCCGGGATTCGCGCCAGGCGCCGAGGTGCAAGCGCAGGTCACGGTCGTGGCCGAGGGGGCTCGCGGCAGCCTTGCCAAGCAGCTGATCGCGCGCTATCGGCTTGCCGACGGATGTTGTGCGCAGACCTATGCGCTCGGATTCAAGGAACTCTGGCAGCTGCCGCCTGGACGGGGTGCGCCGGGACTCGCGCAGCACTGCGTCGGATGGCCGCTCGATACCGATACCTACGGCGGCGGCTTTGCCTACCACCTGCCGCAGGATCGGCTGTACCTCGGTCTGGTAATCGGCCTGGATTATCGTGACCCGGCGCTCGACCTTTATGACGTATTCCGGCGCTTCCACGAACACCCGTGGATTGCGCGGATGCTCGAGGGCGGCAAGCCCCAGGTCTATGGGGCACGCGCGATCGTCGCGGGCGGATGGCAGGCCCTGCCTCGGCTCGAGATGCCAGGCGCGATATTGATCGGCGACGCGGCCGGCACGCTGGATGTCGCACGGCTGCAGGGAGTACACCAGGCGATGCGCTGCGGAATGCTCGCCGCCGAGCACCTCGCGCAGTACGGGGCGGCTACTGGCTTCGACCAGCGCTGGCGCACCAGTCCCGGTCACCACGACCTCTGGCGGGTGCGCAACATCAAGCCGGGCTTCCGGCGCGGCCTGTGGTTCGGGCTCGGCAACGGGCTGCTCGAGACCCTGACGATGGGACACTCCCCGTGGACGCTCCGACCTGCGGCTGACCCGGCGGCATTGCAGCGCCTCGACACGCCGGGTCGCGCCATCGGCGCCCGCGATCTGCCAGCGCCGCGGGACCGCAGCGGCTCAGTCTACCTCGCGGCCACCAGCCACATCGAAGACCAGCCGGTGCACCTCCAGGTGCGCGATACGTCGGTCTGCGTCGAGCGATGCGCGCGCGAATTCGGCAATCCTTGCATTCGCTTCTGCCCCGCCGGCGTCTACGAGATGGTCAGCGATGGACCGGTCGGCGCGCGGCTCCAGATCAACGCGGCCAATTGCGTGCACTGCAAGGCCTGCGACATCAAGGATCCCTACCAGATCATCAACTGGACGGTGCCCGAAGGTGGCTCCGGACCCAACTACCAGGACCTCTGAAGCGGCGGCGGCGGCGGCCGCACCGCTGCGTTCCCGCTACGAGACCGAGCTCGCGCAGCGCGGCTACCAGGTCGATGCCGCACAGCAGCAAGCTGTCGGCCGACTGGAGGCGCTGCGCACGCGCCTGCTCGCCGCCACGCCCCGTCGGTGGTGGTCGCGCTGGCGCACGCACCGGGGCTCCGCGGGTCCGGGCATCTACCTGTACGGTGGCGTGGGCCGCGGCAAGACCTGGCTGATGGACCTGTTCTATGACAGCCTCGGATCGCTGCCACGGGAGCGCAGCCATTTCCACCATTTCATGCGCGACGTACATGCCGGCTTGCGCGCGGTGCGCCAGCGTCGCGCCCCGCTCGATGCCGTGGCCGCCGGCTTCGCCGCGCGCGCCAGGGTACTGTGCCTGGATGAACTCTATGTGGCCGACATCGCTGACGCGATGATTCTCGGCACACTGTTCGAGGCGCTGCTGCGTCGCCATGTGCAGCTGGTGATCACGTCGAACCTGCCCCCGCAGGAGCTGTATCGCGATGGCCTGCAGCGCAGCCGCTTCCTGCCAGCGATCGCGCTGCTCGAACGCGCGCTCGAGCTCGTGCCGGTGGACGGGCCGACCGACTACCGCCTGGCTCAACTGCGCGCGCGGCCGATCTACTTCGACTGCACGGCCGCCGACAGCCATGAACGCATGCAGCGGATATACGAGACGCTGGCCGGTGATCGCGGCGCGGAGCAAGTCATGCTCGAGATCCAGGGACGAGCGGTGCGCGCGCTGCGCCGTCATGGAGAAGTCGTCTGGTTCGACTTCCGCACCCTGTGTGGAGGTGCCCGCAGTCACAGCGACTACGTCGAGATCGCGATGGAATTCCGAACGGTGCTGCTCAGCGACGTGCCCGTGTTCGAGGATGCCACCCAGGATGATGCGGCGCGGCGCTTCATCGCGCTGGTGGACGAGTTCTACGATCAGGGCACGAAGCTGGTGGTCTCCGCAGCGGCAGCCCCGGCGGCGCTGTACCGCGCGCAGCGCCTGCAGTTCGAGTTCCAGCGCGCTAGCAGCCGGCTGGTGGAGATGCAGGGCGAGGACTATCTGGCCCGTCCACACCGGAGTACTTCGGTGACGCCCGGCGCGCCGTTGCTGGCGCGCTGATTTAGACTTTCTCTATTCCCTACGGAAATATTCCGTAGTAAATTAAACCGTGGTTGCACCCCCGCCACCAGCCAACGGTCCGCTGCAGCAGCGCATCGCCGACATCGAGTCGGCCGTGGCGCGGGCCGCGGCGCACCTGCCTACGATGGCCGCTACCGAGGTGCTGATCATCCGCGCGATCGCACTGCTGGCGCGCGAGTTCGCCGCGCTGTTCGAGGATGAACTGCGGCCTCATGGACTGAACGAGACCGATTTCAGGACGCTGATGATGCTGTTCTCGCAGCCCAATCACACCGCCCACCCGAGCGCACTGTGCGCCTACGTCGGCCAGAGTCCGGCCAACATGACGCGCGTGACCGACGGACTGTTCGAGCGCAGCCTGATCAGTCGCATCGCGAGCGACGAGGACCGGCGCCGCATGATCTTGCGCATCACGCCGGCGGGCGAAGTCCTGGTGCGCGAACTGCTGCCGGGAATGCACGCGCGGCTGCGGGAGATCTTCGGCGACATGCCGGCTGGGGAGCGCGAGCACCTGCTCGAGCAGCTGCGGGGCATCCTCGGCCGCATGGACGCATGCGCCGCGCGCGATGCCGCCGGTACCGGCGGCATCGCGACCCACGGTCCGGCAGATCCGCCATGAGTGGAACGATGCAGCGCTTGCGCCCCGCGGTGCGGGGCAGCGTGACGCTCGCCGCGCTGCTGGCCATCTCGGGCTGCGCCGCAATTCCGCCGAAGCCTGGGGCGCCGAGCCTGCGCACGAGCGCGCCCCTGACACCCGGGTCGAGCACGACCGGCGCTGCCTGGCCGCAGCAGGACTGGTGGGTGGGCTATCGGGATCCGGACCTCACCGAATTGATCGAGCGGGCACTGCGCCGCTCGCCTAGCGTCGAGGCCGCGCAGGCGCGCTTTGCCAACGCCCAGGCCTCGGTGCGCACGGCCGCAGCGCTGCTCGGTGTCCAGGTCAACGCCGACGGCGATATCTCGACGCAACGGCTCAGCGATACGGGCCTGATTCCGCCGCGATTCCTGGGCTTCCACTGGTACGAGCAGACCGATCTGGGGCTGAACGTGCGCTATAACTTCGACTGGTGGGGCAAGCAGCGCGCCCAGATCAATGCGGCTCTCGACGCCGCGCACGCGGCCACGGCCGAGCGCAGCACGGCAGCGCTCGTGCTCAGCACCTCCGTCGCACAGACCTACTTCGCGTGGCAGGCCGACATGGCGCGCCTTGACCTGGCGCGCCAGCGGCTCGAGAACCAGCAGCAGCAACGCACACTGGCCGCGGCCCGCGTGCAGGCGAAGATTGCGCGGCCGGATGAGGCGCTGCAGGCCGACAGCACTCTCGCGCAGGCCAGCGAGCAGCTCACGGCGCTGTCGAATTCGGCGCAGCTGCGCCGCGTCGCGCTCGCCGCATTGCTGGCCGTGGCCCCGGACGAATTGCCTGCACTGGAGGCGCATCCGCTGCCCGCGCTGCAGGCGCAGCTGCCGGATGATGCGGGGCTCGATCTGATCGCGCGCCGGCCGGACATCATCGCGAGTCGCTGGCGCATCGAAGCCGCCGTGCGTGGCGTGGAAGTCGCGCGTGCCGGCTACCTGCCCGATGTCAGCCTGCAGGCGCTGATAGGTTTCTCGACCGTCCACCCGGAAAAACTGCTGGAGCCCGGCAGCGCGGTTCCGAGCATTGGCGCGGCCATCCATCTGCCGCTGTTCGACACCGGACGACTGCGCGGCGCCTACGAAGGCAGCACGGCCCAGCTGCGCGCTGCGATCGCGACCTATGACGACACGGTGGTCAGCGCTGCCCGGGACGTCGGCACCCAGGCGCTCACACGCGCGGACCTGCTGGCGCGGCGCCCCGAGCGTGCGCACGCGGCCGAACTGGCCGGCGAGCTGCAGCACACCGCCGCCGCCCGCGCCGGCGCGGGGCTGACGGACGGGCGCGCACCGCTGATCGCCGGCGCCCAGTGGCTCGACACGCAGGACCAGCTGCTGCAGCTGGATGCCGCCGCGCTGCAGGCCGACCTCGAGCTGATCCGCGCGCTCGGCGGCGGCTACCTGAGCGCCGAATTCCGCGGCGCCGACACCGCTTCAACCCACGGGTCCACACCATGAACGAGACTGCCACTCCCGGCGCTCCCACCCCACCCGCCGCGACCACCCCAACCGCCGCGGCCGCCCCACCCGCCGCGGCTACCGGCAAGCGGCGCGGCATTCTGCTGATCATCACCAGCGTGTTCCTGCTGGCCGGGATCGGCTGGTTCCTGTTCTGGTTCCTCGTGCTCTCGCGCCGCGAAACCACCGATGACGCCTATGTCAGCGGCAACCTGGTCACGATCTCCCCGCAGATGGCAGGCACGGTGACCGCAGTGCTGGCCGATGACACGCAGCGCGTGCAGGTCGGCCAGGAGCTCGTGCGCCTGGACCCGACGGACGCCCAGGTGGCCCTGGCGCAGGCCGCCGCCGCGCTTGGCCAGACCGTGCGACAGATCGCGCAGCAGGACGCCACCGCGTCCCAGCGCGACGCCGAAGTCACGCGCAGCCAGGTCGAACTGGCTCAGGCGCAGGCCGATCTCGAGCGGCGGGCCGGACTGATCGGCGCGCAGGCGATCGCTCCCGAAGAGCTCGCGCATGCGCAGGCCAGCGTCGAGCTCGCACGCGCCTCGCTGGCGGCCGCCCAGCGTGATGCCGCCGCCGCCCATGCGCTGGTCGGACGCACGCCGGTGGCGCAGCAGCCCGCGGTGCTGCAGTCCCGCGCCAGCTACCAGCAGGCGTGGGTAAACGCCAGGCGCGCCAGTATCGTCGCGCCCATCAGCGGCATGATCGCGCAGCGCAGCGTGCAGCTCGGCCAGCGTATCGCCGCCGGCCAGGCGCTGATGACCGTGATACCGCTGCAGGACCTGTGGGTCGACGCCAACTTCAAGGAAGGACAGCTGGGAGCGCTGCGCATTGGACAGCCGGCCGAGCTGCGCACCGAGGTCTATGGCAGCGATTTCGTGTTCCACGGTCGCGTCGCCGGCGTGGCCGCCGGCACCGGTGCGGCGTTCTCGCTGCTCCCCCCGCAGAACGCGTCGGGCAATTGGATCAAGGTCGTGCAGCGGCTGCCGGTACGGATCGCGCTCGATCCAGCCGAATTGCGCGACCACCCGCTGCGCGTCGGGCTCACGGTGGACGTCAGCGTGCGCACCGTCGACCGCAGCGGCCCGGTGCTGGCACCCCTTGCCGGAGCGCAGTCCGCGACCAGCACTGACATCTACAGCGCCGACTTTGCGGACGCGGCGCGGCAGGCCGACGCGCTGATCGCAGCCGCCATGGCGCGGCCTTAAGGGCCTGCGGACGGCACGCGCGTGGCCGAAACATCTGTCGCCGCCGCGGACGCACCGGCGCTCGAGCCACCGCCGCTGACGGGCGCGCCGCTCGCACTGTTGACGGTCGCGATCGCACTGGCGACCTTCATGGAGATCCTCGACACGACGATCGTGAACGTGTCCATACCCTCGATCGCCGGATCGCTCGGCGTGAGCCCCAACGAGGGCACCTGGACGATCAGTTCCTATTCCCTCGCTTCGGCGATCATGCAGCCTCTGACCGGCTGGCTCGGCCGCCGCTTTGGCGAAGTACGTACCTTCATCGTCTGCACCATCCTGTTCGTGTGCTGTTCCGCGCTGTGCGGATTCGCCGTCAGCATGCCGATGCTGGTGGTCGCCCGGCTGATGCAGGGCGCGGTGTCCGGCCCGATGGTGCCGATGGCGCAGGCACTGCTGCTGAAGAACTACCCGCCCGAGAAGCGCGGGCTCGCCATGGGACTGTGGGCCATGGTGGTCATCGTCGCTCCGATCTTCGGCCCCATCGTCGGGGGTATCATCACCGACGACCTGTCGTGGCCGTGGATCTTCTACATCAACGTGCCGATCGGCCTGCTGTCTGCGGCGGTGTGCTGGAGCATCCTGCGCAAGCGCGAATCCCGGCGCGTGCGCGTGCCGGTCGACGCGGTCGGACTTGGGCTGCTCGTGATCGGGATCGGATCGCTGCAGTTCATGCTCGACAATGGCAACGACAAGGACTGGTTCAATTCGGTCGAGATCCTGGCTGCCGCCACGGTCGCGGTGGTCTGCATCACCTACCTGATTGCGTGGGAACTGACCGACCGTCACCCGGTCGTCGACCTGCAGCTGTTCCGCCGGCGCAATTTCCGCATCGGCGTGCTCGCCGTGAGCGTCGGCTTCTTCGGTTTCTTCGGCACCACGGTGATCTTCCCGCTGTGGCTGCAGACCACGCTCGGCTACACCGCCAGCTGGGCCGGACTTGCGACCGCCCCGATCGGGGTGTTCGGCGTCGTGCTGATGCCACTGGTCGGACGCAACATGTACCGCATGAACCTGCGCCTGTGCGCCACCTTCGCGTTCGTCGTGTTCAGCATCATGATGTTCTGGACCTCGACGCTGAATGACACGGCGAGCTTCTGGCAGCTGGTGCTGCCGCGCTTCTTGATGGGGCTCGGCGTGCCGTTCTTTTTCCTGCCGCTCAATCAGATCGTGCTGTCGAACATTCCGACCGACCAGCTGGCCTCCGCCTCCGGCCTGTCGAACTTCCTGCGCACGATCGGCGGCAGCATCTCCACCGCGATCACCGTCTGGCTCTGGACCCACCGCGGCGATTACCACCACGCGGTGCTCTCGCAGGACATCCAGGGTGCGAACTGGAGCGCGTACGCCGGTCACCTGCAGTCGCTCGGCATCGCAGGCCGCTCGGCCTTCGGCCAGGTGCGAGCGCTGATGCTCTCGCAGGCGCGCACGCTGGCCGCCAACGACGTGTATCGGCTCTATGCGATCATGTTCCTGGTTCTGACTCCGCTGGTCTGGTTCGCCAAGCCGCCATTCCAGGGCGGGCGCGGCGGCGGCGCGCATTGATGCGGACGCGTTAAGTAGCCGCGCGTTCAGTGCTACGATTCCGCCTATGAATACGGGCAGCATCGTGGCGCGTTTCGAGATCCCCTATCGCGCCTGTCTCGGGCCCGATGGCAGCGTCTGCGGGCCGCTGCCTGAGTTCGCCGGGGATCCGCCGGCGGTGTGCGCGATGTATCGCGCGATGGTGCGGGCGCGGGCGTTCGACGCCAAGGCGATGAACCTGCAGCGCACCGGCCAGCTCGGCACCTATCCGTCCTGCCTCGGGCACGAAGCCACGCACGTGGGCGTGGGCGCCGCGATGCAGGCCGCCGATACGCTGTTCACGGTGTACCGCGAGATCGGGACCAAGTTCTGGCGCGGCATCGAACTCACCGACATTCTGCTGTACTGGGGCGGCGACGAGCGCGGTACGCGCTACGCGCGCTCGCCGCAGGACTTCCCATTCTGTGTCCCGATCGGCTCGCAGATGCCGCAGGCCGCCGGTGCCGCCCTCGCCTATCAGATCCGGGGGGAGGATCGCTGCGCGCTCGTGTTCATCGGTGACGGCGGCACGTCCCAGGGCGCGTTCTACGAGGCGATCAACTTCGCGGGCGCCAGAGTGCTGCCGCTGGTGTGCGTGATCGTGAACAACGGCTGGGCAATCTCGGTGCCGGTGAGCTCCCAGACCGCCGCGCAGACCCTCGCGCAGAAGGCAGTCGCGGCCGGCATCCCCGGCGTGCAGGTCGACGGCAACGATGCGCTGATTGTGCGCGAGACGGTCGCCGCGGCACTCGCCCGGGCACGCGCAGGCGGCGGCCCGACGGTGATCGAAGCGCTGACCTACCGGTTGAGCGATCACACGACTTCCGATGATGCCTCGCGCTACCGCCCGGCGGGGGAACTGGAGGCGGCGTGGCGGCTGGACCCGATTCCGCGGCTGCGCGCCTTCCTCACGGCACGCGGATGGTGGGACGACGCGCAGGAGGATTCCTGGCGGCGGGCCTGCGCGCAGGAGATCGATGCGGCCGTACAGCGCTACCTCGCCACCCCGAAGCAGTCGAGCGACGCGATGTTCGACTTCCTGTATGCCGAGCTTCCACCGGCATTGCGCGCACAGCGCGAGGATGCGCGCCGCTTCTCCGCGGGCAAGCCTTAAGCCGCCTTGGGACCAGAAGGACCTGCGATGCCGAAGCTGACGATGGTCGAGGCCATCAACATGGCGCATGCCTGGGAGATGGACCACGATCCTTCAGTCGTCGTGCTCGGGGAGGACGTCGGCAACAACGGCGGCGTGTTCCGGGCCACGGTCGGGCTGCAGCAGCGCTTCGGTGCCCAGCGAGTGCAGGACACTCCGCTCGCCGAGGGGCTGATCGCCGGCGTTGCGATCGGGCTCGCCACGCAGGGACTGCGGCCCGTGGCCGAGATCCAGTTCATGGGCTTCATCTACCCCGCGATGGACCAGATCGCGAGCCATATGGCGCGACTGCGCAATCGCACCCGCGGACGCCTTGCCTGCCCGCTGGTGCTGCGCATGCCGCATGGCGGCGGCATCCATGCCCCTGAGCACCACTCCGAGAGCCTGGAGGCGCTGCTGTGCCACCACCCCGGACTGCGCGTCGTGTGCCCGACGTCTCCGGCACGCGCCTATGGCCTGCTGCTCGCCGCGATTCGTGATCCGGATCCGGTCGTCGTGCTCGAGCCGGTACGGCTCTACCGCCTTGCGCGCCAGGAGGTCGAGAACGACGGCCGATCGCTGCCGATCGGCAGCTGCTTCGTGCTGCGCGAAGGCAGCGACGTCACTCTGGTAACCTGGGGTGCAATGACCGTCGACAGCCTGAAGGCCGCCGAGCAGCTCTCAGCCGAGGGAATCAGCTGCGAGGTGATCGACGTCGCGACGCTCGCCCCGATCGACTTCGAGACCATCCTCGATTCCGTCGTCAAGACCGGTCGGCTGCTGATCGTGCATGAGGCACCGCGCACTGGTGGTCTGGGCGGCGAGATCGCGGCGACTGTGGCCGAGCAGGCGCTGTACGATCTGCAGGCGCCGATACGTCGCGTGACGGGCTACGATACGATCATGCCGCTCTACCGGCTCGAGCACGACTACATCCCCGGCATCGCGCGCATCGTCGACGGCATCCGCGCGACGCTGGCGGACTGAAGCTCAAGACTCGACGAGGCATGTCAGCATGACAGTGTTCAGGTTGCCGGACCTCGGCGAAGGTCTGTCCGAGGCCGAGGTACTGCAATGGCACGTGCAGGCGGGCGACCGGATTTCGGTTGACGCCCCGCTGCTGGCCGTTGAGACCGCGAAGGCCGTGGTCGAAGTACCCTCCCCCTGGAGCGGGACGATCAAGGCGCTGTTCGCGCAGCCGGGCGATCGGGTCGAGACTGGCGCCGCCCTGGTCGAATTCGCCGACGAGGCAGCCGCGCCGGGTGACCCGGCACGCACCGATACCGGCACGGTCGTCGGACACATGCCGGCCGCTGGCGAGCCTACCGAGGCCGGTGCTGCGCTGCTCGCCGCCGACGCGGTGATCACGCCGAGGGTACGTGCCGTACCGGCGGCGCGCGCGCTGGCGCGCAGCCTCGGGGTCGATATCGCGTCGGTGCGCGGTACCGGGCGGGATGGCCTGGTGACGCTCGATGACGTGATGGCAGTCGGGCTGCCGGCGCGCGCCGCGGCCAGCACGATGCATCCGCACGCGCCAGCGGCGAGCACGGTGCCCGCCGGCAGCGGCGCCGAGGGCGGAGTCGAAGTGCTGCGCAGCCTGCGGCGGGCCATGGCGCAGAGCATGACGCTGTCGCGCGATTCGGTCATGGAATGCTCGGTGTTCGATGATGCCGATCTCTACCGCTGGCGCGGCACCAATGACTACACGACTCGTGTACTGCGCGCGATCGCCGCCGGGGCGCGCAGCGAACCAGGACTCAACGCCTGGTACGACGCCGGTTCGCAGTGCCGTACGCTGTTCGATCATGTACACGTCGGCCTCGCGGTCGATACGGCCGACGGCCTGCTGGTACCGGTCATCCGCCACGTGGAGCGGCGCAGTGCGGCCGAGCTGCGCGCCGAGCTCGACCGGCTCAAGACCGCCGCCCGCGATCGCAGCCTCAGCAGCGACGAACTGCGCCACTTCACCTTCATCCTGTCGAATTTCGGCATGATGGCGGGCCGCTACGCCACACCGGTCGTCGTTCCGCCGGCGGTCGCCATCCTCGGCACCGGACGCGCGCGCGCGGACGTCGTCGCCGTCAATGGACAGGTCGCGGTACACAGCCGCATGCCGTTGTCCCTGACTTTCGATCACCGCGTGGTGACCGGCGGGGAAGCGGTGCGCTTCCTGGGCGCGCTGATCGCCGATCTGGAGCTGCCGGAGTGACGCACCGGCGAGCGCGACCGCCCGACGATAGCGCCGCGCCTCTGCTATAAAGCACCTGCATCGATATCTGGAGGGAACGGATCGTGCCGGGAAAACTCGTGCTGGTGCGTCATGGCGAGAGCATCTGGAACCTGGAGAACCGATTCACCGGCTGGACCGACGTCGACCTGACCGATCGTGGGCTCAAGGAGGCGCGCCAGGCGGGTAGCGAGCTGCAGCGCGAGGGCATCGTGCCGCGGCTCGTGTACACCTCGGTGCTGAAGCGGGCGATCCGCACGCAGTGGCTGATGCTCGACGTGCTCGACCTGCTGTGGCTGCCGGTCGAGCGTAGCTGGCGCCTGAACGAACGGCACTACGGCGCGCTGCAGGGCCTGGACAAGGCGCAGACCGCGGCACGGCACGGCGAGGCCCAGGTCAAGATCTGGCGGCGCAGCTACGATGTCCCGCCTCCGCCACTGGACCAGGACGATCCGCGTCATCCGCGCTTCGACCCAAGGTATGCCGGCGTCGATCCGCGCGAGCTGCCGGCGACCGAATCGCTGAAGGACACGCTCGCGCGCGTGATTCCGTTCTGGGAATCGCACGTGGCGCCGGCGCTGCGCACCGGCGCGGACGTACTGGTGGTCGCGCACGGCAACAGCCTGCGCGCGCTGGTCAAGATGCTCGACGGCCTGTCGGAACAGGCCATCGTGGAGCTGAACATCCCGACCGGGGTGCCGTTGCTGTACGAACTCGACGACTCGCTGCGCCCGCGCAGCAGCCGCTACCTCGGCGACGCGGAGGCGATCCGCGCGGCAGCCGAGGCGGTCAGGCGACAGGGCGAAAAGCGACCCTGATTCCGCCGCGACCCGCTACTTGCGCGAGGGGTCGGTCATCCAGCCGTCGTAGTGACCGCCGAGCTGCTCGGCAAGCAGTCGAAAGCGCCGCGAGTGCTCCTGCATCTCGCTGACCGAGACGCGCAGCTGCTTGCGCGCGTGCAGCGAGAAGCCGCTCGCGGCCTCGCCGGTCGCCACACGCGCATCGATCGCGAAACCTTCAGCTTCGAGTGTGGCACGCAGTGCGGCGCACGCCGCTTCATCCGGCAGGTTGAAGAAGAAATCCACCTCGTAGGGCGTGAACGCGTTGCCACCCGCAGACCGCAGGTTCTGCACCAGGCGCGCGTCCCAGTCCTGCTGCCCCTGACCGCGCGCGCGGCGCAGCGCGATCGCGATGCGCGCGAGCGCAAGCAGCGCTCCGAGCACCAGCAGTAAGTAAACGTAGGTCATCGGCGGCAGACGCAGGTCATCGGGCGGGCTATTCTTCCGGGGCGATCGCGATTTTCAGGCCGCTGAGCGCATCATTGAGCATGATCTGGCAGGACAGGCGCGAATTGTCCCGCCGGCTGGCCAGGTCGCCGATCATGTCCGACTCATCGGACATCGGCTGCGGCAGCTTCGCCACCCAGGACGGGTCCACATAGACGTGACAGGTGGCGCACGAACACATGCCACCGCAGATTGCCGCTACACCATCGTCCATGTCGCGCAAGGGCTCCATCAGCGAGACGCCGCTGGGCGCGTCCAGTTCGCGTTCGACACCGTCACGATCAATCACTCGTACCAGCGGCATGGGCACTCCGGGGCTGCAGGGCGCGGTAGTTTGCCGTCACCGGATTCGGGATGCCAGTCCCCCTGCCAACCCCGCTTTTGAGTGGCGTTCGCCCTTCAGGGCGCCGGCGCGTCTTCGCCGCGCGCCAGGTGCCACAGCCAGCTCAACGCGCGATAGACATATACGGCCTCGTCCAGCAGCTCGCCGTCCGCAAGCGCCGCAAGTCCGGCTGCGGCCGCGAATTCCCGGCGGTGCGCCGCCGAGCGCGGGTAGTACGCGAGCACGCAGGCGAGATCGAGCAGCGGATGGCCGCGCTGTGCGTACTCCCAGTCGAGCAGCCACAG
This sequence comes from uncultured Steroidobacteraceae bacterium, assembly GCA_964528845.1. Classification (GTDB taxonomy): domain Bacteria; phylum Pseudomonadota; class Gammaproteobacteria; order Steroidobacterales; family Steroidobacteraceae; genus FEN-1191. Next base: position 14,290 of record CAZGVE010000031.1, on the reverse strand, counting down.
CCGCCGGCCCTGCAGCAGGTTGCCAGCCGCGAGGTCGCCGTGGACGATGCCCGAGGCGCCATCGCCCCTCCGCTGCAGCAGTGCGCCAGCGTACTCGACGCGCGGGAGGATCGTCCGCAGCGTCGCCGCGCACTGCGACCCGGTTGCCCGCTCGGGCTGCCGTGCCTCGATGGATTGAACATAAGCGCGCGCAATGGCCATCGGGTCAAAGACCGGGATCGCGGGAGCCGTGAGCTGGTGCAGTACCTGCAACCGTTCACCGAGTCGCTCGAGCGAGGCCGCTTCCCCGAAAGCCTCCGGGGTCCAGACCTGCCCGTCATGGTATTCGAGGACCAGCAGGCCCTCGGACCGGGGTTCGGCCATCACGATCGCCGGCGCGATGCCGGCTGACGCTGCGGCCCGGTGCAGCAGCAGTTCGCGCTCGCGATCCACGCCGGGACGGCGCCAGGCCGCGCCATTGAGCCTGAGCACGAACCGCCCGTCAGCGCTGTCGACCCGATAGACACGGTTCACGCTGCCCCCGGCCAGCTGCATCACCAGCCGTGGTGACGCACCGTGCTCGAGACCGGGAACACACGCCAGTGCCCAGCCCGGCGGTGTGTTCACGGACTCTGCAGCCGGTACTGCCGGCGCCATTCCACGAACCCGAAAGCCGCGATCACGAGGTAGGTCAGGAACAGCCCGGCGGTGAACAGGTAGCCCTGCTTGGCAAACAGGAACACCATCACGGCGTCCGAGCCGATCCAGTACAGCCAGTTCTCCAACTTCATGCGCGCGACCAGCCACGTGGCAAACAGGCTGACCCAGGTCGTCAACGAATCAAGGTAGGGCCACGCGGCGTGGGTCTCGCGCTGCAGCCAGTGCGCGGTGAGCATGCTCAAGACTCCGATCGCGAGCAGCGCAAGCAGGTGCCGGCGCAGCGGCCACACCGCGATGCCGGCCTGCTGCTGCTCCGAACGCGACCAGCTGTGCCAGCCGTAGAAGGCCATCAGAACGTAATAGCACTGCAGCGCGGACTGCATGGGCAGGCCGGCTTGCGCCGCGACATAGATGTAGATGAGCGAACTCGCTCCGCCCGCGATCCAGCACAGGCGCCGGCGCTTGTATACCAGCAGCACATAGAGCACGCCGAGCGCCACAGCAAGAGCCTCGAACGCACTGGTGCCGCGCAGCGCGCGAACCAGCGCATCGATCACGTCGGCAGCGGTCCCAGGACCTTCATCACGAAAATGGCCGTGCCGTGGCGCTCGAAACTCGTGCGCAGCTCGCGCACCAGGCACTGCATCACGAGCTCGTATTCACCGAACACCTGGGTGCTCATGCTGTTGGTGACCACCCGCAGGCGCGCATCGGCGTTCAGGCGCGCGATCACGTCCTCGATCGGCGCGATGTAGTCATTGCGCAGCGGATAGAGACTGATTTCGACGCCGATTTCCATGATTACCTGCTCCCTACGCCGGTGCTAACCGGATCAGGTTCAACGGGTTCGCCCACCGCGGCGTCTCAGGTCCGCTCCAGCGGACCACCCCTTAGGTTCAGGCCGAAACTATCAGGGATGGTTCGCGCGATTGCAAGCCCATGCCGCGCCCATGCCAGCGCGCCGCTACAATTGCAGCACGCCCGGCAT
>CAZGVE010000031.1:0-12563 GCA_964528845.1 uncultured Steroidobacteraceae bacterium | reverse complement strand
ACGCCCGGCATCAGGAGCGCCACATTGAGCGACAGCGTACGCGTATTCCAGGTCGATGCGTTCACGTCGCAGCGCTTCAGCGGCAATCCCGCGGGAGTGGTGCTCGACGCCGACGCCCTGTCGGAGACCGAGATGCGCGCGATCGCGCGCGAGATCAACGCCGGCGATACCGCCTTCGTGCTCAAGGCCGACGCGCCCGATCATGATCTGCGGCTGCGATTCTTCACGCCGCGTGGCGAAGCTGCATTCGTCGGCCACGCGACGCTCGCCGCGCACGCGGTGCTCGCGTCGCTGCCAGGCTCCGTGCCAGCGGGCCGGCGCCAGCGCAGTGCAGGCGGGCTGGCAGACATCGACCTGATCGGCGCGCATCCGGCGCGCATCGCAATCCACCAGCCGCCACCGCTCCCCGCCCGCACTGTCCCTGATGGCGCGCTCGATGCCGTCGTGCAGGCGCTCGGACTCTCGCTCTCGGACCTCTGCACAAGCTGTCCGGTCATGATTGCCGGCGAACGCGGCTCACGGCTGCTGCTCGGCCTGCGCGATGCGCAGGCGCTCGAGCGGGCACGGGCCGATGCGGCACGCCTGATCACGCTCTCCGCACAGCTCGGCGCGCCCGGCTATTTCCTGTTCACACTGCAGCCCTCGGTGCCCGACGTGTTCAGCGAGGCGCGCATGTTCTGTCCGGCGCTCGGCATTGCGGAAGATCCGGTGAGCGGCAACGCCCATGCCCTGCTCGGTGCCTACCTGCTGCAGCATGGCTTGCTGGGTACGGAAGGCCGTGCCGCTTCCGACGGGCCGCAGGTCATCGAGTTCACCGGGGCGCAGGGACGCTTCGTCGATCGGCCGGGCCGCGTCACGGTGGCGCTCTCGCTCGAGGACGACGCGCTCGTAGCGGTCAGCATCATCGGCGAGGCCGTGATCGTATTTTCGGGCGTCCTAGAGGGCGGGGCGGCATCTCCGAGCCCGGAGACTCCGCTTTGAACTCCGCTGCGGTTCTCCCTTAAGCTTGCCCGTACATGGCAAGCAGCGAGGAATGGGAACTGCCCGAGGCGCTGCGGCCACAGCAGCCGGGGCTCGGCTTTGACCTGCAGGCGGCCTACCGCTCAGTCGTGCTGCTGCACTCCGAAATCCCCGAAGACGCCTATACCGCCCCGATCCTCGGCACCGAGCGTTTCGGTCACGGCGTCGTGATCCGTGGCACCGGGCGCACGCTGGTGCTGACGATCGGCTACCTGGTGATGGAGGCGCAGTCGATCTGGCTCACCACTCTCGAGGGCAGAGCCGTGGAAGCCTATCCGCTGGCTTTCGACCCGGTCAGCGGCTTCGGACTGGTGCAGCCGCTCGGCACCCTCGATGCACCACCGCTCGAGCGCGGGTCGGCCAGTACCCTGAACGTCGGGGACCGGGTCATCGTGATCGGACACGGCGGCGCTGTTCATTCCCTCGAGGCGCGCCTGATTGCGCGCCGCGAATTCGCCGGCTACTGGGAGTATCTGCTCGATGACGCCCTGTTCACGGCGCCCCCGCACCCGCAGTGGGGCGGTACCGCGCTGCTCGGGGAGAACGGGCTGCTGCTCGGGATCGGCTCGTTGTTCGTGCAGGAGTCGCTGGCCCAGGAGGAGTTCGACGCGAACATGTTCGTGCCGATCGACCTGGTAGAGCCGGTGCTGGCCGAGATGATCGAGCATGGGCGGCCGCGGCGAATTCCGCGGCCGTGGCTCGGCGTGTACACGGCCGAGCAGGCCGATCACGTGATCGTTGCCGGCCTCACGCGCGACGGTCCGGCGCACCGGGCGGGACTGCGGCTCGGCGACATCATCCGCGCGGTCGCTGGACAGCGGGTCACGACGCTGCCGCAATTCCTGCGCGGTATCTGGAGCCAGGGCGCCGCTGGCTCGCCGGTGCCATTGACCCTCACGCGCGGCCGGGAGTCGCTGCAGGTCACGGTGCACTCGGCGGACCGCGAGGACTTCCTGAAACAGCCGCTCAAGCACTGAAGGCGCGTAGCTGCGCCCGATAGCGCGGGATGCGGGCGCGATAGTGCTCGGCGGCCTGCCGGATCATCGTCAGGTCCGCCTCCGTGACGGTGCGCACCAGCCTGGCCGGTGAGCCCATGACGACCGAACCGTCCGGGATCTCGGCTCCGGGCACCACCAGCGTGCCGGCGGCCACGATGCAGTGGCTGCCGATCCGCGCACGATCGAGCACGATGGCGCCGTTGCCGATCAACGATGCGTCGCCGATCTGGCAGCTGTGCAGCAGCACCATGTGGCCGACTGTCGCGTCGCTCCCGATCAGCGTCGGCGTGCCGGGATCGGCATGGATCACCGAGCCATCCTGGACATTGCTGCCGCTGCCGACCTCGATGCGCTCGTCATCTGCGCGCAGCACGCAGTTGAACCACAGACTCGCCCCGGCTCCGAGCACGACCTCGCCGATCACCTGCGCGCCGGGGGCAATGTAATAGTCATCCCCGGCGGTCTTCAGTCTGCGCTCACCCAGCACGTGGATCATGATTGTCCTTGCCTCAGATGCAGGCGCCGCGCGGCCAGGATGCACCAGAACGCCTGCATCGTGATCAGTGCGGCCACCAGGAACGGTGCGTTCGGCCCGAAGCGCAGGTAGATCGTACCGGCAAGGAATGGCGCTAGCACGCGCGCCATTGAAGTACTGGACTGGTAGATCCCCATGACTGCGCCACGGTTCTGTTCACTTGCCTCGCGCGAGGCAAGCGCGGATCCTGAGGGGCCATAGAGCCCGGCGCCGAGGCCGCAGACCACGAGGGCGGCGATGACCCACGGCAGATCCTGCGCCAGCGCGACGCCGGCGAGACCTGCGCAGTAACCGAGCACGCCAGCGAGCGCAAGCCGGTACTCGCCGAAACGCGGCGCCAGTACGCGCAGCAGCCCGCCCTGCACCAGCACCGCCACGATCGCCAGCGCGAACAGCGCCAGCCCGACGCTGCGCGGCCCGAGGCCATAGCGGTTCATGGCCCAGATCGCGAAGCTGGAGTCGAGCGTGGACTGGGAGAACGTCACGAGCAGATTGCCGAGCGCCAGCGCGCGCAGCGCCGGCAACGTGCGCAGCAGCGCCAGTCCGGCGATGCGCGGACCTGCAGCGTGCTGCGCCTGCCGGTGCGCGGCGGTGTGGCTCTCGCGCAGCACGAACACCACGAGCAGCATGGCCAGCACGCTTAAGGATGCGGACAGCAGCGCCGGGCGCAGGAAATTCGCCGTGGCCAGATGCTCGCCCGCCAGCGCCCCGCCAATCGCCGGCCCTAGCATGAAGCCGACTCCGATCGCGGCCCCGACCGTGCCCATGGTGCGGGCGCGGTTCTGCGGCGTGCTGATGTCCGACGCATAGGCCAGTGCGGCGGACAGGTTTCCGGCCATGAAGCCCGCCAGCGCCCGCGCCACCAGCAGCGTCGTGACCGAATGGGCGCCGGCCAGAATGAGGTACGAGGTGCCGGCGCCGGCCATGCTGGTGATCAGGATCGGCCGCCGGCCGAATCGGTCGCTGAGCCGGCCCCAGATCGGCGCGGCGATGAGCTGGCACAGCGAATAGGTTCCCAGGATCGGCGTGATGAGGGCCGGGGAAGCGCCGAAGTTGGTGGCCATGTACGGGATCAGCGGGATCAGGATTCCGAAGCCGAGCACGTCGATCACGCAGACCACGAACAGCGCCACGAGCGGCTTGAGCGGCGGTGGCGAGATCACGGGAAGAGCACTGGCGTCCTGCAAAGGTGGCTTCCTGGAGCGCGGCGCGGCGGCGGTCAGTGCGCCGGCACGAGCCGCTGCAGCAGGCTGGACGGGGCGTTGGGCGCCGGCTGGTCGCGCAGTGCATGGAACACCAGGTTCGCGATCCGGGTCTCGTCCCAGTCCCCGGCCGCCTCGGCGGGGCCGCTGGCGCCGAACAGCACCGCGAGGTGCGCACCGGGGGCCATGACAAGCCGCCAGTGGCCGGGCCCGCGCAGAAAGAACGCATCGCCAAACAGCAACGGCTCGAGTCCATGCGCGGCGCCTGCGAGTTCGACGCCGAAGCCGTGAAGTCCATCCGCCGAGACTGGGCGCAGCATGCGTGCCACCCAGCCCTCGGGAGCGACCGAGGTGCCCTCGAACGCTCCGTCGCCGAGCAGCACTCCGGCCACCCGCATCCAGTCGAGCACGCGCGCGTGCAGGCAGCAGTCGGTTGGCGCTGCGCTTCCTGGCGCGGACAGCGCGATCCAGGCCGGCGCCGCATTCATTGGTCGCCACAGCTTGCGTCCGAGATAGTCCGGGTAGGTGGTCCTGGCCGCCGTCTCGATCGCCCCGCGCAGGTGCTCGGCGCGAAATCCGCTGAGGCCCGTACGGGGCAGAAAATCATCACGCGCCGCGATGCCCACCAGCAGCCCGAGCACCCCCTGGGCCATCGCGCCCGAATCGATGACGGTATCGGCCGCGGTGCGGTGGCCGTATCGCTCCAGCACCACGTGCTCGTGGCGCATCACGATCAGGGCCTGGAATCCCGGTTCGGCCGCCGCCGCGCTCGCCGCCTGTGCGAGCTCCGACGCATCGAACTGCTCGCTGGCGGGATCGGCGTGTGCGAGCCCGCCGGCATCCCCGCCGATCACCGGTGCGCGCGCCGGAACCGCGCCTCCGGACCGAAGGCCGCGCCACAGACCGAAAGCCACGACGAGCAGCAACGCGCCGAACGCGAGCCCGATGACGTAGCCGCGCTTCATTTGCTGCGCGGCGGATCGCGCAGCGGCCCGCAGTAGCGCACCCGCGCCCCCGCGAGCTCCAGTTCGTGAGTCGCACCGCGCGGCCACTCATCCCGATGATGGGTTGCGATCACGACCGTCACTCCAGCGTCCACATAACCATCCACGCCCCGGCGCAGCGCCGCCCGGGTGCGCGCCTCGACCCCCGCGTACGGTTCATCGAGCAGCAGAATATCAGGCTCGCGCACCAGGGCGCGGGCGAACAGTACCCGACGCAGCTGTCCGTAGGAGAGCGTGCGCACCTGCCTGCTCGCCAGCACACCGATGCCGAGCCGCCGTAGCGCCCGCCGCGCACGCTGCGACTGCTCGCGCCCGGGGCGATGCGCGAGCCCGACGCTCGCATGCAGTCCTGATACGACCAGCTCGAGCGCCCGCGCGCCGCGCGGCTGCAGCAGCTGAAGTTCCGGGGCGATCAGGCCGACGCGGCGCTGGAATCGCCACAGTGGTACGCCACGTGCGATACCGGCACGCGTGATCGACCCGCCGTGCGCGACCCCGAGGTCACCGTAGAGCAGCTGCAGGAAGCTCGACTTGCCGCTGCCGTTCGGGCCATGCACGACCCAGCACTCGCGGCGCCGGATCTGCAGATCCAGTCCGCGCAGCACCGCCCGCTGCTCCCTCCACACGGCGGCGCGGCGTAGTGTGATCAGCACCGGCGCCAGTCGGCGGGAGGGCGCGGCAGCCCGCCGGTCGGCCATGCTACGGTCAGCCCGGCCCCCGCCAGCCCCCTCGAGTTCCTGGCGCAGCAGCGCCTGTCGTCGCGCGCGTGTCAGTATCCCCTGCTCGACGATGCGTCCGCGATCGATCACGCACAGGTGCGTTGCATTCGCCGGGATATCCTGCACGCGATGCGTCGCGAGCACCCACGGCAGGCCACCGCGACCGAACATCCAGAGCAGGCTTTGCATTCGCGCATGCCTGGCGGTGTCAAGGCCATTGAAGATCTCATCGAGCAGCAGCAGCCGCGGCTTTGCCGCCAGCGCCCGCGCCAGCAGCACCAGCCGCCGTTCGCCGTAGGACAGCGTCAGGAAGCGGCGCCGGGCGAGACTCTCGAGCCCGCAGCGGCGCAGCAGCCGCGTGATACGCGCGCGGTCATCGGATGAGAGCGGATCGAGCGGAATCTCGGTGCGGTACAGGCCGGTGCCGACGATCGCCTCGACGCGGTGGTTCCATTCGTAGTGCTCATAGCGATCCTGGCGCTCGGCACCGACGTAGGCGATCTCGGGCTTGAGTCCGTAGGGCTCGCGCCTCACCTCGCCGCGCCAGTGGTACAGACGCGCGCTGCCGGCGTGCGGACTGGGCCAGACGTCCCCTGCCAGCAGCTTGAGCAGCGCCGTCTTGCCCGCCCCGTTGGCACCGAGCAGTACCCAGCGTTCGCCCGGGCGAATGCGCCAGTCCAGGTCGCGCAGCACCAGGCGTCGTTCCAGATGAAGCCGGATCGCATGAAGCTCGACGCCGATGAATCGCGCGCGCGCGCGCGCCAGCGGCGCACTCAAGGGGATAGCGTACTGGTCAGCATCCGGCAGTTTGGCCTGTAGCGGGACCGCTTTTCCAGCTTGAGACCAGTGCGTTGCCGCGCGGAACGCGATCGGCGGCCCACGGAGCCGTGGCAAGGGGGAAAAAAGACGCTGCCGACATTCGGCGCCCACCGCGGGGGGTGTGAGATGAGCGCTAGTATCGGCAGCGTTGCCGTTGGCCTAATAAGGCCGCACATGCAGACGCATTGCGTACTTGGCCAATAGGGATGCAACCCTCGTGCCACCACGGGCTCGCACGATACGGCGCGAACGGACCGTGTTTCGGGCTGGCGCATTCCTGCTGCTAAAAGCTGCGAATTCGCCGGTATATGTGCAGCAAATAGCGCCGAAGCTGCGCGCATCAGCGCCTGCAGGGCAGCCGCGCGCCACTATGGATACCGCCTTGCGCTCACCGTTAGCCGACCCACGTCTGTACCGTTGCGGAGCAGATGCGCTGCAACAGTGACCCTGTTGGTGCAGCCAGCCGCTCGCGATCGACTGACTCTGCCGTCCGGCATACTGGAGTAATATTGTCCCAATTACAGCGGCACCGAGTTCATCCCGCGGACCCGCAATGATTCTGCCCTCGGTACGAAGCTCACGCGCCATTGCGCTGACGGTCGCGTTCCTGCTGCTGGCGGCGCTGCTCGTCATCTCCGAGATTGCGCAGAACGGCCAGAAGCAGATCAACCGTCTGATCAGTGCTTCGCAGGACCGTGAGGTCCAGCTCGCCCACCTGCTCGAGCAGCTCTCGCGCGCCGAGGCTGGCCAACGCGGCTTCCTGCTGACCGGCGATGCGAAATACCTGCAGCCCTATCTCGCCGTGCGCGACCGGATCGAGCCAACGCTCGATCAGTTCACCAATGGCTTCATGCAGGGCGATCAGGTATATGCGACACCCGAGCAGATCGAGTCGTTGCGGCACCTTCGGGTGCTGGTCGGGGAAAAGCTGGCCGAACTCGCCGAATCGCTGGCGCTCTACCAGTCACAGGGCCCGGCACAGGCGCTCGCTGTAGTGCGCACCGACGTCGGCAGCCAGACCATGAGCGACATCCGCGCCGCCGCGATGACGTTGCGGGAAGCCGAGCGCCAGACCGTGCAGAACGAGATCCGGAGTGCCGAGCGGCTGCGCCTGGTGTCGCGGGCGCTGATGGGCGGCGTGGCGCTGTTGAACGTGTGCCTGCTGCTGTTTGTAACCCTGTTCGTGACGCGACATGCGCGCCGGCACGCGGAACTGACCGCGCAGCTTGCCACCGAGAACGAAGAGCTGGAGCTCCGCGTGCAAAATCGCACCGCGGAACTCTCGGCGCTCTCCAACCATCTGCAGCAGCTTTCGGAGAAGGAGAAGGCGTCGCTGGCCCGAGAGCTGCACGACGAACTCGGGGGCGTGCTGATCGCGGTGAAGATGGACGTCTCATGGCTGCAGAAACGCTCCCCAAACGCTGATCCGGAGATGCAGCTGCGCTGGAAACGCCTGCTCGAACTCCTGGACGAAGGCGTCGACGTCAAGCGGCGCATCGTGGAGAACCTGCGCCCGACACTGCTCGACAACATGGGCCTGCTGCCGGCAGTCCGCTGGATCGCCGAGGAGACCTGCAGCCACGCGGGCATCGAGTGCAGCGCGAGTTATCCGGACGAGGAACCGCAGCTGACGGACGATGCCGCGATCATGGTGTTCCGGCTGGTGCAGGAATCGCTGACCAATATCGTCAAGCACGCGCGCGCCAGTGCGGTTCGCGTCGAGATCGCGATCGAGGACAGTCACCTGGCGGTGATCATCGAGGATGACGGCATCGGCATCGAACCGCCGCGCCGCGATGCGATCGGCTCGCACGGCCTCGCGACCATGCGCCATCGGGTCCGCAGCTTCGGTGGCAGCCTGCAGTTCGACACTCCGGCAAGCGGCGGGACACGGGTGCGGGCGATATTGCCGCTCGCGCGCGTGTCGCGGCCACACCAGATCACGCCATCGGCGCCGACGCTCGGCGCGGCGGCTAATCTGTAGCGGCGGGGACCCCCCCCGCAGGGCCGGTGTCCTTAGGGCTGCCGGAGCTGAAAGGCAGCGTCGCCGGTCCCATCGCTGCTCGCGCTGCCGATGCCGGTCGCCCAATCGGCGCCGAGCTGTTGCAGTATTGTCGGCAGGCGTTCGAATTCCCGCAGCTTGTCCAGGAAGTACTCGGCGCCCAGCGCGGCCGCGGCGCGGCGGTACTCCGCGAGGTCGTAGTTCGACAGCACGATCGATACGACCGTCGCCATCCGGTTCTGACGCAGCGAGCGCAGCACGCCGAATCCGGTGCCCTGGCGCAGATGCAGGTCCAGCACCAGCACGTCAATCGGCAGCCGCTGCAGCGCCTCGACCGCGTCCGCCTCGCAGTCCACGGTTCCGATCAGCTGCACGCCGGACACGCTCATCACAGTCTCGCGCAGCCGGTCGGCCAGCACGCCAGAGTCCTCGACGAGGAGGACCGAGAGTTGGCGCGGGTTCATCACCGCCCGCTCGCTTCAGGCCGCCGACGCATGCACCCTCCCAAGGGCCACCGGAGCGAGCGCGAGTAAAGTCGAGATCGAGCACCCACGCCATCGGTGCCGGCCTACAACCGCGTAAGCCGAACACGCGATCGCGACCCACGGCAGCTTCCCTGGGCTGTTGCCTGGGCTACTGAATGATGCCATTGCGCAACGCATAGGCCGTCAGGTCCGCGTTGGACGAGAGGCTCATTTTTTCGAGAATCCGTGCCCGGTAGGTGCTGACCGTCTTGACGGACAGGAACAGCTCCTCGCCGATCGAGGACACGGCGCGGCCGGCCGCGAGCTTGCAGAAGATCTGGAATTCCCGCTCCGACAGGCGGCGATGCAAGGGCTGCTCGCTGCTGTGTTCCAGATCCGAGAGCAGCTGTTCGGCGAGACCCGCGCTCACGTAGCGGCGCCCCTGCAGCACGGCGTGAGTCGCCTTGAGCAAGTCCTCCGGCGCGCAATCCTTGGCCAGGTAGCCGCCGGCGCCGGCCTTGAGCACGTTCAGCGCGTACTGCCGTTCCGGGAAGCCACTGAGTACCAGCACCTTGGTTTCCGGATAGCCCGAGCGGATGTGGCGCAGGATGTCCAGGCCGCTGCGATCGGGCATGTTGATGTCCAGGATCACGAGATCCCAGCGCGCGGCGCGCAGCCGCTCCAGCGTCTCGCTGCCGGTGGCCGCCTCGCCGATCTCGGTGATGCTGCGGTCCTCCTCGAGGAACTGTCGCAATCCGGCTCGAACCATGGCGTGATCGTCCGCCAGCAGCACTCTTGCCATGAATCGCTCCGTCGCATAGCGGCTTCACACGGCAGCGTAGCAGCTTTGGGACGCGGAGCGCATCCGACGCGCTCCATTGCAGCGCAGCGTTCGGGCGAGGCGCTCAGGAGGCGACGCGGTTGCGGCCGGAATGCTTCGCACGATACAGGGCCGCGTCCGCACTCTTCATCATCGCGCTGCCGTCGGCATCCCCGGCGCGCAGCTGCGCGACACCAAGGCTCACCGTGACCCGGATCGGCGCCCCACGTTCACGCTCGATGCGCAGGTTCGCAACCGCGGCGCGGATGCGCTCGCCCGCCTCGCAGGCCTGCTCCAGGGTCGTGTCCGGCAGCAGGAACACGAACTCCTCGCCGCCGTAGCGGGCCATGATGTCATACGGCCGCAGGATACCCTTGCAGACCGCAGTGATGGCCTGCAGCGCCCGATCGCCAATGGAGTGGCCGTGGCGGTCGTTGATGAGCTTGAATTCGTCCGCGTCCATGACCAGCAGCGACAACGGCAGCGGGCTGCGCAGTGCACGCTCGGTCTCGATCACCAGCTGGTCAGTGAAGTAGCGCCGATTGAAGGCGTGAGTGAGCGGATCCCGGATCGAAAACTGGTGCAGCGTCGAGTAGGCGCGCTCGAGCTCGAAGAGCAGCGATAGCGCGCAGTGCGCAGCCGCCGGCGCGACCAGCAGCGGAACCGTGAACGCGATGATCACACCGCGCAGCCAGGCCGCGGGGGGCAGATGCGTGAGCCACTGCAATGCGAGCGTCAGGGCCAGCGACGCGGCAACCGATCCGCCGGTGATCACGAGCATCGAGCGCCAATACCCGAGCCGGATCAGCGTCGCGCGCGGACCGGTGCGTCCGGGCCGCACCGGCACATCGCCCGGTGAAATGTTCTGGAGTTCCATGATTGGCCGCGTCCGGCCGATGATCGCCAATCCGCCCGCACCCGCGCAGGCCCGAGGTCACAGTTTGGCTGGCGCGCCAGTGCTGATGAATCTGGGCACTGGCAGGCTGTGGTATCGCTGCCTGACTAACGTCTGCGGTTCCCGGCGCGGGGGGCGGATGGATATTAATGGCACTTTATCGCTCCCGCATTCGTTCGGGCAACTAGTTAGAGATTGGATAGTGCGATACGGAATGGGCTAGCGCCCTAAGATCCTCAAACGTCGAAGATTGCTGCAATATGTCAGATGCTTTTTCCGAGCCGCCGCCGACAAACACACTTTCCAGCCGGCCACCGGAGTCGAATCAGCGTACCTAGTTCGGACAGATCGCGTTGACCAAGTCCTGGAATTGCCCCGGCACTTCATCCATGACTTCTATCCTCCTCCGCCGACAGCGCAACCGCCACCGCGCGATCGATCCAACCTACGGCTGGAAGCATCTGCCCCGCGATCGCTCCAACCGTTGGTTAGGCATCTCACAGACCCTTGTCCAGTGAATACTGACGCATGTCCAAAAACAATTGCCACGCCTGCTCGTAACCGAAGAGGTGTAGAGGTAGTGGCGACCCATTCATTGATGCAGTGAGGGTTCTACCGCGCCACTGAACGGGCATCATCCGTAAGTCGCGTTCATTGACCTCCAAAATAAAGTTGTGGCCAAGACAGTTTCTTACGAGGCGCGCGAATTGGTACCAATGCTGCGTTTTGAGTGCCGCAAGTACGCCCCCGCGTTTGGCGTGATGACGCGTGAGCTCAAATGTATCCTTAATCAGCGAACACATGAGCATTAATAGAAAGCTATTAATCGCGTCGTCGCGATGTGTGGGTACCAGCATCAACTCCGCCACCTGAAGGAACTGGACTGTAAACCCGCCAAATTGAGCGCTGTCCGCGCGCAATTGAATTTGCGCGCTTTCACTCGTAAGCAAGGCCAGCGATGCAAGTCCAAGGACATAGTTGTTTTGGACTGTCTTGAGGCGCTCGGAGAGACGATCTTCGACAACCGGAGACGAAGCGCTCATAAAATGCCTAACGATGAGGTTGAGCGATGTGAAGTGGCGCCAATCGGAGCCACTTTATCTCAATCATTCGACCCCCCCAATCAGCTCACCGCAGCTGCGACATGATCGCTCGAACCGATTGTTAGGCGGCGACCTCAACATACTCGACACGGCTGGACGGAGGGGGAATCGGAGTGCCGTCTTCACGCAGACCGTCGAGGTGAAATTCGATCGCTTCGCGAATAGCCTGCTCCGTAGCTGCCGGGGTGTCTCCAGTTGCGATGCAACCAGGCAGATCAGGCACGTACGCGGAATAGTTACCGCCGGCATTTTCGATGACAATTGCGTAGCGCATGAAATAGACCCTATTTCTTCAAACCCGATTGCTTGAGGATACTGTTCAAAGTGCCGGGTGCCAAATCGTCGCTGGGTTTACCTGCGACCGTGACACGACCAGGCTTACTGGCGTCCGCTCGAACGCGTAGTTAGCCAGCATTTCGTCTTGGCTTCGGCACTGACTTCTCCAGCACCTCAGCCATGCGCGTCTGCCAACCCGAACCGCTGGCTTTCCAGCGAGCAATGACTTCGGGTGGCAGCCTAATGGATAACAGCCGTCGCGGGTTGGCCAGCCGGGGCCGACCACGGCGCACCAGCTTGCCCCCGCGGCGCAGGTCGGCCTCGGCTACCCACCTCTCCGTAATCTCTGGCGCTTCATCAGCGCTCGCTGAGGTGCGGACGGACCTTTTGTGCTTCACGTTCATGGCAATGTCTCATGCTGATAATGCGCCGGGCTGGGCCCCGGGATGTCCATACGAATACCACCAACCGATCATCGAGCCAGCCCACCGTGATGAACCTAGGCTCACCATAGTCGAACCGATCATCGGGCCGCGTGAGGTGCGGCCCCGCGAAAATCTCTTTGGCCCTGCGCAGGTCCAGGCCCCGCTCCGCCAGCGTTTGAGCTCGCTTGGCCGGGTCGCAGGTGATGCGCATCTAATAATTGTAGATACGTTTAATGCGACCGTCAACCCGGACCGAACTCGCCCCCAAATGCTGGCTAACG
>CAZGVE010000030.1:0-38005 GCA_964528845.1 uncultured Steroidobacteraceae bacterium | reverse complement strand
GCATGGTCAGCACGAAGCACCGGATGTCCGAAGACGGATTCGAGCTCACGTTTGCGAGCAATCACCTCGGGCCCTTCCTTCTCACGCGCATGCTGATGGACCGAATGGAGCCGGACGGTCGAATCATCAATGTCGCGTCGAGGGCTCATTTCCCGGGAAGAATGGATCTTGAGACGGTGGCCGATCCACGGGCGCGCTATGGCAGCATGGCTGCCTATTCGCGCTCGAAGCTCGCCAACGTCATGTTCACGTTTGCGCTGGCCCGCCGGCTCGAGGGCTCTGGCATCACCGCGAACTGCCTGCATCCGGGTATCGTCGCGACCAACCTGCTGCCACGCTGGCTTCGGGTGATCAAGCCGCTGCTCAGCCGGGTGATGTTCGATTCCGAGCGTGGCGCTCAGACGACGCTGTACCTCGCGCTGTCGGACGAAGTCGCCGGCTCGCGTGGACAATATTTCGACGAGCATCACCTCGTCCAGAGGGCCTCGCCCATCGCGAATGACTTGTCCCTCCAGGAGTCCCTCTGGCGCGCCAGCGAGGTCTGGACGGGTCTCAGAACAGATACTGCAGGTTGACCGTGGTTGCGGTATCGAGTTTCTTGAGACCGGCCGGCGGCTGTGTGTTGTCCTTGATCGCATAGCCGAGCGCCAGCGCGAGTCTGGTGGAAATCTTGACGGCAAGCCCGAGGCTGTTTGTGAGCAGTTTGTTACCCGATGCGACCTGGACGCTCAGTGTGTCGGTCAGGGTCGTGGTGGTGGTCAGCTTCTGCGCGTAGTCGAGCCCAGCAGTCATCATCGCATTGCCGCTGGATTGCCCTGGAATGCGCTGGATGACCGCGCCCGCCTCGTCTTTCACAAGATCCTCGGAGCGCAGCTCCCGGTAGCCGGCGCCCAGCTGCACCGAAAGCTTGATCGAATCGGTATCGAATACCTTGTAGCCGAGACCTGCCGCGCCGCTTCCCTGGTACTGGAAGCCATCAAACAGGTCGTGCTCGTAGCGCAGCTCACCAAATACGAACAGCGCGCTCGTGAAACTGTAATTGCTCTGCCAGCGCGCATCCCAGCGCTCCGCCGAGACGATGTTCGAGTTTTCCCCGTACAGTCCGCCCAGATGCAGCTGATGCTTCCAGGGGTCCTGCGTGTAGGTCATGTCCAGATTCGCGTTGATGGCCTTCGCATCGGTATTGCCACTGCTGCTCAGGAATCCAAATTGTCCCTTGCCGGTCCACACGCCCATGGGCGGCGGCGCGGGGTCGGCCCATGACGGGCAGGCGGCGGCCAGAAAGAGTGCTCCGGCGAGCAGGCGAACAGTTCTTTGCATGTCATTCCTTTGCATGTTTAACACTATGGACTCAATCGACAGGATCACGCGCGAGCTGCAGCTCGAGTTGCCCGAGGACCGAGGCACACGGTGCTTCGATCTTGAGGGATGCTTCCGCATCCGCGCGGGTGCGGCCGAGGTTGATGATCGCGACCGGTATCGAGCGCTCGCGCGCTGCGCGGACGAAGCGATAGCCCGAAAACACCATCAGCGACGAGCCTACGACGAGCAGCGCATCGGCGGCCTCGACGGCCGTGAAGGCCTGCCGCACGCGCTGCTCCGGCACGCTTTCACCGAAGAACACGACCGCGGGCTTCAGGATTCCCCGGCACTCGAAGCAATCCACGACCTGAAAGCCTGCATAGTCGGTCTCGCCTAGCAGCGCATCGCCGTCGGGGGCGATCTGCGCCTGGCGGGAGTGCCACTCCGGATTGAGCTGTTCGAGCCGCGCCTGTATGAGCTCGCGCGGCCAGGGACGGGCGCACTGCAGACAGTCAACCGCATCGATGCGCCCATGAAGGTCGATCACGTTGCGGCTACCCGCCCGCTGGTGCAGGCCATCGACATTCTGGGTGATCAGGGTATCGATGCGGCCCGCCCGCTCCAGGCGTGCGAGTACCTCGTGGGCCGCGTTCGGCGCGACGCCGCACAATGCGCGCCAGCCGATCAATGCCCGCGCCCAGTACCGCTGCCGCGCTGCGTGGCTGGCAACGAACTGCTGGTATGCCATTGGCGGACTGCGCTTCCAGGCGCCCTGCGCATCGCGATAGTCCGGAATGCCGGAATCGGTGCTGCACCCGGCGCCCGTCAACACCGTAAGCCTGCTTGTGCCGCGAATCAGCCTGATCAAACCCGACAGCGGCTCGCCCCGCCAGGCTTCGGGAGCGGAGGTTGAGGGGGCCGCGCTCGGCTGCAGGCTATGATGCATGGCGCATTCTGCTACCGCATGGACGTGATTTGAATCCACCGACCCCTGCAGCCGGGTGGCGGCGCCTCTGGCAGGTCATCCGGAATCATCCGCTGGCGCGCGTCGGGCCGGGCCTGATCACGGGAGCGGCGGATGACGATCCGAGTGGCATCGCGACCTATTCACAGGCCGGGGCGCAGTACGGGCTCAACATGCTCTGGATGATGCCACTGGCGTATCCGCTGATGGCGTCAATCCAGGCCATGTGCGCCAGCATCGGACGCGTGACCGGCCGCGGCCTGGCCGCGAATATCAGGAGTGCGTTCCCGCCAACCGTGCTCAAGGCGGTCGTGGCGCTATTGCTGATCGCCAATACGCTGAACATTGGAGCAGACGTCGCGGCGATGGGCGAGGTGGCCGAACTGGTCAGCGGTCTGAACCGCCACCTGATGACGGCGTCGTTCGTCGCGCTGACGCTGCTGCTGCAGGTCTTCGTTCCGTACCACCGCTATGTCCGGTTCCTGAAATGGCTCACGCTGTCACTGCTGGCCTA
The DNA here is from genome assembly GCA_964528845.1 of uncultured Steroidobacteraceae bacterium. Lineage (GTDB taxonomy): Bacteria > Pseudomonadota > Gammaproteobacteria > Steroidobacterales > Steroidobacteraceae > FEN-1191. Next base: position 35,225 of record CAZGVE010000030.1, on the reverse strand, counting down.
TGCCGCGGTGCTGTTTACCGTGCACGTTCCATGGGGCGAGGTCGCACTGCGAACGGTCTGGCCCCACTTCAGACCGGATGCCACCGCCGCCGCCGTCGTGGTCGGGGTATTCGGTACCACCATCAGCCCGTACCTGTTCTTCTGGCAGGCATCCGAGGAAGTCGAGGACATGGCGGCGCGAACCGACGCGCTACCGCTGCTGCGCGACACGGCCGGGGCGCCGGTAGAACTGCGCCGGATCGCGTGGGATACCTGGACCGGTATGTTCTATTCCGATCTCACGGCCTACTTCATCATCCTTGCCACCGCGGTCACGCTGCATGCGGCGGGCATTACCGAGATCGAGACGGCCGCTCAGGCAGCCAGCGCGTTGCGCCCGCTTGCCGGCGACTTTGCGTTCCTGCTCTTTGCACTCGGCATCGTGGGAGTGGGGCTGATCGGCGTCCCGGTGCTCGCCGCGTCGGGCGCCTATGCGCTCGCGGAGTCACTGGATTGGAACTGGGGTCTCGAGCGCAGACTCAAGGACGCGCGCGGGTTCTACGGCGTGATCGCAGTTGGGGTACTGGCCGGACTTGGCATCCAGTACCTGCCGATCAGCCCGATGCGCGCGCTGTTCTGGAGCGCCGTAATCAACGGTGTCGTGGCGGTGCCGCTGATGGTCGTCATCGTCCTGCTGGCGTCGCGGAAATCCGTGATGGGTCCCTTCACGGTCAGCCGTCCGATCATCGTGCTCGGCTGGATCGCGACCGCCGTCATGGGCGCCGCAGCCGTACGCATGTTCGTCCCCGGCTGAGGAGTCCGGGCTCGCGGCGGCAGCGGCTGCGACAGTACCAGGCGCAGGCGCGTGCTCACTGTCGTGACGTCCCCGTTCTGCCACGGCACCGTCGTGGCGGGACGCAGGCGCTCGAGGAACTCGGCCTGCGCCGGCAGGAAGTAATCCTGGTCCTGCACGACGACGTCGAATGCCGGCGCGGCCGTCTCGAAGCTCAAGGTGAACCCGTCGGGCGGCGGATTCAGGAAATCGATGCAGCTCCAGCCGCCGGCCAGGCCAGCTACCGGCCAGGTCTTGCCATCGAGCTGCACCGCGCGCACCGCGGCCTGCGGCGAAAACAGCAGCGCCAGCTCGGCAGCGCCACGAGCCGTAGCCAGCTGCACCTGCGCGCTCCACCCGCGCTCGGAGCGGTGGCTCCACATCACCCGCAGTTCCGGCGGAACCAGTGGCAAGCGCGGTGCGGCGGCGCGAAAGGCCGGCTGCGCAATCCACGGCGCCAGTGGCACCGGCCCCGTTGTAAACGGCATCGCGTCGCGCATCACCGCCGGCAGGTGGGTCGAATCAGGAACCACGGTCCAGAAAGCCCGGTCGGATGTGGCATCGAGTTCATAGCGGATCCCCAGACGCTCGGGAGCCTCGACGGTGTAGACCGGAACCAGCAGCGCCGCGATCACCGCAAAGCCGAGCCCCATCACGGCGCCGACCGCGAACGCACCGCGTCCGATGCGCCCTGCTCGCATCAGCAGCAGTGCGAGCCACGGCAGCGAGCAGACCAGCGTGACCGAGAGCACCGGCAGCGCCGGGGCGCCGAGCGCGACATACAGCGGAACGCAAAGCGGCAATGCCACGATCAACGAGCACGCGAGCACCAACAGCGCAGCGCCGTCGCGCACTCCGGCATGCTCGCCACGGCCACTGAGCGGCAGCAATAACATCGCCAGCGCGCAGCAGCCTGGCACCCACGGCAGGTAGCTTGCGGCTGGCAGCCACACGGCCAGCAGCGCGGCCAGCGTGGCCGCGCACAGGGCACTCGAGGCAAAGAGCTCCCAGAAGCCGGAGGCATGGCGCGACAGCTCGGCAATCAGCACGAGCATCAGGCCCGAGAGCGCGGTGAAGGCGAGCTCCACCGCCCACGGGTGCGCGACGAAGGGATTGCTGCCGGCGAGCGGCACGGCCCGGAGCGCGCGCAGCAGCATCAGGAGTGTCTCGCCACAGCAGCCTGCGAGCGCGCCCGCCGCGAGCAGCACGGCGCAGGCTGCGGCCATGGCACGCAGGCGCAGCACTCCGCGCCGCACGAGCAGGCCCGAGACTGCGATCACCAGCGCCCAGAGCACCCACGCGGCCGGTCGCAACGTGCCGAGCGGCAATCGCACGATCCTGTACCCATAGACATCGAAATAGGCGGCCCCTCCCTGCTGGTGGTCGATAAGGTCCGCGCTCGCTAGCGCGCGCAGCGACGCCAGCGCCTGCGCACCCTGCTGCCCGACACTGCGCGGATCGGCGTGTGCCACATCATCGAGTGGCGTGTGGTAGCGGGCCACGCCGTCGATGTACGCGAAGTTGAAGCCTTGCCAGCCGGCCGCCCTGAACACGGAAAAATCAGTGGCATGTGGCGTGAGCTGGTAGGCCGTGTAGTAGACCGAATTCGTCAGCGCGCGCATGAGCGCGTGCGCATACAGTCCGATCAGCCACGCGTTGGCGGTGCCAGTCTCGAACAGCAGGCTCGCGCCACTCGTGCCGCGCGCGTCGAGATTGACGGCGGCCTTCACATATCGCGCGAACGGGTGCTGCGCGGCGAACAGCTGCGCTCCGAGCAGCCCGGCCTCCTCGCCCTCGTCGATCAGCAGCACGATCGGATGGCGCATCGGCGGGCGCGCCTCGAGCGCGCGCACGATCTCGAGCACCGCCGCGACGCTCGCGCCGTCATCCGAGGCCCCAGGGCCTGCCGGCACCGAATCGTAATGCGCGGCGAGCAGTACGCTGTCGGCATCTGCGGCGGTGTCGGTGCCTGGCAGGCGCGCGACGATGTTGACGGGCGACCCGCAGCGTCCCCAATCGCTGCATACCATGGCTCCGGTCTGCAGCTGCGGTTGGAGGCCGAGCCGCTCCAGGCGCTGCACGATCCGCGCCCGCAGCGCGGCGGCCGCGGCGCTGCCGATCGGGTGCGGCTGGCCGTCCCTGATCAAATCACGCAGCACGTCCATTGCGCGGGCGGCGGAGAATTCTGCGGGCGGCGTCGCAGGTCCGCTGGCAGCCGGCGGCTGGTACGCCGCAAGGCTCGCGAGCCACAGCACGGCGCAGAGCACGAGTCCGGCCGCGAGACCGCGCCCCATGATTCACGCAGGAACGGTCAGTGCCCGCGGCGCCGCCGTGGTGGCCAGCAGCACGCGATGGTCCACGCCCTCCCAGCCCTGCGCGTACCGGCGCGTGAAGTCGAGCGCCTGGTGGGAGCTAAGCAAAGCCGGAGTGAGCCGCGCCGCCCAGATTCCGAATGGCTGCAGCACCGCTTCGCTATCCGCCAGATGCTGCCAGCCGTCGAATCCGTAATGCAGCACGAAAGGCTGGCGATCCTCGATCTGCAGTACGCGACCCTGCTCGAGCCGCAGCACCGGAACTTCGTCGCGCCAATGCCAGACCGGGGCAGCGCGCGCGTGCTCCGCGCCGTACCGGTCCTCCACGGCACCGAGCATCTCGACCGGTCGGCCGCGTTCACGGGCCACCAGCAGCTTCAGGAATTCCGCGTGCGCCCAGAGCAGCGGCATCGCGCTGCCCGAGGGGCGCCCGGGCTCGAGCTGCAGCGCCGGAATGGCCGCTGCATCCCACACCTGCTCGGGCAGCAGACCGCCGGCACTCGAGCAGTTCCAGATCGTGCGCAGATAGCCGATCGGATCCTCGCCGGACTGCAGCGCCAGGTGGCCGCGCTCGCCGACCAGCAACGGCCACGCGCGGCCGATCCCGCTGCCGTCGTAGGCACTGCCGTCGGCATGCTCGCCATAGCCGTCACCGTTGTAGCGATGGTAGAGCGCACCGGAAGGGGTCTCGACGCGCAGCACCTGGTCCACGACCTTCAGCGTGTCCTGTACTCGCGGGTCGCTTGCACGCCGCAGTCCGAGACGCACGAGGTACGAGAAATCCATGCTCACGAGTGCGGAAGCCAGGACCTGCTCGCCCTGCCGGTTGCGCAGCTGCACGATGGCATCGGCGTCGTTCGCATCCCCGCGTTCGGCGATGCGCACGTAGTATCCCGCGACCCCGAGTTGGCGCGCGAGCGGCGTGTCCCGCACATAGCACCAGCTCTCGAGACGCTCGTTCCAGTCGTCCGCGAGCGCCTCCGCGTAGGCGCAATCACCATCGTCGAGCCACGGCGCCGCGGCGATCAGCGCGCTGATCGCGACGCTGACCGTGAACGGGCTGACGCCTGGGTTCTCCTCCCAGCGGTCCTGCGGGCTGGAAGGTCCCGTGCGCACGATGAATCCGACCGCCGCGCGCACCATCTGCGAAGTACCGGGAAGTTCCGCGTCCCCGAGTTCGCGCAGCTTGGCCGCGAGCAGCACCGGAAACGCTGCCTCGTCGAGCTGTACGCCGTTCCAGAACGGTGCGCCACTCGGAAAACAGTTCTGCGCCCATCCGCCCTCGGGCAGCTGCGTGGCGATCAGGTGCGCCAGGATATTGCGCGCATCGCTGAGCTGGTTGGCGGCCAGAAGCGCGAACGCGGTCAGCGTCGCGTCGCGCGGCCAGACCAGGTGATAGCCTCCGAGGGTATCCGTGCTGTTGCCCCACGGTACGCTCAGGCTCGCGACCACCGCGCCCGGAAAGCTGCGATCCTCGTGGATCTTGAGCACGGCCGCGCACAGCAGGCCGGCATCGGCAAGCGAGGGATCCGGCTGCGGGAGCTGCAACTGACCGCCCCAGCTCGCCCAGGCCTGCAGGAATTCGGCGCGCAGTGTGTCGAATCCCTCGGCCACGGCGGTACGCACCAGCGTGTAGGCGCCACGTGCGCTCTCCGAGAATCCGAGCGCGAGCAGCCCGCGGTGGCCCGGCGCCTCGCCGCTGATCGCGACGGTGCCGTCCGGCGCATCGCCGAAGGCGTGGGTCAGCGCGCCGTGCTGGTACAGATCCTGCCACCCGTCCGAGGCGCCCACATAGCCACAGCTCAGGTGCAGCAGCGGCGCATCGGCCGCGAAGCAGACCGCGAAGTCCCCGCGCTGCGCGTAGCCGACTCCGTCCCGCGCCCAGGCGGTGTTGTCGCGCCCGGTGCTGCCCAGGTGCGGGGCCAGGATGGCCGCCAGCCGATAAGGGCCTTCGAGCTGGTAGCGCACCAGCAGCACGTCGCGCCGCGGGTCCGGCAGGATCTCGAACGAGACCGTGTAGTCATCCCCCTCATGCGTGATCGTCAGCACCGGCAGGTAGGGTCCGGGCATCGCGATCCGGTAGCGACGCACCCTCTTGAGATCAATCCAGCCTGTCGCCCCGATCAGGTAGAAGCCGAAATCGCGAATCTGGGGCTGACCGGTCGAGGGCCAGTAGACCTCGTTGATGATCCCGTGCCCGATCGTGGCCCAGAGCCTCGAGGCCCCGAGAGCCGTGGTCACGAAGTCCTTGTCGCTCGAGCACCAGGTGGGCGCGAGGCCGGGGGCGCCGAACGCGAGAGCGCTCATGAGGTCTGCGCGCGGCAGTCGTCAGGCGTCCACGGCATGGCGCGAGGGCCTCCAGCGGCTATCGGGTGAGCGTATTCTTGCATGGCGCCAACGGCGCCGTGTCAAAGACTCGGGCAGGCATCACCATCTCACCGCGCGCCCTCCTGCGTTATCTCGCGCTGCCGGCCCGGCCGAGCGGCATGCTGTTGATCGGTGTGCTCACGATCGGCTTCGGACTCGCGCTGCGGGCCGGGTTCGTCGGCATCCCGCTCGGGCTGATGATGCTGTTCTGGCTGCTGGCCTATTCCTACGTGCTGCTCGAGCACGTCGCGCACGGCACACGCGAACCACCGGTCCTGTCGATCGAGATGGTCAATCCGGTCGCGGCTGCGCGGCCCTTGACGCAGCTGGCAATGGTCCTGCTGGCCGCGGCACTGCTGCGATCGCTCGCCCTGCCACTGGGCCCGATCCTGCTGCATCTGCTCGAACTGCTGCTGCTGCTGGCACTGCCGGCTTCGATCGCGGCTTCCGGCATAGCCCGCCACTGGTGGCAGGCCCTGGCGCCCACGACGCTCTGGGCGCTGGCGCGCGGACTCGGCGCTTCTTACCTGGTCCTGATCGCGCTCGCGCTGCTGTACGCCGCGGCGCTGCTCGCTCTGTACGCCGGGGGCCTGCCGAGCTGGCTGCTGTGCGTTGGCTTCACCTATGCGTGGCTGTCGCTGTATGCGGCGATCGGCGGCGCGCTGTTCGAGGCCCGCGCGGCGCTGGGATTCGAGGCCATGCAGGCCCCCGAGCGGGCCGAACTGCGCCGCAGCGCGCAGCAAGATCAGCACCGCGCCCGAGTCATGGACGGCATCTACGGGCAGGCGCGGGGCGGAAATCACGCGGGTGCCTGGCAGTCACTGCAGCGCGAACTCGCTGCGCGCGGCTTCGCCTTCGAGGACTACGAGTGGATGCTGGCAGGACTTGCGCTGCCCGAGCTGCACCTGCTGGCCCAGCGCCTCGCCCAGGATTACCTGAGCCGCGCACTCGGGCGCGACAACGGCCGCGTGCTTCGCATTGTCCGCGAGCGCCTCGCGATCGACCCGGCGTTCCGGCCGCGTTCGAGCGCCGAGATCGCGCGCGTCGTGGAACTGGCCCGCCTCGCCGGCGACCGCGCACTTGCGGCGCGGCTTCAGGATACGGGCGGGGCAGCGGGCTGAGCCTTAAGCCCCGACTCACTCGCCGCGGGTCTTCTCCTCGACCTTGCGGGCGCCTTCCTCTACCTTTTCGGCTCCCTTGTGCACGGTCTCCTTGACGACCTGCTTGCCTTCCTCGACGGCCTGCTTGACCTTCTGTGCGCCCTCCCTGGCGGTGTCGGCCGCGGCGTGGCCTGCATCCTTGAGGTCCTGCTGCGCCCGCTGCGCGGAGTCCGCCGGCGCGTCCGCGTGCGCGGGTAGCGCAGTGCATGCAGCACCGACGACGAGTACGCATCCGAAGAGACTGGCAGTGAAACGGCTCATGGATGCCTATTAGACCATTCGGACTAGAATCGCACCATGTGTGGTCGATACACGACACCGGCCGAGAGCGAGGCCGAACGGTACTTCACCGTGCACCTGCTGCACTGGCACTTCGCGGCCCGCTACAACGTGGCGCCGAGCCAGCTGGTGCCTGCAGTACGCCTTAAGGACGGGCAACGCGAAGGACTGATGCTGCGCTGGGGCCTGGTGCCGTTCTTCGCCCAGGGGATCCCGGGCAAGTACTCGACGATCAACGCGCGAATCGAGACACTGGTCACCTCGCCGGCCTATCGCGGTGCGTGGAAACGGGCCCAGCGCTGCATCCTGCCGGCGAGCGGGTTCTACGAGTGGCACCTGAACGCGGACGGCTCCAAGCAGCCCTACTTCATCCACGCGGCCGACCAGCCGGTATTCGGCTTCGCGGGGCTGTGGGACCGTTCGACGCGCGCCGACGGCACGGTCATCGAGTCCTGCACGATCGTCACGATGCCAGCCAATGCGCTGCTGGCCGAGATCCACAATGCGCCAGGCAAGCAGCGCATGCCGGCCATGCTCCCAGCGTCCGCACACGAGGCGTGGCTCACTGGCAATGCCGCCGAGGCGCATGCGGTGCTTGCGCCCTACCCCGCCGACTGCATGGTCGCGTGGCCCGTGAGCCCGCGCGTCAACAGCCCGCGCCAGGATGACGCGTCGCTGATCCAGGCCCAGTAAACCTCAGGGCTGAGCGGGGCGCTCGACGCACCAGGAATAGAACGACAGCAGGCCCGCCGCGGTGCCAAGGCTCACGGCGATACCCGTCATGATCGGCGCCAGGCGGACGATCAGCGGCGGGTGCGCGAGGTGCAGCACCACACCGAGGCGCGACAGTCCGTGCGGAGCGGCATGCGCCGCGAGCAACCCGAGCAGTACCGACAGCGCGCCGGCGAGACCTGCCATGGCCGCCGTCGAGCGTCCCAGCTTCGTATGATGAAGCTTATCTCTCAGATAGTTACGAGCTATTTCCACTGATAATTCGAGCTTCGTGAAGCCCTGTCGGTTCGCTGCCGCTGCACTGAAATTCTAAGCACAGCGCGCGCGGGCGGCAACTTGCGCGCTCGGCGGCACTTGCCTACCTTTGAACGGGTGTCCAATCCGCCTGCCGTGCTCACCCTCCGGGACCTGACCAAGGGCTATCGCAGCGGCAGCACGCCGGTCCTGAACGGACTCAGCCTCGAACTCGCGCCCGGCGAATATCTCGCGATCATGGGGGAATCCGGCGCTGGCAAGTCGACGCTGCTGAACCTGATTGCCGGCCTCGACCGGCCCGATGCCGGCAGCGTGCAGTTCGAAGGGCTCGACCTCGGAACGCTGGATGACGATGCGCTCACCCGGCTGCGGCGGGCGCGAATGGGGTTCGTGTTCCAGGCGTTCCATGTGCTGCCCTATCTGCGGGTCTGGCAGAACGTCGCACTGCCACTCGATCTGCTCAAGGCCCCGCAGCACGAACGCCGCCTGCGGGCCCTGGCGGCGCTGGAACGAGTGGGCATCGGCGCGCTCTGTGAGCGCTATCCGCGCGAGCTGTCCGGCGGCGAACTGCAGCGCACGGCGATTGCGCGCGCACTGGTGCACGAGCCCCGGCTGGTGCTGGCCGACGAGCCGACCGGCAATCTCGATGCGCGCAGCGCCGCGCAGGTGCTGGAGCTACTGCGTTCGCAGCTGCGCGAACATGGCGCAGCCGGCATCCTGATCACGCACTCGCTCGTGGCCGCCCGCACGGCCGACCGGATCCTGTGGCTGGATGCCGGACGGCTGCGCGCACTTGATACCGCCGCGTCCCGGACCGCCGAGGCATGATCGGGACGGATGACGTGCACGTGAGCTGGGTCGGCACCAAGACCCTGGCGCTGGCCCAGCTGCGCGAGCAGCCCTGGCACGTGCTGGTCAGCGTGCTCGCAATCGCGATCGGCATCGCACTCGGCGCCGGCGTGTACTTCGTGCACCGCGCGGCACTCGAGGAATTCGATCAGGCCACGCGCCGGATGGTGGGTGCGGCGAGCCTGATCGTGCGCGGACCGAGCGCCGGCTTCGATGAACAGCTGTACGTGCGCCTCGCGCGCGATCCGGCCATCGACGCGGCCAGTCCAGTGCTCGAACTGCAACTGACGCTGCCGGGCAGCCACACCCCGCTACGGCTGCTCGGCATCGATCCGTTCCGTGCAGCCGCCCTGCAGCCGGTGCTGATGGGCAGCTTAGGGGCAGACATCACGCGCCTGTTCGCCCACGACGCGCTGGTGCTCAGCAGCACTGCGGCCCAGGACCTCGGACTTCGCACAGGCGACACGCTGCCGGTAGTGGTCGGCGATACGGTCAAGAGCCTGCGCGTGATCGATGTGTTGCCGTCCGGCGCCTTTCCCGACGCGCTTGCGATCATGGATATCGGCGCGGCGCAATGGACGCTCGAACGCCTCGGGCGCCTGAACCGGATCGACCTGCAGCTGCGCCCCGGCGCTGACGTGACGGCGTTGCGCTCGCGCCTGGCGGCACTGCTGCCGGCCGGCGTGGTGGTGATCACGCCGCAGATCGAGCGCGGTCGCACCGACTCTGCGACCCGCGCCTACCGCGTCAACCTGAACATGTTGGCCCTGGTGGCATTGCTGACCGGTGCCCTCGTGATCTTTGCGACGCAATCGCTCTCGGTTCTGCGCCGCCGTACCGCACTTGGGCTCCTGCGCGCACTGGGCGCCACGCGCGCGCAGGTGCGATATGCCCTGCTTGGCGAGGCGGTGCTGCTGGGTGTCGCCGGATCGACGCTCGGCGTGCTGCTCGGTGCCCTGATCGCGCACCTGGTGCTGCGCTACCTCGGCGCCGATCTCGGCAATCGCCAGCTGGCCATGCAGGGCGTCGGTGCCGCTCTGCAGGTGGGGAGCAGCGCCGCGTTCGTACTGATCGGCACGGTGGTCGCCTGCGCTGGGGCGTGGCTGCCCGCGCACGAGGCGGCGGCCAGGCCTCCCGCTCTGGCGCTGCGCGCCGGCGATGCGGAGCCGGTGCTCGGTGCACTGCCCTTGCGTGCTCCGGGCCTCGTGTTGCTGCTGGGCGGCGCGGTGATGGCATGGTTGCCGGCCGTGGGCGGCCTACCGCTGCCCGGGTATCTGGCCATTGCCGCGCTGCTGTTCGGTGCGTTGCTGCTCGTGCCATGGCTGCTGCGCATGCTGCTCGGGGCCCTGCCGCGCACCGGAGCCGTGGTCCTCGACACCGCAGTCGCCCAGCTGCAGGGCAGCGTGGGGGTGGCGGCCTTGAGCCTCGCCTCGGTCATCGCCAGCTTCAGCCTGATGGTCGCGATGGCGATCATGGTGCATTCGTTCAGGGGCTCCTTCGAGACCTGGCTGGTCAAGCTGCTACCGGCAGATCTGCAATTGCGAGTGCAGGCCGGCGGGGACACCGGCGCCTTCTCGCAGCGCCAGCAGGGACTGATCTCCGGGCTGGCGGGCGTGGCCCGCGTCGAGTTCCGCGCTGTGCGGCAGATCCTGCTGCGCGCTGACCGTGCGCCGGTCGCGCTGATCGCCCGCGAGCTCTTGGCCGACGGTGCCGCGCAGGTGCTCCCGCTGGTGCGCACCGCGGCGGCGCCTTGGCCTGTGGGCGCACGCCCGGCATGGATTTCCGAGGCGGTGCAGGATCTCTATGGCAATCAGCCCGGCACGTGGCTCGAGCTGCCCCTGGCGGGGCGCATGCAGCGTTTCTATGTCGCCGGGGTGTGGCGCGACTATGCGCGATCCAGCGGGGCGATCGTGATCAGGCGCGCGGACTATGAAGGTCTGACCGGCGACTACAGCGCGACCGAGGCCGCGATCTGGCAGCTCCCGCATGCGGATGCTGCCGCCCTCGAAGCGGCGATCCGCGCCCAGCTGCCGTCGGGCAGCGCGCTCGAGGTCTACACCGGGCCTGCGCTGCGCGAGCGCTCGCTGCGGATCTTCGATCGGGTGTTTGCGATCACCTACGCGCTCGAGGCGATCGCGGTACTGATCGGACTGCTCGGGGTAAGCGTCGCTGCGAGCGCGACGGCGCTCGCGCGGCGCACGCAGTTCGGCATGCTGCGGCATATCGGCATGCTGCGGCGGCAGGTGCTCGCGATGCTGGCCGGCGAGGGCGTCCTGCTCGGCGCGCTCGCGGTGCTGTATGGATTGCTGCTGGGCATCGTGCTGAGCCTGCTGCTGGTCTATGTCATCAACCGGCAGTCCTTCCACTGGAGCATCGATCTGGCCGTGCCCTGGTGGCAGCTCGGCGTGCTGGCCACTGCGCTGATCGCCGCCTCGGCGCTGACCGCACTGTGGAGCGGACGCGCCGCCATGAGCCAGGATGCGATCCGTGCCGTGCGGGAGGACTGGTGAGCTACGGCCGGGGCGCCACGCGCCGCCGTGCGCTCAAGCTGCTGTGCGCTGCCGTCGCGCTGCCTGGCCGGCCGAGCGCCGCGGGCCAGTCCGTGCCGCCGTTCGCGCCGGTGCTGCCTGGGGTTGCGCTGCGCTTTCCGCAGGACCATGGCGCGCACCCGCAGTTCGGACTCGAATGGTGGTACGTCACCGGTTGGCTCGACTGGCAAAGCCCCACGCCACTCGGGTTCCAGATCACGTTCTTCCGCACGCGGCCGGCGGTGCAGGAAGACAATCCCAGCGCTTTCGCGCCCCGGCAACTGCTGATCGCGCATTGCGCGCTCAGCGACCCGATACGTGGCAGGTTGTGGCAGGACCAGCGCATTCGGCGCGCCGGCCTCGGACTCGCGGAAGCCGAATCCGGGGATACCAGCGTATGGATCGACGACTGGCGCCTGGAGCGGCAGGATGGGAACTTCAGCGCGCGGCTGGTAGCCGCGGATTTCGCGCTCGAATTGACACTCGAACCCACGCAGGCGCCACTGCTGCAGGGCATCGACGGTTTCAGCCAGAAGGCGGCCGCGCCGCGGGAGGCCAGCTACTACTACAGCCTGCCGCATCTGAAGGTGCGCGGCGCCATTACACGCGACGCACGGCGCGAGCGCGTCACCGGTGAAGCCTGGCTCGATCACGAATGGTCCAGCGCCTACCTCGACAGCCAAGCCCAGGGCTGGGACTGGACCGCGCTGAATCTCGATGACGGCGGCGCCGTCATGGCGTTTCGGATCCGTAGCCGCGTCGGCGACACCCTCTGGGCGGGAGGCAGTCTGCGCACCGCTGAAGGCAAGGTGCAGACACTTCAGCCCGCCGACGTGCAGTTCTCGCCCGGCCGGCAGTGGCGCTCGCGGCGCACCGCAACCAGCTATCCGGTAGCGTGGGTGGTGCGTGCCGGGCCGCGGCTGCTGGCGCTCGAGCCATTGCTCGACGACCAGGAGAACGACACCCGGCTCACGACGGGTGCCGTCTACTGGGAAGGCGCCGTGCGCGCGCACGAAGACGGACGGGAAGTCGGCCGCGGCTACCTGGAGCTCACCGGCTACGGTGCGCCGCTGGCGCTGCCATAGCGGCTGACACTGCCCTGGCGGTGCCTTCAGGCGGGTGCGGGCGCATCGCCGGCAGCGCGATGGACAGCCCTGCGGATGCGATTGTAGGTACCGCAGCGGCAGATGTTGGTGATCGCGCCGTCGATCTGCTGGTCGGTCGGGTGCGGAGTGTGTGCCAACAGTGCCGCGGCGGCCAGAATCATGCCCGACTGGCAGTAGCCGCATTGCGGCACGCTCTCGGCGATCCAGGCCTGCTGGATCGGGTGACTGCGCTCGGTGCTGAGGCCCTCGATCGTCACGATGGATTTGCCGGCCACCGCCGCGATGCTCAGCACGCAGGTACGTGTCGGTGCGCCATCGAGCAGCACCGTACACGCCCCACATAATCCGATGCCGCAGCCGAACTTCGTGCCGGTCAGGCCGGCCTCGTCGCGCAGCACCCACAGCAGCGGCGTATCCGCGTCGACGTCGGCACTGAAGGGCTTGCCATTGATCGTGAGATTGAACATGTTCAGGCTCGCAGCGTGGAGAAGCTGAAGTTCTGCTTCGACAGTGGCAACGCGCGCACGCGGATGCCGGTGGCGGCGAAGATTGCATTGGCCAGGGCCGGAGCGATCGGCGCCGTCCCGGGCTCCCCGACGCCTCCAGGGGCCGCGGTGCTCGGCACGATATAGGCATCCACGCGCGGCATCTCCTTCATCAGCAGCATCGGGTAGTCATTGAAGTTTCGCTGCTGCACGGCTCCCCCCGCGATCGTGATCTCGCCGCGCAGCGCGGCCGTCAGGCCATAGACCATGCCGCCCTCGAGCTGGGCGCGGATGTTGTCGGGGTGGATCGCGACTCCGCAGTCGATCGCGGTCACGACCCGGTGCAGCGTCAAGGCCTGGCCGCGGGCGGACAGTTCTACGACCGAGCCGATATAGCTGCCGAAAGCGGCAAAGGCCGCAATGCCGAGAAAGTGTCCGGGTGGCGCACGGCCCCAGCCGGATTTGTCGGCCAGCAGATCGAGCAGCGCACGCTGGCGCCTGGCCTCCTCGCCCTGCAGCATCGCGCGCCGGAACTGGTACGGATCCTGCTTGGTGGCATGCGCGATCTCGTCGATGAAGCTCTCGAGCATGAACGGATTGTGCGAATCATTGACCGAGCGCCAGAAGCCGAAGCGGATGCCAATGTCCTTATCGACCCCCGAGACGCGCAGGTTCGGAATGCTGTAGTTCATGTCGGCGACGCCGCCGGTATAGAACGGCGCGCCGCCCGTCCGGAACGACGGGCTCGAGGAGGTCACGACGTTGCAGTCCAGCGCACTGAGCTTGCCGGCCTGATCGAGGCCGGCCCGGAAGCGGATCGCCGCGGCCGGACGGTAGAAGTCGTGCTGGATATCTTCCTCGCGACTCCAGAGCAATTTGACCGGGCGACCAGTCGCCTGGGCGGCACTGACCGCCTGTGCCACGTAGTCGGTCTCCCCACGGCGCCCGAATCCTCCCCCGAGCAGCATCGAATGGACCTTGACGCGCTCGGCAGGAATCTTCAGGGCCGCTGCCGCGGCGCGCTGGGCCGCCTGCGGGGACTGCGTGCCACACCAGATCTCACAGCCGGTCTCATCCACCCGCGCGGTACAGTTCATCGGTTCCATGCAGGCATGGGCGAGATAAGGCACCTCGTATGCGGCTTCGAGGACACGCGCCGCAGATTTGAGCGCACCCGCGACGTCGCCGTCGTGGCGGGCGATCGTGCCCGGCTCGTCGAAGCCGTCGTGCAGCAGCTGCGAGACCCTGGCGCTGTCCAGTGTCGCGAGTGCGCCGGGCTCGTACTCGACCTTCACCTGCTCCAGTGCCTTCCTGGCCTGCCAGTACGAACGCGCCGTGACGATCACGCCGTCGGGCAAGGGCACCGTCGCGTGGTAGCCGGGCATGGACTTTGCGGCGCTGTCATCGAAGCCCTTGAGCTTGCCGCCGAAAGTCGGACAGGTCCGCACCGCGGCATACAGCATCTGCGGCAGCACGACGTCGATGCCGTACTGCGCGCTGCCATCGACCTTGACCGGAATGTCAACGCGCGCTGGAGAACCACCGATGACCTGGAACTGCGCGACGCCCTTGAGGTCGGGGTGCTGCGGCACCGGCAACTGTGCCGCGCGCGCGGCCACGCTGCCGAAGCTGCGCGTACGCCCGCTTGGCGAGTGACTGATGCGGCTGCTCGCCACCGTGCATTCGGCGGCCGGCACGCCCCAATCGCTGGCGGCAGCCTGCACCAGCATCTCGCGCGCCGCGGCACCGATGCGACGCAGCTCCACGTACCAGCCCCGCACCGAGAAGCTGCCGACCGTGGCCTGCTGGCCGAAGACCGGATTGTCGTAGATTGCCGCAGCCGCCGCGTCCTCGACTCGCAGGTCACGCCAGTCTCCGCCCAGCTCCTCCAGCAGGATCATCGGCATCGCCGTATGACCGCCCTGCCCCATCTCGACGGCCGGCGTCGTGATCGTGATGGCGCCATCTGCGGCGATGCGCACGAATGCGGTGGGGGCACGCGGAGCCGCATCGGTTGCGGCGCGCGGCAGCGCGGTTTCCTGCGCCGGCAGGCGCAGCGCGAGCGCGAGGCCTCCGCCGATGCTGGCCACGGCCTGGACGAACTCCCGGCGCGTGATTCCGGCCTGTTCCACAAGGCGTGCATGGCGCATGATGCTTCGGCTCCGCAGCTACGGCGGTCGGAGTCTCGCAGGCGCCGGGCGCAGCGTCCAGCGGCGCGCGACGGGCTGCTGCGCGGTGCCGGCGCACCGGTATGGCATCATTCGCCGCATGCATTCCGCGACCGACCCATCCGCATGGATTGACCATGTGCTGGCATCCGATCCCGA
Source organism: uncultured Steroidobacteraceae bacterium (assembly GCA_964528845.1). GTDB lineage: Bacteria > Pseudomonadota > Gammaproteobacteria > Steroidobacterales > Steroidobacteraceae > FEN-1191. The sequence continues at coordinate 20,014 of CAZGVE010000030.1, read as the reverse complement.
CCGCCCGTTTTTGGTCACGCCGGCCGGCGTACGCCTGAGCTATGCGGCGCTGGCGCAGCGCTCCGGCGCCCTCGCCGCGGCCTTGCTGGCGCTCGGCGTACGCGCCGGCGAGCGCGTGGCCGTGCAGGTCGACAAGTCCGTCGACTCGGTGCTGCTGTACGTGGCCTGCCTGCGCATCGGTGCCGTGTACGTACCGATCAACACCGCCAACACGGTCCACGAGGTCGAATACTTCCTTCGCGACGCACAGCCGTGCCTCGCCGTCGTGCGTCCATCGGATCAGGACTTGCTGCGGCCCGTTGCACACGCAGCGCGCATCGCGCATCTGGAGACGCTCGGCGCCCACGGTGAGGGTACCCTGGCAGCGTTGGCCGTGCGCCAATCGGCGCCGCTGCCGCGCAGCCCTGCATTCCAGGGCGGCGCGCTCGCCGCCATTGTCTATACCTCGGGTACCACCGGGCGCTCGAAGGGGGCGATGCTGACGCGCACCAACCTCGCCTCGAATGCGACTACCCTGGCCGCCGCCTGGGGCTTCACGGAGCGCGACGTGCTGCTGCACGCCCTGCCGCTGTTTCACGTGCATGGGCTGTTCGCCGCGATCAACACGGTGCTCGCCGCAGGTTCGAGCCTGCTGCTGCTCGCAGCCTTCGATGCCGCGCAGGTGCTGCAGCATCTGCCGGAGGCGAGCGTGTTCATGGGCGTGCCGACGCATTACACGCGCCTGCTGCAGCTGCCCGGGCTCGACCGCACCGCATGCGCGAACCTGCGGCTGTTCGTATCCGGGTCCGCGCCGCTGCTGGCCGAGACACACCGCGAATTCGAGCAGCGCACGGGTCATCGCATCCTGGAGCGCTACGGCATGACCGAGACCCTGATGAATACGTCGAATCCCTACGCCGGCCCCCGGGTCCCCGGCACGGTCGGGCCACCGCTGCCCGGTATCGAGATTCGCATCGTCGATCCGGAATCGGGCCGATGCGTGCAGGATGCGGACGCGATCGGAGGCATCGAGATCCGCGGCCCCAACGTCTGTGCCGGCTACTGGGGCGATGCGGACAAGACCCGGCGTGAATTCAGTGCCGACGGCTGGTTCCGCAGCGGTGATCTTGGGCGCTTCGATCGCGCCGGCTACCTGAATATCGTCGGACGCGCGAAGGATCTGGTGATCAGTGGCGGATATAACGTCTATCCGAAGGAGGTCGAGGCCGAACTCGACGCACTGCCGTCGGTGCTGGAAAGCGCCGTGTTCGGCGTGCCGCATCCGGATTTTGGGGAGGGTGTCACGGCGCTGGTCGTGGCAAGACCTGGGGCCGCTGCTACCGAGGACGAGATCATCCGGGCGGTGCAGTCCCGCATCGCGCGCTACAAAGTGCCCAAGCGAATCCTGTTCGTCGCCGAACTGCCGCGCAACACGATGGGCAAGGTGCAGAAGAGCATGCTGCGCGAGCAGTACGCCACGTTGTATCAATCGGCCTGAGGCCCCCGGCAATGCATCCCGACCCGACCACATCGGCTGCACTCCGCACGCCACTGAATCCCGCCCAGGTACGCGGCTTCTGGGCCGCCTGGGCCGGCTGGACGCTCGATGGCATGGATTCCTTCATCTTCGCGCTGGTGCTCACTCCCGCGCTCGCCGAATTGCTGCCGCGCTCGGGAATGAACGGCTCGCCGGCCGGCATAGCGCTCGCAGGCTCGATTCTGTTTGCGGTCTTCCTGGCAGGCTGGGGTGGATCGTTCCTCTGGGGCCCGATCGCCGATCGCTGGGGCAGGACCCGCACGCTCGCGGCGGCGGTTATCGTCTATGCCGTATTCACGGCGGCCGCCGCTTTCGCGCACAACGTCTGGCAGCTCGGCGCGTTCCGCTTTCTCGCCGGCGTCGGGATTGGCGGCGAATGGGCGCTGGCCGGGACCTATGTCGCCGAAGCGTGGCCAGAGGACCGTCGCCGGATGGGGGCCGGCTACCTGCAGACCGGCTACTACGTAGGCTTTTTCCTGGCGGCGGCACTGAACTACACCGTCGGTGCCGCATACGGGTGGCGGGCGATGTTCCTGTGCGGCGGCGCGCCGGTGCTGCTTGCACTGTACATGCTATCCCGCGTCTCCGAGCCGGAGCGCTGGAGACGTACCGCGTCCAGCCGCGAGCGCCGTAGCCCGTTGCGGGCAGTGTTTGCCGGCACATACCGCACCCGCACGCTGGTCAACACCGGGCTGGTTACGGTTTCGATCATCGGGCTGTGGGCCGGCACGGTGTACGAGCCCTCGGCGATCATCGCGATGGCACGTGCCGCCGGTCACACCGGCGCACAGGCCGCCAGGCTTGCATCCTTCGGCACCGGGCTGCTCTCGATCGCCACGTGCATCGGCTGCCTGGCACTGCCACCGCTCGCAGAGCGCGTGGGTCGGCGCCGCACGCTGGCGCTGTACTTCTGCGGCATGGCCGGCGGCATCTACTTGAGCTTCGGCTGGGCGTTCCAGCTCCCGGGTGGACTGGCCACTTTCATCGCGGCGCTGTGCGTGCTCGGTTTCTTCGGTGGCAATTTCGCGATCTACAGCCTGTGGCTGCCGGAGCAGTATCCGACGGCCATCCGCGCCACGGCGTTCGCGTTCGTGACCTCGTTCGGACGCTTCATTGGCGCCGGGGTGAATTTCCTGATCGGCGCCGGCGTGCAGCACTACGGCAGCATCGGCCGGCCCGTCGCAATGACCGCAGTGGCGTTCCTGCTGGGGCTGCTGCTGCTGCCGTTGAGTCTCGAGACCCGCGGCGCACCGCTTCCGGACTGAGCAGCTGCTGCGAGGCGGTACGCTACCGCTTCGTGATCGACATGGCGTCGCTGAAACAGCGATAGCAGATCTGTTAAGGACGCGTTGCGCTCATCGAAGCGCGCGCATCGAAACGCGCAAACCAGGCCGCACTCGCCGGGTGCCGCTCGCGCCACGCGAGAGCGGCGAACCGTAGATCGAGATAGCCGAGCGCGCAGCCGATCGCAATGGTGCCGATATCGACACGCCCGCCGAACGTGGGCGCCTCGAGCTCGATGCGCGCGAGCGCGGAGTGGACCTTGTCCAGCTGGCCGTTGATCCATTCCGGCCAGCGCAGCGGCTCCGGGCGCACCACCTGCTCGTAGCGCACCAGTACGGCCGCATCCATGATGCCGTCGGCAAGCGACTGCTCGATGAGCGCCTGCCAACGTTCCGCGCCCGTGGCGGGAACGATTCGACCATCGCCAAGCGAATTCAGGTACTCGCAGATGACGCGGCTGTCGTACAGCACCGTACCATCGTCCGCCAACAGCGTCGGCATCTGGCCGAGCGGATTGTGGGCGACGATGGGCGCGCTGCGATTGATCGGATGCGCGCTGGCCGGCACGAGTTCGATGCGCTCGCGCAGCCCCAGCTCATGCGCGACGACCAGGCATTTGCGCACGAACGGTGACGCGGCGGCGTAGAAGATCTTCATGGGTGAGACTCGCGTCGGGATCGGGGCCCGGATCTTAAGCCAGCGCTGCGGCGCTCGCTATAATGAGCGCAACTGACGAGTTGAAGGAATCCCGCCGTGATCCAGTATGCCTTTGAGCCACCGGCGATCGTGGCGGTGCCGATCCGCGGCAGCGATGCGCGCTACCCGATCCGGCGCATCTTCTGCGTCGGGCGCAATTACGAGGCCCATGCACGGGAGATGGGCGTCGCCCCGGATCGGGAGGCACCGTTCTATTTCACGAAGTCAGCGCAGGACTACGCCGCTTCGGGAGCCCGCATCGCCTATCCACCGGGGACCGCGAACCTGCATTACGAGATGGAGCTGGTGGTTGCGATCGGTGCTCCGGCATTTCGCGTAGCGGCCGCAGACGCCCTGCGCGCGGTGTTCGGCTACACCTGCGGCCTCGACATGACGCGCCGGGATCTGCAGTATGCCGCCCGTGACCAGCGCCGGCCCTGGGATCTGGGCAAGGACTTCGAGACCGCCGCGGTGCTCTCGCCGATCGTGCCCGTTGCCGAATGCGGGCACATTGATCACGGGCGCATCGAATTGCAGGTCAACGGCACGGTCCGCCAGCAATCGGACGTGAAGCTGCTGATTCATCCGGTGCCCGCACTGATCGCGGACCTGTCGAAGTTCTACCACCTGCAGCCCGGCGACCTGATCTACACCGGCACTCCGGAGGGCGTCGGCCCGGTGGTGCCGAACGATGAACTCAGCGGCTCGATCGAAGGACTCGGTGCCATCTCGCTGCGCATCGCCGAGGCGGAGTAGTACCAGCGGCGCTTTGCTAATGGGCTACGGGCGCTTCAGAGCGGTGTCGGCCTGATGCAACCATTCGTCCTGATCCGCTGAGGGCGGCAGCTCCTGCGCGGCCGCGCGCGCCCGCGCATAGGTGTTCCGGGCTTCGCTTGCATCCCCGGTCCGATCCAGGGCTTCGGCCAGTGCCAGCAGGTTCGGTGGATACTTCGGGTGCAAGGCCACCGCGCTGCGCGCTGCCAGCAGGCCGGCTGCCGCATCGCCAGGCCCGAGCGGCCATCCGGGTGCGCGCATCAGTACCAGCGCCCGTACCCGATCTGGTCCCGCCTCATCGTAGTCCGGATCCGCCGCCCCGGCACGGACGAGGTTCGAGAGCATCATATTGAGCAGCCCGAGCGCCTGTGCCGGATGTGCCCGCGCCTGCAGACCCAGCGCGAGCGCGTTTCCGTACAGGCATGCGACTGCCTGTGGCGCCTGCGCGATGCAGGCCTCCGCGTCCGCTGCTGCCTGCGCGGCGAGCTGCACGCGGATCTTTGCATCCGCCTCGTGATCGCTGTGATGTGCCACCGCGGCAATCTCCGCGGCCAGCGCCGGCACGGTGCGCGCCGTCGATCCCGCAACGGCCTCCGGCCGCGGTCCGGGCGATTGCACAGGCGCGACACACCCACTCGACAGCAGCGCCAGCAGCGCAGCTGCGGTCCGTCGCGTCACGGCGGAGCCGCTGGCAGGGGAAGCCGCACTGGCACGAATCCCTTCAGCCGCAGCTGGCCCAGAGTGTCGGCTTCGCCGCCGGCATGCCCCAGCTTGAGCAGGCCGGCCTGCATGCTGTGCGCGCGGACCGGCGGCAATCGCGCATCGACGAGCGCCACGATGGCTACCGGCACCGGCGCCGACTGCAGCACCACGCCGAGCTGTGACCCGAATGGCAGGCTTGGCAAAGCCGCCGTCTGTGTCGCATCGAGTAGCGCCACGACCGGTTCACCCGCGGCTGCGCGCCGCAACGCGCTCAAGATCTGGCCGGTGGACTCGATCCGGATTCCGGCGGGCAGCGACCAGGCAGCCAGCGCCACGTGGCGTACAAACTCTGGGGCGTAGCCGGCGACGCTCAGGATCGTGTATCCGGACAAAGCGGCCGGACCGGCGATCGCGCCGGCTTTCGCGACCAGGGCCCAGCGCTCTTGCGTTCCCACCCCGACGACGTCGGCCTGAGCGAGCGGTGCCAGATGCAGCGCCGCCCCGTGCTGCACGAAGAACGCATAGGGTACGAAGGCCAGCGCCGCATCAGCGCTGCCCAGCTTCGAGAGCCCGCCTTGCTCGGTCGGGTCGTACAGCGCTGCCAGGCTGCCCTTCGGCCAACCGGCACTGGCCGCCGCGGCGCTGGCGAACTGATCGACGAAGGGTTGGGCGTCACCCGCACCGCCGGGATATCCGGGGGCGCAGAACACCAGCGTCGCGACCGCGGACAACAGCAATGCGCTCATCTGCGTAGGCTATCATTATCGCGCGCGGTGGGCTTAACTCAGCCGGGCTGGAGAGCGGGTCGATCATGAGCACGCAGAACGCCCCGGGCCTCAGACGCGCGTTCCTGCACATCCTGCGGGCGCGAAACTTGATACTCATCGCCTTCGCGCTGCTCACGAGCGCCGGTATCTACGGCGCGCTGCGCATTCCCACTGATCCTTCGATCGACCGCCTGCTCATCCCCGGCGACCCGGTGTTCCAGGCGACGGTCGAATTCGAGCGCGTGTTTCCCGAAGGCGAGCAGGCGCTGCTGATGCTCGAAGCGCCGGACCCGTATGCGCCTGCAGCACTTTCGGCTGCCCAGCGGCTCGAGCATGCGCTCAACGGCATTCCGGATGTCGCGGCGCAGAGTGTCCTGACGCTGCGCCCCGCGACCACGGCCGGAGCCGACATCGGTCCGGACGACGCGGCCCGGCTGCGGCGCTTCGCGACCGGCACCACGCTGTTCCGTCGCGCCGGGCTGGTCGGGGAGCATTTTCTCGGCATCGCACTGGATCTGCGCGTGCGCAATGCTGCCGAGCGCGACCGCGCATTGGCCGCAATCGATGCGCTGGTGCTGCCGCTCGACCGGGCCGGCCGTCCCTTCAGCGCGGTCCGCCGCGTCGGCAGCCCGTGGCTCGATGCCTGGCTCGAACGCCAGACCGGAGCGGCCACCAGGAAATTCATGCCGCTGTTCGGAATCTTCCTGATGACGCTGGTGCTGCTGGTCTATCGTTCCTGGCGCACGCTGACCGCGATCCTCATCACGCTCGGCTGCGTCGTCGCGATCGCGATGGGACTCGCCGACCTGGTCGGCTGGACGAATACCGTCGTGTCTACCATCGTCCCGCTGACCGTGCTGGTCACGAGTACGGCCACGCTGGTCTACATCCACTCACGCTACATGGAACCGGATGACGCGCCGGATCTCGCGGAGCACCAGGCGCGGGTGCTGTCGAACAAATTCCTGCCCTGTACCGCCTCGATGTTCGCGACCGCGGTCGGATTCGCCGCGCTCGCCGTCTCGGATATCCGCCCGGTGCGTGAGATGGGGCTGTGGACCGCTTGCGGCCTGGTGGTCGCGTGGCTCACCTGCTTCACGCTGTTTCCGGTCCTGCAGGCACTGGTGCGCGCACCGATGCGCGCGGGCACCGCGAGCGCCGGCAGGCGTTACGTCGCCTTCGTGGATGTGCTGGTGCCGGCGACGAGACGATGGCGCTGGCGCCTGGTCATAGGCGCACTGCTGCTGATGCTGGCCGGAGCGACCGCGCTGTTCGGCATTCCGGGGCGCGTGGCGCCCCTGCAGCTCGAGACCGACGCCCTGACCTACGTGAACCCGGGAGAACGCATCGCGCAGGATACGCGGCGCTTCGAGCAGTCCAGTGGCCTCGATGAAATCGATCTGTGGCTGCAGACCCGACCCGGCCATGCGCTCGATCCGGCGTTCCTGCGCAGCGTGGAATTGCTGACGCGCCGCCTCGAGCAGCACCCGGGAGTCGACGCGGTGGACGGCCCAACCTCAGTCCTGCGCTGGGCACACTACATCCAGTCCGGCTCGGACCAGTTGCCCACGGATGCGGCCGCCTGGATGACGCTCGCTGGCGATCTGGAGCAGATCATCCTGACCCAGCCGGGTGCACGAGGCTACGTCGATGTCGCCGACCTTGCGAGCGTGCGGCTGCGCATCCGTGGGCGCGGGGAACGCTTTGGCCCGGCCGGGGCGATGCGCCGCTACGTCGAGCAGAGCTGGGCCACGGCGCAGGCGGATGACGTAGCGCTGCGCGACGTGCGCGGACGCCTCGCGGGCAAAGGAGTGCTTGCGGGCGAGATCACCGAACACCTGCTGCCGACACTGACCGAGAGTTTCGCGCTGACGGCCGGCGTGATCTTCTGTGGCTTCCTGCTCGTGTTCCGCAGTCCCTCGGCGCGGCTGATGACGATGATTCCATCGTTGTTCGCGATCCTTTCCGTGTTCATCGTGATGCGGGTATCCGGCATCGCGCTGAACATAGCGACCATCCTGATCGGGTCGACCGTGCTGGGAGCCACGGAGAACGACCAGGTGCATTTCTTCTACCATTTCCAGGAGGGCCACGCCGGCGCCTCGACCAGCACTGCCCTGCGCCATGCGATGCTGGTTGCGGGACGGCCGATCGTCTTCGCAACGCTGATCAATGCCAGCGGCTTTCTCGCACTCGCGCTCTCCGACCTGCCGCCGATGCGCCAGTTCGGCATAGTCTCCGCCGCGGCCTTCGTGCTGGCGCTGCTGGCCGACTTCACGGCCCTGCCCGCCGCACTGTGGATCCTGGACCGACGGACGCCCCGTGACGCGTAGCCAGGGATCTGCGTCGGACTCCCTGCTGTCCGCGTTCGCGCAGCGCACCTGCGCGTGGTCGGAACGGTGGTTTCCCGATGCGTTCGCGTTCGCCATCCTCGCCGTCGCCGTGGTGGCCGCCGCCGCCACCGGAATCGGTGTCGCGCCGCTCGAGGTCGCGCGCAGCTTTGGTTCGGGCTTCTGGAGCCTGATCCCGTTCACGATGCAGATGTGCTTCATCGTGATCGGCGGCTTCGTCGTCGCCGATTCGCCACCGGTAGCGCGGCTCGTGTATCGCCTGGCAGCGCTGCCACGCAGCGGTCCGGCCGGCATCGCGCTGGTGGCCCTCACCAGCATCCTGGTAGCGCTGATCCACTGGGGCCTGAGCCCTGTGCTCGGGAGTCTGCTGGCGCGCGAGCTCGCCCAGCGTCCGGACCTGCGCATGGATTACCGTGCGGCCGGCGCCGCGGCATGCCTGGGTTCAGGCTCGGTTTGGGCGCTGGGTCTTTCCTCCTCCGCGGCGCAGCTGCAGGCCAATCCAGGCAGCATGCCCGCTGCCCTGCTGCACAGCGGCGGGGTCATACCGCTACGCGAAACGATCTTCCTGTGGCAGTCGCTGCTGCTAGCCGCATTGCTCGCTGCGATCAGTGCATTCGTGGCCTGGCGCTCGGCGCCCTCCGATGAGCGGGCACAGACGGCCGCGCAGCTGGGAATCGCAGCGCCGCCGCGCCGCAAGGTGGCTCTGGCGCGCACACGGCCTGGAGAATGGCTCGAGTGGAGTCCGCTGCCGAACCTGTTCCTCGCACTGCTGGGACTGCTCTGGCTGGTGCCGGAAGTGGCCGCAAAGGGTCTGATCGGCGCCATCTCGAACCTGAACACCTACAATTTCATGTTCCTGATCCTCGGTCTGCTGCTGCAGTGGCGGCCACGGGCGTTCCTGGACTCGGTAACCCGCAGTGTGCCGGGTGTGGCCGGGATCCTGATCCAGTTCCCGCTGCTCGGAGCGATCGCCTCGATGATGACCGGCGGCGCAAATTCGAACGGACACACTCTGGCCGGTCTGCTTGGCACCGCATTCGCATCGATCACACGCCACTCGACGTTCCCGATCGCCGTGACGATCTATTCGGCGCTGCTCGGCCTGTTCGTGCCTTCGGGCGGCGGCAAGTGGATCATCGAGGCACCCTATCTGATGCACGCCGCGAACGTGCTGCACTACCATCTCGGCTGGGTGGTGCAGACCTACAACGCCGCCGAGGCACTGCCGAACCTGATCAATCCATTCTGGATGCTCCCGGTGCTCGGTCTGCTCGGATTGAAGGCACGCGATCTGATCGGCTTCACCTTCGTGCAGTTCCTGGTGAATCTGCCGCTGGTAGTACTGCTGCTATGGCTGCTGGGGATGACCCTGAACTACCACGCTCCGGTCCTGCCGCCCTGAATACTGCGTCGAGAATCCGGAACGCGTTCCGGGTCTCCAGCGGGAACTTCCTGGAGATGTACGATTTCATGGTATTCGGGTACTTCGCGGCTCCGATCGGTCGCGCATTCTTCCCGACCGGCAACGCCTACCTATCGCTGATGCTCGCGCTGGGAACCTTCGGCGCGGGATTCCTGATGCGCCCGCTCGGTGCCATCGTGCTGGGCGCCTATGCCGACCGCAGGGGCAGACGCGCCGGCCTGCTCCTGACCTTGAGCCTGATGTCGGTCGGCATCCTGTCAATCGCCTGCACCCCAGGCTATCAGGCCATCGGCATCGCAGCGCCGCTGCTGGTCATTGCAGGGCGCCTGCTGCAGGGCTTCTCGGCGGGCATGGAGCTGGGCGGCGTCTCCGTATACCTGTCGGAGATAGCGCCGCGTGATCACAAGGCGCTCTATGTCAGCTGCCAGTCCGGCAGTCAACAGGTCGCGGTGATGGCCGCCGCGCTGATCGGCGTAGTGCTGAGTGCAACACTCTCGCCGCAGAGCATGACGCGCTGGGGCTGGCGCATTCCGTTGCTGGGTGGCTGTGCGCTCATTCCGTTGCTCTGGCACTTCAGGCGCCGGCTGGCGGAAACCGATGAATTCATCGCGCGCAAGGACCGGCCCGCGCTGCCGCAGATTCTGCATGCCCTCGGCATGAACTGGAGGATCGTGGCGCTCGGCACAATGATGGTGACGATGACTACGGTGTCCTTCTACATGATCACGGCCTACACGCCCACTTTTGGCGCCTCGGTGCTGCACCTTGCGGCCTCGGACGCGCTCATCGTCACGCTATGCGTCGGTGCCTCGAATCTGCTTTGGCTCCCCCTCATGGGATCGCTGTCCGACCGGATCGGACGCCGCCCGATCCTGCTGGCCAGCACGGCAATCCTGTGCGTCACCGCGTTCCCGACCATGTATTGGCTCGTGCGCGAGCCGTCATTCTCGCGCCTGCTGGCCGTGGAGCTATGGTTCTCCTTCCTCTACGGCAGCTACAACGCGGCGATGGTTGTGTATCTGATCGAGATCATGCCGACGGATATCCGCACGAGCGGATTCGCCCTGGCATACAGCCTCGCAGCCGCGGCATTCGGCGGCTTCACGCCGGCGATCTGCACCTACCTGATTCACGTGACCGGCAACCGGGCGATGCCGGGACTATGGCTGTCGCTCGCAGCGCTTTGCGGCCTGTTGGCGGCCTCGAGGAATGCTACGCCCTTGAACGCCGCGACGGCGGACGCACCATCGTGACCACCGTCTCGCATTCGATGGACTCGAGGATCTCGTCCCGCGAGTAGCCCTTGTGCATCTGCTCGTCGGTATAGGCATTGACCGCGTGCACATGCTTGCGGTACCAGGCCAGCGCGGCGTCGAACAGCTGATCGACCGACTCGAATTCCTTCAGCGACACGCAGGATTCGATGAACGCCAGGTGATCGGGCCGTACCGTGATCGTCAAGGGTGTGCGCCGAGCTGCATTCTGTTCATCCCGCTTGGCGTGCTTCGGTGAGGCCATGCGCTGCTCCGTGTTTTCCATGTCCCTGGATTGACAGAGCTTGCAAGGAACCGGGCGCCGAATCAATGCGCACCGGCACGCCGGTGCAATGGTGCTTTCCGGGCGCTTCAAAGCCGGCCCGGAGCGATGGTATCGTTGGCGCAATGCCCAAGCGCCCGCACCATCACGGCCCGGAGTGCGACCGGACTGCTGCATCGGTGTCGCGCCGGCGTTTCTTCACCGGGGCCGGAGTAGCGGGTATCGCCGCCGCGACCGCGCCACTCGGCCTGGTGAGCGAATACGCCGCAGCGGCGCTGGCGGACGGGACCCCGGAACAGGTCCATCTGACCTGGGGCACGGATCCTTCGCGCGAGGTGATCGTGTCGTGGGCCTCCCCGGCCCAGGCCGTGAATCCCCGGGTGATCCTCGAGGCGCCGGGCGCGAACCCCCGTGTCCTCCACGCGCTCCAGCGCACCTATACCGACGGAGTCAACGGGCAGACCGTGTTCACGTACCACGCACGACTCGACGGCCTCGACGCCCATACCCAATACCGCTATTCCGTGACGGCGGACAATGACACGCGTGGACACGCTCCATTTGGAGCGAAGTTTCGCACCGCGCCAAGGGGTCGGGTGCCGTTCCGATGGACCAGCTACGGCGACCTCGCGACCCCGGTCAGCACCTGGCTGATGTCTTCGCCGCAAAGTGCGCACGCGGTCGACGCCGTCGAACGCTTCGATCCGCTGTTTCACCTGCTCAACGGTGATCTGTGCTACGCAAATGTGAACCCCACCGCCCAGCCCGCGGTCTGGGCCGACTTCGGCAACAACGTGCAGCGCTCGGCCGCCTGGCGTCCGTGGATGCCCTGCCCGGGCAATCATGAGATCGAGTTCTGCAACGGCGAGCAGGGGATGAATTCGTACCTGACCCGCTACGCGCTGCCTGACAACGGTACGCACTTTTCCGGCCACTGGTACCGCTTCCAGGTCGGTTCGGTGCTGTTCATCTCGCTGGCCGCCGACGACGTTATCTACCAGGACAGCGGCGCCTTCCATGCCGGCCCCGGACCCCTGATCCCGGCACCCAGTACGGGACATGCGCCGATCCAGCCCGGTACTTCCCTGTACCTGCGAGGCTACAGCGGGGGCGTCCAGACACGCTGGCTGGAAGACACACTGACTGCGGCGAATCGCGATACCAGCATCGACTGGATCGTCGTGCAGATGCATCAGGATGCGCTCAGCTCATCGAGGAACGGCAACGGCTCCGACAAGGGGATCCGCGAGACCTGGCTGCCGCTGTTCGACCGCCACGGGGTCGACCTGGTCCTCTGTGGCCACGATCATGACTACGAGCGCAGCTGGCCGGTCCGGGGCTGCAATCATGAGGTCGGGCGTGACGCGCTGACGGGTGCGCCCGTGGATACCTGCCAGCCTCAGCCCGTGGTCACGTCCGAACCCGGCGCGCAGGGATTCGACACCTCCCGCGGCACGATCCATCTGATCCTGGGAGGAGGCGGCACCAGCGCGCCCGTCGACGCTTATGGTGCGAATACGAACAACGGCTCACCGCAGGCCAAGGTGATCACCCGGGCCAACCGGCCCGTATCGGGCGCAGACCCCGCGTTCTTCTTCAAGCATGGCGCCGACGCGCTCGAGGACGCGATCTGGTCCGCCCGTCGCGATACGCTGAGCGGCTACGGCATAGCCGTGTTCGATCTCGATCCGGGCATCGAGGGCGGCAAGACCGCCATCACGATGCGCTACTACCATGCAGTCGGCGCCGATCGCGCGCCGAGCGCGAGCTATGAACTGTTCGACACGGTCCAGCTCGTGAAGGACCGACGCGCCTAGCCCTTGATCTCGACTATTACCGCTTCGAACGGTTTGTCGCTCAGGTTCTCCAGCTTCACCTTGGCAGGGCCGGCCCAGCGGGTCTCCGCCGGCTTGTATTGCAGGGACTCGGTCTTGCCATCGGCAAAGGTCGCCCGGGCGTTGGTCTCGGTCATGTAGACCACCAGGTGGTTGACCGCGCTCTCGTGCAAGGCCGTGCTCTGCTTCGGGCCGAGCTTGACGCGCAGTACCCGCACCTGGCTGTTCTCCATTTCCAGCTTGTAATGTGCGGGATCGACCTTCAGCGGATCGAGGGCGGTGCTCACGACCTTGTGCGCATCGCCCGTCTTCTTGATGCCGATATCGACGATCATCGGCACGCTCGGGTCGAACGGCGGATTGTCGGCCTTGATCGAAGAATAGTGCCAGCCGTTGGACGGGCTCCAGACCACATCGCCGGCCTTCCAGGCATGGTCCTCGGTGCGGCCGTCGGCAAGATAGTGCAGATATTCGCCGCCATCGTGCATGTAGACCATGACACGATTGAAATGATGGATGTGGGCCTTGTGGGTGTACCCCGGCACGTCCACATTCTGATGGGCTTCATTGAGGATCACATAGTCGTTCTCAAAGTGATTCTCAGGACTCTGCGCGCGGGCCGCCACGGCGGCGGCCAGGAGCATGAGCGCGAATACCCGCTTGACTGCGAACCCCGTGAGCGCCATTGGGATATCCTCTTGTTCTGTTTTGGCGGACTTCGGAAAGATAGCTCTTCTGCTCCATGGATTCAACGACAGGGGTGGGCGCGTGGTGCACCGTCGATTGACCGGCCGGAGATGGGCCGGCGTGCTGCTGGGCTTGGGCCTGCTCGGTATACAGACCGCGATGGCTGCCGGCTATTTCCCGCCGAAGGGCGATGGCTGGGCGAGGCATACACCCGTACAGGAGGGATTCGATCCTGCCCTGCTGCAGCAAGCGGTCGCATTTGCGATCTCGGCCGAGCTGAAATACCCGCCGGAACTGGCGCGGGTCGCGGACATACGCGACCTGCGCGTGTCCGTGCCGTTGAAATACGCCGGGGAGGCATTCAATTCCCCTATTGGTCCGCTCAAGGCGCACGCCCCGGCCAATGGCATCATTCTGCGCCACGGCTACATCGTCGCGGAATGGGGCCGTACCCACGATGTGGACATGACCTTCTCGGTGACCAAGACGTTCCTGTCCTCGGTCGCGGGTGTCGCATTCGACCAGCGGCTGATCAGGGACGTCGATGATCGCGTCATCGACTACGTCCAGCCGACGCCGGACTTTCTGCTGCCGCATAACCTGCCGATTACGTGGAACAACATGCTCCGACAGGATTCAGGCTGGATCGGCACGATGTGGGGCAAGCCATGGTGGGCCGACCGGCCCAGCGGGGATGCCTACAGCGAACTGCTCAAAGGGCCGCCACCGGTCGGCAGGGAATGGAAGTACAACGACGTTCGAGTCAATGCCCTGGCTCTCGCGCTGACCTACCTGTGGAAACGGCCCCTCCCGGAAGTGCTGAAGCAGTTCGTCGCCGATCCCATCGGCATGTCGGACACCTGGCACTGGGAAGGCTATGACAATTCCTGGATCACGCTGAATGGCAAACGCATCCATGTAGTGAGCGGCGGCGGCCACTGGGGCGGAGGCATGTTCATTTCCGCCCGCGACCAGGCTCGCCTTGGATTGCTCGGTCTGAACAATGGCAGATGGGATGGCCGCCAGGTCCTGTCGGATCGCTGGGTGGCGATGGCGAAGACCCCAACGGGGCCGAATCCCGGCTACGGCTTCTGTAACTGGTACCTCAACACGAAGCAGGCCATGTACCGGGAAGCGCGCGACGACAGCGTTGCCTTCATCGGCGACGGCTCCAACATCATCTTCGTCGACTATCAGCACGACATCGTCGCCGTAGTGCGCTGGATCGACGGAGTGAAAATGAAGGACTTCGTGCGGCTGCTCGTCGCAGCGACCGGTGAGCCGGCGCCCACATCGTGATGGTGGAGATATCAATGCACTGCAATTCCGATTCGCAATCCGTGGCCGTGCGCTGGCTGGCTGCGCTGCTGCTCGCGGCTCCGTCTTTCTCGCCGGCGGCAACTGCTGCCGCTCCGCCCGTGCATCACGATACCGATGCCCGACCGCGCGGGCGGCACCTGATCTACGTGACCCTGCCCGGTTCGATCGAGCGCCCGGCACTGCAGAGCGGCGTGGGTATCGTGGTGCTGGACGCCAACGATCATTTCCGCTTCGTGAAGCGGATTGCGACCTGGGACTATGCGGGCAGCGTCAGCCCGGAACAGATCTCCGGCGTCGCCGCCAGTCCGGTCACCAACATGATTTACCTCGCGGCCCGGGGCCGGCTCGGTGCATTTGACCTGGCCACCGACCGGCTGGTGTGGTCGAAGATGCTCGACGGGCATTGCTGTGAACGCCCGCAGGTCACACCGGACGGCAGGATTGTCGTGGTCGGCGCCGATCCCGCCCCGTACTGGCTCGAGGTCGACGCCAGGACCGGCAAGCCGATCGGCAAGCTCGACGCTCCGTTGAGCAAGGCTACGCACAACCTGATCCTGAGCGCGGATGGCAAGACCGCCTTCATGTCCCCGAACGGCAAGACCATGACCATATCGGACGTCAAGACGCGCCAGCCGATCAGAACCATCACGTTGCCGGACAACTTCCGTGTGTTTGTGCTCAACAAGGATGCAACTAAGATCTACACCAACCAGAATAACTTCCTCGGCTATCTGGTGGTCGACGCGAAGAGCGGTCACATCGACCGGACGGTCGAAGTGACCAGCGTCGACTGGAGATCGAACTGGAACTCCACGCCGCGTCCGCGCACCCCTCATGGCTGCCCGAGCCACGGCATAGCCCTGACACCGGATGAATCCGAGGTCTGGATCGCGGACGGCATCTTCAACAAGATCAGGATCTTCTCAAATACGGACGATCCGAAGGAGATCGATGCCATCGACACCCCGGCAGGCAGCTACTGGCTCACGATTGGACTGGATGGGAAGCTGATGTATTCCTCATCGGGCGACGTCATTGACGTCAAGACGCACAAGATCGTCGGTCAGATGAAGGACGAGTACGGGCGTCCCTTGCAAAGCGAGAAGCTGCTGGACATGACATTCATCGATGGTCACCTGCAGCGCGTCTCGAACCAGTTCGCAAACGGCTTCGGTGACTTTCTGACCGCCGAGCAGCTGGGCGTCGGTCCGCACGTGACGCCGATGCCGGGCAAGGCGCCGGCCACGCTGACGGGCCTCAGTCCCGCCGAATTCGAGTCGGCCATGGATCTGAATCGGCACTCGGGCGAGTCAGCGCAGGACTAGTTCAGCGCGGCGTGCCGCTAGCCCCCGTCGCGCCGGTGTTGCCGGTGTTGCCCGTATTACCCGTGTTACCCGTATTACCGGTATTGCCAGTTGCGCCAGTGTCGCCGGTCGCACCCGTCGCACCCGTGGCGCCCGTATAACCTGGATTCCCAGTATTGCCGGTATTGCCCGTAGCGCCGGTGTCACCGGTGGCCCCTGCATTACCGGTGTTGCCGACGTTGCCGGTAGCGCCCGTATTGCCAGTATTTCCGGCCGGCCCGGCCGGTCCCGCGGGACCAACGTTGGAGCAGGCGATCAGCGTCAATGTGGCTATCGATGCCACGGCAATGGTCGTCAGTTTCATGGCCGGTTCTTCCTTGTCTAGTGGGGGCACCCCGTCGGGCATGAAGTTACCTCGCTGAACCAGATAGTTCTGTACGCTGCCGCCCACAGGGATCGAGCCGGAGGCCGCCGACCCCGGTTGCTCACTGAATGGGAACTTCGTAAATGCTGATGCTGAGTTTGGGAACCGTCAGCGAGCCGATCACTCCCGCGAGCGGGCTCTCCACGATCGCCACGACCGGCGGCTTGCCCGGCTCGTTGTCCGCGGTCAGATCCTGGCTGGCGATGCGCCACACCCGGCCGCCAGGGTGTACCGTCGCGCCGTTGATCGCGACATCGATCTGCTGCTCCGATTCCGTCGGGTTCACGATCGCGACGGTCAGGGACTTCCGATCCGCTGCCAGCGCCGCGACGGCATCGAGCGGATAGGTATCGCTGCCCGAGGGGACCCGGGACTTGTCCACCCAGACCGTGCCCTTCACGTCGTGTTGCGGCGCGTTGCCGCTAACCGCCACCGGAATCGTGCCGAAATGCCTGCGGTAGAGCTCAAACATCAGCCCTATCGGATGCACGCTCGCGTCGGTCTTGCTGCTCGCGAGCAGTGACGGCGCCGCAGTGTAGGCCGAGATGATGAACAGGTCCGAACGCCTGAACATCTCGTGCATCGCCTCCGCGCCGGATAGCGGTGCGAACATCGAATAGCCGGGGGCCCGCATGCCGCGTTCGCCGGTCCATTCCGAAACCCACTCGTCGAGCGCGATCGGATAATGTTCCATGTTCAGGGCCGGGAATCGCCGCTGATATTCCTCCCAGGCCTCGACCACGGCGCGCACCGCACTGGCGAGCTTGCGCACGCGGGCCACCAGGGGTTCGTCGACCTTGACGTAGTCCTGCTTCGCTGCATCGAATGCTTGGTCCGCCATCGATGGATAGATGTGTTCCGCAGCCGCATCGAAATAGTCCGAGGATGTGGCCAGCAGCGCGCCGGTGAAATCGGCCGGGCCGCCGAATTCGGCGACGTGCTTGCCGGTAATCGCCAGCGCCGCGTGGCTCTGGCTGGTCTCCACGGGCGAAGCTCCCGAGCTCACCAACTTGATGGCCGGATCCACGCCCCGCATCGCCTGCGCGAACAGGTTGTGCTTGATGGCGTATTGTTCGGCCGACATGAAGCCCATTTGCTGGGGATTCCACATCTCGTTGCCGATGTTCCACCAGGTGACCTTGTAGGGCTCCGGATGGCCGTTCGCGGCGCGCCACCGGCCCATCGGCGTGTGGACCGACCCATTGACGTATTCGACCTCCTCGGCGGCGGAGTGCGCATCGCCGAAGCCGGCATTCACGCATATATATGGCTCCATGTTGAGCAGCCTGTTGAGGACCATGTACTCATCAATCCCGACGTCGTTCTGCTGCACCTCATCCCAGGCAGGGTTCAGGCGTGGGGGCCGCTTGTCGGGATCGCCGAGCGAATCGCGCCAGTCCCACGAAGAAACCATGTTGCCGCCCGGCCAGCGGAACATGGTCGGTCCGATCTGCTTCATCAGCGCGATCAGATCAGCGCGAAAGCCATACAGATTGTCCGCCGGCATCAGCGACACCGCGCCGATATGGAACGCTCCGGTTCCGGTGCCGACTATTTCCAGCCGCGCGTCCTCGCTGTCTGCTCCGGCCGTAAAGCGGAGCGGAAACTTGGCGTACCCGCGACCGAGCGGCTTGATCGGGATGGTCTGCCGATCGCCGGGACCGGGACCCCAGACGAGGCTGACCTTTACGTCCGCTCCGGGATCACCCGCCAGTATCACGCGGCCGGAATACTTCCTGCCCTTTCGAAGGCCGAGACCGGCCTGCTGGACACCGTGCTCAATCGCGGCTTCCAGCTTGACCATCGGACTGTGCTCACCGACGTACGCCTGCTGCCGGTCCATCACGATGAACGCATCTGGACCCACGGGCCGCCACTTGGGGGCTCTCGGCCGCATCCTGCGCCCCGGGGAGGGCGCGCGCTCGCCGCCGGAGTCCACCGGATTGAAGAACTTCCGGTCGCCCAGCATCTCGGCCCAGAAGCCACCCTCGTTGTTGGCCTCGTGCAGTTCCGTGAAATAGCCGTACAGGTAGGGCGATATCGGTGCTCCGGTCTTGGTCGCGTCCACCGTCATCGACAGCTGTTGCGCACTGGTACCGTGCACTATTCCGCAGGCGAACGAAGCCGCCAGCACTACTTTCAGGCGCGCGTGCGTACTCATCTCATACCCCCTTGTCGTTATGGCGTGGTGCGGCACACGCACTTCACGCCGGCATCCTACGTCTGGTGTACTCCCGGGCTGCCATCACGACCTTCTCGTCATCGCCGGGAAGCATGCGCATGCCCGCATCGATGCTCTGATTGTGCGTCGAGCCGCGAGGGCCGGTGCCGAGCCATTGCACACCGTTCTTCTTGGCCGCGAGCCGGACGCGCTCCAGCGCGTCCACCAGCCTGGGATCGGCCAGCACCTTCTCACGTTCAGAGTCAGGCATCGCCCGGACGGCGTCCCAGCCCAGGATGGACCACGAGTTATCGCTGGGGCCAGGCTCGGCGAAGGCCAGACCCTTGATGGCCATGATTGCCTCGGCATTCTCCACCGCATGGCGGTTTTCCAGCTTGAAGCCCATGGATATCTCGCCCTTGGGATTCAGCGGCCAGGTATCGGCTACCGCGAGGTAGTCCGTCCCACTCAGGCCCCAGATGTGGGCGGCAAAGACCTGGCTACCCGAGCCGCGCGATCCCTCGATGGGCTGCTCCGGAACGCCCGGCAAAGTGAACTTGGTCCGCGCGCAGGAGATCGCGATCTCGCCGGCCTCCGGCGAATGCATCTCGCAAACCAGGACACCGTGTGCGCCTGCCGCGAGCGCCTGCTGGATCTGCCATGCGTTGGCGCGCATCGACGGACCATCGAAGCCCACCGCCGGCAGCGTGACAAACACCATCGGTGTGCGATGGCCGGACGGTGTGGGACCGCCATCCACCATCCCTTGCATGAAGTTGCGCAGGTTGGAGAAGTCCAGGCTGCCATTCTCCATCTCATAGTTGATTGCATCGCAATAGGTCTTCACCATGCGCATGCCCTCTTCATAGCCATCGGGAGCACCGGACGGCATATAGACGTTGTAATAGACGACTTGATTGTCCTCCCACAGCTCGATCGCCTTGTTGACCCGGCGCGGCTTGTAGTTGGGATCGGCGGTGGAAACCTGCGCCAGCGTGCGGGCCCAATTTTTTTTGATACCGCCGCCCTTGCTGGCGGTCCCGAAATAATGCGGGCTGTCGAGCATCGAGCGCGCGGGCGCAGGCTGTGCTTGCGCCTTCGCCTGCGTCTGTGCCGGCGCCTGTGTTGTGGTCGCCAGCCCCGCGCCGATCAACGCGCTGCCGGCCAGGAATTCACGCTTCGTGATGTCCATCGCCCCCCCGTCTCGTAATGCAAGTAATTCGTTATTTCATCC
>CAZGVE010000029.1:0-41713 GCA_964528845.1 uncultured Steroidobacteraceae bacterium | reverse complement strand
ATCGCTGGCCCTAGAGCTGCCGCGCTCCGAAGGTATCGCAGGCATCGACGCGCCCGCCTTCGAAACCGCGCCTGAACCACGCCACGCGCTGCGCACTGGTGCCATGCGTGAAGCTCTCCGGCACCACCGTGCCCTGGGCCCGGCGCTGCAACGTATCATCACCGATCTGCGAGGCGGCATTCAGCGCGGCTTCGATGTCGCCGGGCTCGAGCCTCCAACCCTGCTCCTGCTGTGAGCGGTTGGCCCAGACGCCGGCGTAGCAATCCGCCTGCAACTCCAGCCGCACGCTCAGCGCGTTGGAATCTGCCCGGCTGGCACGCTCGCGCGCGCTATCGACCTTGCCGAGCGTACCGAGCAGGTTCTGCACGTGATGCCCGACCTCGTGACCGATCACATAGGCGTGCGCGAACTGGCCCGGTGCACCGAGCTGCTGTGTCATCAGGTCGAAGAATCCGAGGTCCAGATACACGATGCGGTCCTGCGAGCAGTAGAACGGGCCGGCGGCGGCTTCTCCCTGGCCGCAAGCCGTCGGGTAGCTGTCGCGATAGAGGCGCAGCCGCGGTTCCTCGTAGGTGCGGCCGGCCTGGCTGAACACGTCGCCCCACACCATCTCGGTACTACGCAGCACCTGTGAGACGAACCGGGCCTGGGCGTCGTCGGCCGGAGGCGGCGCGGCAGGCCGCGCTGGAGCGCTCTGCAGATCTGCGCCGCCACCGCTCAGCAGACTCAGGACCTGCAGCGGATTGATGCCGAAGATCCAGCCGCCTATCAGCGCGAGCGCGATGGTCCCGAGTCCCACCCCGTGCACGGTCCGGAACTGGAATCCCCCGCCCCCCGCGCCGCGCACGTCCTCGACGTTGCGGCTCTCCTCCTGGTCGTCCATCCTCACGGTGATTCTCCTTAGCCGCGGACTCAACGACCGCCGGCGACATCGAGAATCGCGCCGGTCGTATACGAAGCCTCCTCGCTGAGCAGCCACACGATCGCCGCAGCCACCTCGACCGGTTCGCCGGCGCGGCCGATGGGCGTCATCGCCCCGAGACGCCGGGCGCGATCGGGCTGGCCACCGCTGGCATGAATGTCGGTCTCGATAAGGCCGGGCCGGACCGCATTGACGCGCACACCCTGCGGCGCCAGCTCCTTCGACAGGCCGATCGTCAGGCTATCGAGCGCTCCCTTGCTTCCGGCATAGTCGGTGAATTCGAAGGGGCCGCCGAGGCGGCTCGCCGCCGAAGAAACGAATACGATCGCGCCACCGGCACCGCCGCGATCGCGGGGCAGCCGGCGCGCACCCTCCCGCGCGCATAGATAGGCGCCGTAAATGTTGGTATCGAACATGCGCCGCAGCCGCGCGGCGCTCATGTCGGCGAGCTGCTGGGCGGGCGCCGTGATACCGGCGTTGATCACCACTCCATCGAGCGGTCCCAGCGCAGCGGCGGCCGCATCGAACAGCGCGACGACCTCGTCCTCCTGTGCCACGTCGCCGCGCACCAGTGCCGCCCTGCCGCCGCCAGCCTCCACCTCGTGCGCAGTCCGGGCGGCGGCGCCTTCATCTCGGACGTAATTGATCGCCACGGACCAGGCGCGTGCACCGCACAGGATCGCCGTCGCGCGTCCGATGCCGCGGCTCGCGCCGGTAATCAGGATCCTTTTCATGGCTGCCGATGATACGGAGTCGCCCGCACGCTGTGAACGTGTGTCGGGCGGTCCCTTCGACTAAGCTGCGCCAATGAAGACCCCCACCGGACTGCAGCCGCTGATCGACGATGGCATCGTCGACTCGGTGGTGCGACGCCTCAAGAGCGGCAAAGAGGCCTCGGTGTACATCGTCGATTGCGCCGGCGAGCTGCGCTGCGCCAAGGTGTACAAGGACGCCCAGCAAAGAGGATTCCACCGGCTCGCCCAGTATCAGGAGGGTCGACGTACCCGCAACAGCCGCGACGCTCGCTCGACAGCCAGGCGCGGGCGGCACGGCCGCAGCGTGCAGGAAGCGGAATGGAAGAATGCCGAGGTCGAGGCACTGTACCGACTGGTACGTGCAGGCGTGCGCGTCCCGGCGCCGTACCTGGTCCACGAGGGCGTGCTGCTGATGGAGCTGGTCCGGGACGCGCATGGGGATCCGGCGCCGCGCCTCAACGACGTCGCATTCACTGCCGAGCAGGCCCGCGCCTGGCACGCCTTCATGATCACGCAGGTCGTGCGCATGCTGTGTGCCGGTCTGATCCACGGCGACTTGTCGGGCTTCAACGTACTGCTGGACGCGAATGGACCGGTCATCATCGACCTGCCCCAGGCAGTCGACGCCGCCGGCAACAACAACGCCTGCGCGATGCTCGAGCGAGACGTCAACAACCTGCGCGACACTTTCGGGCAGGCCGCGCCGGAGCTGCTCGAGACGCAGTACGCGCGCGAGATCTGGGGGATCTACGAGAACGGCACACTCAAGCCGGAGACCGCGACCACGGGCCGCTTCGCCGAGGATCTCGCAGCGCCGGACGTGGCGGCGGTGCTCGACCAGATCGAGGCGGAACGAGAGGCTGCGCTGGAGCGGGAGCGCCGCCGCCGCGACGCGGACCAGGCCTGATTCAGGCCTGCACTTCCACGACGTGCAGCAGGTTCGTCGTACGCGCGCTGCCGAAGGGCAGGCCGGCGGCGATCGCGATGCAGTCTCCCGGCTTTGCGAACTGTTCCGAGCGTGCCGTGGCGAGTGCTTTCGCGATCATTTCGGTGATGTCGTGGATCCCTTCCGTTTGCACCGAGTGCACACCCCACACCAGCGCCAGCCGCCGTGCGGTTCCGGCGCTGGGTGTGAGGCTCACGATCGTCGCCGCCGGACGCTCGCGTGCGGCACGCAGGCTCGTGAATCCCGAGCGCGTGAACGTCACGATCGCTGTCACGTGCAGCAGACGCGTCGTCTCGCGCAGCGCGCAACTGATCGCATCCGCGATCGTGTGCTGTGGCTCGCTGTGCGAGGCATCGATCACCGTCCGGTAATACGGATCGCCTTCGACCTGGATGATGATGCGGTTCATCATCGAGACCGCCTCGACCGGATACCGCCCCGATGCGGACTCCGCCGACAGCATCACGGCGTCGGCTCCATCGTAAACAGCGGTCGCGACATCCGAGGCCTCCGCGCGCGTCGGTATCGGGGCGGCGATCATCGATTCCAGCATCTGAGTCGCAATCACAACCGGGATGCCGGCCGAACGGCAGCAACGCACGATGCGCTTCTGAATCCTGGGGACCTGTTCGGCAGGCAGTTCCACGCCCAGATCGCCGCGCGCCACCATGATGCCATCCGAAAGCGCGACGATCTCTTCCAGGCACTGCAGAGCGGCCGGCTTCTCCAGCTTGGACATGATCGCCGCACGGCCGCGCGCCAGGTTCCGCACCTCCGCGACGTCCTCGGGGCGCTGCACGAACGACAGGGCGAGCCAGTCGATGCCAAGTTCCAGGCCGAAATCAAGGTCCTGGCGATCCTTCGGAGTCAGGGCCGAAAGCGGCAGGATTACGCCCGGGACGTTGACGCCCTTGCGATCCGACAGCGGACCGCCGTTGACGACGCAGGTGCGTGCGAAATCCGGTCCGCACTCCTCGACCCGCAGGCGGAGCTTGCCGTCATCGAGCAGCAGATCGGCGCCCGGCTTCAGAGCCGCGAAGATCTCGGGGTGCGGCAGCGGCGCGCGCGCGCTGCTGCCAGGCGTCGAGTCCAGGTCGAGGCGGAAGCCGGCGCCGGACTCGAGCATGACTGGACCGTTCGCGAAGCTGCCGACACGGAGCTTTGGGCCCTGCAGGTCGAGCAGGATGGCGATCGGCCGTCCGTGCTCCTGCTCGATGCGCCGTATGAGCTCGACGCGCTCCTTGTGCTGCTGCTGTGTGCCGTGACTGAAGTTGAGCCGAAACACATCGGCGCCCGCCTCGAACAGCGCCTGGATAGACGGCAGGTCTGAGCTCGAGGGGCCCAGGGTGGCGAGGATCTTGACGTGACGTTCGCGACGCATGCGTGGGATTGACGGTAGCCGGTGCGGTTATGCGGCGACGGCCAGCGGCGCGCGGATCAGGTGATCAAACGCGCTCAGCGAGGCCTTGGCGCCCTCGCCGACGGCGATCACGATCTGCTTGTAGGGCACCGTCGTACAGTCACCAGCCGCGAACACGCCCGGCACGGACGTCTGGCCGCGCGCGTCGACTTCGATTTCACCACGGGCCGACAGCCTGACCACGCCTGCGAGCCAGTCTGTATTCGGGACCAGCCCGATCTGGACGAAAACGCCCGCGACCGGCACGGCGTGCACGGCGCCCTGCGCCCGGTCCCGGTACCGCAGTCCATTCACCCGCTGACCGTCCCCAGTCACCTCGGTGGTCTGCGCGTTCGTGATCACCGCGACATTCGACAGGCTGTGGAGCCGCTGAGTGAGCACCGCATCGGCGCGCAGCTGCGGGTCGTACTCGATCAGCGTCACGTGGCTGGCGATGCCGGCCAGGTCGATGGCGGCCTCGACGCCGGAGTTGCCGCCGCCTATCACGGCCACGGCCTTGTTACGAAACAGCGGGCCATCGCAGTGCGGACAATAGGCGACACCCCGGTTGCGGTACTCGTGCTCTCCCGGAACCTTGATTTCGCGCCAGCGTGCGCCGGTGGCGATGATCACCGTGCGCGCCCGGAGCGTGGCACCGCTGGCCGTCCGAAGCTCTATCAGCGTGCCGGGGGTCAGCCGCTCCGCACGCTGCAGGTTCATCACATCGACGTCATAGTGCTGCACGTGGGACTCGAGCCCGGCGGCCAGCTTTGCGCCATCGGTCTCCTTGAGCGAAATGAAATTCTCGACTCCGAGGGTATCCAGCAGCTGGCCTCCGAAACGTTCCGCGACGATGCCGGTGCGGATGCCCTTGCGCGCAGCGTAGATCGCGGCCGCGGCGCCGGCGGGGCCGCCGCCCACGACCAGCACGTCGAACGGAGCCCGCTCGCTGATCTGCGCCGCGCGGCGCCCGTCGGCTCCTGCGTCGAGCCTGGCCATGATCTCCTCGAGCGCGAGCCGGCCCTGGCCGAACGGCTGACCGTTCAGGAACACAGTCGGGACCGCCATGACCTGCCGGCGCTCGACCTGCTCCGGGAACAGCGCGCCGTCGATCATCGTGTGCCGGATCTTCGGATTCGTGATCGCCATCAGGTTGAGCGCCTGGACCACGTCGGGGCACAGCTGGCAGCTCAGCGACACGAAGGTCTCGAACTCGAACTCGCCATCGAGTGCGCGGATCTGGTCGAGCACCGCCGCATCCACCTTCGGTGCATGGCCGCCAGCCTGCAGCAGCGCGAGCACCAGCGAGGTGAACTCATGACCCATCGGCAGGCCTGCGAAGCGGACGCGCGCCTCGCTGCCCGCGGGCGCCACCGTGAACGACGGTGCGAGTCGGGCTGCCGTGAGTGGCACATCTGTACGCTCGACCTCGACGGATACCAGCTCACACAGCGAGGCGATATCCCGCAGCAGCCCGAGCATCTCGCGCGAGCTGTCGTCCTCGCCTGCGCCGTCGCCGAGCGAAGCGCGAAGCACTACAGGCTGCGCGATGCGCCCGAGGTAGCCCTGCAGCTGGGTCTTGATCTCCTCACTGAGCATGGCTGCGTCTTCAGATCTTGCCGACCAGATCGAGCGACGGGGCGAGCGTCTTGGCGCCTGGCGTCCACTTCGCCGGACATACCTCGCCGGGGTGCGAGGCGACGTACTGGGCGGCCTGGACCTTGCGCAGCAGTTCCTTCGCGTCGCGACCGATGCCGTTGTCGTGCACTTCGATGATCTTGATCAGGCCGGCCGGATCGATCACGAAGGTGCCCCGGTAGGCCAGCCCTTCGGATTCGATCAGTACTTCGAAGTTGCGCGACAGCGCCAGCGTCGGATCCGCCACCAGCGGATACTGGACCTTGGCGATGGTCGCGGACGTATCGTGCCAGGCCTTGTGGGTGAAATGCGTGTCGGTGGATACGCCATAGATCTCGACGCCAAGCCGCTTGAATTCCGCATAGTGATCGGCGAGATCTCCGAGTTCGGTGGGGCAAACGAAGGTGAAATCGGCCGGATAGAACACGAACACGGACCATTTTCCCTTGATGGTCTCGTTGCTGACTGGAACGAACTTGCCGTCGTGATATGCGGTCGCCTTGAACGGCTTGATTTCAGTGTTGATCAGGGACATGGACTCTCTCCTGGAAGCGACGATGCGACAGGAGGGCATCATGCGCCCGGATCGTCCTGATTGGTATTCGATGGATATGATCGTACTGATAGGTTCTATCTATGATCCGGTCCAGGACCTGCCAGCGACGCCCCGACGTCTGCCGGCACTACCCGCGCTCATGTCGTCAGATCAACAACTTACAGACGGAAAGGTGACCGATGGACCGTTCGCGCCGGTGGAGGCGTGCGTTCAGCCGTCTAGTGGCGCTGCCACCTCGTGTGGGCCACGCGCTTGAGACTGTAGCAGCGGTGCGTCATCGTGACCGACAAGTCACTCCAGAAGACGCGCAGGTAGTCCTCACCGAGTCGCTCGACGACCACGCCGCTGGCACTGGTTCCGGCACCATGATTGTCGTACTGCACGGTCTCGCCAACCTGTAGCGGCTGATCATCGTGTTCCATAACGGCTCCCATTACCTGATGTCTGGGATGGCTATCGGCCACCGGACCCGCGACGGGATGCGTAGAAACCGCAAGTTCGGCGGTATTGCGTCGCAAAGCATCGACCACACCGCAATCCCGTTCAGTCGCAGATGCCGAGCGCCAGCGCACAAGCCCGCGCCTCGTCCAGCCGTTCCTCGCCGGGCGGTCGGCCGGTGCGCCACTCCGGCCCCAGGTTTTCATCGAGAACCATGTCAACGACGCCGCGGACGCGCTGTGCCGCCGGTCTTCGGCGCGCCCGTCCGTGAACCTCCAGAGCTGCATCGGCGCATGCGGCTATCCGCGCCGCCGTCTCATAGTGCCGTTCCCGGCACGCGAGCAGAGCCATCGCGTCGAGTGCCAGATAGAGCTTGCCGCTATCGAAGCGAGCCGCCAGCTCGTAAAGCTCCGCCCCCGCAGCACGGGCCTCGTCGGTCTCGCCGGCGATCAGCAGCGCGCTGAAGGTCACTACCAGCAGTTCGATGCGCGTGTCACGTCGCCCCAGGTGCCGCAGGCTGAGCGCCAGCGGGCGGCCGAGCTGCAGCGCGGCGGCGACATCGTCACACGCGACGTCCAGCTCTACGATGTGGACGGTTGCTGCGAGCGCCTGACGCTCGCTGGTCGTCAATGCGAGCCGGAGCGCGCGTTGGTACGCGGTGCGAGCGGCGGCCAGCAGTCCGGCGCCGGTAAGCAGTGCGCCTTCGGTCAGGGCCCCATGGGCGAGCAGGCGCGCCGGCCACGCCGGGTCCTCGAGCGCGCGAGCGCTTTCCAACACCGTACGTGCCGTACTGATGTCGACCGGCCCGTTGATCGCGAGCTGCATCAATGCGTAGTAGCGCGAGCGCTCGTCGCCGACCGACGCGTGCATTGCTGCGGCGAGCTCCGCTGCGTAGCGCGCGCGATCACACTGTCGCGCAGAGTCGTAGGACGCGATAGCCTCCCAGAAGCGGCCGACGCGGGCGCGCGGCAGCGCGTCAGTGAGCAGCGCAAGCACGTGTTCGTACTGGGCACGACCCTGCATCTGAAGGTCGGATTCGACCAGTAGTGGCCACGCTGAGCCGTACAGAGCGACGCACAGCCCGGGGTCATGCTGCATGGCCCATTCCATGGCTGTACGCACATTGTCCAGCTCCTGCTCGTAGCGATGCAGCCAGATGGCCTCGTCCAGCGACCAGTATTCCTGGTACGCCAGATCGAGCAGATCCAGGGTCGCGGCGGCCATGCGGCGCAGCGCCAGGTCCAGCTCTCCGCTGGCGCCAAGTTTCTCGAGCGCAAAGTAGCGGGCCGTCTCGAGCAGCAGGTAGCGAGGCGGGTCGAGCTTCAGCGCCGTCACCAGTGAGCGATCGACCAACCGCCCGATCAGGTCCATGGCCTCGGACATATCGATGGTCCCATCGGCCACACAGTGCCCGCCTGCCGCCATCGAGAAGCTGCCGGTGAAGCAGCCGAGACGGATGAATGCCTTCTGCTCAGAAGGCGACAGCAGGCTGTAGCTCCAGTCGAACGCAGCATACAGCGCGCCACGACGCTCATCGACGGGGCGGCCGGCAACTCTCAGCAACCGGAACCGGTCATCGAGCCTCGCGAGCAGGCTGGCGAGCCCAAGTGCGGGCACGCGAGCGGCCGCAAGTTCGATTGCGAGCGGAACCCCGTCGAGCCGACGGCAGATATCGGCGACCAGCGAGACGTTCGATGCCGTCAATTCGAAGCGCTGATCCGCGGCGCTCGCACGCTGGGCGAACAGTGCGATCGCCGCGAACCGTGCGGGATCGATGGGACCGTGGCCTGCCTTGGGCACCGGCAGGGCCGGCAGGCGATAGACAGTCTCCCCGGGGATGCCGAGCGGGGCCTGGCTCGTCACGAGCACGCGGACCGCCCGCGTTTGCACGATCAGCGAGGCCAGCGGCATCGCAAGCGCATCGCCCAGGCGCTCAGCACAGTCCAGGATAAGCAACAAAGGCACGTTCTCAACCGCCTGGGCCAGAGCCGCAAAGCCGTCGATGCCATCTGGCAGAGAGAGCCCGAGTGCGACGGCGATGGCCGACGGCACGTGATGCATGGAATCGAGAGGCGCGAGCGACACCCATGCGACGATCGCGTCGGGCTGCTCGGCCTCGCGTACCAGTACCTCCTGCGCGAGCCGCGTCTTGCCGACCCCCGCAACGCCGACCACTGTCACCAGGGACGAGCGCTGGAGCGCCTCCTGGACAGCACGCAGATCATCTTCGCGCCCGATCAGGGAACCCAGGCGATCGGGCCATGCGCGACGCGGCACGGAGAATCGGGGCGTTTCCTGCCCGCGTGACGTCTCCGCATGAGGCGACGCGCGCCCGGTGGACCCGTAGCTCGATACTTCGAGCTCCAGACGGTAGCCGAATCCCTGAACGGTGCGTATGGCACCAGCGCCCAGCACGCGACGGAGGCTCGCAATCTGGGCGGGAATATTGTTCTCGTCGACCACGAGCCGAGGCCACACGCGCTCGAGCAGGGTGGACTTGGTGACCAGTCGACCGCGGTACTCGACGAGGACCAGCAAGACGTCGAAGGCGCGCGAACCGAGTTCCACGGGTTTGCCGGCGGCGCACAGCAGCCGCTCGGAAGGATACAGATCAAACGTCCCGACGCGCAGCAGGTCCATGGAGCTTCCGATCCTCGCGACGTTTCAGAATGGCTTCAGAGGCAATTCAAGACCCAAGAAACGACATGCGAGATCGTGCACCTGCGCCGAAACCGACGTCCAAGGCAGAAGCGCACATCGCCTGACAACCAATGGGAGAATGCCATGAAGAACCTGACCGCCCTCGTCGCCGTTGCGAGCTTCGCCGTCTGCGTCGTCCAAATTGCCCAAGCCGACGCCGTCGAGCCGCGCTCCGTCACCGTCCGTTTCGCAGATCTCAACACGGGCAGCGTCCAGGGCGCAGCGGCGCTCTATGCGCGCGTCAAACACGCCTCTGAAGGCGTCTGCGAGGATCTGAATTCGCGGCGCGACCTGAGTCTGCTGCAGCTCCATGCGCAGTGCGTTCATCAGGCGCTCGGCGACGCGATTGCAACGATCAATCGCCCTGCCGTGACCGCGTATGCCGCCGCCCATGGAATGCTCCCGGCGGATATCACGATCAGGATTGCCAGCAATAAGTGACCACCGGATTGCGCGGCTGGGGCCAGCGTGGATATAAGCCATTGATAATTATATATATAATCCTCCTGGCCCGTGCTCGCGCAATTTTCAGAAACAATTTATCCGCATTTCAGGACACCGGCGTCAGCGTGCGGAAGACTAGCGAACGGAAACCAAAGGAGAGGAACATGCCGAAATTTGTGATTGAAAGAGAGATCCCTGGCGCAGGCAAGTTGAGTCCCGCCGAGCTCAAGACGATCTCGAAGAAATCCTGCGGCGTACTCAGCAGCATGGGCCCCAGCGTGCAATGGCTCCACAGCTACGTGACCGGGGACAAGATCTACTGTGTGTACCGTGCCGCGGATGAATCGCTGGTGCGACGGCACGCGGAGCTCGGCGGATTCCCGGCCAACAAGATTTCCCGCGTGGTGAGCGTCATCGAACCAGAGACCGCGGAATAGCGCCCGGCGCGCGGCGCGCGGCGCGCGCGACTGCTCAGTCGCCGGTGGCCTGGCAAGACGGTCCGCGACCGAACGTGGCGGTGAGCCTGCAGACGGCGCGCAGCCGCTGGTTCCCGGGATCGAATACTGCGAGCAGAGGCGTCCCTCGGCCGGTGAATGCAATGGCATTCGACTGATCCGCGGCCAGACCCCACGCCCGCATGGCCTGCTTGAATGCATTTTTCTGTGGGCGCGAGAAGTACGGGACATCATCGACCGGCTTCAACTGCCTGCGCAGCGCCGGCAGGCCCTGTTCCCACGGCCTGTAGTAGCGCGGCATGGCGATCACATCGTCGCCGCCAGAAATAGCCGCCTGGAAGATGCGTGCGCGCTCCTGCGGATCCAGCGGCAGCGGCGCCCATATCCATCGCGGCAGGCTGTACCAGTGGGGTACCAGCACCGCGTTCTGCTGTCGCGCAAGCGTCAGTTCGTCGTGATTGATGTCGTAGGCCTGCACCAGCTGCAGCACGTTCTCGGAAAACGCGTAGTACAGCGGGCGCCCGCGCCAGAGCGATACCGTGCCGTAGAGGAGTGCGCAGATCTGCACCGCGACGATGATCGCGATATCCCGCCGCAGTTCCCGCTGCGGCTTGTCCGGACGGGCAACTACGGAGGTGAGCAGAGGACCGACTGCGACGTCGACTCCGGCAAGGACCATCACGACGCCCAGGGAATCGCTCAGGTACCAGCCCGGCCAGCGATACCATCCAAGATAGAGCATGCCGAGCACCAGCGTCAGTACGCTGGCGCTCGCGAGCAGGTGCAGCGCCAACGCCTTGAGCCTGAATCCCATTGCGCGTTCCCGAGAGGGCGCCCCGGTTGCGGGCGTCGCGGACCGGCTAGGGCAGCATCACCTTCGCGCGCGTATCCGGATCGCCGTCGATGTCGGTGACGAGGCCCCGATCGTCGAAGCTTACGCGGAACTCGGCAAAGCTCGACAGCCAATAGCGCCAGACCTTCGCATCGAGATTCGGATTCTCGCTACTCACCGGGTAGCCCACGGCCATCAGGACCTGTTCACGGGTCATTCCTTTGGTCAGACGCATTGAGGTGATGGCGTCCTGAATCTGCTTTGGAAAGTGCGCCAGCTTGTCGGACGGATTGTCCGCTGTGACGTAGCGTCGCGCGAAAGCGTCGAGCTTCAGATCCCGACTATAGTCGTTGCCAATTGCCTGCTTCTTGCCGGCTATCTCGATGCGAACCCGCTGCCTGCCATAGCCCAGGACCTGAATGGGCGTGCCGACTGGAATGACGGTCTTGCCACTCTCGTCATAATTGATGTCACTGATCCATGAGCCGTCCGTACGCATGTTGCAGCACAGGTACCCCATGAACTTGTCATCGGCCAGCGCAGGATCCGCAACAACCGCGAGCGCCACGGCAATTGCCAACGACACTTTGAATCGGATCGGCATGATAAGGCCTCCCTATGCAATCGGATTGAAAACCCCTGCACGCAATCGCGCCGGCAGCGTGTCAGTTTTGACGCATCCATTCAAGCGAATCAAGTCAGGCGAATCAAGCAACCGGGGGTGCGATGGCGGTCATGGCGCAGATCGACAGCTGAAGTTCGACGCCTCGTCGGTACTGCCAGCGCCGTCGTAGCGCGCGACCTGCGGGTAAGGACACAGCGGGCGAGTGCGATCGACGGTGCCCGCGACGCGGTGGGCGGCAATGATCCGGACCGGGG
Source organism: uncultured Steroidobacteraceae bacterium (assembly GCA_964528845.1). Classification (GTDB taxonomy): domain Bacteria; phylum Pseudomonadota; class Gammaproteobacteria; order Steroidobacterales; family Steroidobacteraceae; genus FEN-1191. The sequence goes on along the minus strand of CAZGVE010000029.1, from coordinate 29,749 downwards.
CTACGCCCTTCTCGACCCAACGCTCAATCAGGCCGATCTTGTCGAACGTGTCGGGACCTTCCCCGCCACTGCAATGCCCCATGCCGGGTACCATGAAAAGGCGTACCCAGTCCGGCCCCGGTACCGCATCCTTGCTGAGAGCGAGCACCGAATTGTAGAAATCGATGGTGGAACCCGGGGCGACCTGCTGATCGGCCCAGCCCTGGTAGATGAGCAGCTTGCCGCCGTGCATCGCAAATCGACCGAGGTGGGGATCGAGTTCGTCGACGTCTCTGTCAACGGCGTTCTCCCTGGCTGAGTCCCGCTCCAGATCAAAGGTCCGCCAATCCCAGTCGGGATCCTGGTACACGACGTAGCGAAACTGATCCAGGAACAGGTCTGCGGGGCGCGGGCCGCCGGCGAGACGATCCCAGCGCAGCTCTGTTCCAGGCTCCAGTCGCGGGAACTCCACCTGGCCCGCAGGCGTCGTCGCCGGGCTGATGATGGTCTGCGCGGTCTTAACCTGGTGCGCCGTCAGGCAGTCAGGGCCGTCGGCACCCGTGCACTGCAGGACGGTGAAGTCCACGGTGCAGCTCGCTGGATTGTCGATGAGTCCGTCTCGGAGTCCATCGTTCGCATCGCAGGCGGCGAGCACCGCGCGGTGAATCATGGGGTACTTGGCTGGCGGGATCGCGGCCGCAGGATCCTTGAAGGTCTGGATCGCGAGCCACAGCGCCCACGCGTTGCGGCGCACGTTTGCCGGATCACCGGCGATGATCCCATCGAATTCCTCCGGGTACCGGTAGGCCTGCAGCAGTCCTTCGCGACCGCCAGCTGAGCAACCGTTCCAATAGGAGTGCCTGGGCATGCGGCCATAGAACGCATGGATGAGTCTCCTGGCCGCCAGGGTCATCTCATGCTGTGCCCGGTACGCATAGTCAACAAACTTTTCCGGATGCCCCATGATGAAGCTCGCGCCCGGGCTGGTGTGGCCGTCATCGGTGGCGCTGGTCGCGTAACCACGGCGTAATGCCTCGGCCATGCCTTCATAGTTGATGGAACCGCCCCACCCCCCGCTTCCCACTGCCAGCAGCTTGCCGTTCCAGCCGGATGCGGGGAGCCAGACCTCGGCGCCGATGCTCGAATCAGCGCTCGGACGCAGGTGAACGACGACCTCGCAGAAGCGCGGAAGCCCGGACAGCGGATCCGGCATTCCCGGAGGCCGAAAGCTGTCAGGCTCGACAGTCTTCGCGACAGTGATCGATACGGTCGATGAGTCCGGCTTGCGCAGGCTCTCACAAGTCGTCTGCGCCTGCAGCACCCCGGGCTCGCAGCCGCGCGCCAGCGCAAGCATGCAGAGCAGCCGTAGCATAAGGAGTCTGGCAGTCCGGTACGGCACTCGCGTCCCCCTTGCCTCGGCTGCTGTTGGCGGCTACTTCCGATTGGCCTTCGCGGCATTCACGACCAGGATGATCTTGCCTTCCGTGTGGCCCTGCGCGCCGAGCTGCTGTGCCTCGGCCGCCTCCGCCAGCGGGAAGGTCTGTTCCACCTTTATCCGGAGCTTGCCCATGGTCGCGAGCGCCCCTACCTCGTCGAATACGGCGCGCGGCGTCTCGAATGCCGTGCCGCGGGCCAGGCAGCGTATCCCGGCGGCAGCGCATTTCTCCTCGAGGTCACGTGCCGCAACGCTGACATACAGTCCGTTTTTCCTGATGGTAGTCAGCGCGCGCTCTGCAGTGTCCCCGCCCACCGTGTCGATGACGACGTCCACATTCTTCACCTGATCCTCGAATCGACCTTGAGTATAGTCAATCACTTCGTCGACACCGATGGATTTCAGGTAGGCATTGTGCTGTGCGGTCGCGGTACCGATCACATGGGCGCCTCTGGCCTTGGCGGCTACACCCGGATCAGCACCTGGCCTTCGCCCGGCTCGGCGCCGACGCCGGGGTCGGCTCCCGGCTATTGCCCGCTATTTCCCGAGCAGCTTCGTGCCGCGCACGGCAAAACCTGCGGTGGCGCCGGCTGGAGACTCGATCGGTTGCGCGGGCCCGAGGTTCAAGCGGTAATTTCCTGCCAGCACTGCGCGCTGGCCGGTTGCGTCTACTGACGACATGGCACGAGCGTCGAAATCGAACTCGACCCTGCGGCTCTCGCCGGCATCCAGATGCACGCGTCTGAAGCCCGCGAGCGCGTAGACCGGGCCTTCCTTCTGGGGTGTCTTCAGGTAGGCCTCGACGACTTCATCGCCGGCGCGGTTGCTGCTGTTGGTCACGGCCACCGCCGCATGCAAGGACTCGCCGGCCGCCAGTATTTTCGACGACAGAGTCGCCGCGCCATAGCGAAACGTAGAGTAGCTGAGCCCATGGCCGAAGCCCCACAATGCCTTGCCCCGATAGTAGCGATAGGTCCGACCTTTCATTGAATAGTCAGTGAATGCCGGCAGGTCCTTCAAGCCCGCATAAAACGTCACCGGCAGCCGGCCGGCCGGGTTATAGGCCCCGGCCAGCGTGCGCGCGATCGCGGTGCCGCCTTCCACGCCGGGATACCATGCCTGCAGAACCGCAGCGGCGTGCGAATGCGCCCAGCCCAGCGCCAGAGCGCTGCCGCTCAGACTCACGACGATGATGGGTTTGCCGCTTGCGCCAGCGCCCTCCAGCAGTCTGATTTGCGGCGCCGGCAGGTCGATCTGCGTTCGATCGCCCCCGTCGAAGCCCGCGATGCGGATTGGCATCTCCTCGCCCTCGAGGTCCGGCGACAGACCGACGAACGCGATGATCACATCGCTGTCGTTGATGGCAGCAAGTGCCTCGTTGAGCTGCGCGCCGGGTGGCGGCTCCCATTCCAGCGTCACGCCGCCACCGGCGCGATTGCCGGCGTGACTGTATTCAAGCCGAAAGCTGTGCGGCTCCGTATCGGCGAAAGGCACGTTGATTTGAGCCGGGGTCGCGGGCGACATGCGCGGCGGCGCCGACGCGGAATTGCCCACCACTGGTTTGGAATTGCCCGAATTGAGTTCGCCTTCGCCCAGCACCCTGCCGTCCAGCAGCAGACGGTAAGTCTCCCGCGGCGAAAACGGGAACGCCGATGCGGGCTTCACGTGGAGCCGGTACATGCCGGCTGCCGGCACCGCCAGGGTCCCTGACCAGCGAACCGAATAGTCGTGGGTATGCAGTTCATCGACCGGAAACGCATCGGTCCAGTTGTGCTGGATCGTCCGGTCTAATCGCACGGCGACGGGTCGTCCGGTCCAGTCTGCGGTAGCAAAGAATTCGGTCTGCAGGCCGCGACCGAACGCGGTGCGCGGTACGGCCACGCTGAAGCCATCGGCCAGCAACGCGCCCTGCGCATAGTGCACGACGGCGTCGGGAAACTGCCGCGCAATGCCATCCAGCGGGCTCACCGCATCCAGCGAAGCACCGTTGTAGTTACCCTCCAGCGATGCCAGGAGGTCGGCGGTCGGGCCAATCACCGCGATGCGCCGTGCGCTGCCCGCCAGCGGCAATATGCCGTCGTTCTGCAGCAGCACCATGGATTCTTCCGCCGCCGCGAGCGCGATGGCCCGATGCGCGGGTGAAGCGACGGCGCTGAACGGTACCTGGTCCCGTGCGCTGCCCGGTGGATCGAACATGCCGAGCTGCATGCGCGCCATATAGAGGCGTTCGGCGGAGCGTCTGACCAGGTCTTCGCTGACTAACCCCTGACGCACGGCATCCGCGAGCGTATTGAAGCCGGGCGCCCAGATGCTGCAGGACAGGTCCGTGCCGGCGCGCAGCGAGAGTGCGGCGGCATGCAGGATGTCCGGCGCATTGTGATGCCCCTCCGTTACATCGACGATGGCACCGCAATCCGAAACCACGAAGCCCTTGAAGCCCCAGGCTTCGCGCAGATGCTCCTGCAGCAGCGCAGGGTTCGCGCAGGCGCTCATGCCGTCGATGGCGTTATAGGCGCACATCACCGACTTGACGTGACCGTCAATCACCGCGGCGCGGAACGCCGGCAGATAGGTTTCCTCCAGGTCCCGCGGACTGACCCTGACGTCGAATCCGTGGCGCAGCGACTCAGGACCGCTGTGCACGGCGAAATGTTTCGCGGTGGCGATCACCAGCGGGTGGAGCGGATCATCCCCCTGTAACCCTGTGATGAACGCGACGCCCATTCCTGCAGTGAGCAGCGGATCCTCGCCGTAGGTCTCCTGGCCCCGTCCCCAGCGAGGGTCCCGAAAGATATTGATGTTCGGCGACCAGAAGCTCAGGCCATAGAAGACGCTGTGATTGCCTTCGCGCTGGGCTTCGCTGTATTTCGCCCGAGCCTCCGTCGCAATGACCTCGCCCATGCGATGCACGATGGCATCGTCCCACGTGGCCGCCATCCCGATAGCCTGGGGAAAGACGGTTGCATGGCCAGCACGTGCCACCCCATGCAGCGCCTCGCTCCAGGTCTGGTAGTCCGGGATTCCGAGGCGTGGGATCGCCGGCGCCCAATCCTCCAGCTGCGCCGCCATTTCATCCAGGGTCATGCTCCCCACCAGGTCGTGGGCGCGCATTTCGGGTGGCAGGGAGCTATTGAGCCACGATGGTGGAGCGGTCTGCGCAGAGGCGGCTCCCGACCCCGCAGCGAACAGGATCAGAGTCAGCGATGCAATGCGGTGCGCACTCACGGCAAGCGGGCCTGGGCTGTAAGCGTCTCGATGCGGATGTGGAGATTGTACCGCCCGAACTGACGGTTCGCCCAGGGAACGACGCGCGCGGAGGCCGGAACGGCCGGAAGCGGTACGTTACAGGTCTTCAGGTCTCCTCGACCTGTGAGGCCAGTTGCCGCTGACGCTCCTCTGCCCGCCATAGCCGCAACCAGGCCGTGGCCACGACGCTGTCATTCTCACCGATACGCCCTTCGAGCTCGGCGTAGGCTCGCTGCGCGTTCATCACCTCGAGCGTCGCCAGTTCCCACTGGCGATCGAGCGTCACTGACTCTTCCTCCGGGGCGCCGGCAAGGCCGATGGGCTCGTGGACGGCGGAATTCGAGGCGCGGCTCATGACGAATACTTCAATACACCGTTACACCAGGATTGTATGTGCGATATCGCACATTAGCCCCGCCGGTGCGCTGTGCAATTCAACCATTGAGTGTCTGCGGAGACGATCCGTCGCGCCAATGAGCAGGTGCAGTTGCCGAAGAAACGGAGCTATCGCGTTGGTCCAATTGAGAAATGGGCGCGGAAATGTCATGCCTGCTTTGTGCAGTACCACACGTTTTATGTGGAATTGCTCGGCAATACTGCAGCGGCACGTCAAGTCGATCCACGGTGAATGCCGCCCGCGCGAAACCAGTCGGTATCGCTCAATCGGCCGGCAAATGTGCGCTGAGACTTGAATCACACATTAGCAGGCCACGGTGTTGCGTTCTCAAGTGGCTTGTGAATCGGCCGATACAGAACGTCGCAAGCCAATTTTTTGGAGGATGGCATGAACATTCGGATCAAGCGAGCAATGATTGCCGCCGGCATCACGGCGGCCATGACGCTGCCGCTGTCGGGTCAGGCTTCTGACGGCACTATCACCTTTACCGGTGCAGTGACCGCGAGCACTTGTACGCTCAACGTCAATGGCAGCGGGGCCGCGAATGCGACGGTGGCATTGCCCACCGTGGATACCTCGGCGCTCACGAACGCGGCGACGAAGACTGCCGCGGCAGGAACGTTCTTCAACATCGCGGTCTCTGCCTGCGTGGCGGCGACGGATATCGGCGCACCGGCCGCAGCGCCCACCACGGTTCAGATCTACTTTGAGGCGGGCCCGAATGTCGACCAGGCCACTGGCGGTCTCATCAACACGGTGGCGGGTAGCAACGTCGAGGTGAACCTCTACAATGCTTCGGGAGCGACCATCGTAGGCACTCAGATCAAGCCCGGCACGAACGTCCATCAGCCAGTGGCCCAGACCATAGGCGCTGAAGGCACGCAGTGGTTCTACGCTGGATATTCGACCGCTGGAGCCGCCGCGGCCGCCACGGCCGGCGCGGTGAGCACCTCGGTCACGTATTCGCTGATCTACCAATAGGTGCTGATACGATCGACAGGCTTCATCTCCGGAGCCTTCAGACTGATCGGTCGTGCGTGGTCGCCGTCATGGCGGCCACGCACGATTTCCCGACCTCGAGCATCAAGATGGGGAAACGCCTGGCAATGATTGGACTGCGCTGGAACCAGGTCATTTCCGCGGCGTTCATCGCAGCTGCATGCTTCGTTGTCGCGCCGCGTGCTTCGGCCAGCGTCGTGGTCGACGGCACCCGGGTCGTGTACCTGGCAGCCAAGCGCGAGGTGACGATCCGCGTCCGAAACGCTGGCGATGCTCCCTCACTGGTGCAGGCATGGCTCGATACGGGCGATCCGCATTCAAAGCCTGGTGAATCAAAGGTCCCATTCGTCCTGACGCCACCTCTGTTCCGCCTCGACCCCACGAAGGTTCAGAGCCTGCGTCTGGTCTATACCCATGATCCGCTGCCGGAGGACCACGAGTCGCTGTTCTGGCTCAACGTACTCGATATTCCGCCGCGAACCGCCGCCAATCCGGATCTGCCCAATCAGCTGGAGCTGGCGTTCAAACATCGAATGAAGGTGTTCTTCCGGCCTGCACATCTGCCCGGCTCCGCGGCGGACGCGCCGGGGCAGCTGAGCTGGAAGCTGGTGTCCGAGAACGGCAGACTGGTAGCAATCGAGGTGAGCAACCCGACCGCCTTTCACGTCTCGCTGACCCAGCTCATCGCCACGGCGCAAGGCCATTCGGTCACCATCAAGGCCGATATGGTCGACCCTTCAGCCAGCCGCCGCTTCGATCTGCCAGATCCTGTCGCAGCGCCCGTCGGCGCGGTAGCCATCCAGTACTGGTTCGTCAATGACTACGGCGGCAACGTGGAAGCCAGCGCTGCTGCGTCCTCGGTGCGCTGATCCGGATGACGCGGCGGTGCCGAATCGCGAGGGGGCTGCCCGACCGACTCTTCAGGAGTACTTGAGGCGGTCGCGCCCGGCGATTGCGTACGCGCTCGTTGCGCTGTTTCCGGTGGCTTCGCCGGCCGCCGAGGCACCGCAGGTTCAGTTCAATCCGGCCTTTCTGCAGGGTGGATCCCAGGTCGATGTATCCCGGTTCTCCCGTGGCAATCCGGTGCTTCCGGGAGACTACACGGTGGATCTGCTGATCAATGGCAAATGGATGGGACGCGCTTCGGTGCGCTTCATTGCCCAGCCCGACAGCGATATCGCTCTGCCATGCATCGACCGCGCGTTGATCGAGCGGATAGGGCTCGACTTCGAAAAGCTCTCCGCGGGCGCCCGGGCCCTGATGCGACAGGCTCAGACAGAGGGCTGCGTGGATCTGAAGGGAATCATTGACGATTCCTCGGTGACATTCGATCTGTCCCAGCTGCGGCTCGACATCAGTGTTCCCCAGGCCGCAATGCTGCGCAAGCCGCGCGGCTATGTCGCTCCGGAGTTCTGGGACACCGGGGTGCCCTCGGCCACGCTGGGCTACAACCTGAACGCCTATCACGCGAAGAGCTTTGGGATCTCGAGCTCCGTCGGTCACCTGGATCTGACCGCGGGGATCAATTTCGGCAGCTGGCACCTGCGTCAGCGATCCTCGGTCGAGGCCTCCTCGGGGCAGCCGTCCACGTATCAGAATATCGCCACCTACCTCGCTCACGACATCCCTGCGATCCGTGGCGACCTGACAATAGGAGACAGCTTTACGGATGGGGCGGTCTTCGACAGCTTTGGATATCGAGGGGTATCGCTGGCGAGCGACGATCAGATGTTGCCGGATTCGCAGCTCGAGTACGCGCCGGTCGTGCATGGGATCGCGCGTACTAATGCGCGCGTCGTCATTACGCAGAATGGCAACACCATTCTGGAGACGACCGTATCGCCAGGTGCGTTCGAGATCAACGATCTTTACGCCACCGGCTACGGCGGTGACCTGCGGGTCACGGTCTATGAGGCCGACGGCAGCCAGGACAGCTTCAGCGTTCCCTATGCGTCACTGGTACAACTGCTGCGTCCCGGCGTGTGGCGTTACAGCGCCGTGGCGGGTGAAGTGCAGCAGCCATCGCTCACCGGCGCCGAGCGTTTCGCGCAGGCGACGCTACAGCATGGACTCAACAGCTTCCTGACCGGCTATACCGGCGCCGTGGGCGGACAGCACTACGGCGCCGCGCTGCTTGGGATCGCCGTCAACACGGCGCTGGGAGCCGTTGCGGTCGATATGACCGAGGCCAGGGCGTCCATCACGGACACCGCTGCCTCCAGCGGCCAGAGCTGGCGCTTCAGCTACAGCAAGCTCGTACGCGACACCAATACGGACCTCACACTCGCCGCGTACCGCTACTCGTCCGGCGGCTTCTATTCTTTCAGCGATGCGCAGGCAGCCTGGCAGGCGGCGCGGGACGGCACGAGCTCCGCCGCCGTGGATCGCGCGCGCAGCCAGTGGTTGATCAATATCAACCAGAGCCTGCCGGGTCGGTGGGGAAACCTGTATCTGACGGCTTCGGTGCGTAACTACTGGCATTCGCCGCACACTACGACGCAATTCCAGGGCGGCTATACCAACCATTTTCGATTTGAAGGCTGGAATCTGAGCTACAGCATCTCGGCGGCACGCCAGAACGACGCCTTGACGGGAAACCCGGACAGCCGGGTGCAGCTCAACTTCTCACTTCCGCTGGGTCATTCTCCACACTCGCCGATGCTTTCCACCAGCTTCAATCAGGATTCGACCGGCAACGTCCGTACCCGCGGCGGACAGGAGGTCATCAACGGCAGTTGGGGGCAGAACGGCCAGTTCAACTACAGCGCCTCAGCCAGCCAGTCTGCGGGAGACAATTCCTATACGGCGAGCGGCCAGTACCGTGGTGCCTACGCCGGCGTCTCCGCCAGCGCCAGCGAGGGTACCGGCTACGCCCAGCAGTCCCTCGGAGCCACGGGCGGACTGGTAGTCCACCCCGGAGGCATCACCCTGGCGAACGAGATGACGGATACGATTGGTATCGTCGAAGCCATTGGGGCCGAAGGGGCCCGTGTAACCAATAACATTGGTACGACCATCAACCACGCGGGGTATGCGGTGCTACCCTTCCTGCTGCCATACCGGCTGAACAGCATCAACCTCGACCCAGACGACGCCGTTTCCCCGGATGTGGAGTTCAAGAGCACCAGCGAATCCGTTGCCCCCCGGCTCAATGCCGTCGTGATGATCCGCTTCCAGACCGTGGGTGGACGCGCCGTCCTGGTCACCGCCCATCTGCCGGATGGATCGGTCGTTCCATTTGGTGCCAGCGTCTACGATTCCCGAGGTAGCGAAGTCGGACTGGCCGGCCAGGATGGCGGCATCTACCTGCGTGGCATCGCGGAGACAGGTACATTGACCGCCCGCTGGGGCGATGCGCCCGATCAGCAATGCGCCTTCGAGTACCATTTACCCCCTAAGCACGAAGGTGACGGGCCCTTCGTCCGAATCGACTCCACCTGCGGCGTCGTTCTGGTGTCACGGAGCAAGCTCAGCGCCAACGGCAAGCCGGACATGGACAGGAACGCAGGTCGGCAGTAATCATGAGCCGCGAGATGCCGGTGTCACGGCGATGGCTCGCACGGGTCGCGTGCAGCCTGCTGTCGCTGCTGGTCGGCGCCATGGCCATTGCGCAGACTGTCAGCTACTCGCCTGGCACATTGTCGTTTTCTCCCTCCGGCCCCTACTCCGTTCCCAGGGACGCGGCCGCAGGCAGCCAGGTGGCCCGCGCCGTGGCCGTCGCCACTGCGACCGGAATCACGTGTGCGCTGATCGAGACGGTCACGGTCAATGGCACCGAGCTGTCGGCGGGAAGCGGCATCTATCAAACGAGCGTGAACGGCATCGGGGTGAGCTTCTTCGTCGTGAATGGCGCCGTGCAGACGCTGATCACCTCTACCAACGGAGGCTATGCCTCGGGCACCATCAGCCCGCCCGGCAATGGAGCCCTCCCCGGCATCCAGGCAAATCTGGTGGTGACGGGCCAGGTGGTCTCCGGCTACACGCTCTCAGGGCTGCCGAGTGTGACCGTCACTTTCACTCCGACGGGCGCCTGCAGCTGGAGCACCGGCATCACCAACACTCTCGCCACCAGCGCCGGCAGCAGCGCCGTCGTACCGATCACGTGCACCGTAACGACTCCGAATGTGAACGTGAATATGCCGATCATATCGCTGAGCGCATTGAGTGCCGTTGGCAAGACGGGCGGGGACACGCAATTTCCCATCAACCTGAACTGCGCATCCGGAGCCAACGTCTACATCACCCTGAGCGATGTGACGACGCCAACCAACACCACTTCGCTGCTCACGCTCGCCGCAGGCTCAACGGCCCAGGGGGTCAAATTGCGGATCCTGAACAGCGTCGGACCGGTCGATTTCGGACCGGATTCGGCTGCCGCGGGCACGACACATCAATGGCTGCTGGGCCCATCGAGCAGCATCAATGGTATCCCGCTCACGGTGCAGTACTATCGCGACGACACCAATCCTGCCGGCACCGCGCCGGCCTCGTTGTCTGCAGGCAGCGTTCATGCGCAGGCGACATTCACCATGAGCTACCAGTGAAGCGCCTCCAGCGCCTCCGGCGTGAATTGCTGCTCGGTCAGCCCGGTGTTGAACCGGATGTCATGGATGCGCAGTACCGTGCGCGTGCCCTCGCGCACCGTCTGGATCTCGGTATTTCTGGCGCCCCAGATGCCCGCCACCCGCTTGATGTCGCTCGCATGCCGCACACGGACTTTCGCCCCCTGCTGATCGAACATTTCCGTGTGAATGATCACCGGTACGTCCTGCGCCACCCAATAGTCGATGAGCTTGTACTGCGACGTCGTGGCACTGACGGGGCTTCCCTCGATCCTGTAGGTTCGATGGCCGTCGATCAATTCGCCGCTGCCGAGCAGGCGATACGAGAAATCCTCGAGCTGATGGTCCTGAATGTCCTCAAACGTGAAATCAGTGCCCAGAAAGCGGGCGGACTGCTGCTGGGGCGCGACGCTGCGCACGCGGCCGGTCGCCGGAATGAACATGTATTGGGCCGCGGGTGCGCCCGCCTTCGTGATCGACAGCAGTGCGACCCCACGCACATCCTCCGGGTCCGTGAACACCACCATCGTGCGGGTGTTGCCCGATGCGCCAAAGCGCCGGTAGCTGAACTTCTTCTGGGTATGCTGTCCGTCGCTGTCGGTGATCTCGAAGCTGGCCCTCGCGATCGTATCGCGGCTGCTGTCCTGGGCGTACACGGTGGCCATGATCGCGTGCGCATCCGGAGTCGCGAGGTCCGCCGCGAGAACCAACGCGCAGTCCATGGCGGCCAGGGCAACCAGGGAGGCCACGGCGGCGATGCGCAGCTTCGAGGACGGGCGGCTATTCATAGCCGATGGCCTCGATGACCTGCACCTGCATGGCCCGGCGCGCCGGCACCCAGGCCGCCAGCAAGGATACCGCCATGACCAGCGGAACGCTGGCAGCGACCACCATCCACGGGAAAGTGTAGGGAACATCGTAACCGGCCAGTACCGTGGATACCGTGTGCGACATGAACTGAATGTTGATGACGGCGGCCACGGCGCCGATGAGCACTCCGATGATCGAAATTGTGACCGCCTCGAGCAGCACCAGCTTTCTGATCTGGGAGCGCAGGCCACCCAGGGCCCGCAGCACGCCAAATTCCCGGTGACGTTCGGCGGCCGAGATCAGCAGCGTATTGGCGATGCCGACCACGGCGACGATTGCCGCGACCACCAGCTGCATGTAGTTCAACAGGAAGAACTGATCGACCAGACCGGAGATCCAGCCTCGGAACTCGGCATTGGTATATACGAGCGCGTGCTCGGTGCCGGCCGTGAGCTGCTCGATCCGCTGCTTCATGGCAGCGGGATCCTGTCCCGGCTGCAGCGTGATGTCCACGAAATCGACCGCGTCATCGTGCCAGTAGCGCTGGTACAGCGCGCGATCCAGGAATATCGAACCCTTGTCGGACCGGTAATCTTCCAGGACTCCAAGGACCGGGAGGTCAAGCACTCCGCCCGGCGAATTGATCTGCAGGCGCTGACCGACGCGTGTGCCCCAGCGGGCCGCGAAGTTCCTGGAGATCAGGAGCCCCTCCCCCCTGGGCATGAGGCTGCGCACTGTCGCATCGCTTCCGCCGCTGACCGCTCCAGCAGCGCGTGCCAGAAATCCATCCATCTCGATCGCGATCAGCGCCGCGCTGTCCCCGCGATAGGGAGTCAGCGTGAAGCGAACGTTTTCGATGCGTCGCACTCCGGGCAGGGCCGCGATGCGGCGGCCAAGATCCTCGCTGAAATGGTAGGAGGTCGAGCGCAGCAGGGCCGACGTGGCCACGAACAGATCCGCATTGAGCACGCGGTTGGTCCATCGATCAATCATCTGGCGATAGCTCTGGATGTACGCTGCCGTGGAGAATACGAACATCAGGCTGATCATCAACGCACCCACGGTCGCAGCACTGCGGCGCGGGGACTGAATCATCGCATCGACCGCCAGCGCTCCCTCGGAGCCACCGAGCCAGTCCAGCGCCGGTCGCAGCAGTCGTGCCGCCCAATGCACCAGCGCCGGCATCAGTATGGTCAACCCGAGCAGCAGCACCGCGGCGAACGCAAATTGCGAGGTCATTCCGACCCGTGCCGGCGAGAAGGCGATCAGCAGCGAACTCGCAAGCATCAGCGATACGCCAAGCCCGAAGCGCCCCCAGCCGAGCGTGGCTTCCCGTTGCCGGGCCTCGATGTTGTGCAGGGCCAGAATCGGATCGAGATGCGAGGCGGCGCGCGCGGGGAGCCACGCACCGGACAGCGAGGCCGCAATGCCCAGGCCAACAGCCGTCAGCAGCAGGTCGGGATGCAGTGCAGGAGCCACGTCCGTGGAGACCACGCCATAAACAGAGGCCGCGATCGAGCCCATGATCCGATTGGCCATCGAGGCCGAAAGGAATCCGCCCACCACGCCCGTCAATGACCCGATCACGCCCATCGCCAGCGCCTCGAGCAGAAACATCGCATTGATCCAATGTCGCTCCACGCCCAGGGACCGGAGGATTCCGATTTCCTTCCAGCGCTGGCTGATGGCGATCGTGAAGGAATTGAAGATCAGATACACACCCACGAGCAGGGCAATGAAGCTGGTGATCTGCATGCCGATCCGCATCGCAGTAACCGTATTCTCGAGTGCGCGGCCGCGCACCTGCGGCTCCGCGACCTCCATCCCGGGCGGCAGCTGCGCGCGCAGCCGGCCCTTGAGCGCCTCGATGCTCGTCCCGGCAGCATTCTTCAGATCGATACGATCAAAATTGCGGCCGCGCTGGAAGACGACCTGCGCGGAATAGATATCCATCACGGCGATGTTGCCGCCGAAGACGGCGCCGATGCCGGTTGGCTGGAACATTCCCCGAACGATAAAGTCCCTGCGTCCATTGGCGGTGAAGATGGGGATGCGGTCACCGATGTGCAGCGCATGACGATCGGCGTAGGCGCGAGATATCAGGATCGAGTAGGGCTGCGCCAGGAACGTGAGCGGATCGGCGAGCTGCGACTGGCTCAGATCGAACTGGTACCGGCGCAGCTGCTGATCTCCGGTAGTGTCGACGCCCAGGATCAGCAGATTGCCGTCATCGGCGTAGCCGGTATGAACGATCACCTCGATGACTGGCTCGGCGATCGCGACGCCCGCGGTGCTCCTTATGCGATCCAGCACCGCCTCGGGAAATCCGGTTTCGCCGGCGCTCACTTCCAGGGTCGATTGACCTGCGAGTCGCTCCACCGTCAGCGCCAGAGAGTCGAGTAGCGCGGCGTTGGCCGTACTGACGGCAAAATAGACGCCGACGCCCAGCGCAATTCCGAGAATTGTCAGCGCTACCCGCAGCCAGTGCGTCCGCCATTGCCGGACGCTGATTTGCGAAAGCGCGGCGAGCATCAGGCGGGACTGGCGCCGGAAGCCCCGGTGCGCTCATCGCTCACGATGCGGCCGGCATGCAGGGTGACGATGCGTTGACAATATTCGGCGGCCTCGGGGTTGTGCGTCACCATCAGCAGTGTGCTCTGATATTCCTGCTGCAGATCATCGAGCAGCCGGAGGATCTCCTCACCCGTGCCGGCATCCAGATTTCCGGTCGGCTCATCGGCCAGCAGCAGCGGCGGTCGGAAGATCAATGCACGCGCCAGTGCCACGCGCTGACGTTCGCCTCCGGAGAGCTGATCGGGCCGGTGCGCGGCGCGATGCTGCAGACTGACGCGACCGAGCATGCCATTGGCCCTCTCATCCGCATCGCGTTTGCCGATGCCCTGAAGCCTCAACGGCAGCGCGACATTCTCCGTGGCGGTAAGCGTGGGTAGAAGATTGAAAGTCTGAAATACCATGCCGATCTTCTCGCGCCGTAACCGCGTGCGCGCATCGTCGCCCAGGCTCGATAGTTCCACGCCGTCCACGCTGACTGAACCCGAAGTGGGCCGGTCCAGTCCGCAGGCAAGATGAAGCAGTGTGGATTTTCCTGACCCGGACGGCCCCATGACGGCGACGCGCTCGAGCGATGCAATTCGCAGATTCAGGCCGCGCAGCACCGTCACTGGCTGGCCGCTGCCGTAAGTCTTCTCGACCTCGGTGAACTGCAACATGCGTACTGATGTGTCCCGGACCGCCCGCACCTTCATGCAGGCGCTGGCAGCCAAAGTCGTCCGTGGGGAATTCGGCCTGATCCGTTCAAGAGTGCCGGCGCGCGCTCGGATAAGCAAGCGAGCGCTGGTCGGTAGCCTTTATGATTCCGCAACTGAACTGATTTATTCCCCGCCATGAACGAACCGCTCGCCATCATCGGCATCGGCTGCCGGCTGCCCGGGGGCGCCGACTCGCCCTCGACCTTCTGGCAGATGCTGTGTGCCGGCACCGATGCCATCCAGGAGGTTCCACCGGATAGGTGGAGCATTGCCGCCCACTACGATCCGACGCCAGGGCGGGCAGGCAAATCCATCTCCAAATGGGGTGGATTCATCCGCGGCATCGATCAATTCGATCCGGGATTTTTTGGAATCTCGGCGCGTGAGGCCGACAGCATCGATCCGCAGCAGCGACTGCTGCTGGAAGCGACCTGGGAGGCATTTGAAGACGGGGGGCAGGTGCTCGAGCGGCTGCGCGGCTCGAACACTGGTGTGTTTGTCGGCGCCTCGACGACGGACTATGGATCGCTCCAGAACCCTTCCGGCGAGCGCGATGTCTCGGACACCTATTCGGCGACGGGCTCGAGTCTGAGTATCGCTGCGAATCGCATTTCCTATTGCCTGGATCTGCGCGGCCCGAGCCTGGTGACCGATACGGCCTGCTCCTCGGCACTGACCGCGTGCCACCTGGCCGCCTTTAGTCTGTGGCGGGGCGAGTGCGAGCTTGCGGTGGTTGCCGGCGTCAACGCATTGCTCGGCCCGGACACCTTCACCGCGTTCAGCCGCATGTCGATGCTCTCCCCTGACGGCCGATGCAAGGCGTTCGATGCCAATGCCAATGGCTTCGTACGCGCCGAGGGAGTTGGCGCGATCATCCTGAAACCTCTGTCCGCCGCCCAACGCGATGGCGACCGCATCTACGCACTGATTCGGGCCACCGCGATCAATCAGGACGGTCGCACCAGCGGGCTGACGGTCCCGAGCGGCGCGGCCCAGGAAGCCGTGATCCGCCAGGCCTGCGCTGCGGCTGGCATCGCTCCCGGTCATATCAGCTACGTCGAGGCCCACGGTACCGGCACGGCCGTCGGCGATCCGATCGAGGCGCGCTCGCTCGGCGCGGCGCTCGGTGCCGACCGCCGGGAGCCGTGCCGTATCGGCTCGGTCAAGAGCAACGTCGGACATCTCGAAGCCGCCTCCGGCATCGTCAGTCTGATCAAGGTGGCCCTGATCCTCAAGTACCGGCAGATCCCGGCGAGCCTGCATTGCGATCACCCGAATCCCGCGATTGACTTCGAGTCCTTGAACCTGCGCGTCGTGCGCGCGCTCGAGCCGTTCCCACGCACCGCGGTCACGGCGCTCGCCGCGGTCAATGCGTTCGGCTTTGGCGGGGCGAATGCCCATGTCATCCTCGAGGCTGCTCCGAGCACCACCGGGCGCGCCGCGGCCCGGCCGGCGAGCCGCCCGCTGCTGCTGCCGATCTCGGCTCACAATGGCGATGCCCTGCGCGCTGCCGCAGGCCACTATCTCGAGCAGCTCGACCACCCGATCACCGAGGCACATGCGCTCTGCGCTGCCGCCGCCGTAAAACGCTCGCGGCTCGCGCACCGACTGTGCGTGCTGGGAGAGTCTGTAGTCGAAGTGCGGGCCGGGCTGCAGCATTACCTGGCCGATCAGCCCCATCCTGATGTGATTGCCGGCACGGCGTCCGACGACGGGCGCACCGTTTTCGTGTTCAGCGGCCAGGGCCCGCAGTGGTGGGGCATGGGCCGTGAGCTGTTGCGGACCGAAAAGGTTTTCGAGGCCACCCTCGCCGAGTGCGACCGCCTGTTCCGACAGTGGGGTGAGTGGTCGCTGCTGCAGGAGCTGACGGCCGATGAGGCCGCCTCGCAGCTGCAGGACACGGCCGTGGCGCAACCGACTATCTTCGCCGTGCAGGTGGCGCTCGCGGCACTCTGGCAATCCTTAGGTCTGGTGCCGGCCGCAGTTTGCGGGCACAGCATCGGCGAGGTGGCCGCCGCGTACGTCGCCGGCATTCTCAGTCTCGAGCAGGCAGCGCGCGTCATCTGGCACCGCGGTCAGGCGATGCGGGCGGCCCCGTTGGGCGGGCGCATGCTCGCGCTGCGCGTCGACGCAGCGCAGGCCGAAAGCATCGCGACCGAGTTCGCCGGACGCGTCTGCGTGGCCGCATTCAATGGCCCGAAATCGACCACCCTGTCGGGCGATGCCGCGGACCTGACCGAGATCGCGGCCCGCTGTGAGCGCAACGGGACGTTCCATCGGTTTCTCAGGGTCACGCATGCCTTTCACAGCGCACAGATGGATCCGGTGCGCAGTGAGCTACTGCGGGCCCTCGGCTCGATCCGTCCCGAGGCAGGCGGTGTGCCATTCTATTCGACTGTTTCCGGGGCACTTGAGCCTGGCGTCGCCCTCGATGCGAGCTACTGGTGGCGCAACGTGCGTGCGCCGGTCCGCTTCGGCACAGCAATCAGCGCGCTGACGGACGCGGGATATCGGCGGTTTCTGGAAATCGGTGCTCATCCGGTGCTGTCGGATGCGATCAACGACGCGCTCAGCGCGCAAGGCATTACCGGCGTCGTGGTCGCCTCGCTGCGGCGCGGCGAGCCCGAGCAGCGCACGCTCCTCGGCAGTCTCGCGCGTCTCCAGGTTGCAGGCGCGGCGATGGATTGGGGCGCGATGTATCCCGATGCGCGCGCCGAGACGGCGCTGCCGCGCTACCCGTGGCGACACGAACGTCACTGGTGCGAGGCGCCGGTCATGCACGACGCGCGACTGGAATCCCCGCTGCACCCGCTGCTGACAACGCGACTGCGCAGCTCGACGCCGACGTGGAATGCGTGGCTGGACCTGGATGCGTTCGCCTGGCTCAGGGATCACCGTGTGCACGAGCACGTGATCTATCCCGGCACTGCGTATATCGAGGCTGCGCTGGCAATGGGCGCCAACCGGCTGCACAGCGAACGGCTGGAACTCGGGAGTATCGAATTCAGACAGGCGCTCGTGCTGCCCGAGGGCCAGGCGGTCGTACAGCTGCAGACAGCCTGGTCGGCCGAGCAGGGCATGGTGTCGATCTCGAGCCGCAGCGCTGAATTGGCCGATTCCTGGACCCTGCATGCGACGGCGCAGGTGCGCCGCCTGGCCGCCGCCACGCCGTCGCCTATCGCACTTCGGCCGATCAAGGGCCGCCTTACCAGCGTGCTGACGCCGCCCGAAGTCTATGGAACCTGCGAGCAGTTCGGTCTGTGCTACGGCCCGGCATTTCGCGGCATCACCGCGCTGTGGCGCGGGCCAGGCGAGGCCCTCGCGCGTATCAGTCTGCCCGAATCCCTGCGGGCCGATGCCGAGCGATACCACCTGCACCCGGCGCTGCTCGACGCGTGCTCGCAGGTGCTGCTCTTCACCGCACCGGAGCTGCGGGGGCGTCGCACCTGGCTGCCGGCGCGCATCGAGCGCCTGCGTTTCCACGCTGCCGTAGGCCGGATACTTTTCTGTCGCGCCGTACTCGTCCAGGCCAGCGCCGATGCGTTGAGCGCCGATTTCCAGCTGCTCGATGCGCGCGGGCGGGTACTGGTGGAAGTGCAGGGATATCGTGTCGAGGCCGTGCGCGCAGGCCCTGCGGCGCGCCCTGAAGCGCCGGAGTCCTGGCTCTACGAAACGCAGTGGCGGGTCCAGGCACCCAAAGCTGCGCCGACCGCGACTCGCCGCGCACCGATCGGCACCTGGTTGCTGCTCGCGGATAGTGGGGGCATAGCCGGACGGTCGGCGGCACTGCTCAGACGGCGCGGCGCCCATCCGGTCCTGGTCACTCGCGGGGCCGCCTTTCGTCGCCTGGGCGAGGATCATTTCGAGCTCGGTGGAATCTCGGCCGCCGAATTCGAACAGCTGCTCGCGGCTCTGCCGGGTGACAGACCGGTGGCCGGCATCGTGCACCTGTGGAGTCTGGATTCGGCCGCTACGCCTGAGCTCAGCCTGGATGGCTTGCACCGGGCCGAAGCTCTCGGCTGTCACAGTCTGCTGCATCTGGTGCAGGCGCTCGGTCAGTGCGGCTGCGCGGCGCCACTGTCCGTCGTGACCCAGGGCGCGCAGGCAGCTCCGGCTACTTCGCAGCTGGCCCTCGCGCAGGCCCCGACGCTCGGCCTGGCCCGGACGCTGATGAACGAGTCACCGGCGCTGCGCTGCCGGCTGATCGATCTGGCTCCCGGCCCCGCTGTGCGCAGCGCCCAGGTGCTGTATCGCGAGCTCACTGCTCGCGACCTGGAATCCGAAGTAGCGTGGCGTGGCCCCAAGCGCTGGGTCCCCCGCCTCGTGCACACCAGTATCGAGCAGCATCCGCCGACCGGCACTGCGAGTCGAGCCGCCGCCTATCGATTGGAGATACCGGCCTCTGGCGTCCTCGATGCGCTCGCGCCCGTTGCGGTGCCGCGCCGACCGCCAGGCCCGTACGAGGTCGAAATCACGGTATGCGCCGCGGCCCTGAATTTCCGCGACGTCATGAAGTGCCTCGGCATTTATCCAATGGCGACCGATCGCGACTCGCTGCTGGGCGACGAGTGTGCAGGACGGGTCATCGCGGTAGGCGCGCGCGTGCGCAGCGTCGCGATCGGCGATGCGGTGATCGCCAATGGCGCGGGCTGCTTCGCCTCCCACGTCACGGTGCCGGAGTCCGCCGTCATCGCCAAGCCTGCCCGCATGAGCTTCGCGCAGGCGGCTACGATCCCGGTGGCGTTCATGACCGCCTGGTACGCGCTGCACGAACTGGGCCGCATCGGCGCGGGATCGCGCGTATTGATCCACGCCGCCAGCGGCGGCGTCGGCCTCGCTGCGATCCAGATCGCGCAGCTCGCCGGCGCCGAAATCTATGCGACGGCAGGCAGCGCGGCCAAGCGCGCCTATCTGCGCAAGCTCGGCATCCGCCACGTCATGGATTCGCGATCACTCGCCTTCGGCGATCAGATTCGCGTATTGACCAGTGGCTACGGCGTCGATCTCGTGCTCAATTCACTGGCCGGAGACGCGATAGCAACAGGCGTATCGACACTGGCGCCGGGCGGCCGCTTCCTGGAAATCGGCAAGCGTGACGTGTACGCCAATGCCCCGCTCGGCCTGCGTGCACTACGCAACAACATTTCGGTGCACGTGATCGATATGGGGCAGATCATGGCGCAGCAGCCGGAACGGGTGCGCTCCATGCTGCAGCGTATCGGCAGCCTGCTGGCCACCGGCAAGCTCCGCGCCCTGCGCCACGAGCAGGTGTCGATCACGCAGGCGCCGGCGGCGTTCCGGCGCATGGCGCAAGCGCGGCACATCGGCAAGATCGTGCTGCTGGTGCGTGGGCAGACCGTCCGCCCACAGCCCGCGCCCGTACCCGAGCGCCTGGCGCTCGAGCCTGCGGCGAGCTACCTCATCACCGGCGGACTGGGCGGTTATGGGCTGCGCGTGGCGCAATGGCTCGTCGATTGCGGCGCGCGACACCTGCTGCTCTGCGGCCGCAGCGGCGCGAGCACTCCGGCCGCCCGCCGCGCCGTAGCGCAGCTGCGTCGGCGTGGTGCCCAGGTAGTGCTGTCGCGGAGCGATATCAGTGATCCGCACGCCGTTGCGCGGATGTTCCGACAGGCCGCACGAGAGCTGCCGCCGCTGCGCGGGATTTTCCATGCGGCGATGGTACTCGACGATGGAATCGTGATGCAGCTGACCGCCGAGCGCTTTGCGCGCGTGATGGCGCCCAAGGTCGCCGGTGCGTGGAATCTGCACTGCGCGGCGCAGGCCCTGGCGCTGGATTGTTTCGTAATGTTCTCCTCGGTGAGCTCGCTGCTGGGCGCGGCGGGCCAGGCGAACTACGTGGCGGCCAACAGCTTCCTCGATGCGCTGGCGCACTACAGGCGCACGCAGCACCTGCCGGCGTTGACGGTGAACTGGGGCGCCCTCGGCGAAGTGGGGATCCTCGAGCGCAGTCCGCAGATCGCCGAACGGCTTGCCGGGCGCGGCATTGCGCAGATCATGCCGGCACAGGCCAATGCGCTACTCGGAAGGCTCCTGCAGACGAGTGCCATTCAGATCGGTGTGCTGCGCGTGGATTGGGCGGCTATGGCGCGTGCGGACGGCGCTGCGCTCGCGGCGCCGAAGTTCGCGCAGCTGCTGCGAGGCGCGCCGTCCGGGCCCTCGCAGCAGCGGCACGATTTGCGCCAGGTGATTCTTGCCGCGCCGCGCGCACATCGTATGGCGCTGGTAGTCGACGGGGTTCGCGACAGCGCAGCGCAGGTGTTGCGCATTCCTGCGGCCAGACTCGATGCGCGCCGGCCGTTGCGGGACTTGGG
Organism: uncultured Steroidobacteraceae bacterium; assembly: GCA_964528845.1. GTDB lineage: Bacteria > Pseudomonadota > Gammaproteobacteria > Steroidobacterales > Steroidobacteraceae > FEN-1191. The sequence goes on along the minus strand of CAZGVE010000029.1, from coordinate 8,720 downwards.
GCTGGATTCCCTGATGGCCTTTGAACTGGTCAATCGCCTCGAGCTGCTGCTGGGCGTCGCGTTGCCCTCCAACAGCTTATCGACGGCAGCCACCATTCAGGGCATGGCCGGCATTGCACTCGAGCTGCTCGAGCGTTGCGATGACCCACCACCCGCCGCGTCAGCGGGACCAGCGCTCGGTCAAGTGCAGTGTCTGCGTGCCCACGGCGAGGGCGCGCCACTGTTCCTGCTGCACTCTGCCGGCGGAACGATCCATATCTATGACGAGCTGGTCACGCGGTTGCGTCCCAGCGGCCCCATCCACGCCATCCGGTCACGGGTGCTGGCAGGCTTCCCGGAGGAATGGCCATCAATTGACGCCATGGCAGGATCCTACGCCGGGCTGATCGAGGCCACGTGCCCGAACGGAGAAGTGTGCGTGGCAGGATTTTCGCTCGGTGGTCTGCTGGCACTGGCGACCTCCTCCAAGCTGGAGCGGCGTGGCCGTAGGGTCGCTTGGGTCGGCCTGATCGATGCGCCAATCACCGTGCTCGACCCGGAGCATTCGCGCGCAGCAGTGCTGCAGGAGCTGATCGCAGAGGTCTATGAGCATCTGACGCGGGAAGCGGGGCTGACGCAACGGCTGTCAGCGCGCGCGCTCGCACAGTCCGCGGCGGCATTGGCAAGCAGGGCGCTTGCAGCCAACAGCGAGACGGAACAGCTGCCCATCATTCTCGAATGGTTGTCGACGCACGGGCTTGGCGTGGGGGGCGCCGGAGGGCCGGGCTTCACTGGATTCTTCGAGCTATTCACCCGCCATGCCAATCTGGTGCGAAGCTGGGACATGGGGCCGGTCAGCGCTCCGGTGTACTCGTGGCGCGCAGCAGACTCGAGACTGGGCTGTGCCGCCAGCGATGCCGGCCTGGTCCAAAGCATGACCCGGAATCGATGCATCGAGGCGGTGCTGGACGGTCGACATTTCGAGCTGCTGCGTGCGCCGTGGGTGCGCGAACTCGCGCGGCGGCTCGACGCTGCGTTGATGGAGCCGTTCTATAGTGCACCCGCGGCCACGGTCCGGACGCGGACATTCTAGGGAGTTCCGATTGACCGGACCGGTTCACACCCCGAGCGACCCTCAGGACCGAGGCCCGTAGTGAGGCATCGGTGCGCCGCTTTCCAGCGCGCCCAGGTCGGGCGCGACGCCGCTGTAGTGATCCGTCACATTGGGAATCACCGCGCCGCGATCCACCGCGGCCGACCCCGGCCTCAGGCGAAAGTCCAGATCCTCGGCTTTGTAGAGCTTCTGGACCGTGTGGAGGTCCTTGGCGTCGAGCATCGGCACATGCATGAAAACATCATAGTCCAGCAGCACCGAATGCGTGTCCTGATGGGTATCAGCGCTGTATTCGGCCAGCGTCGCGTAGCGACGCTGCACCAGGAACTTGTCAGGCGGCGTCTGCACGCCGTCCGCTGCCGCCAGCAGGTCGCGGTAATCCTGCGCCACGCCCCACGCGGGTGAATTCCATTCGAAACTGGTGGCAGCGCCGGGATTGACGCGGAATCCGTTGTAATCCGACGAGCTGTAGTTGGTGTAAGTGTTGACCGCGAAAATCTCGGCCGCAGCGTTCTCCCCCAGCAGCAGATTGTTCATCCAATGGGAGTTGGCCGTAGTTCGGGCGTCGGTCTCCGCCAGGATCGTGTTGTTGAGGAAGTAGACGCCCGGCGCGCCATTGTTCATGCGCACGGACCCGAAGGGTGCGTTGTAGGCGACATTGCGGATCCAGTAGATCGGGCCGCCGATTGCCGGTTGATTGCAGAAGGGCTGCGAGGCCGAGTTCAGCATCATGTTGCGCATCACACGGATATTGTGCATCGAACCGTCTATCTCGAATGCGTTGTCGTGAAAATTCGTCATGTAATTGTTGTAATAGTCGATCGATACGGGCCGGCGGTTCCAGAATTTCCGCGGCGGATAATGCGGGCCGTGGATGGCATCGGAGCCGTCCGGGTTGCCATAGGTCTCCACATCGATACCGTCGTGGAAATTGGCGACATAGTTGTACGCGATGACATGGCCGCCGCCATACACGCGTACCGCCGTGTAGGAGAGCAGTTTGGGTGGGAACACCTGGCCTTCGACGCCATTGAACTGCTTCCAAAACTCGCCGATCCATCCCATCAGATGCTCTGGATCGTCGCGGCCGATGAAATAATTATCGGCGATATAGAAATTACTGGACCCGGACCAGTTGCTCCAGACTCCCAGATTGATGTTCTCGAAGCGGCAATGCTTCACGGTCAGGCCGCTGGAGCCGGCGATGAACTGCGTTCCGGCCCAGATCGCGATCTCGGTGTTGCGGAACGTCACGCCTTCGAAATAGTTGTAATTTGCCGCCTTCACGTTGAAGAGATTGAAATTCCCGCCACCGTCGAAGATCACCGCACCGTCGCCGGCGGCCTTGATGACGATGGGCTTGTCCGCCGTGCCGCTGGCAGCGAGGTAATAAGTACCTTCGACCGGTGTCGTAGCGTTGATGCGGTGATCGCCGGTGTAATATTCCGGATGATAACGATAAGTGCCCGCATGCATCAGAATGACGTCACCCGGCTGCACGCGGGGCCGCCCGGCGGTCTGCGTATCCCCGCCACCGCAATAATAGTTATAGGCGCACATCAGCGCGTCGAACGCGCCGGGCTCCTTCGGTCCGCTCCAGTCTGGCGGATAGACATGATAGATATGTCCGCCTGCCGACGGCATCGGCTCCGCGCGGGTCTTCACGTTCACGACCCGGGTCGCGCCTCCGCCGTCGGGATCGCTCAAGACCAGCCGCACTTCGTAGCTCGTGTTTTCCTCGAGGTCGAGGATGCTCCCTGCAAACATGTTGGGCATCTCGACATTGAACACGCCCTCACCCTGGTACACGCGCTCGTGCTGTAGACGCAGGAGCGGCATGGCGGCTAGCCAGGTGCGATCGCCCTGCTTGCGGTAGAAGACATCGACCCGGGCGTCGCGATTGTCGTCCCCGCTGATCAGCCACTCAAAGCCAAGGTTGATCAGAGTCGGAGGATCGATCACCAGTTCGCCCGCTATGACGTTGTTCATGCGCTGGGCAGCAGAGGCGCTCGCGCTGGTAGCAGGCAGCAGGGGCAGCAGGATCAGCGCCGCAAGGAGCACGGTGGCATTTTGCATGGATCTCCCCCGAGCTCTGTCCAGCAAGCGATCGAGCCATGGCATTCGCAGGCGATAGGCCGTGTTCCAGCGGACGACCGACGCGCGGATTTATGCTCCGCGTGCCGGCAGAGAGCAGGCGACCCTACGGCTGCGCCTGCTGACCAGCGCTACGCCTCCGAGCCCCAGCAGCAACAGCTCCAGGGCGCCGGGCAACGGGACCGGGGCGCTCGATAGCGCCAAGCTGAGCCCCGTCGGTCCAAAGACATCGGCGAAGCTAAAGCCACCCGGCAAACCGCTCACGTCGACGCCGACGTTGCCTGCGATCAGGCCGCCGCTCGCCAGAATGAGTTGGAAAAAGTCCCCTGCGGACGGCACGAAGTCGGGCCCAAATCTGATGTCGATGCTGCCACCATTGAAGTGCGCCAGCTGGCTCACCAGCAGCTGATCGAACTGCCCGCTTTGCGTGCCGTCGATGTCGAACACCAGCTGGCCGGAATTCTGAGTGAAATTTCCTGCAATGCTCATGACACCGGGACCGTCGGTGGGAGTCACGACACCGCCATTGTTGGTCACATTGCCGACCACCCCCTGCCCCGCCAGTGTTCCGCCAGTGCCTACGGTGACCTGCGATGCCGACACCGTGCCTCCATTGGAGACCTTCAGTAGCGCGGAACCGCCGCTGCCACCGATCGCGATCGAGGTGGCAGTCCAGCTCGAGCCATGTCCGTCGACGAATACCGAGCCCTGCGTCCCGCCGATCACTCCGACGCTGCTGCTGAGTTGACCGCCGTCCTGGACCGACACGACGCCGCCGCCTCCGGAGCCGACGAGCAGGCTGCCGTCCACGTTCCAGCTTCCCGCGATGGTTGCCGAGCCGGTGCTGCCGGCGCCACTGGCGACCTGAGCATTGCCGCCCACCTCTACGCTACCCCCTGCATCCACCGTGAGCGCGCCCGAGCCATTCGCACCGATCGTCACAAGGCCATTGGCCGTCCACTGGCCGGAAGGGCCAATGGAGACCGTGCCTGTGCCGGTACTGGTACCACCGATGACGGCATCGGTGCTGGCGAAGGATCCGGAAGCGACATTCAGTGTTCCCTGACCAGCGGCGCCCACCGTCACTGCGCCGGCATTCCAGGAGGATCCCGCTTGAAGTGAGGCCTGACCACTTGCCCCTGCGCCTGATCCAAAAATCACGGTTCCGGAAGAGAGGGCACTCTGATTGAGCGTGACCGATCCGGTGCCGAGCACGCCCACAATCATGGTCCCTGCGGTCCACTGGCTGTGGCTGAGGTTCGCACTGCCTTGTGAACTCGCCTCGGCGCCGATGTTCACGCCTGTACTCTCCAGCGCGGCGGCGTTGGTCAGGTTCAAGGCCCCGGTGCCGCCATTCCCAAGCGCCAACGCGCCCGAGTTCCACGACGAGCCCGAGCCATCGATGGCGACGGTGCTGTTCGATCCCGCCGCATCCGCGATGCTGGCGGCGCTGCTGACCACGCTGCCACCGGCCGCAATGTCGAGCAGGCCGCTGCCCGCCCCGCCCACGGTCAGTGGACCCGTGTTGGTCCACAGTGAGCCTGTCCCGGTGATCGTGGCGGTTCCACTGGACCCCGCGTTCATACCCATCATTCCTGCAGCATCGACGACGTGCGCGCCGTTCGACGCGGTAAGTGTCGCGGTGCCTCCCGACCCCACCGACAGGTTGCCGGAAGACTGCCAGCTCGAACCCTGATCGGTGAGTATCACGGATCCGTTACTGCCGACTTGTGAAGCAATGAATCCTGCACCGCTGTGCACCTGCGCGCCGCCGGTCAGACGCAGTGTTGCTGCGCCGGAATTGGCTATCGTCAATGGTCCCGGGTTGCTCCAGCTCGACCCTGATCCGTCGAGCGAAGCCGTGGCTGTGGAGCCGCCCAGATCGCCAAGTATTGCGCTGGCACTGGTCAGCGTGCCGCCAGAGTTGATCGTCAGCGTCGCAGCACCGGAACTGCCGACCGTGAGCATTCCTGTGTCCGCCCAGGTCGACCCGGTGCCGGTAATGGTCACGGCGCCGGTCGAATGCGCGTCCCGCCCGAGCAGCGCCGTGCCACTCTTGAGTGCGGCGCCATTCGAGACCGTGACCGAGCCGTTGCCGCCCGCGCCGATCGTGAGCAGCCCCGAGGTACTCCACTGCGATCCGGCATTGGTGAGGGTGGCCGCACCCACGGAACCTGGGTTCTGCGCGATGAAGGCCATGGTGTCCGTGACAGTGCCGCCGCCCGAGACTGCCAGTGTGCCCTGACCGCCCGTACCGACGCTCAGCGCGCCGGACTGTGTCCACGTACCGCCGGAGCCCACGGTGACCGAACCTACCGATCCGGTGGCGTGGCCGATGTTGGCGTTCGCATTGCTCAGCGCCGCGCCGCTGCTCACGCTGAGCACACCGCTGCCGGCCTCGGCCACCACAAGGTCGTTGGCCATCGACCAGCTGGTCCCCGCATCGGTCAATGAGACGGTGCCACTGGAGGCGGCGCTATTGCCGACGAGGCCGGCGAGGCTCTGCACCTGGCCGCCCTGGTTGACCGTCAATGTGCCGGTGCCCCCATCACCTACCGTGAGCAAGCCGTCACCGGGGTTCGATATCGCGCCCATGAAATTGACGGTCCAGGAGGAAGCTGTGCCCGACACCGTCACGGTACCGGTGCCACCGGCGACGCCGCCGATCGTACCGGCGTTGCTCGTCACCTGGCCGCCGTTCTGGACGTTGAGCGTCCCGGTACCGCCGTCACCGGCGTACAGCGTCCCATTGGCTGTCCACAGGGAATTGGCATCGGTGACCGTGACCGCGCCCTGTGAGCCGGCGTTCTCGGCGATGAAAGCATCACCGCTTGCGACCGTACCGCCCTGCTCGATCTTCAGCGTGGCGGCGCCATTGAAGCCGACCGTCAGAGCCTCCGTGATCGTGCACTGCCCCAAGACATCGGCACTCGAGGGAAAGGCCTAGTTCTGATTGCCGATGAGGACACTGCCGGCGAAAACATGCACCATTCCTCCATTGAGGATCTCAAGGCTGCCCTGCCCTTGATCACCGACGATCAGATTGCCGGTGGTGGTCCACTCGCCGCCGTTCTCCACGGTGACGTCGCCATTGGCGGTTTTTTGCTGCGCGATGATCGCAGAGGAATCGGTGAGCGTACCGCCCAGATCCAGCGAACCTATGCCGGCCTGACCCACGACCAGGGATTGTTGAATCTTCCATTGAGCGCTCGTCGGCTGCAGACCATTGCCGAGCGCGGAGCCGAGTGTGACACTGCCATTGGAGCCGACCTGTGCGCCGAGCACACCACGTACGCTGCTGATATCGGCTTCGTCATCGGCGGCGGCAGGGAACGCCGTGAGCGTACCGTTGCCACCGTCCCCGACCGTCAGCGTGCCGCCGACTGCAAGCGTGCCGCCCATCATGTTGATGACGCCTTTCGACTCCGCCAGCACGCCCACGGACACGTCGTCGTCGACGTGGACTTCGGCCTGATCCTTGATCTCGAGCGTGCTCGTCATCTCCGGTTGCGCCTGCAGATCGCCCTGCGCGGGAACCGCCGGCGTGCCGGTGCTTGCTGCGCCCACCTGCACCGTGCCATGTGCCGTCCAATCGGTACCGTCACCCTCGATGGTCGCGGTCCCGATGCTTGCGGCCGATTGGCCGATGTAGGCGGAAACGCCCTGGCTGTCCTTGCCCGTCGTCAGCGCCCCGCCGGCAGCGACATTGAGTGTGCCGGTGCCGAGCTCGCCGACGTACAGCGCGCCACCAACGTTCCACTCGCTTTCATTGCCGGTGATCACGAACGATCCCTCAGCACCTGGTGCAAGCCCGATGACGGCGTCGCCGAGGTTCGAGCCCGTGCCACCGCCCTGCACCGTCAGCACGCCCGGAGCGGTTCCGCCCAGACCCGTGCCAAGACCGATGAAAAGGTCATTGGAGTTCGTCGTATCGGCGACCGTCCAATTGGCCTCGGTGTCGACGGTGACGTTTCCCGAGTCGATGCCCAGAATGCCGCCCGTCACCTGCGCCTTGTCGCTTAACGTGACAGTGCCACCGAGCACATTCATGCCGCCGGAGGGCACGGTGCCCAGGGTGAGTAGCGTCCCCTCGCCCTGCACGTTGAGCGCGGAGGTGCCGCCGGGCGGAAATCCCACCAGGAACGAGGCGACCTTGGCGGTCGCGCCCCCGCTCATGGTCATCTGACCATCGCCGATGCTGATTTGGATGCCACCCTGCGAGGTGATGGTGGCCCCATCCGTCATCGTCAGAACCCCGTGGCCATTACCGCCCACGAGCAGTCCGCCGTTGAATTGGCTGCCGTCGAAGTTGAGGACAGCACCCGTGCCGAGCGTCATCGTTCCCGAGACACCCGGGGACTGTCCCAGGATGAGTGAGGAGCCCGGGCTCACGAAGTTCCAGGTCGTGTTCGTGACGTTCGCAGTCGCGGTGCCATGGTTGCCAATGACAGTCAGATTGGTATTGAGCGTCGAGTTGCTCGAGGTCGCGAGCGAGCCGTTATCCAGGAACAGGTCGCTCGCGGTGAGCGTGGTGCCCGCGAAGCTATTCGTGCCCTGGACGAAGACGCCGTTCGTGTGGGCCGTATTGATGGTGGCATTCGTCGCCAGAATGCCGTTGTCGACCTCGAGGCCCCCCGGCAGGTCGCTATTGCCGGTGATCGAGAACGAGGTTCCGGTGAGGCTCAGTGAGGTCGTTCCGGTGCCATCGAACTCATCGATCGACACCGGAATGTCCACGGTGATCAGGCCGGCGTCGCTGGCCGTCACCCCAAAATCGCCATTCGGTACGCAGTGCTGCCCGTCGGCGCACTGCCAATTGTTCGGATTGCTCCAGGTATTCCCGCCACCCGTCCAGGATGCAAATTCCTGACCGAACGCTGGCGAGAGGAGTGCCATGGAAACGAGCGTGATTGCGCCCGACCACGGGGCGGCCGCACGCGATACGCGAGAGGAGACCTTTATCATCGTGTCCTCCCTAGGCGATGCAACTCAGCTGCGCCGCTTCGGACCCATTCATCAGACGGACGAATTAGTAATGTTGTGTAAGAGAAAGTACAGCAGGGCAATAAAAATACAAGGCTGCGATGGTTCCTCACCACCTGTCACGCATTAGAACATCATCCGAGAGCGCAGCGAGCTGCCGAGGAACGGTCTATAAATGGCGAGCCAGGTACAAGCGCCGCGGCGCCCCGGGTCTGCGCGATCGGCCTCGAGCGCCTCCTGGGTTTCCACGCGCAGCACCGCATTATGTCGTCTCCAGGATCCTGCATCTGCGCAAGCGCTACCGATTTGGGCCGGCGTAAGAGGAGCCGCAGCCCGGGCACCGACTACGAATCGACGTCAAATTCCTTGAGCGGGATTCCGGGCCCCAGGAAGCGCCTCTATCAATGCCCCGCCGTCGATGACTGCAACTGAACGGCAAGGTCGAACGTTCATATCGAGTCGATGAGCAGGTTTGGCTCGTGAGCTTGATGCAGTACGATCTGGGTTACTTCGATGACGAGACATGTCGGATCGAGAGCGCGGAGAACCC
>CAZGVE010000028.1:35085-41728 GCA_964528845.1 uncultured Steroidobacteraceae bacterium | reverse complement strand
GAATCCCTCTCTCTCCGCCAATAAAGTCCATAAATATCCATTACTTACGCTCACCTCTGCGCTGTCAGTGACAGCTCTGGCGCCAGCTTCCCCGGAATAGGAGCGATTCCCTCTCTCGGGGTGCCCGCATTTCACTGGCTATCCAGTTACTTGTATAAGTATTTAGTAACAGTATAATTCTGCGATGTCGGTCGTCCGGAAGCCGCTGCATTTCATGGGCTCTAGTCACGACGATCTGAAAGCATTTCCAGAGGAGGCGCGTCGGGACGCCGGCTTCAATCTGGACTTCGTGCAGCGCGGCTTCGAACCGGAAAATTGGAAACCGATGAGAACGGCCGGTACCGGTGTCAACGAGATCCGAGTGCGGGATGCCAACGGCGCCTATCGCGTGATCTATCTGGCTACGCGTCCCGAGGCGGTGTATGTGCTGCATTGTTTTCAGAAGAAAACAGAGAAGACGAGTCAGCGCGACATTGATTTGGCCCAGCAGCGATTCAAAGCGATACCGAGACCGAAACAGGCCAAGAAGTGAGTCATGAAAAAGCGTACCCGAAATGAGCATGGTCCTCGCCACGTCACTCCGGCAGGCCGTAGCGTTTTCTACGATCTCGGCTTCGATGAGGCCGAAGCGCGTGTGCTGGAGATGCGCGCGGAGTTGATGGCGGCGCTGCGCGAGCACATCGAAAAACATGACTGGACGCAGAGTGAGGCCGCCAAAAAGCTCGGCACCACACAACCTAGGGTTTCGGCGCTGATGAAGGGTGCATGGCGGGATTTCAGCGCGGATATGCTGCTGGTGATGGCGGGGCGTCTGGGATTGCGGCCGACGTTGAAGTTGGCGGCGTAGTCATCGTGATCTGCTGTCAAAGGGTGCTAACGAAAGACCCGTTTCGACCCAATGCAGCCACTGCCAGGAAGGCAGTCGGCTAGAAGGCTGGACAAGGAAGGCTTCGGGCTCGAAGTGATCGTGACCGCCGCCGCGATAGGGTCTACTGGAGATGGTAATCGACATGCGATCCGCTCCCGGTGCGCCTATCGGCGTTACGCTACAGCTTCTCGGCGAGCGCTTCATAGCGTGTCGATGTCGAGCTTGCCGGTGCTGGCGCCGACGCGCGCGACCGGCAGTCCCAGCTTGTCCATCACGCTTACGAGCAGATTGGCCGAGCAATCGCCGTTGTATTTCAGGTGCCGGCCGCCTTTGATCTGCTGATTAAAGCCCCCCACCAGCATGACCGGGATATTGATCGGCGAGTGCAGATTGCTGTCGCTCATCCCCGCGCCATAGATAAGCAGGATATTGTCGAGCAGCGAGCCGTCACCATCCTTGGTGTTGCGCAGCTTGGTCAGAAAATCCGCGAACATCTGCACATGGTAGGTGTTGACCTTGGCAAGCATGGCCAGCTTTGACGCATCGTTTTGGTGGTGTGACAGAGGATGGTGTCCTTCGGATACGCCGATCTGCGGATACGTGCGGCCACTGAATTCGCGACCGTACATGAAAGTGGTCACGCGTGTGATGTCCGATTGAAACGCCAACACCTGCAGGTCGTACATCAGCTTGACGTGGTCTTCAAACGTGGCGGGAATTCCCGAGGGCTGGGCCACGACGGGCATTTCCTTGGCGCTTTGCGCCTCGGCTATCTGGATTCGCGTTTCGATGTCACGCACGCTGTCGAGATATTCTGCCAGTCTGGACCGATCCTCGGATCCTAGTTCTCGCCTCAAGTTGGCGGCGTCAGCCGTCACAAAATCGAGAATGCTGCGGTCCTGGCGCATATGTGCGCGCCGCGCCGCGGTTTCCGTGCTGCCGGCATCGCCGAACATGCGCTCGAACACCATGCGGGGATTGTTCTCCGGCGGCAGCGGTAGCGTCGGGGTGCGCCAGGAAATGCAATTGCCCATGATGCAGGGGTTGGCGTCGCACAGGCCCGCGCCGTCGATATTGTCCAGGCCAAGTTCCAGCGACGCCAGTTGCGTCTGCTGGCCGAAGCGCTCGGCCACCATCTGATCGATGGAGATCGCCGCCATGCCGCCGCCGCCCGGCGCCTTGCCTGGCGGCGTGCCGGTGAGGAAGTCGGTCGTAGAGCGCGAGTGCGGGCTTGAATCGGTGATGCTCGGCGCGTTCGTACCGGTAATCACCAGCAGGCGCTCGCGGAACGGGGCCAGCGGCTGCATGATCGGCGACAGTTCCAGGGCGCCAATGGTCTTTGGCGTCCAGTAATCCATCGACATGCCGTTGGGCACATACATCACGCCCAGGCGCTTGACCGGCGCGGGCGCGGCGGCGAGCGCCGGGGTCATCGCGTCGAGCAGCGGCAGGGCCAGCCCTGCGCCCAAGCCGCGGAGCAATGTACGCCGGTTCAGGGACAGTTTCTTGATGATCATGGCGGCGGCCTCATTTCAATTCCGATGCGGGCGTGACGCGCGCTTCCGTCGGCGCTGGCGCCGCGGTGGTTTCGATCGGCGCCATTCGCATCAGGAACGGCCCGCTTTTGACGATGCCGTCGATGATCGATTGCCAGCGATAATCGTCAGCGCGCGCATCGCGCACGATCTTGCGCACGGTCGGCATGTCGTAGACTTCGATCTGGCGGCCGAGCGCGTAGGCGAGGAGTTTTTGCGTCATCGCTTGGACGAATTGTTCCTTGCGCGCCAGCAGCGCATCGCGCAGGCCGGCGGGGCCGTCAAACTTCTCGCCGCTGGGCAGCACGCCGGATGCATCGATCGGCGCGCCGGAATCGCTCGCGCGCCATTTGCCGCTGGCGTCGAAATTCTCCAGCGCAAAGCCCAGCGGGTCCATCGGCGCATGGCAGGCCGCGCACACCGGGTTCTTGCGGTGCTCTTCCAGCCGGGCGCGGACCGAAGCGGGCTTGCCGCCCGCGCCGGTGTCCTTAAGGCCCGGCACGTTCGGCGGCGGCTCGGGCGGCGGCGTGCCCAGCAGACTGTCGAGCACCCATTTGCCGCGCAGCACCGGCGAGGTGCGGTTGGGATAGGATGTCGCCACCAGCAGCGCGCCCTGGCCGAGCAAGCCGCCGCGCGGGCTCTCGGTCGGCAGATCGACACGGCGGAACCGCGTTCCAAAGACGCCGGCGATTCCGTAGTGCTTGGCGAGACGCTCGTTGAGGAACGTGTAGCGCGCGCTCAGCAGATCGACGATGCTCTGGTTGCGGCGTATCTGGTCATCGACGAAGAGCTTTGTCTCCTGTTCCATGGACGCGCGCAATTCCTCGTCGAAGGCAGGGAAGATATATAGGTCGGGCGCGGCGTCGCGGATATTGCGCAGCAGCAGCCATTGGCCGACGAAATTATCAACGAGGGCCTTGGAGCGCGGGTCGGCGATCATCCGCTGCACTTGTTGGCCGAGCACCGCCGGCTTGTGCAATTTGTTCTTCGCGGCAAGGTCTACGAGCGCAGCGTCGGGAATGCTGCTCCAGAGGAAAAACGAGAGGCGCGAGGCCAGCTCCAGATCACTGATCGGGTAGGCGGCGCCTGGCGCGGCGCGGGGCGGGGCGCGTTCAATGCGGAACAGAAAGCTTGGCGTCGCAAGGATGCCTGACAGCGCAGCTTGGAGGCCGGCCCTAAAATCGCCATCTCGGCGACCATCGGCGTAAAACGCCATCAGCATCTCTATTTCCTTGCCGGTTACGGGCCGGCGGTAGGCCTGGCTCGCCAGCGCGGACAAAATCCGCTTTGCGCACGCCTCCTCCTCGGAGGCTTTCGCCGGCTGGCACAAGAGGATTTTGCGCAGGCTGGGCGTGTCGGCGCCGCCGCTGGCGTTCGCCACGGGCCCGCTGATCGCCACGCTGTCGATGGCCTGCAGACGGCTTTCGTCATAAGGAAAGAGCGTGCCGACCAACGCCCCAGGCTCGGTCAACGCGTCTTCACGCTTTGCCAGACGGTCCACGAACGACACACTAACTGTGCGTGGCCCGGCCTGCACCGGCAGGCGCGCTTGCAGACCATCGTCGGCTATATGGGCCCATTGTTCCCAATCGGCGCCGCCATACATTTCGCCGGCGTAACTTTGCACCGCTGCCAGGCCGTGATCCTCGCCGCCGACCGCGAACGATTTGATTCGCTCGCCGTCGATGCGCAGGTCGATCTGCTCGGGCTCCTGCAAGCCGATGATGTAATCCTGTATCTGTCGGCGCAGGCGGATCTTGACGACGTATTCGCCATCGGCCGGGAAGTTGTAGTGAAACACAGCGCCGCCGCGCGAGCCGAACGGCAGGTCTTCGCCTTGCGCTTCCTGCGACGTCAGCTTCGGCGCCCTTAATGTCGCAATCACCGGGCTAGACGGCAGCGCCAGTGCCAGACGGCTCACTTGACGCGCCACGATCAGATAACGCTCCAGCCGCGCGGGAGACACCGTCAGCAGACTGGCGTTGTTGTCCAGGCCGTGGGCGTCGGCGTCGTCGGGCGGCAACAATGTCGTGGTATCGACGTCAAGGGCCAGCAGATCGCGGACGGCGTTTTTGTATTCGGCGCGGTTGAGACGGTGCAGCGGCTGGGTGCGGCCGGGGTTGGGATGCAGCGCGGCTTGCCGGTCGAGTTGGGTTTCGAGCGCTTCGACAAAGGCGCCGGTGGTCTGCTGATCGGGCCGGGGCCGGCCTACCGGCGGCATTGCCCCCGCCCGCAGCTTGCGGATTACCTTTTCCCACGTCTCGGCGTCCGCGCCGACATTGGCGACATCCTTGGCGTCAAGCGCCAGACCGCCCACACGGCTTTTGCTGTTGTGGCAGGCAAAGCAATATTTGCTCAGCAGCGCGCCGTCGGGATGAGCGGGCGCCGGCTGGGCCGCAGCGGCCTTCACGTCCGTCGCAACGCCAACAGGCGCCACGCAGCCAACAGCCGCCACGCAGGCGGCGAGCACGACAAGCGCCAGAGCAATACGGGGTCTCAACGCGCCGCCTCTTCCGCTGGAAATTATTGGTGAGCACGGACTGCCTATCAAATCATAGTCGGCATTCCAACTGACCGCCACCCCCCGATCTCTGGACGACCGCGGTGCGGGGTGTAGTATCGGCGGCAATAATCGGAAGGAGGCTTCGCCGTGCGGGTCAAAGCTGTGGGCGTTGCGTGCTTTTCCATCTGCGTGCTTGCCGCAGGCCTTGCGCCCGCCGCTGATCGCGACCTCCGGCTGATCGACGCGAGCAAACGCGGCGACGCGGCGGCGGTAAAAGCGCTTATGGCGGCGGGCGTCGATGCCAACGCCAGCGCCGCCGACGGGATGACCGCGCTGCATTGGGCCGCAAGCCAGGGCGATTTGGCGCTCGCCACTGCGCTGCTTCGCAAGGGCGCCAACGTGAACGCCGTGACCGATCTTGGAATCACCCCGCTATGGATCGCCGCGCGCAACGCCAACACCGCGATGGCAGCGCGCCTGCTCGACGCCGGCGCGTATCCGAACATCGCCCCGCCTACGGGGCAAACCCCGCTGATGATCGCGGCCGAGCAAGGCGATGCCACCGCGGTCAACGCGCTGCTGGTCCATGACGCCGATCCGAACGCACGCGAAAACGCCCACGGGCAGACGGCGCTGATGTGGGCCGCCGCGGAGCGCCATCCGGACGTGGTGCGTCTGCTGCTCGCGGCGGGCGCGGACGTGACGGCGCGCTCGAAATCGTATACGCAACGCGAGCAAATCTGCTGCCAATTATACGGCGGCGACGAAGCGCCGGCGCTGGTTCCAAAAGGCGGATACACGCCGCTCTTTTTTGCGGCCCAATCCGGCGACGCCGAGAGCGCGCGGCTTCTGATCGGCGCCCACGCCAATGTCAACGACGCCGCGCCCGATGGCGCGAGTGCGCTGGTCGTCGCAGCGCATGTCGGCAATGCGGCGGTCGCCGGCGTGCTGCTCGATGCGGGCGCCGATCCGAACACCGCTGGCGCGGGCTATACCGCGCTGCACGTCGCCGCGACGCGGGGCGATGTGGCGACGGTGCAGGTGCTTCTGGCCCACCATGCCGATATCAATGCACGCCAACAAAAGGGCAGCCCGACGTTACGCGTAAACAGCGGACATTCGCTCGATTTCCGAATGGCCGGCGCGACGCCCTATATTCTCGCCGCCCGCGCCGGTCATTTCGAAGTGATGCGCGTGCTGGCGGACAAAGGCGCTGACACAAAGCTCACGCTGAACGATGGCCGGACGGCGCTCATGGTGCTCGCTGGGGAGAAGACCCAGGAGGGCCCGCGTCTCTCGGAGGCCCAGTCGGTCGAAACCATAAAACTGGCGATAGAATTGGGAACCCCGGTCAACCAGGCGGGGCCGAATGGGGACACTGCCTTGCACGTCGCCGCAACGCGACGGCGCGACGAGGTCGTTCAGGTTTTGGCTGACAATGGCGCCGCCCTCAACGCGCGCAACCGCGACGGTGAAACCCCGTTGACCGCGGCGCTCAAGCCGCCGTCCAAGCAAAAGGGCTCCGGCGTGTCCGACGACTACAATTACCTGCTGCAGCACACGAGTACGGCTGCACTGCTACGCAAACTTGGCGCGAAAACCTGAAGCGGCGCGCCGAGATCTGTGCGATCTCGACGCACCGTAAGAGGTGCTGAGTTTGCCGGTGAGTGTGTGTAGTTGATGCGGATGCCGAACGTCCTTGGATTGGTGACGAAATGCCCAAGTGGCGCGCTGCCT
>CAZGVE010000028.1:0-34985 GCA_964528845.1 uncultured Steroidobacteraceae bacterium | reverse complement strand
GCGGATGCCGAACGTCCTTGGATTGGTGACGAAATGCCCAAGTGGCGCGCTGCCTACGGCGTAGAGGGCGCACACTACTTTGCCCGTCAGGTTACGGTCCCACAGGGCCACCCGCCAATGACCTAGGGCGGCCGCATGGCCGATAAAGGCGTGGACCAGAGCGTAGGCGCGCATCCGTGGGCGTCGCAGCCCTCGGAGAATCGACGGGTTCCGGCGTCATACGTATCGTAAGATTCACGTGTCCACTAATTCATGGGAAGTCCAGGTCCGGGCATCCGGCTACGAGGGCCTCTGTCCCCGAAAGCTGCCCGTCGTAATAGATCGCGAACTGTGCGGCGTAGCTCGTCGTCCAGAGGGCTGCGCAAGTGCCCGCCGCGGCTCCCAAAGACGAGGCTTCACACCCATTTGGCTCTTCGAAACCTGGAGTAGATGTAAATATCGATCGCTGCCATCCCAAAGAGGACAAGGCCATAGCCATATCGCCACTTGAGCTCCGGCATGTGTTCGAAATTCATCCCGTAGACGCCGACGATCAGGGTGGGCACAGCGATCAGCGCCGCATACGCCGCCAGGCGCTTCATGGTCTCGTTCTCCTGCAATGTGATGATCGAAAGATTGACCGAGATGGCAGTTCCGATGGTGTCTCGGTTGGATTCGATGGTTTGGTTGAGACGCTGCAGGTGATCGTAAATGTCGCGGAAATATTCACGCAGATTGCCGAGCAGCGCTGGCACGCGCGCGCCGGAGAGATTGGAGACCGCCTCCAGAAGGGGGGCTACCGCATGCTTGAGCGTCATCAGGCGCTGCTTCAACGAGTACAGCGCTTCCATCGTTTCACGAGGGGAACCGTTTATCGCGAATATGCGTTCCTCGACGCCTTCAAGCTCGCCTTCCAGTTCGTCCAGGATGGGAAAGTAGCGATCGACCACTGCGTCCATCAGGGCGTAGAGGACGTAGCACGATCCGCGACTGAGTAGATCCGGCTCCCGTTCACACCTATCACGGACATCCTGGAAACCCCTTTCCACGCCCCTGCGTACCGAAAGCACGTAGTTAGGTCCTGCGAAAATTGCGACTTCGCCCGTGCGAAGGGTGGTGTCAACCGTCTCGATGGTGTGAATGACGGCGAAGAGGCTGTCGCCATACTCGTCGATCTTCGGCCGCTGATGGCCGTGACAGGCGTCCTCGACGGCCAATGGATGCAGCCCGAATTGCTGCTGCATATCAGCGAGGGACCCTGGGCTCGGATCAGACAGGGCGACCCAGACAAAGCACTCCGGGCGGTTCAAATACTCGCGGATCTGCCCGGGCTCGATCTCCGCGATCTTCTTGCCATGTTCGTAGACCACGGACTTGATCAGCATTAAAGTGTCGCTCTTTGCGATGCGTCAACGAGGCGTGCTATTCCATGCGCGCTGGGCGCGGCTCCAAAAGCGACCGCGATCTGCGTCTTGTCGCCGTCTGCATCAGTGAAGGTCGCGGCCTCGTCGATGAATTGCGCTAGGCGGCTAATCGCTCAAATGCAGTGACGATCTGCATCCAAATGGCCGTCGCCGCGATAAGTGGGGTGAGCAGCTGCTGAGCCAACAGAATGAGTCCGCCGTACACGTAGACCGGGTGCAGCTTGCGAAGCGCGCGCCAATCGCGAACGATTGCGACGACGATGAACAGGTCTGCCAGCAGTGCAGGTGGTATCGAAACAAAGGGGGGTGGCGGCTGCGAATCGGCCCCTGGCGGCGCGAACAAAGTAAGAAATACTCGAGCGATCGCAGGAGTCATCATGCTACTCATCAGCATCACCATCCAGCGTTTGTGGATCTCCGGGCGATGCGTATTTGCAATGGCCAACGCGAAAAAACCTGCCATGATCGGTAGCGCGCAGAGCGCGACGGCTGAGAAATGCCGCGCAGCATCCCCAAAGCCCGCTGCCTCTGCAGCCTTGATCACAGCGACTTGACCTACCAGCACAGAGCAAATCACGAACGTAAAGAGCGAGATTCCTGTGAGGCCCCAGTTGCGATGGCTTGCGACCCGGCCGGCGGCCACCAAAGCCGTCTGTGCGAAATAGAAGCAGACCCAGCTGAATAGCAACAAGCCGTGAACATGCAGGATGACAGGGCCATGAAAGGTTCCCGCTGCGACCCTCGCCCAATAGGTCGGTATGAAACCGCCGAATGCGACGACGAGATAGGCGGTCGCCATCCAGAGGTAGAAATCACCGCTTTCGCTGCGAAGTCTTCCGGCGGTGGATGCGATTGTGTTCATCTTGAACCTCTACGGGTGTGTACTCTCATCCAGCCGCATTGCACTGACACCACCCTCTTGACTATATCTCGCGCCGCGAACGCCGGCTATGGGCGCTGTGAATCAGGGGCACCAGCGCCAGCTCACGTTCGAACCGCACGGCCATGGTGGATGCAAGTACACCGCCACGGCCATCCATACCACCAGGGAGCACGCCGAGGCGCACGAGAAAATGGGATTCAGTCAGGGATGGGGCAAAGTACTTGAGCAGCTGGTCGAGTACGTGAAGACCGTGCCGATGAGCTGATCTGGCGCGCAGTTGGGCCAGCGCCACTATCGGCATCGTCGCGTCGCACTGTAAGGGACGTGATCGACCCCGACACGCTCTATTCCGCGCCGAGGCGCAGGCGATCGATGTACTCGCGCACGGCCTCGCGGTAGCCCTCGCTGCTGGTCACCGTCATGCCCCCGGCGAGAACGAATATCGCATCGCCACGGGGAGTACGGCTGATCTGGCGGACGTGATGCATGTTCACGAAGCACGAGCGGCTGATCCGGAGCACGGGCTGACCGACGAGCGAGCTCGCGGCCTGTTGCAGCGTGCTGCGCGCGGTGTACGCGGTGCGCCCGACGGTGAAACGCACGTAGTTGCGGTCCGATTCAACGACTTCGATTGAGCCGACATCCAGGACGTGTAGTCGTCCTTCGGCTTCGGCGATCACACGCGCTCGGGTGTCGACAGTCTCGCCGATGCGGCCGGCAAGCCTCTCGACCAGCGACTCAAGGCGACGGAAGCGCTCACCTGCGCTGACGACACCGTGTCGCTCCCGGATGCGCGCGATGGTGCGCTTGAAGCGCTCGTCGTCGTAGGGTTTCAGCAGGTAGTCGACCGCGTCGAGCTCGAAGGCCTCCACCGCGTACTGGTCGTACGCGGTAACGAAGACAATCGACGGCATCGCCGCCGGCTCGAGCCCGCGCGCCAGCGCGAGGCCGTTCGAGTCGTCGATCTGTATGTCGAGGAAGACGAGATCAGGTGGCCGTGCGCGCAGCGCCTCTAGCGCCGCGGCGGCGTCGGCGTACTCGCCCACCACGACCAGGTCAGGCTCGCTGCCGCAACTCTCGCGCAGCACTCGGCGTGCCGCTGCCTCGTCGTCGACGATGACCACGCTCATCACGGCGTGGCGACCTCGGTGGCATTCGTCGGCTCGGGCACTAACGCGAGTATGGGCAGGCGGATTTGCGCAACCCATCGGCCCGACTCGTCAAATCCGGCCGAGAGGGCCGCCCGTGAGCCAAACTGCAGCCGCAGCCGCTCGCTCACGTTCCGCAGGCCGACACCCGGCGGCCGGGCGGGTCGTCCGCCGGAGAGCGAATTCTTCACGCTGACGGTCAGGATCCCGTCGCTCGCTGCGGCCGCGAGCGCGATCTGCAGCGGTCCATCGTGGCCCGTGAGGCCGTGGACCACGGCGTTCTCGACCAGCGGCTGCAGGATGAGGCTCGGCACCCAGACCAGCGGGAGCGAGATCGGGTCGGGGGCCTCGATCAATATCCGATCAGGATAGCGCTGCTGCTGCAGCTCCAGATACAGGCGCGAGAACGCCATCTCCTCGGCGAGCGGCACCGTCTCGCGCTCGCCAGCCCGCAGCAGCCTGCGAAGAATGTCCGCCAATCGCACGACGGTCCCTTGCGCCGCGATTGGGTCCCAACCAATCTGGCCACGGATCGTGTTGAGGAGGTTGAAGAGCGTGTGGGGCGAGAGCTGCATGCGAAGCGCCGCAAGCTGTGCGGCGACGACAGAGCGCTCGAGAGCGCTGGAGCGCAGTTGCACGTCCCGGTAGCGCCGGTAGTACTCGAAGCCGGTGAGCAGCGCCAACGAAAACGCGTAAGGCAGTAGGAAGCTCGTGGTCCCGGCGATCCAGATCGGCAGGGACGGCCCGTCGAAGATGCCGCTCGCGAGCGCGGTCGCGTGGGGCTGCCGGGAATGCCACCTGGTCCAATCGTGCTCGCCGACCAGGATCTGACCGAGCACGAGGACCGGCGGCGCGCACAGCGCGAACAGCAGTCCACAGCCGAGCTGCAGCGGGATTGCGCGCCACAACGGCCGCCAGCGAATTGCGCGCGCAATCCACAGGCAGCCTATGAGCGCTGGATAGAGGATCAGGTGCTGGACGAGCCTCGCCCGCCAGGAAGCGAAGACGTTTACCGTTCCGACCTCGAGCAGTGTCGTCTGCATGCTGAGCGCATAGAGGATGTTCGCGAGGGTGACGTACGCCCAGAAACCAGTGAGCAGCAACAGGACCGGCCGCCCGACGAGCGAGGGGACCGCCGGGGTGGACGCGACTTCCGCGGTATCCGCCTGGCGCTCCGGCGTGTTCATAGTTCCCGCTCCATGATCGTGGAGCTTACTCCTGGGACGTGCATTCGAGTCGACGCGCGGGGGCTCGCGGGCCGAACCCGTTGCTGACGGGGACGAGTCCGCCGTTGGCGCCTGTCGCTGCAGCCCGATTCACGGTTTGATAGCAGCGCCGTAACGAAGCGCGGCGATGCTCAGACATAAGAGGTTCATCATGATCCACGTCTCCACCCGGGTCCTCGCCGCGGCCATCGCCGCGACCGCCTGCACCGCATTGCCTTACACCACCCGCGCAGGCGAGCTCGTCTCTTCGCCACCCTCGGAGATCGTCTCCTACGGTGATCTCAACCTCGATTCCGACGCTGGACGCCAGGAGCTCTATCATCGGATCGCCGTCGCCGTGGATCGCATCTGTCCTGCTGCGGACAATCGCGACCTGCCGGCGATGGCGCTAAGGGATGCCTGCCGTCGTGACGCGATCAAAGCCGCGATCGACCAGGTTCGCAGGCCGATCGTGGCCGCGAGCCTCACGGACCTGGCACGCGGGAGGCGCGGTTTGCGCTGAGGTCCGTGCCCACTGCAAGGGTCGTGGGCCCGGACCTTGACCCCGGCCTGGCCGTCCGTCGGGCGAAGGCCGGATCCCTGTGCCGCGAGTTTTCCTTCCCGACGTATAAACACCTTGAGTTTCTGGCACTTGCGGCCCGGCTGCGGGCTGCACTGGCCGATCTGCCGACCATCCGCCGGATGCGGCCGGCGCACCACAACCTTCCGTGTGCGTTAGCTAACTGACGAGCGTCATGAGCCTCGATAGCTTCCCTTTGGGAATCACGCTTCCCAAGTGAAATGATTCGCTCGTATGAGGAGGCCATCATGTATGCACCACGCGAACCAAATGTCCGTCCTGCCATCCAGCAAGATCCGGGCCGGATTCGACACCCCACACCCAATGTCGATATCGGCATTCCGACTGCCTCCGAATTGCCGGCATCGCCGCCATCGGATCAACTGCCCGAGTCGGGGCAACCAGACATTGCTCCGCAGGGTCGCTCAGACGTTACGCGCGATTCCTCCCTGACACCGGAGAAGACCCGATCGTTCGCTGTCGTACATAAGACGGCATAGTGTCTGCCACAATCGGATCAACTTTCAGGAGATCGGTTATGGGGAGCACAGTTGGCGGAATCAAGGACATTGGACCGCAGCCGCAATCCTTCGACATTGAACGCGCGACAAAGAGTAATACAAACTACCGGTCAGTCGCCTGGAGCGGGCGTTACCTGCAGGTGACGCTGATGTCGATCCCCGTCGGCGGCGACATTGGCCTCGAAGCGCATCCGGAAACCGATCAGTTCCTGCGGCTCGACTCTGGCAGCGGCCGAGTGCAGATGGGTGCCGCGAAGGACAAACTGACCTTTGACAAGGAAGTTTCAAATGGCTGGTGCGTCCTCGTTCCGGCTGGAACCTGGCACAACATCACCAACATCGGGCCCACGCCAATGCAGGTCTATGCGATCTACGCACCTGCCCACCACACGCCCGGCAAGGTGCAGGCGACGGCGGCGGCCGCAGAGGCCGACAAGGACGACGAACCAGCAGCTTGGTCGGTGCAGTCAAGACACCCGCCTGATAAGCACGGGTGAATCGAGCCATACACGCAACGCAGCAAATCACCGGGAGAAATAGCGGCGTTGCAGCAGCGCCTCGACTTTCGCGTAGCGTGCTTCCAACTGGGCCTTGGTCGCCTCCAGGAACTTTCTCAGGGTCGGGTTGGTTTCCCTGCCGGCCATCACCCCGGCAAGGTGTCGTTGTTCGTTGAGCCCGTTGTAGAACATGAGTAGCGCCTCCCGCTCGAAGTCGACACCGCTCTTGCCCAGGAGCGGGGCAAAGTCCTTCGCCAAGTCAGTGCCAATCGCCTTGCGTTCATCGCCCTCGATCTCGGACATCGCGGCCACGTCGATTCGCATGTCCGGATATTGCCGGGATAGCTTCTGCATGGTGTCGGCGAGCTGCTGGTAGTAGCTGACCAGATCATTGGTGACTCGCGCCATTTCTTCCGGCTTGTCCTTGAACATGAAGAGCCACTTCAGTTTGGGAATCCCGTCGGCCTCCTGATAGAGCAGGCTATAGCCAATGGAAAGCTGTGCGCGTGGTGCGCTCGTCTCCGGGGTGGGAGCTCTGGGAGCGCCCCAATGGCCACAAGCCGGGAGTGTCAGCAACAGTGCCGTCGCGACGATGCGAATCAGGCGCGATCCCCGCAGCGGATACCGCGATTCAAAGTGCATGGGCAGCTCGTGGTTCCGCAGATGGCGAGGTAGAATTGCGTTGAGCTACTGACGATATCACATGAGTGTCGACCACTCTTGACGACCGGAAAATGACGCGTTTCATGGCAGTCATTGCAGTGCCGGTGCTGATCGCGGGACTCTCCGTGCGGGCAGTCCAGGCAGCGCCGCCGGCAGTTGCCGGCCTGGCCACTGCGAATGCCGCCCGCGGGATCTACGTGTGGCCCAACAGCTGGGCGGTCAGGAATGGCGACTTCGCCAGGGCACTTGCTGTCCCGGGCGTCGACGGGGTCGGCGTCCACGTGGAATGGTCAGAGATTTCCCCCGCGCTCAAGACCTATGATTTCGCCCCCATCGACCGCCAGATCGAGACAGCGCGCTTGCATCATCTGGCAGTGGAACTCGCGGTGGCGGCGGGGCAGGGCACTCCGACCTGGTTGTTCGCAGCGCCTCCACTGGGTATGGGCCTCCGGCGCCTCGACTTCAAGATCACGTACCACGGCGGCCAGGAGGCGTGCCACGACGTGTCGATGCCTCCGCCCTGGGATCCCCGCTACCAGGAGGCGTTTGCGGACATGTTGGCGCAGTTGTCTCGCCATCTGCATGAATCGGGCTACGACCGCGACGTGTCAGCGATCAAGCTGACCGGTATGAACACACTCACGGAGGAGCTTGCGCTGCCCAGCGAGCGTCCTGAGGAGTCCACCAATCCAAACCCGTGCGTCACGCACAGTCCGGGCATCTGGGCTGGTGTTGGCTATCGACCATCTCTGGTGGTCCAGGCTATGCAGGGGATCGCCGCATCGTATCAGCACTACTTTCCGAACACGGAGATCGTTCTTCCCATCATCGTCATGTTCGCTTTTCCGCCCATCGGTGAAGTTGGACCACCCCTGTCGCGGCAGAATGCAATAGCGATCAATGACAAGCTTCTCGATGATCTGGTGCGCACGGCAGCGCGAAACCTCGCGGGGCACCTGGCATTGCAAGATGCCTTCCTGCTCGACACTCTGCCGGCCGATGCGCGGACAGTGGGCCTTGCGCGCGCGAACGGCATCGCGACGGCCTGGCAGACCAACATCTGGTTCGGCAAGTATGGCAAGGGCGCCGCCTGCTCGGGAGGCGGCAACGGGTTCGTGCAGCAGATGCAGCACGCGATCCCATGCAGCGAATCTTCGTTCCTCCGGATGCTCCACAACGGTATGTCGCCCCAGGGTGGGGCGGGACCCGGCAAGAACGGACTCTTCATTGAGGTGTTCCCGCCGGACGTCATCGCCTTCCCCGGCGCGATCAAGGCCGCGCACGATGAGTGGAAGCACTGACGAGCGGGCGGATCGCCGCTCCGCGCAAACGCAGGGCATTGCCGATCACTGATGCGGAGCTGAAACTCATCGCAACAGCCGCAATGAGCGGCGAGAGCAGCCAGCCCGTGAATGGATACAGAACACCGGCTGCAATGGGAATTCCAAGCGCGTTGTAGAGAAAGGCGAACATCAGGTTCTGTTTCATGTTGCGCACCGTGGCAGCAGACAGCGCGCGCGCGGTCGCGATGCCTCGCAAGTCGCCCTTGACCAGGGTCAGCTGTGCGCTGTTCATGGCGACGTCGGTCCCGGTACCCATCGCGATACCGACATCCGCCCTGGCCAGCGCGGGCGCGTCATTGATGCCATCTCCCGCCATCGCCACGACCCGTCCCTGCTGCTGCAGCGTTTCGACCAGTTGCAACTTGTCCGACGGCTTGACCTCGCCGTGCACCTCGTCGATCCCGAGGCGCGCGCCAACGGCCTTGGCGGTGATCAAACTATCGCCCGTCGCCATCACGATGCGCAGGCCGGCGGCCTTCAGCGCCGCCAGGGCCTCGGCAGTGCTCTGCTTGATGGGATCGGAGACTGCAAGGAGGCCGATCAGTTTGCCGTCAGCCGCGAGATACATCACGCTGGCGCCCTCGGCCTGCAAGGCTTCAACCTCAGGCACCAGAGCGCCTATGGCAACTCCCCCCTGCTGCATCAAGGCGGCGGAGCCTAGCGCCAGTCGACGACCGGAAACTTCCCCGCTGACTCCAATACCGGCGAGCGCTAGAAATGCGGCCGGCTTCTGCAGGGCCAGACCCTTGGCTCGACCGGCCCTGACAATTGCCTCCGCGAGAGGATGTTCACTCCCCTGGTCCAGGCTCGCCGCCAACCGCAGCACATCGTCTGCGTCGGTATTCTGTGCCGGGACAACGCGCTCGAACGCCGGATGCCCTGCTGTCAGGGTGCCCGTCTTGTCGATGACGAGCGTATCGACCTTACACAGTTTCTCGATCGCCGCGGCATCCCGAAACAGAATGCCGTGCGTCGCGCCCCGGCCCGTGGCGACCATGATCGACATGGGTGTAGCCAGGCCCAGCGCGCACGGGCAGGCGATGATCAGCACTGAAACGGCATTGATCAGGCCGAAGATCCAGCGTGGCTCGGGACCGAAAAGCCCCCAGGCGAGCAGGGTCAGAATCGCCGCGCCGAGAACGGCGAAGACGAAGTAGCCAGCAACCACGTCGGCCATGCGCTGCATCGGAGCCTTGCTGCGCTGCGCCTGCGCAACCATCTGCACGATCTGCGACAGCACGGTAGCTGCGCCCACTCTGTCCGCACGGATGACCAATGCGCCATTCGTATTCATCGTCGCGCCGACGACCTTGTCACCCACTCGCCTGGTCACGGGCAGCGGCTCTCCCGTAATCATCGACTCATCCACAGCACTGCTGCCCTCCGTAACCGTTCCATCCACCGGCAGCTTCTCGCCCGGTCGAACACGCAGGCGGTCGCCGACATGAATCTGGACCAGGGGTACGTCCTCTTCGCCGCCATCGACGCGAATTCGTCGCGCGGTTCTGGGCGCCAACCCAAGCAGCGACTTGATCGCCGCGGAGGTCTGCGAGCGTGCCTTGAGCTCGAGTATCTGACCCAGCAGCGTCAATGAAATGATGACCGCGGCGGCTTCGAAGTAGACCGCCACGCGTCCCATGGAAACAAATGACAGAGGGAAAGCCTGTGGCATTACGGTCGCCACCACGCTGTAGATGAACGCGGCCCCAGTACCCAGGCTGATCAGGGTCCACATGTTGGGGCTGCGGGTTAACAGCGATGTCCAGCCGCGCTGGAAGAAAGGAAAGCCCGCCCAGAGGACGACCGGTGTGGCAATCGCAAGTTCTGCCCAGCTCTGCGAAGTCGTGCTCATCCACCGCAGGCGATGCCCGAACATGGCGAGTACAAACACCACCGCGGTCAGCGGCAACGTCCGCCAGAAGCGCCATTGGAAATCAGCCAGCTCCGGGTTGCCCTCATCGCTCAGGCTCGGCATTTCCGGTTCGAGAGTCATGCCACACTTCGGGCAGTTACCCTGGTGGGTCTGCCGCACTTCCGGATGCATCGGGCAGGTGTAGATCGTCCCGACGGAAGCCGGCGTTGCGGGTGCTGGGGGCGCAGCGGGCAAAGCGGCCGCCGTCACTGCCAGGAATTGCGCTGGATTGGCAGCAAACCGGGATCTGCAGCGCGGGCCGCAGAAAAAATACTTCCGTCCCTCGAATTCCTCTTCGTGTTGTGAATGTTCCGGGACCGTCATGCCACAGACCGGATCTTTCAATGCCGGGAGAACTGCCGGAATGTTCACAGCGCCGGCTTGGGGGAGGGGCTGCGGGTCCGCGACGGTGGGTGGGCCGTTCAGCATAGATTTCAGATTATTCCCCGGCGATGCGCACCATGGCAGTATCAGACGCAACGATTTCTCGAACCGTTCGCTGCCACACGGACCGGTAGCAGCCCCAAGCTCCACACTCGATACCGTCACCAAGCACGCTTGGCGAAATGCCATTATGAAAGTACATCACAGTTGAGTAAGTCATTTCAGCGATTCTGATTTCGCTGGTGCTGGTCGTGACTGCCAACCTGGCGGCCTGGGTGGCGGCGCGTGCGTTCCGAACCCGCTGGAATGCACCGCTGGACGGCGGAAGTACATCGCGTGACGGAACCCGGCTACTAGGCGATCACAAGACGTGGCGGGGCCTGATTGCCGCCGTCGTCGCATGCGGCATAGTCGCGCAGCTTCTGCGGGTTGCGTTCGGTCTGGGGGCTGCCTTTGGAGCTCTCGCGCTACTCGGCGACGCGGCGTCGAGCTTCGTCAAGCGGCGCCTGCGAAAAAGGCCGGGCACCGAAGTGATCGGACTGGACCAGCTACCCGAGGCACTGTTGCCGCTGCTCGTATTGCAGCGACCACTAGGACTGGGATTCGTTGGCATTATGATCGTTGCCGCAGTATTCATGCTGCTCAACATCGCATCCACGAAACTACGCCACTCGTGACTTGGCAACGGCACGACGGCGCTTCACATCGTGAACTCGTGGCTTACCGCCGTTATCGTGCCGCGAAAGTAGGGCTTGCGCCCTTCCGGCCGAATCCACGCGGCTTCGCCCGTGATCGGAACGCGCATTCCCTGTCGCATCTGATAGTCGGAGAGACTGCATTCCCAGGGCAGCATGACGACCCTGTCGCCCATCATGCTGCCGCGCTCGCCGGCGCGCACCGAGTCGATCAACCCGGCATCATTGAAGCGGAACCTCAGGGTCAGCGCGAGCGGGCCATCTGCGATCGAGGCATTCGCTGAATGCTCATCGACGTCCTCCCAGCGCACGCCCTGGCTGGGCAACAATGCGGTTGGATACCAGACCGCTTCAGCGAAGAATCGCATGAACTCACCACGCGCAATTTCCCCTCCCCCCTGCACTCTGGCCACGGTGAACAGGCCCAGCACCGCGGCGTGCAGCAGTCCCTCGCCCGCGATGTAGCCGTCTACCACTCGCGCCGCCAGGCCGGGCGCCATCGAGATCCGTGCATCCCACAGGAAGCCGGCGCGACGAGTGACGACACGCTGCCGCGACGTGAACGGCCTCCACCTGTCGCTGGTAGTCGACATGTTCAGGGTGCCAGCCATATCGATCGTAGCTGCGGAAACAATGCGCTGGTCTTCCTGAAGCACCGCACGGAAATAGCGCTGTACCGGCGCCGGCAGGTCCTGGAGTTCGTGCGATCTGAAGCGTGTTGGAGAATCCTGGTGTACCGCACCGTCAGGCTTGGCCGCCTCCAGACGGTGCGTCAACCCCTGGATACTGCTGGCCCACCGCCTGGAACCGTATGCGCGGAGGCAGAACGCGAGCGTTGCCACCGCGCACAGAGGCAGCCCGAGCCCCAGCCACCACGTCATGATCTCAGACCAGCACGGTCTGAACCGCGCGGCGCAGCGAGAAGGGCATTGCCGGTCCACGACCAAAGCGCACTACCAGGTCGGGACGCTGGTTCGCCAGTCCGAAGGCGGTGGCGAACTGAGGACGCACCGCCGGGACTTCAACCGGCTGATTCACGAGCGCATTGCGAATGCCGAGCGCTGTGGCCTGCAGCGCAAACCGCTCATAGCAGCGGCCGACCTCTATCCAATGCGCCTTGTCGGCGGACTGACCGACGAATATCGCGATACCCGCCGAGCTGCGAATCTGGTGTACATATTTGTCGTTCTCCCCCTTTGGCCTGAAGAACAGGCCGAAGGCCAGTTCGCCCAGCCATGTCGGTACGCTCGGGTTTCCCGTGGTAGCGCTGTAGAGGCCGTCGCGTTTAAGCACGGCTTCGGCGCTGTTAAAGCGAATCCAGGTCTTGAGCTCGCGTACGAATGCCAGGTCTGCCATCTGGGCGGAATTGGCCTGCACGACGAACTCGAGTACACGTTCCACAGCGGGGCGCTCCGTAATCAGCAGCACTTGCACGGAGCTTGATGTTCCGGCGCGCTCGAGCATGCCCAAATCCCCAATGCTCAATGGCCTCGAGTCATAAAGACCCCTGGTGCACTGGCGGGTGGAAATCGCATTGAACAAGGGCGAAGCATCGCGGCTGGTCGGCACCAGTGCCACGCGGATGGCCTCGCGTGCGACGTCGAAGGCGGGCTCACCGTGGACCCCATGGGCCAATGCCGCCAGGACCAGGTTCTCGGTTGCGCAGCCCAGCGAAACGAACAGGTGATGATCGTCCGGATCCACCGCAGGACAACGCCGTAGCCGATCCGGCAGGATCGTGACCGCATTCGGCTCCAGCGCGAACTTCCAGCACTGGGTGTTGTGGCTGGAGGGCGCCAGCGTCGCATTACGGACGAGTTCGTGGTTTAGGGCTGCGCTTTCGGGAGTGACCGCAGGCTCATCGCGCCGGGCTTTTGCTGCGACAGCCTCGTAGCCCCGCGCATCGACCTCCGCGGTGCACGCCGACAGCAGTGATGCTCCACCAATGACCGTCGGCGCCAATGAGACAAACTGCCGGCGGGAGATGCTGTACACCTGGCGAATCTAGGCTGAACGCCGCCCGCGATCTGTACGTGACCGAACTGAACAAAAATCCTCTCAAGCATCAATAAGTTATTGATGAGCAAGAATTGTCAGGCCGACTTCGGAGGTCTTGTGCAGATTGTCGCAGTCCGGAATCGAACATGAAGAATGCCCGAAGCGCCCGATATGCCCGCTGCATCGCTCGGGTGCTCAAGTATATCGAGGCACACCTTGACGAGGATCTGTCGGTGAACGCGTTGAGCGCCGTGGCAAATTTCTCGCCCCACCATTTCCATCGCCAGTTCTCCGCCTACACCGGGATTGGCGTAGGCCGGTTCGTGCAGATGGCCCGGTTGCGTCGTTCATCGATGCAACTCGTATTCAACCCGCGCGCCAGCATCAGCGACATCGCCTACGACGCGGGCTACGCCAACGCGGAGTCGTTTGCGCGCGCATTCAAGAAGGAGTCGGGACAAAGCCCGACCAGTTTCCGTAAGCAGCCAGCGTGGGCATCTTGGCAGTTCAAGCCCGTGCCGACCATCAGACCGGAGTACACATACATGCAGGTTGACATCATCGACTTTCCCGAAACGCTGGTCGCTGCGCTGGAGCATCGCGGACCGGAGCACCTGACGTACGTCACGACAAGGAAGTTCATCGAGTGGCGTCAGGCAAACGACCTGCGTCCCGGCACTGGCAACACCTACGGAGTGCACTACACCGATCCCGCCACGACGCCACCCGACGATTACCGGCTCGATATCTGCCTGTCCGTGACCGCTCCGGTCCTGCCGAACCCGCAGGGCGTCGTCACGAAAACGATTCCCGCCGGCCGTTGTGCCCGCGTCCGTCACGTTGGCTCGCGCCACGATGTCCATCCGGCCGATTGGCTTTACCGGAAATGGCTGCCGCAGAGTGGCGAGCAGCTACGGGACTACCCGATCTTCTTCCATTACGTGAATGTCGGACCGGAAGTGCAGGAGCACGAGATGATTACGGATGTCTACCTGCCGCTGAAATGATCGCGCGCCCGATCAGCGGGCAACCATTGCTGCCAGATGCGCCGGATAGCGGTCACCCTGGATCTGGATGCGAGTCAGTGCGTCCTCGATTCGACGGAGGTCATCCGCTGAAAGATCGATGACCGCGGCGCCCACGTTTTCCTCCAGGCGGTGAAGCTTGGTCGTGCCAGGGATCGGTACGATCCATCGCTTCTGCGCCAGCAGCCATGCCAGGGCAATCTGCGCCGCGGTGGCCTTCTTCTCTGTCGCCAGGGATTCGAGCAGGCCCACGAGTGCCTGGTTGGCTTTGCGGTTATCGGCCGAGAAGCGCGGCACGTTGTTGCGGAAATCGTCCTTCGCAAAGGTAGTCGTCGCGTCGATCTTGCCGGTCAGGAATCCCCTGCCAAGCGGACTGAACGGCACGAATCCAATGCCGAGCTCCTCGCAGAGCGGAAGAATCTCCGCCTCGGGCGCCCGCCACCACAGCGAGTATTCGCTTTGCACCGCCGCGACGGCCTGCACCGCGTGGGCGCGGCGGATGGTCTGTACGCCCGCCTCCGAGAGCCCAAAGTGCCTGACTTTGCCCTCGCGGATCAGATCCTTTACAGCGCCCGCCACGTCCTCGATCGGGACATTGGGGTCGACCCGGTGCTGGTAGAAAAGGTCGATCCAGTCGGTCCTGAGCCGTTTGAGGGCCGCGTCGGCCACGGTCCGTATCCGCTCAGGTCGGCTATCGAGCCCGGCAGTGGCGTCCCCGTTGCGGAACCCGAACTTGGTCGCGATCACCACCTGGTCCCGCACCGGTGCGAAAGCTTCCCCGACGATCTCCTCGTTGGTAAAGGGCCCGTAGGCCTCCGCGGTGTCGAAGAAAGTGACCCCGAGGTCGACGGTGGCGCGTAGCAGCGAAATTGCCGCCTGGCGGGGGAGTGCCGGTCCGTAGGCGAAGTTGAGGCCCATGCAGCCGAAGCCGAGGGCGGATACTTCGAGATTGCTGCTGCCGAGTTTGCGCTTGTGCACGACGTCTCCTCTCGGGCGAGCCTGCCTGGCGTCGACGGTACGGTTATACGGCACGCCGGATGGCAATTCTAGGCCCTCCCAGCCTATCGATGGCTTTCATACCGGGAGTACGCACCTCTCAATGGCCGGTCCGCACTGGCGATGAGGCCCGCGCAAGGGAAGGGAACAGAGCTTTGATCGACTCGACAGCTATCTCGAGACGATTCGTCAAAGCAAGACGGCCTCGTCCCCGAAGAAACGCCGGGCGCGTCGCGGCTCAGGCACATGACTGCATCGACTACCCATGGAGCACACAACGATGAACGACGTTGATGGCAATACCGAGGATCGGGAAATTGTGATTGCGCGGGTGTTCAATGCCCCGCGAGATATCGTCTTCAAGGCGTTCACCGACCGCGACGATGTCGATCAATGGTATGGTCCCGATGGTTTCACGACGACCACGATTGACATGGACGTGCGGCCGGGTGGCGAGTGGAATTACCTGATGCGTCACGAGAAATATGGAGAGTTCAGGAATCGCATCCGCTATCGGCAGGTCGTTCGCCCTGAGCGGTTGCAATACACTCACGATTCTGGTGTCGATGGAGATCCGTCCGCGTTCGAGGTCACGGTGTTGTTCGAGATGCAGGGGAAGAAGACCAAAGTGACGATGCGGTCGGTGTTTCGAACGGTCGCGGAAATGGAAAAGGTAAAGGGTTACGGCGCCATAGAAGGCGGTATTCAGACGCTGGAGCGACTCGCCAACTGGCTGGTTGATCGGACCTAGGGAAGTCGGAAGCGCTATCCGGCCAGGACGATTCGATCGAGTGAATCGAGGGCGGCGCGAACGTTGAACGAAGTGGCGTTGGTCATGAGAACGCTGCCGAAGCCATTGACCGGATCCAGGCGCATCATGCAGTGGAAGCCCGCGCCGCCGCCTTCCTTGAAGTAGAAGCGGCGCGCATCGCAGTAGCCGATGTGCCAGCCCAGCGTCATCGGTATTGCTCTGCCTGAGGCAGACTGCTGCTCATAGAGGAGTCTCCTGCCTGCCGCACCCGGCAGCGCCGAGGCCGGGCGGAGCTGACCCTGGAGGAACGTGCCGATTCCGGCACCACGCGCGATCAGGCCGCCGAAGGCGGGGCCATTCACGTAGTGCGGAAGGATCTCGTGCCACGCTCCCGTGGCTCTGCCATTCAATCGGCGATCCACGAGCAGCGGCCGCAGGAAATTCATCATTCCGAACCGCTCCAGATACCCGCTGGCATGGAGTTCCCGGTCGGGAATGCGGTACGAGAAATCCCCGCGGCAGAGTCGCAACGGAGCCGCGATATGGTCTTCGACGTAGCGCGTGAACGCCACGCCGCTGAGGCGCTCCACGAGCACCCCCAGCAGCCAATAGCCGATATTCGAATACCGGAACCTGGTGCCTGGCGCGCTGTGCAGCTTGCCATGCCGGCTCAACACGATCCGCAGGGCGGCCGGTTCATCGAATGACGCATCGGCGTCCGCTGGATGAACCCAGCGTATCGGGATGGGGTTCGGCAGACCGCCAGTGTGACTGAGCAGATGGCGTACCGTAACGGCGTCGCCATAGGGATGCTCAGGGACGTACTTTCCCAAGGATTCGTCTACCGAGACCCCATGCCTCTCGATCAAGCTCAGCACCGCCAGCGCAGTGACGGTCTTGCTCATGGAATAGGCCATCAGGGTCGTTTCGGGGGTCATCAACCGGTCGTGCAGCGTCGCGGAGCCGAGAGCAACGTTGTGCAGGACGTCGCTCGCTGTGACGGCCACGTATTGGAGACCCGGCGCGCGGGCGCACCGCACGCAATCCATCAAGATGGAATGAATCGCGTGCTCAATGCGGTCGCTGTCCATCGGGGACTCGTTTTGGGGGACTCTATGGCTGCTTGCCGGCCGGGTACGCCTCCTGCAGGACGGCGGAGCCCGTCTCCAGCAGAGACTTCAGGTTCGAAAGGATCTTCGGCCAGCCACCTGAAACCGCCACGATGAATAGCGAGGGTTCGCGCTCGATGGTGTGTGTGATCGAGAGCTTGACCGCCGCTCCGACGGGTTCCAGTTCCATGGTGCAGCGCGAAGCGCCTTCAGCCTCGAGCTCTGGCCGGTCCTGGTGCTGCCAGCGGATCACCAGCCGGCGCGGTGGGTCCGATTCCACGATGTCGCCGGCGTCGGAGACGCCGCCATCGGGACGTACCATTTTCCACGGCGAACCTGCGGTCCACTGGCTCTCGCAGCAGACGCCAAACCAGTACTGCTTCATGAATGCGACGTCGGTGGTCAGCGCCGTCCAGAGCCGCTCCGGCGTGGTGCGTATATAGGTCACGTATACGAACGTCGATCTACCCATTGGATTCCTCCAGTCGCTGCTTCAGATCCGCGTCGCACGGTGACGAGCAGGTCGGCCGATTCCAGCTGGTTCAGGTGCTGTGTTACGCCCTGCCGCGCCATGTCCAGGTGGTCGAACAGCTCATTGAGCGTGCGACCATCGTGCGCATGCAGTTGCATTGCAAGCTCTCTCTTGTGATATACCCGGACCTCGGCCTCTTCACGGCGCGAGGCCCAGCTCCGCGGCCAGCCGCGCCAGCTGGGCGCCATTCCTTACGCCGAGCTTCTCCCGGATGACCGACTGGTGGTTTGCGACGGTCTTCTCTGACAGCCCAAGCTTCTCGCCGATCTCCCTGACTGACTCCCCCCGCGCGAGACGCTGCAGCACTTCGAACTCCCGGGCCGTCAACGAGTCGGCGACCGATGGCAGAGCGTGGACGGGAGTCGGAGCCTGCGCGGCAACGTCGGCGCTCAGATAGCGTTCGCCCTGCGCGATCGCGTACACGGCCTTCAGGAGCACCTCCGGGGCACTGGACTTCGTGATGTAGCCGCGAGCGCCCGCCTGCAGCGCGCGGGAGACGAAGATAGCCTCACCGTGCATGCTGAAGATCAGCACGCGAAGTTTTGGCTCGCGCACGAGCATGCGTCGCATGGCTTCCAGGCCACTGCCACCGGGGAGGGAGATATCCATTACTACGACGTGCGGCC
The DNA here is from genome assembly GCA_964528845.1 of uncultured Steroidobacteraceae bacterium. GTDB lineage: Bacteria > Pseudomonadota > Gammaproteobacteria > Steroidobacterales > Steroidobacteraceae > FEN-1191. Next base: position 16,714 of record CAZGVE010000028.1, on the reverse strand, counting down.
CCACCGAGGCCGCCAGTTCACAGGCGCTGACCGCTTCGGCTGCTTCTCCCACCACCTGGATGCGCAGATCCCGCTCGAGCAGTCGCCGGTATCCCTCACGCACGACCGCGTGGTCGTCGACGAGCAGGACCCGGATCACTGATGTCACGGCGATTCCCCGTGGTCGCTGGGGGAAACGGGAATCCAGGCGCGCACTCGTGCACCGCGACCCGGCGAGCCAGACACTTCCATCCGTCCGCCCAGGCCCTCCACGCGCTCGCGCATGCCGATCAGCCCGAGGCCACCTGCGGGAGACCTCATGTCCCAACCCCTGCCGTCGTCGCTGACCTCGACGTGGATCGCGTCGTGGCATGGCGGGTCGCGCGTACGCTCGAGCAGCACGCACACGGTGCTGGCCTCAGCGTGCTTGGCGATATTGGTGAGAGCCTCCTGTACGGCGCGGTACGCCGCCAGCGCGGGCGCTTCCGCTACGTCGCCGTATTCACCGGAACTCGTCAGCTGCACGGCGACTCCGGGCAGGCGTGCGCGCCAGGTCACAACGCAGTGCTCGAGCGCCGCGGCCAGCCCGAGTTCGTCCAGCCCTACGGGCCTGAGTCGATGCAGCAATCCGGTGAGCATGGCATGCAGATGATTGCAGCTCTCGACGATCGCCCCGGCCTGCGTCGAGAGCGAGACGGAGTCGCGGGTCGGAGCATCCCGCAGGTTCACGGCGTCCAGCTTGATCACCTGCAGATACTGCCCGAGCTCATCGTGGAGCTCGCGCGCGATGGCACGCCGCTCCTGCTCCTGCAGCGCTACGTGTTGCTGCGAAAGGCGCCGCATATGGGCCAGGGCGAGGCCGAGTTGCGCCTCAGCGGTCCGTCTGCGCGCGACTTCGCGGCGCGCCTCGTGATACCGGCGTGCGGCGAACCATGCCAATCCGAGGGCGAGGACCAGGAAGATGGCGGGCAGCTCGTCGAGTTGAATCCTTTCCCAGGGAGCAGTCCAGCGGCGCAGCAGCTCGCTGAAGTCGAACAGCGCGCACAGGACTGCCGTCGCGATCGTGAGGGCGGCGACGATCAGTGCATCCGTTCTGGCGGCAGGGGATCTCAGTTTGCTCACGGCCCGCCCCATCTTACTCGCCGCGCAGCGGGGGCTGGCGCGCGGCCGAGATCGGGAGAAACTCCCTTGGCTCGTCAGGGACTTGGGTGACAGCATGGCGCCGATGGAACGTCGCATCCAGTGGAGCACGTGGATGGCGGCCACTGGACTGGGGCAGCTTTTCTGGGCCCCGCCAGGCTTCGCGGCCAATGCCGGCGCCACGCCGGCGCAATCCCTGCCCGAAGTGGTGATCACGGCTCCGCTGCCGGGTGCTGACCTGTTTCTCTCGGAAGTCCCCGCCAACGTACAGCGCGTGACGGCAAATCAGCTCGCTGGCGGTCGCTCGGAAAACGCCGCCGATGCGCTCAATCAGCTCGTCGGCAGCGTCAGCATCAATGACACCCAGGCCAACCCTTTCCAGCCGGACGTCAACTTCCGCGGCTTCACGGGCTCGCCGGTACTCGGCACACCCCAGGGTGTGTCGGTGTTCGTCGACGGTGTGCGGGTCAACGAAGCGTTCGCGGATGCGGTGAACTGGGACTTGATCCCGCAGGCCGCGATCTCGAGCCTCGAGGTGACTCCCGGGTCCAATCCGGTGTTCGGGCTCAATACGCTCGGCGGTGCCATCGTGGTTACGACCAAGCGCGGCTTCGATGCGACCGGCACCGGCTTCGAGCTGCAGGGCGGGTCCTTCGGCCGTCGCATAGCCGAGCTGGATACAGGTGGTCACGGCGAGCGTCTGGACTACTTCCTGGCGGGCAACCTGTTCGATGACGAGGGCTGGGGCGAGCACAACCCCAGCCGCGTGCGACAGGGCTTCGGCAAGGTGGGGTATCGCGACGCCGCGAGTGACGTGACGCTGGCTGTGACCTACGCGAGCAGCAACCTGGCGGGCAACCAGGCGCTGCCGCGATCGTTTCTGTCCGACCCGCTTCAGTCCTACACCTGGCCGGATACTCAGACGGATCAGATGGTATTCGTGGATCTCAACGCGAGCCATCGCTTTGGGTCCGCATGGACGCTCTCGGAGACACTCTACTATCGCAAGGTCAGCACCTCGGTGCTCAATAGCAATGTCAACAACGACTACGATCCTACCCTCGCACTTGGTCCGGGCAATGAGCCGACGGGGAACGCGATCGAACAGGTCGATCAGTATCGCCCCGGTGTGACCGTGCAGCTGGTCGGACGAACCGACTGGTCCGGCCACAGAAACACGCTGATCATGGGCGCCAGCTACGATCGCGGAACCACGAGCTTCCGGCAGTACAGCCAGGAGGCCGGGTCATCCCGTGATACTTCCTCCAATGCGCCTGAGCTTCTCAGCACGCAACTGCACGCGACCAACCACACATCGGGAGTCTATGTCTCGGATACGCTCGAGATCGGCGATCGTCTCTACTTGAACCTGGCCGGGCGCTACAACGACGCCGGCGTCGCGCTGGAGGATCAATTGGGCGCGGCGCTCAATGGTCATGACACCTTCGATCGCTTCAACCCCGCGGCAGGCTTGACCTTCAATCCCTCGCGCGCACTGACGTTCTATGGGCGCTACGAGGAGGGCATGCGGACACCCACGCCGGTCGAATTGACCTGCGCGGATCCCAGCGCACCGTGCAGCCTGCCCAATGCCTTCTCGGCCGATCCGCCACTGAGAGCTGTCATCGCGAAGACCATCGAAGTGGGCGGCCGCGGCTCGCTGGGCTCACATGCCTCCTTCACGGCCGCGGTGTTCAGGACGAATCTTGACGACGACATTCAGTTCGTGTCGAGCGGGGGTGGCGCGGTCAGCGCCGGGTACTTTCAGAACGTCGGTCAAACGCGCCGCCAGGGAGTGGAGCTGGGCGTGGATGCGAAGGCAGGCAGCTTCTCCATGAGCGCGCACTACACGTATCTGGAGGCGACATTCCGCAGTTCGCTGGTGCTGGACAGTCCGGCCAACTCCGCTGCCATGGGCATCAGCTGCCCGAGCTGCACGGAGATAAAGGTCGTTCCCGGCGACGCCATCCCGGGCATACCGCGGCACGTCTTCAAACTCCGCGCCCAGTACGAGAGGGGGCGATTCGGGATGGGAGTGTCCGCCATCGGGCAGTCCAACCAGTTCGCCCGGGGCGATGAAAGCAACCAGGACCGCAACGGCCCGCTTCCCGGATACGTCATGGTGAACCTCGATGCGCAGTTCCAGCCTTCAACGCGGTGGAGCGTGTTCGCCCGCATCAACAACGTCTTTGATCAGCGGTACTTCACATTCGCGACGCTCGGTCAGAACGTGTTCACCGGGCCCGCTGAATCGTTCGATCCTACCGGTGCGAACTGGCGTTCCGAACAGTTCCGGAGCGTCGGCGTGCCACGCGGTGCATGGCTCGGCATTTCGTATCGATGGGGTGCGACGAGCAATCCAGACGCGCCATAGCGTCCTTCGGGCCCGCAGTTGGGCAGTGCCCATACCTCGCCGGACAGGTCAATCTGGCGGAGAATTTCGCTATGGCGTACAAATCTGCCGTGACCATTTCAATACGCCCTTGACCCATCCCGGTTCATCCGTCTGGCATCTCAACACTATGTTTTAGAAGGACAAATATCACTTTCAAAATCGACAAAACTGTGCGAATCTTCGTGTCGGAAATATTGCTATCAAGAATGTCAACAAGACTGGTCAACAATACCGCCGACAGGAGACTGATGGCGATCGCAGGTAGGGCGTAAGCCCACCGGGATTTTTTCGTACAGAAGCAGCGACTCGCCAGCGCTCGCCGATAGAGCGAGCCGAGGGACTGCAGGGGTCATTACGTCAGCATAGGGGAGAGTCATGTCTATAAATCACGGCACGCGCGCGTGCCTTCGGGTTGCGTTGGCGGCCGTATTGGCGGGCACGGGCGCGGGTGCAGCGGCTGCGGCCGGCGACGAATCAACCGCTTCGGCAACCGGCGCGTCTGCGACCGCCGTTGGTCTGGAGGAGATCGTGGTCACCGCGCGTCGCCGCGAGGAAGACCTGCAGGAAGTTCCCATTTCGATTACCGCGATCACCGGCGATCAGCTGACGCAGCGCGGCATCGAGACTCAGGAGAATTTCAACCGCATGGTGCCGAACCTGGTCATCCACGGTTCCAACGGCTTCTTCGGCCGGCAGGAAGGCGGATTCCAGATCCGCGGCATCGGTAACGTCACGATCTATTACGATGGCATCGCGCACCCGGAAACCTTCGGCATTCCGCTCGGCAACATCCTCGAGGTCGACCACGTCGAAGTGCTGCGAGGACCGCAGGGCACCCTGTTCGGCAAGGACACCATGGGTGGCGCGATCCAGTACGTGACCAAGGCGCCGTCTGACACGCTGGGGGCAAGAATCAAGCTCACGACCGGAGCGTTCAATCGCTACGACCTGACCGCCGCGATTGATCTGCCGCTCACCGACACCCTGCTGACCAAGGTCACGGTCGCCAAGCTGACGCGCGACGGCTACATGCAGAGCGTCACGACGCCCCAGATCTATGGCAGCGAAGACGACACGCTCGCGAATGTCGACATCCTGTGGAAGCCTACAGCCAAGTTCAGCTGGCGCGTCGGTGCATCCTGGGAGAACGACAAGAATAACGGCAACCCGATCACCGACTGGGCGATCGCGACCGGCACTCCGGGAGCCGCGAATCCCTGCGCCACGACGCATCCCGCCGGCAAGTCCGCTCCTGATCTCACCTGTCTGTACAACGCGATCGGCCTGACGATTCCGCAGACCTGGGCCTACGGCGCCACACAGCAATGGAAGACGGCGAGCAATTACCAGGGGCCGGACCTGTACACGCAGATCTCGGGCTTCACGAATACGATGATCTACGAGTTCTCGGACCAATGGGTCGGCAAGATTCTCGGCGGTTACCGCAAGGTGAAGAACTACGATTACACCGATTTTGATGCGACCGTGTGGAACATCTTCGAAGGCAAGAACTACAACGAGCAGGACGAGGGCACGCTGGAAGCCCAGCTGCAGTTCAATAGTACGCGCTGGAGCGGCACCAATGGCGTGTATACCTACAGTGACGACCGGCGCGCGCACCGCATGAACTGGTTCCAGAACGACCTGAAACTCGGGGTGAACCCGGCGAACAACGCCGCGGCGATCGCCTGGCTCACGAGCCATATCAACCCGCTGACCAGCGCGGCCTACCCAACCTTCACCGATGCGAACGGAGGACCGGTGGGCGGCCGAGCGGCAGGCAACGCCGATGTGAACTCGCTGCAGTTCAACTACTCGCATGGCTACGCGCTGTTCACAGACTGGACGTTCAAGGTTACCGACAAGCTGTCGTTGAACGCCGGCGTGCGCTACAACAGGGACAGTGTCAATGTGCGCAACTTCGTTCCGGGGTACGTGCTGCCCGTGAAGTGCTGCGAACCGATCCCGAGTGTCGCGACCAATGGCGCAGGGCCATCCGGTGCGGTGATCGACGGCAATTTCACCAACACGGCGCCCAAGGGTACGATCACGTACCAGTGGACGAAGGACATCATGACCTACGCGAGCTATTCGGAGGGCTTCAACCGCGGCGGTGCCACGCCGACCAATACGGTGCCCATCGTGCTGATTCCGTATACGCCCGAAACGTTGGATGACTACGAAGTCGGCATGCGGTCCGAATGGCTCGACCACAGGCTGCGCTTCAACATCGCGTTGTTCTACGGTGCCTACAATGACCTGCAGGTCAGCCAGGACGTCAACAAGATCAACGTGACCCGCAACGCCGGCAAGGCCGTCACCAAGGGAATCGAGATCGACGGCTACTGGTCGCTGTTCGACCATCTGATGCTCGACTACAGCTACGGCTACAACAGTGCGAAGGTCACTGCGCTGGCCACCGGCGTCACGGCGAACATCACGGTTGGCCAGACTCTGGCGTACGCGCCAGAGAATTCCATCAGCGGTGGACTGTCCTACGACATGCCGATCGGCCAGTCCTCGCACGCGATCGCGCGCCTGGACTATGGCTGGCAGAGCTCGGCGTGGACTACCAATGACTTCACCAACCGGGTCCAGATCGCGTCCTACGGCATCATGAACGGCCGGGTTACCTGGCAGTCACCGCAGGACAAGTGGGAAGTCGCGCTGTTTGCGACCAATCTGCTCAACCAGTACTACCGCATCAACGGCTACCTGGTGCCGAACCTCTATAACGACGTCGGCACGCCGGGTCGCCCGCGGGAGTGGGGCCTGACGATCAGCACGAAGTTCTGACCTGGCCGCAACGGCCGGCTACCGGATGCCCCGGCGGATCTCCGCCGGGGCATGTCTTACCTCCGGCAGCGGACCCCCAAAGCTTCAGGTCTGCCGCAGATATTCCGCCACGGAAATGATCTGCCGGGAGCGAGGATCCCAGAGAATGCATTTCAGGGAGTGGCAAACCTCCGACAGGCGCAGGCGGGTCACTTCCTGGAACAGGTGCTGGTGTTCCTCGTGACAGCGCACCAGCCGGTAGTTCGGGATGCTTGCCGAGAGATGATGGATGTGATGGTAGCCGATGTTCGCCGTGAACCAGTTCAGCCACCGCGGCAGGACCAGGAAGCTGGTCCCGCGGATCGCGCCAGCGTCGTAGTCCCAGTGCGCGCTGTCGCTGGCATAGGAGTGCTCGAAATTATGCTGCACGGTGAATAGCACGATGCCTGCGGCGCCGGCGACCGACACGCTGCACAGGTAGATCACGAAGAACAGCCCGGTGCCGATGATCCAGCTCATCGCTACCCAGATGCTCAACAGCGCGACATTGTTCCAGAACATGTGCCAGTACTCGCGCGGCGACTTCCAGTAGCAGGTCCGGAACAGCGCGGCGTGCTGCCGCAGCGATAGCTCCGGCCGCGCGAGCTTTCCCCGCGCCATGTGCGCGAGCAGACCGATACTGCCTCTGATCCAGGTGAAGCGCGGATTGAAGATCAGATAGATGAAACCCGCGAGCGGCGCAGCCGCGATGCTGCACTTGCGTCGGTACATCGCCTGCTGTGCCGCGGTCATGGCCGCATACTCGTCTACTGACCGCGTCGCATACGGGCCACGGTATTTTTCCCAGTTGCCGTTGTGGGCGTGGTGGTAGTTGTGATGCTGCGACCAAACGTACTGCGGCATCCCGGACAGGACTCCAAGTGCGAAACCCACCGTGCGATTGAGCCATACGGAGCGGAACAGACTGCCATGACCGCATTCGTGCATCAGCGCGAACACCCGTAGCGTGAACAGCGTCATCAGCAGGATCGCCGCGGCCGTGAGCCAGTGGCCACCCTGGACCGAGGCGCGATCGCCAAGCACCGCTATCCACCACAGCGTTGCGAGTGGTATCAGCGTAGTCAGCACCTGCGCGAGGCCCTTGAGATCGCTGGAGCGGCAATACTGACCGATGATGGCACGCTTCTGATGCCTGACGCTTTCGATCGTCGACACTGGTGGGACCCCGCGGCTGCTGATTCTAGTAATAGGGCGGTGCGGCCGGCGCGGAGCATACCACACAATTGCGGTTTTGCCTGTCGGTGCGGCACCGAACATTGATCGATTCTTTCAGGACTCCGGGTCCTCGAGCCCTCGCAACGCACCCAGATATTTGATGTAGTGACGCCAGCGCTCGACTGAATGAGCGTAGATCTTCTGCCGCACCTGCCAGGCGCTGGCGGTGACGACCGAACGTTGAGTCTGGTGAAAGTCCAGGCAGCGCGGATCCCAGTCCAGCTCCAGGAATTCGAGCATGCGGCGCGTCCACCGCTCCTGGTCCGCGACCAGCTGCGAATACGGCAGCTCGAGCATCGAGCCGGCGGGCAGCGCTGCGCGCCAGTGGGCCATCAGCCGCTGGTATTCGCGATAGTAGTGAGCGAGATCGGTGAGTTCCAGCGTGAAATTCAGTGCGGCCGAAAACTGCTGGAAGTAGCACGACAGGCAGGTGTCCATCGGATCGCGCCGCATATGAATGACGCGGGCATTCGGGAATACGGTGAGGATCAGCCCGAGGTTTTCAAAATTGACCGGCGCCTTGTCGACCACGTGCCGGGCATGGAAGGAGCGCGTGTCCAGGACCGCCAGGTACTCGGAAGCCAGCTTTGCGCGCAGCGGCTCGTCGGGCAGGTTCCGACGAATGATGGTCTCGTGCTTTCGCGCCATTTCACTCCAGAACGCCAGCTCGCCGGCGCCGTGCACGGCAGGATGCGAGGCAATGATCTGCTCGGCCAGGGACGTGCCCGAGCGCATCATGCCCACGATGAATACCGGCCGCGCGGACGTCGAGCCGCCGGGCTGTGGCGTCGAGAGCGCCGCACGCGTGTACGTGCCGATCAGGTCGTCGACCAGGCGCGTACGCGCCGCACCGTCATAGTTGTCCGCCACCGCCTTCTGGAGTTCGTTGGCGCGTCGGTAGTTCTGGAAGGCCCTGTCGTAGTCGCGGACGTCGTCGTAATACTTGCCGATCGCGAAGCGCAGGTCCGATTCCTCCAACGGTGACAGTGTGCTCGCCGCCAGCGCCTCGGCACGCTGCAGCCACGCGCCGTCCGTGACGGTCATTCTGCGCAGGCTCGCCAGCTGCGCCAGAGCGCTCGGTACCTTCGGATCCGTGTCCAGCACGCGCTGGAACAGTACCGCGGCCTGGTCAAACCGACCCTCGGTCTTCGCAATCTGCCCCATGCCCAGCAACGCTCCCGGATGCCGTGCGGAGATCTTCAGGGCCTTTTCGAATTGCGCGCTCGCCTCATTCGTGCGCCCCATGCCGAGCAGGGTCATGCCGAGGCTGCTGCGTACATCCGCATCGCCCGCCTTGAGCCGCAGCGAGCGGCGCAGCGTCTGCTCCGAAGCGCCCTGCAGTCCCCGCCAGCGCAGCAGGGAACCCAGATTACCCAGTGCGTCGGCGCTGTTGGGCCGGATGCGCAGCGATCTGCGGAAATGCGGCTCCGCTTCCTTGTAGCGGCCGAGCTTGATCAGGGCCGCGCCGAGGCTGTTGAGCACTACGGCATTGCGCGGATCCAGCGTCAGCATGCTCTCGTAGCTGCGAATCGCTTCCTCATAGGCGCCGCTGGCCATGTATTGGTCGCCCTGACCGACGAGGGTGCGCACCGTGCCAGTGCCTGCGGGATTCACGGGCGCGAGTGCTGGCGGCGTCTCCGCTGGCCTGCTGGTTGCGCCCGACTGCGCCGACAGGTGCAGCAGCAAGTGCGCCGTGACCTCATCGGCGAGCTGCTGCCCGACGCCATTCTCGAGCAGGCGCCACTTGAAAGCGTTGGCGAATCGCGCCTTCTGGTAGACGTTCAGCCGGAGTGCGTGCATCTCGCGTTCCGCGCGACGCAACAGCTCCTGCAACGCCGCGCCAGGGTCGCGGCTTGTGGAAGAGTGTCCGGAGGTCGGACGCCTTCCGGCCGCGACCGGTGCGTACTCGTCCGCAAGCGCCGACCCCGCGTCGGCGGCGTGGCGTGCGTTGAGCCAACCAAACGCCATAGGTTGATCCTGCGCTAACGAAGGTGCTGGACTCCCGGCGCCCCGACCGGGATCCTCCGGTCGCCTTGCGATCCATGCGCGCCTGCTGTGTTCGCTCCTGAACCGGGAAAGCTTAGCAAATCCAGCGAGCCCGAAGCTTCACGTCCCGGAGCCCTGTGAGGCGCGTCACAGGTGCGCTCGTATACCCGCTTGGCCGCCGACCGGCCATGGCTTGCTTGGCGACGCATCTGCATCGAGGATCTGTACCGCTATTCGCATCAGGGCGCAGCGGTCCAGGAGAGGGTGAACCGTGTCCAAAGTGGAATCGGACCGTCCATTGCTGCAGGTGCTGCTCGTGTTCCTGCGGCTTGGCCTGAGTTCCTTCGGTGGCCCGATCGCACACATCGGCTATTTCCGCCGGGAATTTGTCGAGCGCCGCGTCTGGATCGCGGAGCAGGAATTCGCCGGCCTGCTGGCGATGTGCCAGTTCCTGCCCGGCCCGGCGAGCAGCCAGATGGGAATCGCAATCGGGCTGCGCCGAGCGGGAGTGATGGGTGCGCTCGCGGCCTGGACCGGATTCACGCTGCCCTCGGCGCTGCTGCTGGTGGTGTTTGGACTGAACGTCGTCGATTCCGAACTGCTGCTTCATCCGTCCTGGATCCACGGTCTGCTGGTCGCGGCTGTCGCGGTCGTGGCTCAGGCGGTGATCGCCATGAGCCGACAGTTCTGTCGAACCGCGATGCAATGGGTCCTCGCTGGCGCCGCCGCGCTGGCCTGCCTGTGGGGCACCGCTGGACTGACGCAGATCGTCGTGCTCATCGCCGCCGCTGCCGCCGGATGGATCCTGCCGCACACCGGCGATGATCTGTTGTCCGCTGCCCCTGCGGGCACCAGCGCGCTCACTCGCCGTTTCGGCGCCGTCTCGCTGGCGGCATTCCTGTTGCTGCTGGGGTCCTTGCCGCTGGCGGCGGCCTTGAGCGGGAATCACGCGCTGGCCCTGGTGGATCGCTTCTACCGCACCGGCTCGCTGGTATTCGGTGGCGGCCACGTCGTGCTGCCCATGCTGCAGGCGCAGGTCGTGCCACCCGGCTGGATCTCCAACCAGCGCTTTCTGGCAGGCTACGCTGCCGCGCAGGCGGTGCCTGGCCCGCTGTTCAGCTTCGCCGCCTATCTGGGCGCAACGATGACACCGCGGCCGCACGGCTGGCCCGGCGCCGCGCTGTGCCTGCTCGCGATCTTCCTGCCCTCGTTCCTGCTGGTGTTCGGCGTGACACCGTTCTGGGAATCGCTCGCCGGTCGCGAGGGCGCACGCCGTGCGCTGCGGGGGATCAATGCGGCCGTGGTAGGCGTCCTGTTTGCCGCGCTATGCACCCCGGTATTCACCAGCGCGATCTTCAGGCCGATGGATCTCGCACTCGCCGGGATCGGCCTGCTGCTGTTGCTGCGCTGGCGGACACCCGGCTGGGCGGTACTGCTGCTCTGTACCGCTGGCTCCGTCTTGCTGCACGCGGTGGGTCAGGCGAGCGCTGGATAGTCCGTATAGCCCTTCGGTCCTGGAGTGTAGAAAGTACTGAAATCGGGCGCGTTCAGTGCCGCACCGGTGCGCCAGCGACGCGGCAGGTCGGGATTCGCCAGCATCTGCTTGCCGACGGCGATCAGGTCGCAGCGGCCTGCCGCGAGGTCACTCTCCGCACGCGCGTAGTCGTAGCCGCCCGACAAGATCAGGGTGCGCGTGAACACGTGCCGGATCGCTGCCTTCATCGAATCCGGGACCACCGGAGCGCCCATTGAGGAATGGTCGACCAGGTGCACGTACACGAGGCCACGGGCATTGAGCTGCTGTGCCAGATACGTGTAGTCGGCTTCGAGCTCCGGATACAGGGGCATGTCGTTGAACACACCGAAGGGCGAGAGGCGGATGCCCACCCGCTCCGGACCGATCGCGCCCGTGACCGCTTCGGCGACTTCGAGAACGAAGCGGGCGCGCCCCTCGAGCGAACCGCCATATGCGTCGGTGCGCCGGTTTGAGGTTGGACGGAAGAACTGCTCGAGCAGGTACCCATTCGCGCCGTGCAACTCGACGCCGTCGAATCCGGCCTGCAGCGCGTTGCGCGCCGCCTGCGCGTACTCTCCGATCGTCGAGTGGATGTCGGCGCTCGTCATGGCCACGGGCGTCCCGTATGGTTGCATCCCGGCCGAATCGGTGAACATCTCACCCGCCGCTGCAATCGCGGACGGCGCCACGATCCGTGCACCCTCCGGCAGGTTCAGCGGATGGGCGATTCGCCCGCAGTGCATGAGCTGCATGAACGTCTTTGCGCCACCGGCATGGATCGCCGTGGCGACCCGGCTCCAGCCTGCGACCTGGGCCGCCGAGTACACGCCGGGAATGCGCGCGTAGCCCACACCATTCGGTGACGGTGATGTGCCCTCGGTGATGATCAGCCCGACCGACGAGCGCTGTCCGTAGTACTGCGCCATCAGCTCGTTCGGCACATTGCCGATCGCGCGACTGCGCGTCAACGGCGACATGACCAGTCGGTTCTGCAGGTTCAGGGGTCCCAGCGTGGTGCTGGAAAAGAGTAGCGACATGATGACCTCGGCGGGAATGGGGGAATCCGAATCAGATCGTTGGGCCGCGGAACGGGGATTCAAGGACCCACGGACCGCACGGTTAGGGCAGAATTGCCGCCAGCGGAACGCCGGGGCAGGAACCATACCGTGACACAGCGCATCGAGACGCATGGAATCGAGGTCGAGCCGGAGCTCTACGATTTCGTAAACCAGGAGGCCCTGCCCGGCAGCGGCGTAGCGGCCGGCCAGTTCTGGAATGGGCTGGCGGCCCTGCTGCGCGAGCTCGGACCGCGCAATGCGGCATTGCTGCAGCGGCGCGACGCGCTTCAGGGCAGCATCGATGCCTGGCATCGCGCGCATCCGGGCGCCGGCTTCGATCCGGTCGCCTACCGGCAATACCTGCAAGAGCTGGGCTACCTGGTCGCCGAAGGAGCGGACTTCGCCGTCGCGACACGCGGCGTCGATGCGGAGATCGCACTGCTTGCCGGTCCGCAGCTGGTCGTGCCCGTGGACAACGCCCGCTACGCACTCAACGCCGCGAACGCGCGCTGGGGCAGTCTTTACGATGCACTCTATGGCACGGATGCGATTGCCTACGCGGGTGGTGGCCCCAAGCCCGGCGGCTACGATGCGGCGCGCGGTGCGCAGGTGATCGCGTATGTCCGCGCGTTCCTCGACACCCATTTCCCCCTTGTGAGCGGTTCGCATCGCGACGCCCGACATTACGCTCTCGACGAACGCGGACTCGTGGTGCGGCTGGAGGGTGGTGCAGTGACCGCGCTGCGCGATCCGGCCGCGCTGGCCGGCTACCAGGGCGAGCGTCTCGCGCCCTCCGTGGTGCTGCTCGTGCACCATGGCCTGCATGTCGAGCTGCGGGTCGACCGGCAGCATGCAATCGGCGCCGCTGACCCGGCTGGCATCAGCGACGTGGTACTGGAGTCCGCGCTGACGACGATCCAGGACTGCGAGGACTCGGTTGCCGCCGTCGATGCCGCAGACAAGGTACGCATCTACCGCAACTGGCTCGGTCTGATGCAGGGCACCCTGCAGGCGAGCTTCGAGAAGGGCGGTCGCACGTTGATGCGGCGGCTGAACGAGGATCGCCGGTACCAGCAGCCGACCGGCGGCGAGCTCGTGCTGCCCGGCCGCAGCCTGATGCTGGTACGCAATGTCGGCCATCACATGATGAGTGACATGATCACGCTCGATGGCAGGGCGGTGCCCGAGACCTTCATCGACGCGGCGGTTACGGCGCTCGCGGCGCTGCATGACCTGCGCGGCAGCGGCGCGCGGCGCAACTCACGCGCCGGTTCCATCTACGTGGTCAAGCCGAAGATGCACGGCCCCGAGGAAGTAGCCTTTGCCACGGAGCTGTTCGCACGCGTGGAAGGGGTCCTGGGTCTGGATCCGGGCACGATGAAGATCGGCATCATGGACGAAGAGCGTCGCACGACCGTCAACCTGCGCGAGTGCATCCGCGCTGCCCGCGAGCGGGTGGTGTTCATCAATACCGGCTTCCTCGACCGCACCGGGGACGAGATACATACCTCGATGGAGGCCGGTGCCGTGCTGCGCAAGAGCGATCTGAAGAAGGCGCGGTGGCTCGATGCCTACGAGCGGCAGAATGTCGACCTCGGGCTGGCCTGTGGATTGCGTGGACACGCACAGATCGGCAAGGGCATGTGGGCAATGCCCGATCTGATGGCCGACATGCTCAAGGCCAAGATCGCACATCCGCAGGCCGGCGCCAGCACGGCGTGGGTGCCGTCGCCGACGGCCGCGACGCTGCATGCGATGCACTATCACCAGGTAGATGTGGCTCGCGTGCAGTCCGAACTCGAACGGCGTCCGCGCGCCCTGCTCGGTGACATCCTGAGCCCGCCGCTGGAGGCAAAGCCCGAGTGGACTGCGGCCCAGATCGAGGAGGAGCTCAACAACAACGCGCAGAGCATCCTCGGTTACGTCGTGCGCTGGATCGACGCGGGAGTGGGCTGCTCGAAGGTGCCCGATTTCTACAATGTGGCGCTGATGGAGGATCGGGCGACGCTGCGCATCTCGAGCCAGCATGTCGCGAACTGGCTGCGGCACGGAGTATGTACGCACGAACAGGTCGTGCAGGCGCTGCAGCGCATGGCGCAGGTGGTCGACCGCCAGAATGCGGCGGATCCGACCTACCGGAGGATGTGCGGATCTTTTGGGGACAGCATCGCGTTCAAGGCCGCCAGCGACCTGATTTTCCAGGGAGTCCGTCAGCCCAACGGCTACACGGAAGCGATCCTGCACGCGCGCAGGCGCGAACGAAAATCAGCGGCCCGCGAACAGAGGTAGTTCATCATGCAGGCATTGACACTGGGCCAGGCGAATCAGATCCTCGCCGCGGCGCTGGCCGAGTCCCACCGACAGGGCTACCGGCCGATGGCTGTCGTCGTGCTCGACGAGGCCGGCAACGTCCGTGCGCTCCAGCGCGAGGACGGCGCCAGCATGTTCCGCGTCGATATCGCGACTGGCAAGGCATGGGCTGCCGTGGCGATGGGAGCATCCAGCCGCGCGCTCTCAGAACGCGCCAAGGGCAATCCCAATTTCTTCGTGTCGCTGGCGGCCACAGCGCATGGCAGGTTCCTGCCGCAAACCGGGGCGGTGCTGATCCGGGACGTTGCGGGCAATACTTTGGGTGCGGTAGGAGCCAGCGGCGGTACCGGTGACGAGGACGAGGCGATCTGCATAGCCGGCGTGCTGGCTGCGGGCCTGCAGCATGGTTGAGGCCTTTGCACGGTGGCTGGGCAGTGCGGCCCCATACGCGCTAAACTACTCAATCAACTACCGATTGGAGAGAACCTGATGGCACGTGCAAAGAAGAAGGCAGCTCGCCGGGACTGGACGCCCGCTGAAATGAAGGAACTGAAGGCGCTGGCTGGGCGTGCTCCACTGGCTCGCATTGCGCGCCAGCTTCGCCGCACGGAACTTGCGGTGCGCTGGAAGGCAACGCAGAAAGGTATCTCGCTCGCCCTCAAACGCCGCTGATCGATCGGGCCGCGCCACCGCCCTTGGGGACCGGCTCAGCCGCCCGCGTAGAGCGGACGTGCTGGTCGTGCGGCGGCGGCGAACGCGTCCGTGATGATCCGATGCGCGAACGTCCAGCGCTGCTGTGCGTCGAGCAGCACTAGCCAGACCCGATGTCCGGCGCGTTCGGCCACCGCGATCAGGCAATGACCCGCCTGCGATGTGTAGCCGGTCTTCAGGCCCTCGACGCCGTCGAGGCGACCCAGCAGCTGGTTCGTGTTGCGGAAAGTGAGCTGCCGCCCGGAGCTGGTAGTCAGGCTGGATTCCTGCTGTGCGACGATCCGCGCGATGCGGGGGTCGGCGTGCGCGGCGAGCGCGAGCCGAAGCAGGTCCCTGGCCGTGGAATACTGGCCCTCGGCATCGAAGCCGCACGGATGCACGAAATGCGAATCGCGCATTCCGAGCTGCAGCGCGCGCGCGTTCATGCGCTGCGCAAAGGCCTCGAGGCTGCCCGCCGCATTCTCCGCCAGCACCTGGCACGCGTCGTTGGCCGAATGCATCAGCATGGCGGCGAGGGCATCGCCGGCAGCCACGCTCTCGCCGGTCCGCAGCCCGACCCGGGGGTGCGTCGTATGCGCGGCCTCGTGACTCACGCCCAGCGAGGCGTTCGGATCCCAGCCGGAGTCCAGAAGCACCAGCGCGGTCAGGAGCTTGGTCAGCGAGGCCGGGGCGCGCGGGGCGTCGAGATTGCGACCCCAGATCAGCTCGCCATCCAGCACCGCCGCGTACGCGACGGCGGCGCGGGGATAAGGGTCACGAGGGTCCTTGACTCCCGCCTGCTTGACGCTGGCCTGTGATGCGCATGCCGCACCGAGCAGCAACGCGGCCAGGCCCAGGGTCGCCGCGAGCCGGCCGTTGACGCGATGCATGCAGATTCGACTCCCAATCTTTGTTATTTAACCGATTCTAGCCGCAGTTCGCACCGGAGCAACAGGTACTGGTTCTCCGCTTGGCGCTGCTGCGTCGCGCCGGTGGACGACCTGCGAGGCTGCCCTTAAGATACGCGGCTCCGTGCGAGGCCCCAGCCGCCTCCGCCTTGCCACGCGCCCGTAGCTCAGTTGGATAGAGTACCTGGCTACGAACCAGGGGGTCGGGAGTTCGAATCTCTCCGGGCGCGCCAGATCATCAAGCACCTTTGGCTCACGCCCAAGCGCTCAATTCGCCGAACGTAGCGAAAACGTAGCATCCGACGCTACGTTCACGCCGCGCGGCACCTCCGGAAGCCTCGACGGCTGCCGCTCGATACGGCTCGTCGCGGAGCTCAGCTTCTCCGGTGCGAGGTGCGCATAGCGCAGCACCATCTCGTACGACTTCCAGCCTACCAGCTCCATCAGCTCCGGCAGCGAAGTGCCGCTCTGCACGTGCCAGCTGGCCCAGGTGTGCCGCAGGTCGTGGAAGCGGAAGTCCTCGATGCCGGCGCGCTGCTTCGCCTTGTCCCACGCCGTCGAGCTCTGGCGGATACGCTTGCCGCCGAAGGTGAAGCACCACCGGGGATGCTGACCGTGCGTCGCTTGGAGTGCTGCCAGGGCATCCGTGTTGAGCGGAATGCCCCGGCCCTCCCCGGACTTT
>CAZGVE010000027.1:0-43397 GCA_964528845.1 uncultured Steroidobacteraceae bacterium | reverse complement strand
CGACACAGCGCCGCGCCGGCGGCGCGCGCGAGGGCCGGCGCGCGCCACGGGCTCAGCGTGAGGCGCAGGATGCCGTCGGCATGGTAATTCCGGTTCAGCGGGTACAGCACGATCGATCCGTCGCGCGCACGCGCACCGATGATCGACACTTCATAGTCGAACGGCACGAATTCCTCGTAGAGCAGTGGGACGCTGCCGAGCTGCAACCACGCCTGCTCCAGATCATCGGGCGAGCGCAGCAGGCGCTGGCCCTTGCCGTCATAGCCGAGGCGCCGCGTCTTGAGCATGCCGGGCAGTCCGATCCGGCGCACCGCTCGGGCCAGGGCCGCTCGCGAGTCCACCGGCGCGCAGCGCGTCGTCGCGAGACCCAGGCGCATGAACGTGCGTTTCTCGCTCCAGCGGTCCTGCGAGGCCGCCAGCGCGGACAGGGGCGGGGAGATCCGGAACCGCGCCGAGCGCCCGGCCGTCCGCGCTGCCGTCCGCGCAGCGGCCCGCAGCGCCGGCACCGAGATGTTCTCCCAGTCGAAGCTCAGCACGTCGCAGCGCCCGACCAGCTGTGCGAGCAGCGCAGCATCGCCGAACTCGCCGGTCAGCACCGGCGCGATGCGGCCCGCCGGCGTGTCGGCGCTGCGATCGAGAAACAGGAATTCGATGCCTAAGGGGATGCCGGCCAGCGCGAGCATCTGTCCGAGCTGGCCGGCACCGACGATCCCGATTCTCATCGCTGCGCCCTGATCGCAGCGGGCGCTGCGCACCGCAGCGGCGCCTCAGCCCGGCACACGCGGATCGGGGCGGGCCAGCACCGCTGCGGTCTGCGCCGCGCGCTGCTGTTGCAGCGCCAGCGCGATCGCGGGGTGGCGCGCGGCCAGGATCGAGGCGGCGAACAGCGCGGCGTTGGTTGCGCCGGCCGCTCCGATCGCAAAGGTCGCCACCGGGACGCCGGCCGGCATCTGCACGATCGAGAGCAGCGAGTCCAGGCCGTTGAGGGCGCGCGACTGCACCGGCACACCGAGCACCGGCAGCGTCGTCTTGGAAGCCGTCATCCCCGGCAGGTGAGCGGCGCCCCCGGCGCCGGCGATCAGCACCTCGAGGCCGCGCGCGGCCGCGCCGGCGGCGTACTCGAACAGCAGGTCCGGCGTGCGGTGCGCCGAGACCACGCGCGTCTCGTGCGCGACCTTGAGCTTCTCGAGCGTCTCGGCGGCCGCGCTCATGGTCTCCCAGTCCGACGCCGAACCCATGATGATGCCGACCAGGGCGTTCATGGGGCTATCTTAGCTCAGGGTTTCGGGCGGCGCGGCGTGTATTCCGCCAGCAGCCGCTCGACCGGCTCGGGATCGATTCCGCGCATGAGCCGGCCGATGTACTGGCGCTGGCGCGCGAGGGCGGCGCGGCTGCGCAGCCGGTGCGCCTCGAGCAGGGCCTCGAGCAGCTCGGCGGGCAGCCCGAAGCGCTGCAGCTGCACCGGCTTGAGGGCGATCAGGCGTTCGCCGAGCTTCTGCATCGCCTCGGCATTGCGTTTGCGGGCCGAGCGGCTTGGCTTCGGTTCGGGCGTTTCGCCCTCGAGGATCACGCTTTTCCTTCCCAGTGCCACCGAAGGGCGCTGCTACAATCGCGAGCAATCATCGCACATGGCAGAGGACCCACCCAGGATGTCGCAACCCGTCGATGCCTCACGCATCAGCGAACTCAAAGACGTCGTGGCCGCGGCGGTCGCGGCGGCACGCGCAGGCGGCGCGAGCCAGGCGGAAGCCGACGCCAGCCTGCAGCGCGGCCTGACGGCGACGGTGCGCCTCGGGGAGGTCGACACGATCGAGTACCACCGTGATCGGGGCCTCGCGGTCACGGTGTACATGGGTCAGGCCAAGGGCTCGGCGAGCACGGCCGACCTGCGAGCGGATGCAGTGCGCGAGACCGTCCAGAAGGCCTGCGCGATCGCGCGCTACACGGCCGCTGATCCGTGTGCGGGGCTCGCCGATCGCGAAACGCTGGCCCAGGAGATCCCCGATCTGGACCTGTTTCACCCGTGGGACATCGCGCCGGAGCAGGCCGTGGCGCTGGCAAAGAATTGCGAGGCGGCGGGACTTGCGTGCGATGCGCGGCTGAAGAACTCCGAAGGCGCGACGCTGACCACGCACAGCGGCGTGCGCGTGTACGGCAACAGCCACGGCTTTCTCGCGGGCTACCCGAGTACGAGCCATTCGTTGAGCTGCGCGCTCGTAGCGCAGCAGGGCGAGGAGATGCAGCGTGACTACTGGTACTCCGTCGCACGCCATCCGGATGCGATCGAGGCGCCGGAGGTGATCGGCCGCCACGCTGCGCAGCGCGCATTGCGCCGCCTGGGTGCGCGACGCCTGACGACGCGGCGCGCGCCAGTACTGTTCGCGCCGGAACTCGCACGCGGCGTCTACGGTCATTTCATCGGCGCGATCCGCGGCGTGAACCAGTATCGCCGCTCCTCGTTCCTGCTCGAGGCGGCGGGTCAGCAGGTGTTCCCGCAATTCCTCAGCATCATTGAACGGCCGCACTTGCCGCGCGGCCTCGCGAGCAGCCCGTTCGACGCCGAAGGCGTCGCGACGCGCGATCGGGATCTGGTGCAGGACGGGGTCCTGCAGGGCTACGTGCTCGGCAGCTACTCCGCGCGCAAGCTCGGCCTCAAGACCACCGGCAACGCCGGTGGCGTCCACAACCTGCTGATCCAGGCCCATGGCCGGCTGCGCGCCGATGGCAGCGTCGAGCGGCCAGATGGCAGTTTCGAGGAATTGATGGGCCGCATGGGCACCGGCCTGCTGGTCACCGAGCTCATGGGGCAGGGAGTCAACGGCGTCACCGGCGACTATTCGCGCGGCGCCAGTGGCTTCTGGGTCGAGGACGGCGCGATCAGCTTTCCGGTGCACGAGGTCACCATTGCCGGCAACGTGCGCGAGATGCTGCGCACGATCGTCGCGATCGGCACGGATGTCGATGCCCAAGGGGCCATACAGACCGGATCGCTGCTGATCGAGTCGATGACGATCGCGGGCGAGTGAGACCGCCGGCCGCCCCCGTGGGGGCCCTAGGGGCCGGTGAGCCGGAGCAACGCTTCCCGGTACTTCCCGGCAGTGCGCTCGATCACCTCTGCGGGCAGGCGTGGTCCCGGAGCGCGCTTGTCCCAGTCCAGTGTCTCGAGATAGTCGCGCACGAACTGCTTGTCGAACGATGGCGGGCTGATGCCGACGCGCCACTGGTCGGCTGGCCAGAAGCGCGAGGAGTCGGGCGTCAGCACTTCGTCGATCAGTGTGAGCGTGCCGTCCTCGGTCAGTCCGAACTCGAACTTCGTATCGGCGATGATGATGCCGCGGCGGCGCGCATGTTCACGCGCGAACCCATACAGCGCCAGTGCGGTGTCGCGCACCTGCGCGGCCAGCGGCGCCCCGAGCAGCTGCGCCGCGGATTCGAACGGGATGTTCTCGTCGTGCTCCCCAGCCGCGGCCTTGGTGGCCGGCGTGAAGATCGGCGCAGGCAGGCCCTGTGCCAGCGCCAGGCCCGTGGGCAAGGTGATGCCGCACACGCTGCCATGCGCCTGATAGTCCTTCCAGCCCGATCCGATCAGGTAGCCCCGCACCACAGCCTCGATCGGCAGCGCGCGCAAGCGCCGCGCGATCACCGCACGGCCGGCGAGCTGCCGCAGCACCGATACATCGCTGGTGAGCTGCTCTACCGGCTCGCCGGTCAGGTGGTTGGGCACCAGGTGCGAGGTCGAAGCAAACCAGAAGTTGGAGATTTCATTCAGCACCTGTCCCTTGCCCGGGATCGGATCGGGCAGCACGACGTCGAATGCGGACAGGCGATCCGTGGTGACGATCAGCAGCCGTGTCGCATCGAGCGCGTAGACGTCGCGGACCTTGCCGCGGTGCAGGAGCTCGAATCCGGGCAGCTCCGACTGGAAGAGCGTGGCTGGCGCCGCAGCGCCGCGTGTAAGGGCCAAGGCTTGTTACCATACCCGGCGAGCGGAAAGGGGGCGGCATCTTGCCGCCCCATCGGCAACAGGGTCAAGCGGTAGCAGTGCGTCATCCATCGGATCGGCCGGGACCTGTGATTTCCGCCAGTAGCGCATGAAGTAGCGCATGAACTGGACCGGCAAGATCATCGGCGCGACGCTGGGCTTCCTCGTCCTGGGTCCATGGGGTGCGCTGCTCGGCGCCTGGATCGGACACCAGTTCGATCGCGGAGCCGGCTTCGGCGGCGTGTTCGGGCGTGGCGCGGATCCCGCAGCCGTCAACGCGACCTTCTTTCCGACCACATTTCGCGTGATGGGCAACGTCGCCAAGGCCGACGGGCGGGTGTCCGAGCAGGAGATCGCCTCGGCGCGATCCGTGATGCTCGCGCTGCATCTGAACCCTGCCCAGCGACTCGCCGCGATGGGCTACTTCAACGAGGGCAAGCAGCCCGACTTCGACCTGGACACGGCCGTGTTTCGCCTGCGTCGCGTGCTCGCGCCCTATCCAGAGCTGGTGAACTTCTTCATCGAGATTCAGCTGCAGGCCGCGCTGGCGGGGGACGGACTGTCCGCGCTGCCGCGCGCGCGGCTGCAGCGCGTCGCGTCGACGCTCGGCCTGGCGCCCGCGCAGTTCGCGCGCCTCGAGAGCATCCTGCGATGGCGTCAGGGTGCACCGGGGTCGCGCGCTGGTCCCGGCGAGGATGCGCTGGCCGCGGAGCGGCTCGCGCAGGCCTACGCACTGCTCGAGGCCGATGCCTCGATGCCGGACGATGCCATCGTCAAGGCGTACAGGCGCCAGATGAGCCGCCACCATCCGGATAAGCTGCAGGCCAACGGTCTGCCGGAGTCGATGCTCGAACGTGCCAAGGAACGCACGCAGCAGATCCAGGCGGCCTATGAATTGATCCGCAGCCGCCGCGGCATGCGCTAGACTGGCTGCGCGATGTACTGGATTGCGCCGTCGATATTGTCCGCCGACTTTGCCCGGCTGGGCGCGGAGGTGGACGCCGTGGTGGATGCGGGTGCCGACCTCGTGCACTTCGACGTGATGGACAATCACTACGTACCCAACCTCACGGTCGGTCCGGTGGTGTGCGACGCGCTGCGCCGCTATGGAGTGCGCGCGCCGATCGACGTGCACCTGATGGTGCGACCGGTGGACCGGCTCGTGCCCGACTTCGCCGCCGCTGGCGCGACCTATATCAGCTTCCACCCGGAAGCGAGCGAGCACGTGGACCGCACTATCCAGCTGATCCGCGAGCACGGCTGCCGGCCGGGCCTGGTGTTCAACCCTGCCACGCCGCTGGACTGGCTCGACTACACGCTCGAGAAGCTGGATCTCGTGCTGCTGATGTCGGTGAACCCAGGCTTCGGGGGCCAGCAGTTCCTGCCGAGCGTGCTGCCGAAGATCAGCGAGGTGCGGCGGCGCGTGCGCGCGAGCGGGCGGCCCGTACGGGTCGAGGTTGACGGCGGCATCAAGGTGGAAAACATCGCCGCCGTTGCCGCCGCCGGGGCCGATACGTTCGTGGCGGGTTCGGCGATCTTCGGTGCTAAGGATTACGCGGCGACGATCGGCGCAATGCGCGCGGCGCTGGCAGGGGCGGGCACGACGGTCTAGGCGGGTTCACTCGTCATCGTCCTCATCATCATCCTCGTCGCGGGCAACGCTCGCGGCTCGCTCAACCGGCCGGTCGCGCGAGGGCTTCGCCGGTACGATCACCGGCCGCGTTTTCATCTTCGGCCGCGCGTTGAACACGACGATGGTCTTGCCGGTGGCACGCAGCAGCCCCTGGTCCTCGAGCACCTTGAGCACGCGGCCCGCCATCTCGCGCGAGCAGCCGACCAGTCGCGACAGTTCCTGGCGGGACACCTTGATCTGCATGCCCTCAGGGTGCGTCATCGCATCGGGCTCCTCGCACAGGCTCGTGATCGCATGGGCGACCCGTCCGGTCACGTCCACGAATGCGAGGTCGCCGAGCTTGCGGTTGGTGCGGTCGAGCCGCGTCGCCAGCTGGGTGGCGAGTTCGAAGATCAGGCCGGGGCTCTCGGTGGCCACCTGCCGGAAGCGCGGATACGTCATCTCGGCCAGCTCGCAGGCGTTGCGCGTGCGCACCCATGCGCTGCGGGTGGGCTGCTCATAGAACAGGCCCATCTCCCCGAAGAACTGCCCCTTGTTCAGGTACGCCAGCACCATCTCATTGCCTTCCTCGTCCTCGATCATGACCTCTACCGAGCCGCTGATGATGTAGTACAGGACGTCGGGCAGGTCGCCGGCGTGGATCAGCACGGTCTTGGATGGCACGGTCCGGATGCGGCAATAGCTCAGGAACCGATTGATCGCAGGAATGTCGCTCAACGGTCTGACATTCTCTTCCATGGTGTGCTGGCCTTTGTTATCTGAAGCGATGCCGCTACCGGCTTTTTATTACATAAATCATACGCGCTGCAAGCCAAGCTTGTCGCGATCCCACCCCGGACCGGGTTTTCGGGTCCGCCTCCCGGGCCGGCTCAGATCCAGTAGGCCGCGCTCGTCATGATCCGCGAGATGCCACGCATCAGGCCCGGGACCGGCCCGGGCAGCGCGGTTCCCCCCCGCGCGCGCGCGCCGTGGCCATGCGCGGCTTCGTCGGATTTCATGACTTCGAGAATCCTGCGGCTGCGCCGATCGCCGGCAGGAAGCCGTTCCAGGTGACCGGCCAGATGGCCCTCGACCTGCCGCTCGGTTTCCGTCACGAACCCCAGGCTGATGCCGTCACCGAGCGCGGCGGTCGCCGCGCCGATCGCCAGGGATCCCAGGTACCACAGTGGATTCAGGCGGCTCGGGTGCGAGCCGAGTTCCGTAAGGCGCGCCTCGCACCATGCGAGGTGATCGCCTTCCTCCCGCGCGGCCTGCTCCAGGAATGCCCGGGTTGCAGCGCTGCGTGAGAACAGCGCCTGGCCGTGATAGAGCCCTTGGGCCGAGATCTCCCCGGCGTGATTGACGCGCATCAGGCCAGCCGACCGGCGCCGCTCCGCCTCCCCGAGCGTTTCCGGGTCCTCGGCGGGCAAGTCAGGATTGCGGTCGGTGCGCGCCGGGGCAAACAGCGTGCGCAGGGCCCGGTCGGCCGCGCCGATCAGCGTGTCGAGCGGATCCCTGGCCTCCCCATGGGGAGATGCGCTGCCCGGCCTGAACATACCTATAAGTATAGGGGATGCCGCCAGGGCCGGGGGCACGCACTTTGCAAAGCGGGGGGTCCAAAGAGTAAACTCTCGCGCCCTTTGCCGGGGGCTCCCAAGGGTCAATACGGATCAACACGATGAAGACGGAATTCGCCAAGCCGGCCGAGGTGCGCGGGGACTGGTATGTCGTCGATGCGAGCGGCAAGACCCTGGGCCGACTCGCCTCCCGGATCGCCATGCGGCTGCGCGGCAAGCACAAGGCTGACTACAGCCCGCATGTGGACATGGGCGACCATGTCGTCGTGCTGCATGCCGACAAGGTGGCCGTCACCGGCAACAAGCTGGACGACAAGTTCTACCACCACCACACCGGATACCTGGGCAATCTCAAGTCGATCCCGCTGGGCAAGCTGCTCAAGGAGCACCCCGAGCGGGCGATCGAATTCGCGGTCAAGGGCATGTTGCCGAAGAACACGCTGGGCCGGAAGATTTTCCGCAAGCTGCATGTCTTCGCCGGGGACAAGCACCCCCATACGGCGCAGCAGCCCAAGCCGCTCGAGCTCTGAAGGAACACCACGACATGGCAGCGACTCCGCACTACGGCACCGGCCGCCGCAAGACTTCCACCGCCCGCGTGTACCTCGAACCGGGGCAGGGACGCATCACGGTCAACGAGCGCCCGCTGGATGAATTCTTCGGACGCGAGACCGGCCGCATGATCGTGCGCCAGCCGCTGGAAGTCGTGCAGATGCTTGGCAAGTTCGACATCACGGTGCAGGTGGCCGGCGGTGGCATCACCGGCCAGGCGGGCGCGATTCGACACGGCATAGCGCGTGCGCTGATCGTCTATGACGAGACCCTGCGCAAGCCGCTTCGGCAGGCGGGCTTCGTGACGCGCGATGCGCGTGAGGTCGAGCGCAAGAAGGTCGGCCGCCGCAAGGCGCGACGCGGTCCGCAGTATTCCAAGCGCTAGTTGCTCCGGCCGCACCGGTCGCGGCCGGTGCCCCTCACCCCTGCTGGGGGATCGTCTAGTGGTAGGACAGCGGACTCTGACTCCGTTAACCTAGGTTCGAATCCTAGTCCCCCAGCCAATCAGATCAGCTCGATGCCGCTGTCCGTGCCGACGAGCAACTGATCGGCAGGTCGGCGCGCGAACAGGCCGACGGTCACCACCCCCGTGATCTGGTTCATCTCGGCTTCCAGCGCCCGCGGATCGGCGATGCGCAGTCCATGCACGTCAAGGATAAGGTTGCCATTGTCGGTGACCACCCCGCTGCGCCAGACCGGCCGGCCGCCCAGTGCGGACAGACGTCGCGCCACGTAACTGCGCGCCATCGGTATCACCTCGACCGGCAGCGGAAAGGCGCCGAGCGTCTCGACGAGCTTGCCGTCATCGATCATGCACAGGAAGCGGTCGGCCGCGGCGGCAACGATCTTTTCGCGCGTGAGGGCGGCGCCTCCGCCCTTGATCAGCTCGCGTCGCCGCGTCGCCTGGTCGGCGCCATCCAGGTAGAGCGGCAGATTCGCAACCTCGTTGAGGTCCAGCAGGGGTATCCCGAGTGCGCGCAGTCGCGCGCTCGAGCCCTCGGAGCTCGAGACCGCTCCGCCAAGACGTGAGGCCCAGCCCTCACGCTCGAGCAGATCGATGAGTTCGTTGACCGTAGTACCGGTGCCGACCCCCAGCACCATGCCGTCGCGCAGATGGGCGAGGGCAGCGCGAGCGGCGCGCTGCTTCTTCGCGCTTAGCCCTGCGGATGGCGTGGCCTGTGGCATGTGCGGACTGGCGCTCGGTGGGCTGGTCGGGTTCCCATAACGACAGTGCCCGCTTGCGCGGGCACTGAGAGAAGCTTTGAAGTACGGCGAGCGGGGAGTTCATCCTCGCCCGCCGTTTTCGAAGGCCCTACTTCTTCTTAGAAGCTTTCTTCTTGGCCTTCTTCTTTGCTTTCGCCATGACTATGTCTCCAAGTCTGGTTAGTCCGGGGACCGAGTATATACACGCGTTGCAAAATTACAAGCAACAGGTTAGGCATCCATGCATCTGTGATCCCACTCACAACTCACCGTGTCGATGATGAGAGCGCAAGAATGAATCGCCAATGCGCCGTATCGACCGGTGTGATCGACAGGCGATTGCCGGTACGCAGGATCATGAGTCCGGCAAGATCGGTCGCCGCATGTGCGCGCAGTGCATCGAGCGTCACCATGTGGCGGAAACGGCGCGCCAGCTGTACATCGAAGGCGTACCAGCGTGGCTGGTCTGGCTTGCTGGCCGCGTCGTAGTGGTCATCGTGCTGATCGAAGGCGGTCGGGTCCGGATAGGCGGCGCGCACCACGCGCACGATGCCGGTGATACCCGCCGGCTCGCAGCTCGAGTGATACAGGAAGGCTTCATCGCCGACCGCGATCGCGTCGCGGATGAAGTTGCGCGCCTGGTAGTTGCGCACCCCGTCCCAGCGCGTAGTGCGTCGCGGCGAGGAGGCGAGGTCCCCAATACTGAAAGTCGAAGGTTCGGTCTTGAGCAGCCAGTACGGCATCTGATACCTGCTTGACGAAGGGGGCGGTAAATCAAGAAGGGGGCGGTAATTCAAGAAGGGGCGGTCGGGCCTGCGGCCCATGTGCGAACCGGATCACTCCCCGCTCGGTCACGATCGCGTCGAGCGGCACGTCATGGTCGCCGCGTGCGATGAAGGGCAGCTCCTGCGCGCTGAAGGCCAGTCCGACCAGCAGCGGGTGATGCCAGTGGCGGCGCAGGCGCCGGAACCCGAGCAGCCGGTCGTAGTAGCCCGCGCCGCTGCCGAGGCGCGTTCCGTGGCGGTCGAAGCCGAGCACCGGCAGAAACATCACGGCCAGCGAACGCGCCGAGTGCGGTTGGGCACCCGGGGGCGGTTCGGGGATGCCAATCCGGTTGGTCCGCAGCGAGCGCGCGTGCGCGCGCAGAAACACCATGCGGCGGTGCCGGTAGTCGATGATGTGGGGCAGGAAGATCCGGCAGCGCATTCGCGTTGCCAGCGTGAACAGCGTGTCGGTCCCTAGCTCCGTGCCGACGCCGGCATACAGCCCAAGCGCGCGCCCGGCCCGAAGCCAGCGGGTTGCCGCTACGTGCCGGCTGATCATCCTGTCCGCCGCCGCGCGGGTCGCTGCCGGAATTGCGGCGCGACGCGCGCGCAGCAGCGCGCGCAGTGCGGCCCTGCCAGGCGCGTCCGAACCCGCCGGGTCGGCGGGCCAGAATCCATCAGAGGGCGTCACCCGAGGATGCCGGTGCGAACCGTTGCTCTCGACCGGAGCAACAAGTGGGACCACCTGCGACAGGTAAGGCTTTCTGCTGCGAGGCAGACCTGCACAGTGCTGTCAGCAAGGCAATCGGTCCCGTGGGTGTTTCAATTAGGGTCGAGAGGTAACCCAGTCCACTGTCGAACACCACAGGCGACGCTTGGGATCACTGTACCAAAGCCACCGGTGCAAAGCGTGACTTATATCGCGTCGCGGCCGGCCCGCCGTCACAGCTCGAGCTGCTGCCCCTTCTCGAGGGTCGATTCGACGCGCTCGCGCAGCACCTTGAGGCGATGTCCCAGTTCCTGTTCATTGCCTGCTTCCCGGGCGCGGAAGCGCAGTACCTCGTGGGCGAGGTTCAACGCGGCCATCACCGCCACGCGATCCAGCCCGACGATCTTGCCGCTGTCGCGGATCTCGCGCATGCGGCCGTTCAGGAATTCGGCGCTGTCGAGCAGGTCGGTGCGCTCCTCGGGCGAGCACGCTACCAGGTATTCCTTTTCCAGGATCCGCACGCTGAGCGGCCTGCCGGTCTCGCGCCCGCTCAAGCGCCGTGCTCCATAGCCTTGAGACGCCCGATCATCGCCTCGACCCGGGTGCGCACCTGCTCATTGCGATGCAGGAGCGAAGTCTTCTCCAGCGCCAGCGATTCCTGCCGCTGCCGCAACGCCCGGTTCTCGTCCTTGAGCTGATGCACCGTAGCCAGCAGTTCATCGAGCCGCTTCTCGAGCCGCTTGAGCTCAAGTTCGACGCCGGACCCGCGAGTCGCTTCTATCATTGCAAAACTATAGTTCCGCCGCGACTGACAGGTCAATCGAAGTCTGCCAGGACTGCCGCTGGCTCAGGGGCTCACGGTTGCGGTGGGCAGCAGTGCTGCCATACCATTTTGGCGTGTCCTCCGAGCATGATTACCGGCATATCCAGCGCTCCCTCACCGCCGCGCATGCGATGGCGGATGCCGCGGAGGCGCACGGAACGCTGGCCGGCGCGCTATGCGCCGTAGTGCCCTACCGGATCGAGGACTGGCTCGCGGAGATCCTGCCGGAAGGAATCGAGCTTCCGGTGACCGACTCTGCGCTGCAGAGCCTCTATGATGAGACCGTCGCGTCGCTGTCAGGGCCGAGCATGGAATTCGAGCTGCTGATTCCGCAGGACGACAGTCCCATCCAGGAGCGCGCCCGCGCGCTGACGGCGTGGTGCACCGGCTTCCTCTATGGCCTGGGCAGCAATGGCGCCGCCGATCCGCAGCGGCTGCCGGGCGAGCTGGGCGAGATCGTGCGTGATCTGACGGAGATCACGCGCGCCGATGTGGATGCCGAGGACGGTGCCGAGGAGAATGAGGCGGCGCTTGCCGAGCTGGTGGAATTCGTGCGGGTCGGCGTGCAGCTGGTGTTCGACGAACTCGAGCCGGCACGCACCCGCCACGAGGTGATGAGCGGACCGGTGCTGCATTGAGCGAGGTGACCATGCCTGAGACTTCCCGCGCCGAATTCGCGCGCCGCCGCCGCGCGCTGATGCGCCTGATGGGCCGCGATACCGTCGCGATCGTGCCGGCCGCCCCGCCGCGCCGGCGCAACGCCGACAACGAATACAACTATCGGCAGGACAGCGATTTTTTCTACCTGACCGGGCTGGCCGAGCCGGACGCGGTCGCGGTGCTGATGCCGGGCCGCAGCGCCGCGGAATACGTGCTGTTCCTGCGCGACCGGGATCCGACGCGCGAAATATGGGACGGCAAGCGGGCCGGACCGGCGGGCGCCGTAGCCGACTACGGTGCCGACGACGCCTTCCCCATAGGCGATATCGACGAGATCCTGCCCGGCATGCTGGAGGGCCGCGAGCGCGTGTTCTACAGCATGGGGCTGCATCCGGAATTCGATCCGCGGGTCGTCGGCTGGGTCAACGGCCTGCGCGCACAGGCCCGCAGCGGGATGCACCCGCCGCAGGAATTCGTCGCGCTCGATCACGTGCTGCACGACATGCGGCTGTACAAGAGCCGCGGGGAAATCGGCTTGATGCGTCGCGCCGGCGAGATCGCCGCCGCGGCGCACGTGCGCGCGATGCGCTTCTGCCGGCCGGGGCGCATGGAATTCGAGGTGATGGCCGAGATCCTGCACGAGTTCAACCGCAGCGGCGCCGACGTGTCCTATCACCCGATCGTCGGCGGCGGGGCGAACTCCTGCGTACTCCACTACCGCGAGAACAGCGCGCCGCTCGCCGACGGCGACCTGCTGCTGGTCGATGCGGGCTGTGAGTACGGCTACTACGCCTCTGACATCACCCGCACCTATCCGGTCAACGGACGCTTCAGCGACGAGCAGCGCGCCGTCTACGAGGTGGTGCTCGAGGCCCAGCGCGCGGCCATCGCAAAGGTGAAGCCGGGCAATCACTGGAACGAGCCGCACGACGCCGCCGTGCGCGCGATCACCCATGGGCTGGTGCGCATCGGGCTGCTCAAGGGCCCGGTGCCCCGGCTGATCAAGTCCCAGGCCTATCGCCGCTACTTCATGCACCGCACCGGCCACTGGCTCGGCATGGACGTGCATGACGTGGGCGACTACAAGGTCGGGGACCAGTGGCGGGTGTTCGAACCCGGCATGGTGCTCACGGTCGAGCCGGGAATCTACATCGCCGCCGGCTCGCGCGGCGTCTCGCGCCGCTTCTGGAACATCGGTGTGCGCATCGAGGACGACGTCGTGGTCACGCGCGGCGGCTGCGACATATTGAGCAGCGGGGTGCCCAAGGAGGCGAAGGAGATCGAAGCGCTCATGGCGGCCGCGTGAGCGGGCTTGCCGCGCGCTACGACGTGGCGATCGCCGGCGGCGGCATGGTCGGCGCCAGCCTCGCGCTCGCGCTGGCGCAGACTGACGTGCGCGTGCTGCTGGTCGAGGCGGTCCCGCCCGACAGCGCGGAGCAGCCGAGCTTCGATGATCGCACCAGCGCACTGGGCAACGGCACGCGCGCGATGTTCGAGAACCTTGGGGTCTGGTCCGCGATCCAGGCGCGAGCGGGCGCGATCCAGGCGATTCACGTATCCGATGCCGGACATTTCGGCTTTGCGCGGCTCGAGGCGGCCGAGTTCGGCCAGCATGCCTTCGGCTACACCGTCAGCAACCGCCATATCGGTGCAGTGCTCTGGGGAGCACTGCGTGCCGCCGCGCGCCTCACGATCGCGAGTCCGGCACGCGTGCAGGCCGCAGAGCTTAGCGCCGACGGGGTGACGCTGCGCATCGCACGGCAGGGATCACCCGAATGCACGGTGAGCGCCGCGCTCGTGGTCGCGGCTGATGGGGCGCACTCGCTGATCAAGCAGGTCGCCGGTATTGAATCGAGCACGACCGACTACGGGCAGGTGGCAGTGATCGCTCACCTGAAGACGGACCGGCCCGCGCGCGGGATCGCGTTCGAGCGCTTCAGCGCCGCAGGACCGATCGCGCTGCTGCCGCTGTACGGGGACAGCCATGCCGTCGTCTGGACGCTGGAGCCCCCCGCCGCCGAGGCCATGGCGCGCTGCGAGCCGGCGGAGTTCTGCGAGCGCCTGCAGCGAAGCTTCGGCTGGCGCGCCGGTCGCATACTCGGCGTGGGTGTCCGCTCAGCCTATCCGCTGCGGCTGGTGCGCGCGCAGCGGGCGACCGGCATGCGCGTCGCGCTGGTCGGCAATGCCGCCCAGGCGCTGCATCCGGTTGCGGCGCAGGGCTTCAATCTTGGGCTGCGCGACGTAGCGGTGCTCGCCGAACTGGTGGCCCATGCGAGCGATCCTGGCGCGCCGTCACTGCTGGCCGAATTCTCGCAGCGCCGGGAGGCGGACCGGCGCGGCATGATCGGATTCACCGACCGGCTGGTGAAAATTTTCGCTGACCAGCGGCCGGGAGTGATCCTGGCCCGCAATGTCGGATTGCTGCTGTTCGACGTGATGCCGCCGGCCAAACGGGCGCTCTCGCGCCTGAGCTTCGGATTCGGTGGCGCGCTGCCGCGCCTGCTGCGCGGCCTGCCGCTGTGAAGCCGGGCTTCGAGATCGCGGTGATCGGCGGCGGACTGGCTGGCGCATGCGTCGCGGCACTGCTGGCACGTCATGCGCGCATCGAGCCCGTGCGCATTGCGCTGCTGGCGCCAGAGCAGCCGCCGCCGCCGGCTCCCGACGCGCCGCCGGAGTTGCGCGTCGCCGCGATCTCGCGCGCCAGCGAGCGCATCCTGCGCGCCGCCGGCGCCTGGCAGCGGCTCGAGCCGGCGCGCCTCACGCCCTATGAGCGCATGCGCGTCTGGCATGAATCGGCCGACCCCTACGGGGCGGGCTGCTTGAGCTTCGACGCCGCCGAAGTCGGCGAGCCCAATCTTGGCTACATCGTGGAGATGAGTGCGCTGCAGCGCGCCTGCCTGGATGCGTTCTGCGCAGCGGGTGGCACGCTGATCGGGGATCCAGTGCGCGCGCTGCGCATCGAGCCGGAAGCCGTCACTCTCGAGTGTGGCCCCGCGCTGCATACGGCCCGGCTCGCCGTCGGCGCCGACGGCGCCCACTCACAGGTGCGCGAGCGCGCCGGACTTGCGGCACGTGTGCGTCGTTATGGCCAGCTCGCGCTGGTGGCGAGCATCGCGACCGGGATCGGACATGGGTCCACGGCGTGGCAGCGGTTCCTGCGCACCGGGCCGCTCGCACTGCTGCCGATGTTCGACGGCAGCAGCTCGCTGGTCTGGTCGCTGGACGAGGAACAGGCTGTCACGTTGCGCGACTGCGAAGCTGCGCAGTTCGAGCAGCGGCTCGAGGCCGCCTCGGCCGGAGTGCTCGGCGTGACGCGCCTGCGTAGCGAGCGGCTGGCTTTTCCACTGCAAAGTCTCGCCGCGCAGTCCTACGTCGCACCGCGCTGCGCGCTGATTGGCGATGCCGCCCACGTCATCCACCCGCTCGCCGGCCAGGGCGCCAATCTCGGCCTGCTCGACGCCGCCGCGCTGTGCGATGCGGTCGCGGCCGGCGTCGTCGAGCGCGAGGATCCGGGCGCGTTGCGGGTACTGCGGCGCTACGAGCAGCAGCGGCGCACGCACAACCTGGCAATGGACGCCGCGATGAGTGCGCTGCGGTTCGGCTTCGCGGCGGCTGGCGGGCCGGTCGCTTGGCTGCGCGACGCAGGGCTCGCAGGGATCAACCGCAGCGCCGCACTGAAGCGGATGCTCGCGCGCGAGGCGCTTGGGATC
This sequence comes from uncultured Steroidobacteraceae bacterium, assembly GCA_964528845.1. Taxonomy (GTDB): domain Bacteria; phylum Pseudomonadota; class Gammaproteobacteria; order Steroidobacterales; family Steroidobacteraceae; genus FEN-1191. The sequence continues at coordinate 27,805 of CAZGVE010000027.1, read as the reverse complement.
GCAGGCCGGCTGCCGGCGCTCGCGCGTCCCTAGCGCAGCGGCAGCGCGCTAACGCAGCGGCAGCGCGTCGAGTTTCGCCGCGCAGATGAAATCGTTGTCGCTGAGCCCGCCGATGGCGTGGGTCGCGTAGCGGACCCGGCAGTGGTCGTAGCCGACCTCGAGATCCGGATGATGGTCCTCGATGTTCGCGACGTGCGCCAGCGCGTTCACGAAACTCATCGTGCGGTAGAAGTCCTTGAACCGGAACTCGCGCGAGATCGCCTTGCCGTCCGCGCTCAGCTGCCAGCCGTCCGCCAGTTGCAGCAGTGCCTGCCGGGCCTGTTCTGGTGTGAGCGGCGCGACGCCGCCTTCACAGGGCTGACAGCGGCGCGCACGCAGCGGCTCGCCGGGCGCTACCGGTGCCGGGCTCACGATCCGGCCAGTTCCGCGACCGGCGCCGGCGCGGCCCGATCGCTCTGCGGCTGGCGCGGCGCGTAGGTACGCGCGACGTAACGCTCGACGAGTTCCTGGAACTCCTCGGCGATGCGGTCACCCTTGAGGGTCACCGTCTTGGCTCCGTCCTCGTACACCGGTGCCACCGGCCGCTCGCCGGTGCCAGGCAGGCTGATGCCGATGTTGGCGTGCTTGCTCTCGCCCGGTCCATTCACGACGCAGCCCATGACCGCCACGGTCATGCTCTCGACGCCCTCGTAGCTGCGCCGCCATTGCGGCATGCGCTCGCGCAGGTGCGCCTGGATGCTCTCTGCAAGGGTCTGGAAATAGGTGCTGGTCGTGCGGCCGCAGCCCGGGCAGGCGGTCACGAGCGGCGTGAAGGAGCGCAGGCCCATGGTCTGCAGCAGTTCCTGCGCGACGATGACTTCCCGGGAGCGATCGCCTCCGGGCTCGGGGGTCAGGGACACGCGGATCGTGTCGCCGATGCCCTGCTGCAGCAGGATGGCCATGGCGGCCGCGGAGGCGACGATGCCCTTGGAACCCATGCCGGCCTCGGTGAGGCCGAGGTGCAGCGGGAAATCCGTGCGCGCGGCGAGTTCGCCATAGACGGCGATCAGATCCTGCACCGCGCTGACCTTGGCCGACAGCACGATGCGGTCGCGCGCCATGCCAATCTCGACGGCGCGCTCCGCGCTGTCGAGCGCCGAGCGGACGATGGCCTCGCGCATGATCTCCTGCGCGCTGCGCGGTGCGCTCGACTGGCTGTTCGCATCCATCATGCGCACCAGCAGGTCCTGGTCGAGGCTGCCCCAGTTCACGCCGATGCGCACCGGACGCTCGTTGCGGCACGCGATCTCGATCATGTCCGCGAACTGCGTATCGCGCTTGGAGCCGCGCCCGACGTTGCCTGGATTGATGCGGTACTTGGAGAGCGCCTGCGCGCAGGCGGGATGTTCCTGCAGCAGCTTGTGGCCGTTGAAATGGAAGTCACCGATCAGCGGCACTTCGCATCCCAGCTGCCCGAGCCGGTCGCGGATGTGCGGCACCGCCGCCGCCGCCTCGGCGGTATTTACCGTAATTCGCACCAGCTCGGAGCCGGCCGCCGCCAGCTGCGCGACCTGCTGCGCGGTGCCTTCGGCGTCGGCGGTGTCGGTGTTCGTCATCGACTGCACGACGATGGGCGACCTGCCGCCGATCGTAATGCCGCCGACCGCGACGCCGCGGGTGGAATGACGCTTCGGAGCCATCGGATCATTGTACAGCCAAAACGCAGTGGCTATGCGAGGCGCGCCGCGAGGCGCGCTGCTATCATTGGGGTTCGGTCCGCCGTGTCGCCGGCCCGGCCGATCGCAGGCTTTCGGAGGCTGGCTTGGGCAGGCATACCTGTTTATTCGATCTGCATACTGCGCTCGGAGCCCGCATCGTGGACTTCGGCGGCTGGGACATGCCCGTGGCCTACGGCTCGCAGATCGACGAGCACCACGCAGTGCGCCAGGCGGCCGGCGTTTTCGACGTATCGCACATGTGCGTTGCGGATCTGCACGGCCCGCGGACCCGTGAGCTGCTGAGCCGATTGCTCGCCAACGACGTGGCACGCCTCGCCATGCCTGGCAAGGCACTGTACAGCTGCATGCTCAATGAGCGTGCTGGCGTGATCGATGACCTGATCGTGTATTTTCTGGCCGAGGACTGCTTCCGACTGGTGGTCAACGCCGGCACGCGGACCGGCGACCTGGCCTGGATCGCGCACCACGCCGGGCCCTACGGCGTGCGGGTGGAAGAGCGCACGGACCTGGCAATGCTCGCGGTGCAGGGACCCGCGGCACGCGAGCACGTCGTGGCGCTGCTGCCGGAGGCGGACGCGGCTCGCGCTCGGGCGCTGCCGGTATTCTACGGCACGCAGCTGCGGGACTGGTTCGTCGCGCGCACCGGCTACACCGGCGAGGACGGCTTCGAGATCATGCTGCCGCTGGCGCAGGCCGCGCCTTTGTGGCGGCAGTTGAACGCGGCCGGCGTGCGCTCCTGCGGACTGGGCGCGCGCGACACGCTGCGCCTCGAGGCTGGGATGAACCTGTACGGCAATGACATGGACGAGCACACCAATCCGCTGGAGTCCGGGCTTGCCTGGACCGTGGCGTTCGAGCCGGCCACTCGCGATTTCGTCGGCCGCGCGAGCCTCGAGGCGGTGCGCAACGCCGGTCCAGCGCGGCGGCTGGTCGGACTGGTGCTGGATGAACGCGCGGTGCTGCGCGCGCACCAGCGCGTGCAGGCCCCTGGCATCGGTGATGGAGAGGTCACGAGCGGGACGTTTTCGCCTACGCTGTTGTGCTCGATCGGCCTCGCCCGCGTGCCGGCGGCGACCGGAAACACGGTCCAGGTCGACGTGCGCGGCCGGCTGCTCAATGCGAGGGTCGTGCGGCCCCCGTTCGTGCGCCACGGCAAGGCACTGGTCGGGACCATCGCTGCAGCAACGAGCGCGGCGGGGGCCGCAGGGTGATGCGCGGCGGCGGCCGCAGGGTGATGGAGGAACTTTGACGATGAGCAACATTCCGGGCGACCTGCAGTACACGCGCAGCCACGAGTGGGTGCGAGCGCTCGCCGATGGCACAGTGGAAGTCGGTATCAGCGACCACGCGCAGGCAGCGCTCGGCGACCTGGTATTCGTCGAGCTGCCGGAGCCGGGCCGTGCGCTTAAGGCCGGCGAGGCGTGTGCGGTCGTGGAATCGGTGAAGGCCGCGTCCGACGTCTACGCGCCGATCGCCGGTACCGTGGTCACGGTCAATGAGCAGCTCGCGCAGAGCCCGGAACTCGTCAACAGCGATCCCTACGGCGGCGGCTGGATGATGCGCCTGCGCCCCGCGGCCGGCGCGCTCGAAGGCCTGCTGTCGGCGCAAGCCTACGCGGCCGTGACCGCAGGCGCCTGAAGCAGCGCCCGGAGCCCGCGATGCCGTTCATCCCCCATACCGACGAAGACATCCGCGAGATGCTCAGCGCGATCGGAGCCACGAGCATCGAGTCGCTGTTCGATGAGATTCCGACCGCGCTGCGCACCGGGTCGCTGCAGGAGATTCCGGCGGGGATGTCCGAGATGGAGATCCTGCAGCTCATGAGCGCGCGCGCGCGCGCCGACGGGCGACAACTGTGCTTCATCGGCGCGGGCGCCTACGAGCACCACATTCCGGCGGCGGTGTGGGCGATCGTGACCCGCGGCGAGTTCTACAGCGCCTATACGCCCTACCAGGCCGAGGCGAGCCAGGGCACGCTGCAGACCATCTACGAATTCCAGAGCATGATGACGAGTCTGACCGGCATGCAGGTCTCGAACGCATCGCTGTATGACGGCGCGACCGCACTGGCCGAAGCGGCGCTGATGGCGGTGCGGGCGAACCGCCGCTCGAAGTCGGCGCGCATCCTGCTGCCGCGCACCGTGCATCCACACTACCGCGCGGTCGCACGCACCACTGCCAGCAACCAGGGACTGCGCCTCGAGGAGGTAGCGTACGACCGCGCACAGGGCGGCACGCCGGTCGAAGCGCTGCGCGACTTCGAAGGCCAGGACATCACCGCGCTGGTGATCGCGCAGCCGAACTTCTTCGGCGTGCTCGAGGACGTGGATACGCTGACCGACTGGGCCCACGCGCACGGCGCGCTGGTCATCGCGGTCGTGAACCCGACCTCGCTGAGCCTGCTCAAGCCCCCGGGCAACTGGGGCGGGCGCGGGGCGGACATCGTCGTCGGCGATGGCCAGCCGCTCGGCTGCCCGCTCTCGGCCGGCGGACCGTACTTCGGCTTCATGACCACGCGCAGCGAGTTCGTGCGGCAGATGCCGGGGCGCATCGTCGGGCGCACCGTGGACCTCGAGGGCCGACCCGGGTTCACGCTGACACTGCAGGCGCGCGAACAGCACATCCGGCGCGCCAAGGCGACCTCGAACATCTGCACCAACCAGGGCCTGCTGATGATGGCCGGCACGATCTATCTGGCCATGATGGGCGCCGAGGGCCTCGAGCGTGTAGCCGCCGCCTGCATGGCGCGCACCGCCGAACTGACCGAGCGCCTGGCCGCGGGCGGCGCGGTGCGACGCATGTTCGCAGGCCCGGTGTTTCACGAGGCGGTGCTCGCGCTCGACCGGCCTGCGGCCCCGGTGCTGGCCGCCCTCGCGACACGCGGCATCCAGGGCGGCCTCGACCTCGCCGAGCACTACCCGGAACTCGGGTCCGCAGTGCTGGTGTGCGCGACGGAGACCAAGACGACGGCAGACATCGAGGCCTACGGCCAGGCGCTCGCCGAGGCGCTGCCGGCCGTACGGGCGGCCTGACGCACATGAGCCTGAACTTACGCGAACCGCTGATCTTCGATTTCTCCCGTCCTGGGCGCGGCGCCCGCGGGCAGTGGCCTGCGGCACTCGCGGGGCCCGCGGTACCCGAGGCACTGCGGCGGCGCGAGCGCGCGCTGCTGCCCGCCTGCAGCGAGCTCGACGTGGTGCGGCATTACACCCGGCTTTCGCGGCTGAATTTCTCGATCGACACGCATTTCTATCCGCTCGGCTCGTGCACGATGAAATACAACCCGCGGGCCTGCAACGCGGCCGCGATGCTGCCGGAGTTCCTTGGCCGCCATCCGCTGGCCCCGGCAGCGCACGGGCAGGGGCTGCTCGCCTGCCTGTATGAGCTGCAGGAGATGCTCAAGACCGTCACCGGCATGCGGGCGGTCGCGCTCAGCCCGCTCGCTGGAGCGCATGGCGAGTTCGCGGGCGTCGCGATGATCCGCGCCTACCATCGCGCGCGCGGCGACCTCGAGCGCAACGAGATCATCGTTCCGGAGGCGGCGCACGGCACCAATCCGGCGACCGCCAGCATGTGCGGCTGCATCGCGCGCGAGGTCGCGGTCGACGCCGAGGGCGACGTCGACCTGGTGGCGCTGCGCGCGGCGGTCGGGCCGCGCACCGCCGGCATCATGCTGACCAATCCGTCGACCCTCGGCGTATTCGAGCGGCGCATCGAGGCGGTCGCGCAGATCGTGCACGAGGCCGGCGGCCTGCTGTACTACGACGGCGCCAATCTGAACGCGATCCTCGGCAAGGTCCGCCCCGGCGACATGGGCTTCGACGTGATCCATATGAACCTGCACAAGACCTTTTCCACCCCGCATGGCGGAGGAGGTCCGGGTGCGGGCGCGGTCGGCGTGTCCGCGCGCCTGCAGCCCTTCCTGCCGCTGCCGATCGTCGGCCGCGACGCTGATGGAGATCAGGCCCGCTACCGCTGGCTCGAGGAACGGGACCTGCCGCAGTCGATCGGCCGCATGGCCAGTTTCGCGGGTAATGCCGGCGTGCTGCTGCGCGCTTACGTCTATATGCGCATGCTCGGGCGGGAGGGCATGCAGCGGGTCGGGGAGTTCGCAACGCTGAACGCGAATTACCTGTCAGCCCGGCTGCAGCAGGCCGGTTTCGAAGCGGCCTATCCGCGGCGCCGGGCGAGCCACGAATTCATCCTGACGCTCAAGCGCCTCGCGCAGACGCGCGGCGTCACCGCCATGGACGTGGCGAAACGACTGCTCGATCTGGGATTCCACGCGCCGACCACCTACTTTCCGCTGCTGATCAGCGAATGCCTGCTGATCGAGCCGACGGAGACCGAGAGCAAGCAGACGCTGGATGCGTTCGTCGATGCGATGGCGCAGATCCTGCGCGAGGCGGCCGAGGATCCCGAGCGGCTGCATGGTGCGCCCTACACGCTGCCGGTGCGCCGGCTGGATGACGTGCGCGCGGCGCGCGATCTCGACCTCGCGTACCGGGGCCCTGTGGCCTGATGCCCCGCGAAAAGCTGCAGGGCCTCCGCCGCCTCCTGCGGGCCTTCGGCGCCAGCGCCAAGGGTTTCGCCGGCGCGTTCCGCGAGGAGGAGGCCTTCCGCCAGGAGCTGATGTTCAGCGTGATCGCGCTGCCCAGTGCGCTCTGGCTGGGTCACAATGGGGTCGAGCGCGCGCTGCTGGTGGCCCCGGTGCTGCTGATCCTGATCGTCGAACTGCTCAACAGCGCGATCGAAGCGACCGTGGATCGCATCGGCCTCGAGCACAATGCGCTCGCGGGACTCGCCAAGGACATCGGCTCGGCGGCCGTCATGGCGTCGTTCATCCTGCTCGGTATCATCTGGCTGCTCGTGCTGACCGACCGCTGAGCGGCGCCAACTACAGGAATGGAATGACATGACGGCTCTGATCTGCGGCTCGATGGCCTACGACACCGTGATGATGTTCGAGGGCCGGTTCCGCGACCATATCCTCGCTGAGCGCATCCACGTGCTGAACGTCTCGTTCCTGACGCCCTCGCTGCGCCGCAACTTCGGCGGCTGTGCCGGAAATATCGCCTATAACCTGGCCATGCTCGGCGGCGCCGGACTCATCATGGCCACCGTCGGCCACGACTTTGCGCCGTACGCCGAATGGCTCGATCGCTGGGGCGTGGCGCGAACCCATGTACGCCGGCTCGAGCAGGCATTCACAGCGCAGGCATTCATCACCACGGACCTGGACAACAACCAGATCACCGCCTTCCACCCGGGCGCCATGAACGAATCGCACCTCAACACGGTGGCTGCGGCCAGCGGCGTGAAGCTCGGCATCGTGGCGCCCGACGGCCGCCGCGGCATGCTCGAGCACGCCGCGCAGTTCGCGGATGGTGGGATACCGTTCCTGTTCGACCCCGGCCAGGGGCTGCCGATGTTCGATGGCGAGGAGCTGCGAGGCTTCATCGCGCGCGCGGCCTGGGTGGCCGTGAACGACTACGAGGCCAGCCTGCTCGCACAACGCACCGGCTGGTCGCTCGAAGAGATAGCCGGGCGCGTGCGCGCGCTGATCGTCACGCGCGGGGCCGAAGGCTCCTGGATCTTTGCCGATGGCCGCCGGCTCGAGATACCGGTCGCGCCGCCCGAACAGGTCACCGACCCGACCGGCTGCGGTGATGCGTACCGGGCCGGTCTGCTGTACGGAATCGAGCGCGGGCTGGACTGGGAGACTACCGGGCGGGTCGCGGCGCTATTGGCGTCGATCAAGCTCGAGCGCCATGGCACGCAGCAGCATCGCTGCAGCCCGGGTGAATTCACGCAGCGCTTCAGTGCCGCCTTCGGGTATGCGCTATGAGGGCCGTGCGCTCATCACTGATGCTGCTGGCGGGACTGATGCTGCTGTCGGCGCTCGCGCCGGGCACCGGCACGGCAACGGCTGCGGCTGCGACCGCGGCGGCGACGCCGGCTGCGGCCGCGGCCCGCGCGCCGCTGCACTCGGCGATCGGCATCGCCGCCGCAGATGCCGGCTCGGCCGCGGACTGGGCCGCGACGCTCGAGCGCATCGCGGGCAGCGTGGTCGCAATCCAGCTCGACCAGACCCGCTCGTTCGACACCGAACGCAACACCTCGGCGCAGGCGACCGGATTCGTGGTCGATGCCGAGCGCGGACTCATTCTGACCAATCGGCACGTGGTCACACCCGGTCCGGTCACCGCAGTAGCCACCTTCCTGAACCGCGAAGAGGTCCAGCTCTATCCGGTCTACCGCGATCCGGTGCACGACTTCGGGTTCTACCGCTACGATCCGGCGAAGCTGCGGTTCATCAGCCCCAAGGCACTCCCGCTCGCGCCGCAGGAGGCGCAGATCGGGCGCGAGATCCGGGTGCTCGGCAACAACGCCGGCGAGCAGCTGTCCATCCTCGCCGGCACGCTCGCGCGGCTGGACCGCGAGGCGCCCGAGTACGGCCTCGGCCGCTACAACGACTTCAACACGTTCTACATCCAGGCCGCCTCGGGGACCTCAGGGGGATCTTCGGGCTCACCCGTGGTCGATATCCATGGCCGCGTGCTGGCGCTCAACGCGGGCGGCGCGACCGGCGCGGCCTCGAGCTTCTACCTGCCGCTCGAGCGCGTGCGCCGGGCGCTGCAACTGATCCAGGACGGCAAGCCGGTCACGCGCGGCACGCTGCAGAGCGAGTTCCGATACCGACCCTTCGACGAGCTGCGCCGGCTCGGGTTGCGCTCCGAGACCGAGACCGAAGTGCGCATGGCCGAGCCGGACGGCACGGGCATGCTCGAAGTCGCCGACGTGCAGCCGGGCTCGGCGAGCGACGGCTTGCTGGCCCCGGGGGACATCCTCGAGCGCGTCAATGGCCGCCTGGTCACGCGATTCGAGCCGCTCGAGGCGGTGCTCGATGACGCCGTGGGAACGGTCGTGGAGCTCCAGCTGCAGCGCGGCGGCATGCGCTACACCGCGCGGCTCAAGGTCGATGATCTGTACTCCATCACGCCCGCGGCCTACCTCGAGTTCGGCGACGCCGTCGTGCACACGCTGTCCTACCAGGAAGCGCGCGCCTTCCACCGACCGGTCAACGGTGTGTTCGTCGCCGCCTCCGGCTACGTATTCGACGCCGCCGGCGTACCGCGGGGGGCCGTGATCACGGAACTGAACTCGCACCCGGTCGCGCAGCTCGAGGATTTCAGCGCGGCTATCCGCCGACTCGGGGACGGCGCACGCGTCGACGTGCGCTATTCGAGCATCGACGATCCGAATGGCAGCCAGCTGCGCTCGATCCGGATCGACCGACGCTGGTTCCCGGCGCGCCAGTGTGATCGCGACGACCATGCGGGCCTGTGGCAGTGCGTCGACCTGCCGGGCGTGGCGAGCGAGCCGGCGCCCGCGCCGGCGACGACGTCATTGCCGCTCGAGGCGGACCGGCACGCCGCGCAGCTCTCACCCTCCCTGGTCTACGTCACGTTCGACATGCCCTACGCGATCTCGGGCGTCACCGAGCGCAACTACCACGGCGTCGGGCTCATCATCGACGCGCAGCGCGGCCTGCTGGTGACCGATCGCAATACCGTACCGGTCTCGCTCGGGGACGTACGCCTCACGTTCGGCGGTACGCTCGAGATACCGGGGGAGATCGTCTACGTCCACCCGCTGCACAATCTCGCGATCATCCACTACGATCCGAAACTGATCGGCTCGACCCCGGTGCGCGCGGCGCGCCTCTCGCCCGAGGCACTGAAGGCCGGCGAGAGCGTGAACGTGATCGGCATGGATGCGAACGGGGAGATCAAGTCTCGGGTCACGAGCATTTCCGACGTCGATGCCCTGCAGCTGCCGCTGTCGCGCTCGGTGATGTTCCGCGAGAGCAACCTGCTGGCCGCCTCGCTGGTCAATCCGCCCGACGACCTGGTAGGCGTGCTCGCGGACGATTCCGGTGCGGTGCGCGGGCTGTGGGCCAGTTTCGCCTCGGACAATGGTCGCGAACTGGTGCAGGAGAACCGCGGCATGTCCGCCGAGCTGCTCGCCGAGACCCTCCGGCTGGTGCGCGACGGTCGGCCGCTGCATTCGCTCGAGGCCGAACTGCTGCCGCAGAGCCTCGCGGGCGCACGGCGCTTGGGCTTGAGCGATGCCTGGGTCAGCCGCATCGCGCTGGCCAATCCGGCCGCGCACGAGGTGCTGGGTGTCGTGCGGCTGGTCGGCGGCTCGGACGCGGCCCGCGTGCTGCAACCCGGCGACATCCTGCTGGCAATCGACGGCAAGCCGGTGACGCAGTTCCGCGAGGTCGAGCGCGCCGTCGTCGACCAGCAGTCGGTCAACGTGACGATCTGGCGCGTCGATCACGAGCAGACCTTCAGCATCAGCACCCGCGCGCTGTCGGGGCAGGACGTGGGTCGGGTCGTACAGTGGGCCGGCGCGACGCTGCAGGCGCCACACCGTGCGATCAGCGCACAGCGTGGGATCGCGCCGACGGGGGTCTACGTGGCGTACTTCCAGTTCGGGTCGCCGGCTTCGCGCTACGGGCTCGTGCCCGGACGCCGCATCGTCGAGGTCGACGGCCAGGCGACACCCGACCTGGACGCCTTCCTGAAGCTGGTCGGGGGCCGGCCTGACCGCTCCTCGATGCGCATCAAGACCGTGTCGTGGAACGGCGCCCCGGAAGTCATCACGCTCAAGCTCGACCGGCACTACTGGCCCGCCTATGAACTGGTACGCGGTGCCGCAGGCTGGGAGCGGCATTCGCTCGAATAGCATGCACGCCATCGCGCGCGTCACGCCGGGGCAGATCGAGCGCGCTGTGCAGGCGCTGCGCGCGGGCGAGCCGGTAGGCTTTCCGACCGAGACCGTCTACGGCCTCGGTGCCGACGCCGGCAACCCTGCCGCGCTCCGGCGCGTGTTCGAGCTGAAGGGGCGCCCGAGCAGCCATCCGCTGATCGTGCACCTGGCGAGCGGTGAGCAGCTGGCACACTGGGCGCGCGCGGTGCCCGCGAGCGCGCAGCGGCTCGCAGCGCGCTTCTGGCCCGGCCCACTCACGCTGGTGGTGCCACGGGCCGCGCACGTGCTGCCGCTGGTGACCGGCGGACAGGACACGGTCGCGCTGCGGGTGCCCGCGCATCCGGTCGCGCAGCAGCTGCTCGCCGCCTTCGGTGGAGGGCTCGCGGCGCCCTCGGCCAACCGGCACGGCCGCGTAAGTCCAACCAGCGCGGCGCACGTCCATGCCGAGTTCGGCGAACAACTGCGCATCGTGCTCGATGGCGGCGCAGCGACACTGGGAGTCGAGTCGACGATCGTCGCCTGCCTCGAGGATCGCGTGCTGCTGCTGCGCCCTGGGCTGATCACGCGCTCGGCGCTGCAGCAGGTCGTCGGAGAGCTCGTCACGAACGCCGGTGCGGAGGCGCCGCGCGCACCGGGTGGCCTGCGCGCGCATTACGCGCCCCGTACGCCGGTTTCAATCGTCCCCGCTGGCGACATCGATGCGCGTGCCGCGCACGAGGCGGCGGCCGGGGTGCGCGTCGGCGTGCTGGCGCAGCAGCCGGCGCGCGCGCGCGCGCCGCAGATCCGCTGGATCGATGCCGGAGCGGATGCCGAGCGCTACGCCCATGATCTGTACGCCCACCTGCGCACGCTCGATGCATCCGGCGCTGAGCTCCTGCTGGTGCAGGAGGTGCCAGCCGGCGAGCGCTGGGACGCCGTGCGCGACCGGCTGTGGCGCGCCGCGGCCGCGCATGCGGCGGCTCCGGCACTGGAGGCGTCGCACTGATGGCGCGCGTCATCGATCCGTTCGAACCCGCGCAGATCCGCCGCCTGGCGCGTGAATTCGGCTCGCCGCTGCTGATCGTCGACTGTGCGCGTGTGCGCGCCCAGTACCGCGCGTTGCGCCACGCCCTGCCCGGGGTCGATCTGCACTACGCGCTCAAGCCCATGCCGCATCCGGCGGTCGTGCGCACCGTGATCGAGGAGGGTGGTTGGCTCGACCTCGCGACCACCGGCGAGGTGCAGCTGGTCGCCGGCCTCGGGGTTGCGCCAGCGCGCTGCATCCACACCCATCCGATCAAGCGCGAGCGCGATATCCGCAATGCGCTCGCCTTCGGCATACGCACCTTCGTGGCGGACAACCCCGACGAGGTGCGCAAATTCGCGCGTTACGGCGAGCGCAGTGCGCTGCTGCTGCGCGTCTCGTTCCGCTCCCCGGGGGCGGTGTGCGACCTGTCGCGCAAGTTCGGCTGCGATCCGGAGGACGCGCTGGCGCTGGCGCGGCTGGCAGCATCGCTCGGCATCGACGTGCAGGGCTTCTCGTTCCACGTCGGCTCGCAGAGTCCCGACGCACTCAAGCACGTCGAGGCCATCACGGCGTGCGCCCGACTGCTGCGCCTGGCACGGCGCGAACGGCTCGGCAGCCTGGATACGCTGGACATCGGCGGCGGCTTCCCGATCGACTATCTGCAGCATGCAGTCGAGATCCGCAGCTTCTGCGCGCCAATCCGCGCCGCGCTCGCGCCATTGCCGCAGCGGATACGCGTGATCGCCGAGCCCGGGCGCTTCATCATCGGACCGGCGGCGATCGGCGTCGCGACCGTGATGGGCCGCGCACGGCGCGAGGGGCACTGGTGGTACTACCTCGACGATGGCTTGTATGGCTCGTACAGCGGCCAGCTGTTCGATCACGCCCACTACCCGGTGGAGTCGCTGCGCCAGGGAACGCCGCTGCTGCCTTCGGTACTGGCGGGACCGACCTGCGACAGCATCGATGTCATCGCCGAGAACCTGATGCTGCCGCAGCTCAAGGCCGGCGACCTGCTGGTGGGGCGGGCGATGGGTGCCTATACCTGGGCCAGCGCCTCGGAGTTCAACTTCTTCCCGCGCGCGAGTGTCGTGGCCGTGAATCGCCATCCGGGTGACACCGGCGGCGTGGAGCCGCTGCAGCCTTGAGGCCAGAGCGCCTGCAGGCCGCTACTTGCTGCGCAGTGCGACACCCTGCAGCAGGGTGACGACCAGCCCGCACAGTCCGATCACCAGGAGCAGCGCCGCGAGCGTCACGCCGACGCGCCCACCTCCGGGACGGTGGTCGACCGCGCCCGCCCAGAAGGCCCCGCCCACCAGCATGCCAGTCGCCAGCGTGCCGCGCAGCCACAGCTGCCGTGGACTCGGCATCGGACTGGTCGAGCGCTGCGGAACCCAGTCGACGCCTGAGAGCTTCGTCGTCGGAGCACCGCAGCCGACGCAATGGGACGCGCGGTCGCTGATCGCGCGTCCACACTCGCCACACCGGATCATGGCCATATCGAATCTCCGTTCCGCCGCAGATATCTTCCACTGTATGTAGTGCCTTGCACAGGGCAGCGCACTGATATTGATGCGGCGCACCATTCGTGTATTCAACGACTGGATATTTGAACTGGCTTAGTGAAAAGTATGCCCTGACGTGTCATTGTGAATGGTCGCGAGCCCATAGACTCGCCGCCTGCGGTGTGCGGGTGACGTAACCATCTGAAGGAGATCGCTTTGAGATCACTGCCCGTCCCGTCGGCGCCGCTGAACTGGGCCACGACACTGATGTTCTCGCTGACCTTTGCCGTCGCGGTGCTGGCCGTTCCGTGGTACGGGTTGACCCATGGCTACCACGCCGTCTCCTGGATCTGGTTCGTGCTGCTGCTCGGTGCCAACGGCATGGCGATCACCTGCGGCTACCACCGCCTGTGGGCGCATGCGACCTACGATGCCCATCCGCTGCTCAAGGTCGCGTACCTGCTGTTTGGCGCCATGGCGCTGCAGAACAGCGCGCTGATCTGGAGTGCCAACCACCGCGATCATCATCGCCACATCGACAATCCGGAGCGCGACCCCTACTGCGCGCTGCGCGGGTTCTGGTTCTCGCATATCGGCTGGATGCTGCGCAGCTACCCGAGCAGCGACGTTGATCTGGGGCTCGTCCGGGACCTGGAGCGCGATCCGCTGGTCGCCTGGCAGCAGAAGCACTATCTGCCCCTCGCGCTGGGCATGAACTTCGGGCTGCCGCTGCTGATCGGTGCGCTCGACGGCGACCTGATCGGGACGTTCCTGCTGGCCGGAGTGCTGCGCCTGGTCGTGAGCCATCATTTCACCTTCTTCATCAATTCGCTGGCGCACATGTGGGGCGCACAGCCCTACACGGACGAGAACACCGCGCGCGACAATGGCGTGATCGCGCTGCTGACGTACGGCGAGGGCTATCACAATTTCCACCACATGTTCGCGCATGATTTCCGCAACGGTGTGCGCTGGTGGCAGTTCGATCCTTCCAAGTGGTTCATCAGCCTGATGAGCTGGGTCGGCATGGCCCGGAACCTCAAGCGGGTGCCCTGGTTCCGCATCCAGCGCTCGATGCTCGAGCGCCAGTTCCGGCGTGCCGAGACGCAGCTGGCACGGCAGTCGGGACGCGCCCAGGTCGAGGAACTGCGGGCACGAGTCGCCGAGGAATATGCCGCCTTCTGCGCCGCTGTGGCAGACTGGACTTCGCTGCGCGAACAGTGGTTCGCGCAGACGCGACGCGCGATGCTCGAACGTTGGGAACGCTCCGCCCTCCAGGCGCGGTTCCACGAACTCGAACGCGGGCTGCAGCAGCAGTACCGGCGGATGCGCCTGCTGCAGGCGCAGCTCGGCTAGTCCCGCGCGCTTCAGTTCGCCGCCCACTCCGGCTCCAGGGGGCCGGTGCGGGCTTCGATTGACTGCCGGGGCCGGGGACCGGCGAGGAGAGCATTTCAATGGACAATATTGCCTCCGAATCGCAGAACATCGACAGCACCGCGGGCGGCGTGCCTGCGACGCACACCGGCACCGGCGGCAAGTGGGAGGCGCGCCTGCTGCAGCGTGTGCTGCGCGCGATGCACGAGCCGCCGATCGAGTTCTTACTGGACTGGTCGGGCGAGCGGGTCGCCCCGCGCGCGCGCAAGCCGATCGCGCACGTCCGCCTGGCCGACCGCCGCATGCTCTGGAACCTGCTGCGCAACCCGCACGTCACGCTGGGGGATGCCTATAGCGCCGGCCGGGTCGAGCTCGACTGCGACATCGTGCAGTTCCTGGACCTGCTGTACCTCAATGAAATGCAGGGTGGCCCGGCCCAGGTGGCCACGAGCAGGCGCCGTGCGCCCAGCCCGCGCCGCAACACGCTCGCCGGCTCGCGCGACAATATTCACCGCCACTATGACATCGGCAACGATTTCTATTCGCTCTGGCTCGGGCAGACCATGGCCTACACCTGTGCCTACTACCCGACCGAATCGGCGAGTCTCGATCAGGCGCAGCTGGCGAAGATGGACCACGTATGCCGCAAGCTGCGGCTGCGCGCCGGCGACACCGTCGTCGAGGCCGGCTGCGGCTGGGGCAGCCTGGCACTGCACATGGCGCAGCACTACGGCGCCAAGGTCCGCGCCTTCAACATCTCGCGCGAGCAGATCGCCTACGCGCGCAGCCGGCTCGCGGAGCGGGGACTTTCCGACCGGGTCGAGTTCGTCGAGGACGACTACCGCAACATCACCGGCCGCTACGACGTGTTCGTCTCGGTCGGGATGCTCGAGCACGTCGGGCCGGAGAATTACCGCGAATTCGGCCAGATCGCGCGCCGCTCGCTCAACCCCGCTGGCCGCGGGCTGATCCATTCGATCGGCCGGAACTGGCCGGCCCCGCTGCACCCCTGGGTCGAACAGCGCATCTTCCCGGGAGCCTATCCACCCTCCCTCGCCGAGATGATGGACATCTTCGAGCCCTCCGACCTGTCGGTGCTCGACGTCGAGAATCTGCGGCTGCACTACGCCCGAACGCTGCATCACTGGCTGGAGTTGTACGAGGCGGCCGTGCCCCGGGTGCGGGCGATGTTCGACGACATTTTCGTGCGCAAGTGGCGCCTGTACCTCGCCGGGTCGCTGGCTGCGTTCCAGACCGGCACGCTGCAGCTGTTCCAGGTGCTGTTCTCGACGACGCAGAACAACGACCTGCCACTCACGCGCGAGTTCATGTACCCGCGCTGACGCGGCAGGGCATGCACAGCGCCGAGGTCATCGTGGTCGGCGGGGGGCCGGCAGGGTCCGCTGCCGCGCAGCGCCTGGTGCGTGCGGGCGTGGACGTGCTGGTACTCGACCGCGAGCGCTTCCCGCGGCCCAAGCTGTGCGCCGGCTGGATCACGCCCGAGGTGCTGCAGGATCTGGCACTTGACCCGGCAGACTATCCGCACGGCTTCCTGAGCTTCCGGCGCCTGCATTTTCATCTCAAGGCGCTGCATCTGCCCGTGACAGCGCTGCAGCACTCGATCCGGCGGTTCGAGTTCGACGCCTGGCTGCTCGAGCGCTCGGGTGCGCGCACCGTGCAGCACAACGTGCGCCAGATCGAGCGCGACGGCGATGCTTTCGTGATCGACGGGGAGTTCCGCTGCCGCTACCTGATCGGCGCCGGTGGCACCTCCTGTCCGGTGCAGCGCGCACTGTTCCGTGAATCCGCGCCGCGCGTGCGCGCGCTGCAGACCGTGACGCTCGAACTCGAATTCGAGTGCGATTGGCAGGACCCGGACTGCCACCTGTGGTTCTTCCAGGCCGGGCTGCCCGGCTACAGCTGGTACGTGCCCAAGGCGCGGGGCTGGCTCAATGTCGGCATCGGTGCGATGGCGCGACGGCTGAAAGATCGGGGCGAGGACCTGCACCAGCACTGGCGGCGGCTGCTGGTCGCGCTGGAGCGGCGCTTCGGCGTGCGCGTGCCCGATACGCCCGGTGGCTACAGCTACTACGTGCGCGGTCCGGTGGAGGCGGTGCGCTCCGGCGGGGCGTTCCTGACCGGGGACGCGGCGGGACTGGCGACGCGTGATCTGTGCGAGGGCATCGGGCCGGCGATCCGCAGCGGACAGCGCGCGGCCGATGCGATCGTGCAGGGCAGCGCCTTCGACCTGCACGCGGTGACCGGCACCAGTCTCGGCGGTGGCCTGATGAGCCGCTGGATGGACTGGGCCTTCACGCGAGGCGTGCACTGATCAGCTGGGCGGCGGCGCCGGCGCCGTCCTCGGCCGCGACCCGGCGGCCTACCCCGGCCGCGCGATCTGCGTAGCGTCGATCGCGCAGCAGCAGCTCGAACTCCCGTCGCGCGCGCCGCGCGCGGTACTGTACCGGGCTCAGCACGCGCGCGACACCGAGGCGTTCGGCACGCGCGGCATTGTCGAGCTGGTCAGCGAAGAACGGCACGATCAGTTGCGGACGGCCGGCGCACAGCGCCTGCGCGAGTGTGCCGATGCCGCCATGGTGCACGATGAGGGCGGCATGCGGGAACAGCCGCGCATGCGGCACGAAGCCGCAGATCAGAGCATCCGCCGCGTCGATGCCCAGTTCGTGCACGCCGTCCCGCGCGATCGCCTCATCGCCTACCAGCAGCACCGCGCGGCGTCCCGCTAAGCGCGCCGCGGCGAGGCTCTCCCGGTAGAACGAGCCTGGGCTGCCGACAATGAGGCTGCCGAGCGTGAACACCAGCGGTGGCTCGCCCGCACGCAGGAACGCCTCGAGCCGCGGGTCGGGGGCGACGCTGTGATCCGCGGTCTCGCTGATGCGCGCGAAGCCGACGATCGAGCACGGTGACGGGTGGTCGGGCTGCGGGGCGCCAAGCAGCGCTGAGTACAGCCCGATCGCGCCCTGCGCACCGAACTGTCCCGCGAACAGCGGGTGGGCGCGCGAGCGGGGCAGTGCCAGCTCGCGGCGCAGGGTGTTCACCTGCGCGAACAGCGGCGCAGATGCGGCCTTGAGCGCGTGCAGCAGCAGCGCGGCCGCGCGCGGACCGGCTGCGCGCATCAGGCCGCTGAGCCACTCGGCGCGTTGCAGGACCGGCGGATCGTGGGCCGAGAGGAACATGAAGGGCTGCAGCACGACGCCGATCCACGGGACGCCGCGACGCTCGGCCGCGAGCCGGGCGCCGAATGCGAGGCTGCTGGTCAGCACCAGATCGGCATTCGCGCACAGCCCGTCCATATCCTCGTATGCGGCGCGCAGG
This sequence comes from uncultured Steroidobacteraceae bacterium, assembly GCA_964528845.1. Classification (GTDB taxonomy): domain Bacteria; phylum Pseudomonadota; class Gammaproteobacteria; order Steroidobacterales; family Steroidobacteraceae; genus FEN-1191. The sequence continues at coordinate 10,088 of CAZGVE010000027.1, read as the reverse complement.
TAAGGCAGCACCAGCGCACGGAACAGGAAGTCGGGCCGCCGGATCGCTGTGCGCGTCAGCTCCGCGCGCGCGAGCCCGGTGTCGCGCTCGAGATCGCGGTGGCTCGGGCGCAGCGGCTGGAAGTCGATGCCGGCAGCGAGCGCGTACCCGCGGTATTCCTCGGCACAGGCGAGCAGCGGACGCAGCTCCCGCGCCTGCAGTGCGCGCGCCAGTGCGATGAACGGATACAGGTCCCCGAGCGTGCCGACTGTTGCCAGCACTACGCGCCGACGGGGCCCTGCGAGGCCGGCGGCCGCGCCGTGCCCGGGCGCGCTGCTCAGTGGGTCTGCGGATGCATGCGGTCATCCGCCTTGAAGAACCGGCGCGCGAGGGCCAGCAGTTCGCCGTCGCCCGGGTGGTCGAGCGGCTCGACGCCGGAGATGCGCTGGGCGAGGTCGGGGTGGTGCTCGGTCAGGAAATTGCGCAGCTCGAGCTTGGCGTTCGCGGGCCCCGTGATCAGGATCGCACCGGTGTGCGTGAGCTCCGCCGATACCCGTTCCAGGAACTCCCGGTCGACACCACGATGTCCACTGCCGGTGGTATTCGCCTTGTGCTGCAGGTGCCGACCCGAGAGGTGGGAGTGGACCACGACCCGCTCGGCATCGGCCTCGTTGAAGTGAAAGATCCGCGCGTCGCGGTGGTCGATCCAAACGATCGCGTGATAATGCTCGCTCATAATGCTTCCCCGGGTGTGCAGCCCTGGCGCACATAGTGCCCGGCATTGCCGGCGCTGTCTGTACGCGGGAGTGCGTAGCATCCCGGCGCAGGCCCTAAGCCCTCAGGGAGCGGGCTCGGCAGGCAGGGAGGGCGGCGGCGTGCGCAGCGCGGCCAGCAGTTCCTCGAGCGAATCGATGGGCGCCGAGCAGGTACTGCCCCGGCACAGCCATGCGCGCGGCGCATCGCCCGCGAGACGGGACGCGATGGCGGCAGGCAGCTCCGCTGCGTCCGCGGGCACGGCGAGAATCCAGCTGCGCGGCGCGAATCCCGCGCCGAGCAGCGCGCGCCACGCCTCGATGTCCGCCGGCGGACCGCGCAGCAGCACCAGCTGTGGCGGGTCGAGCCAGTCCTCCAGCGCGAGCAGCATGCTCGTGTGCGCGTCCGGGTACTGCTGCAGCGCCGGCCAGCACGCCTGCAGGGTGCGCTGCGCAGCATCCAGATAGCGCGTCTCGCCCAGCAACAGCCCGAGACGCAGCAGTGAACGGGCCGCGAGCGCGTTGCCTGACGGCAGAGCGTCGTCACTGAAGCACTTCGGACGCGCGATCAATGTCTCGTGATCGTCGGCTGTGAAGTAGAACCCGCCCGCCGCGTGATCCTCGAAATGGCGCAGCATCAGCTCCGCGAGTGCGATCGCCCACTGCAGCTCGGCCGCGTCGAAGCGCAGCGTGGCGAGTTCGAGCAGTGCATCGAGCAGGAATGCGTGGTCATCCAGATAGGCGCCGAGGCGCGCGTGGCCTCCGGAGCTGCAGGCGAGCAGCCGGCCGTCGCGCCAGTGCACGCGCCGCAGCACGGCGAGCGCCTGGGACGCCGCTGCTCCAAAGGGCGGGTGCGAGAGCAGGCGCGCGGCGCTGGCGAGCGCCGCGATCGCGAGCGCATTCCAGCTGCATAGCACCTTGTCGTCCCGGGCGGGCGGCGTGCGCGTGGCGCGCAGCGCCAGCAGTGTGCGCTGTGCCTGCGTGAGCGCCTGCTGCAGCGCGTCTGGCGTGCATTGCAGCGCCGGTGCGATCTGCGCCGGGCCGGCCACCACCCGCAGATGCCACCGGGCCTCGAAGTTCGCTGGGGTCTCCAGGCCGAAGCGGGCGGCGAAGGCGCTGCCCTGCAGCGGCGGGAGCGCGGCACGCACCTCCCCGGCGGACCAGAGGTAATAGGCCCCCTCGTGGCCGCCGGAGTCGGCATCCAAACTGCAGCAGAACGCGCCGTCGGCAGCGCGCAGCTCGCGCAGCATCCATTGCGCAGTGTCGTGCGCGGTGGCGGCGAACAGCGGCTCGCCGGTCGCGGCGGCGGCTTCGGCGTACACCCGCAGCAGCTGCGCGTTGTCGCACAGCATCTTCTCGAAGTGCGGGATCTCCCAGCGCTGGTCGACCGAGTAGCGGAAGAATCCGCCCCCGAGCTGATCGAACAGCCCACCCTCCGCCATGCGCGTGAGCGTGAGTCCGGCCATGAACAGCGCCTGCAGATCCGGCTCGGCGGTGCCGGCGCTCCGGTACCAGTCGCGCAGCAGCCGCGCGATTGCAGCCGGGTGCGGGAACTTCGGAGCCGCGCCGAAGCCGCCGTATTCGCGATCGAAGCGCTGTGCGAGCCGCGCGCGCGCCGCATGCAGCGGACCGGCATCCAGGGCGCGCGGGTCCTGCACGGCCGGGTTCAGATCCCCGAGTGCGGCCACGACCTGCTGCGCACTGGCCCGCAGCTGCTGCCTATGGCTGCGGTAGTAGGCCGCGACCTGCTGCAGCAGGTCGCGGAATGCGGGCAGGCCGAAGCGTGCCACCGGCGGGAAATAGGTGCCGCCAAAGAAGGGTCGCTGGTCGCCGGGGAGCAGGAACATCGTCAGCGGCCAGCCTCCGCCTCGGCCGGTGAGCATCTGCTGCGCGAGCTGGTACAGGCGGTCGAGGTCGGGACGCTCCTCGCGATCGACCTTGATATTCACGAACAGCGCATTCATCACCGCCGCCGTGGCAAGGTCCTCGAAGGACTCGCGCGCCATCACGTGGCACCAGTGGCAGGCGGCGTAACCGATCGACAGCAGGATCGGTTTGTCCGTGACGCGTGCCTGTTCGAGCGCCTCCGAGCTCCACGGATACCAGTCCACAGGATTGCCCGCGTGCGCGCGCAGGTATGCGCCCGGTTCGTCCCCGAGGCGGTTGTGCGGCGGGTTCGAGCGCTCGTTCATGGGTTCACGAGCTTTTTCCAGTAAAATGCCGCGCCACTATAACGGAACGCGCCACTCGTGATGCTTATCCCCACTCCGCAGTCCGACTCAGGTGCCGATGCGCCAATCGCGCCCGAGCTGCCGGCGCTGCGCCTGCGGCGCGGCGAGGATCGCCGCCTGCGTGCCGGGCATCTGTGGGTGTTCTCCAACGAGGTCGATAATGACCTCACGCCGATCACGCAATTCGCGGTCGGTGCGATGGCGCGCGTACTCTCAGACCGGGACCAGTTCCTGGGCTACGCCTACGTCAATCCGCACGCCCTGATCTGCGCGCGCATCCTCTCCCGCAGCCCGGTGCACGCGCCGGACCGCTCGCTGCTGGTACATCGGCTCAAGGTGGCGCTGAGCTTGCGCGAACGACTCAGTCCGGCCCCGTACTATCGCTGGGTATTCGGCGAGTCCGACGGGCTGCCAGGCCTGGTGCTCGACCGCTACGGTGATGTGCTCGTGGGCCAGATCGCCACCGCCGGCATGGAGGCATTGCGCGGCGACGTCGAGGCGGCGATCTGCCAGGTGTTCGAGCCACGGGCGCTGGTGTGGAAGAACGATGGCGCGGCCCGCGAACTCGAGCAACTGCCGCGGCAGCTGCTCAACCCGATCGGCCGCGCCCCCGAGGAGCTCCAGGTGCTCGAGCACGGGCTGACGTTCACCGTGCCAATGGCAGCGGCGCAGAAGACCGGCTGGTTCTACGACCAGACCGGCAACCGCGAGCAATGGCGACGCATGATCCGTCCCGGGGCGCGCGTGCTCGACGTCTGCAGCTACGCGGGGGCCTGGGCCATTAGCGCGCTCACGCGCGGTGCCGCCGAAGCAGTGTGCGTGGATGCCTCCGAGGCCGCACTCGCGGTCGCGACGCGCAACGCAGCCGCCAATGGCGTCTCCTTGAGCGTCCGGGCCGGTGATGCCTTCGAGGTGCTCGATGCCCTGGTGCGCGCCGGCGAACGCTTCGATGCGATCGTGCTCGACCCGCCCGCCTTCATCAAGCGCAAGAAGGACATCCCGCGCGGCCAGGCCGCTTACCGCAAGCTCAATCAGATCGCCATGCGGCTGCTCGAGCGCGATGCGCTGCTGGTGAGCTGCTCGTGCTCCTATCACCTGCACCCGGAGGAGCTGGTCGGCCTGATCCAGTCGGCCTCGCGCCACGCCAGCCGCTTCGCGCAGATCCTGTACAGCGGAGGCCAGTCGCCCGATCACCCGATCCACCCGGCGATACCCGAGACGCGCTACCTCAAGGCATTCTTCTGCCGCGTCACCCGCGAGTGATGCGCGCAGCGGTACCGGGGCCAACCCGCTAGAATCGCCGCGATGCTGCGATACCCGAACATCGATCCGATCGCGATCAGCCTGGGACCCGTGCACATCCACTGGTACGGCATCATGTACCTGCTGGGTTTCGCGGCCGCCTGGTGGCTGGCGCGCCGCCGCGCCGCCACGCCCGGTTCGAGCTGGCGCGGCGTAGACGTCGACGATTTCCTGTTCTACGGCATGCTCGGCGTGATCATCGGCGGGCGGGTCGGCTACGTGCTGTTTTACGGCTTCCCGCTGTGGCGCGCGGACTACCTCTATCCGCTCAAGATCTGGCAGGGCGGCATGTCGTTCCATGGCGGCCTGATGGGCGTACTTTGCGCGTTCGCGCTGTTCGCGTACCAGCGCGGGCGCAGCATCGGCGACGTGTTCGATTTCGCAGCTCCTCTGCCCTGCATCGGTCTGTTCTGCGGCCGCCTCGGAAACTTCATCAACGGCGAGTTGTGGGGCCGGCCGACCGACGTGCCATGGGCGATGCTGGTGCCCGATCCGAACGGCGGTCCGCCCCTCGCGCGCCATCCCTCGCAGCTCTACGAGGCGACGCTCGAAGGGCTGGTGCTGTTCTGCGTACTGTGGTCGTACACGCGCCGGCCGCGGCCGCGCTGGGCGCCCGCCGGGCTGTTCCTGGCCGGCTATGCGCTCGCGCGCATCAGCGTCGAGTTCGTGCGCGAGCCGGACGCGCAGCTCGGCTACCTGGCCGCGGGCTGGGTCACGATGGGGCAGCTGCTGTCGCTGCCGATGCTGCTGATCGGCCTCGCGCTGCTGCTGTACGCGTACCGCGTGCGCGAGCCGTCCGGCAACTACGCGCCGGCCCGATGAAACCCTATCTCGAGCTGCTGCGCTCGGTGCGCGAGCACGGCACGCTGAAATCCGACCGCACCGGTACGGGTACGCTCTCGCTGTTCGGCCGGCAGTTGCGCTTCGACCTGCAGGCAGGATTTCCGCTGGTGACGACCAAGAAGATCCACCTGAAGTCCGTCGTGGTCGAGCTGCTGTGGTTTCTGCGCGGGGATACCAATGTCAGCTGGCTGCACGAGCACGGCGTGCGTATCTGGGACGAGTGGGCGGATGAGCGCGGTGAACTCGGGCCGGTCTACGGCCGGCAGTGGCGCAGCTGGGGCACGGCCGACGGCCGCAGCATCGACCAGATCAGCCAGGTCGTGCACGCGCTGCGGCACGACCCGGATTCGCGGCGCATCGTGGTGAGCGCGTGGAACGTCGGCGAACTCCCGCACATGGCGCTCGCGCCGTGCCACGTGCTGTTCCAGTTCCACGTCGCAGCGGGCCGCCTCTCCTGCCAGCTCTACCAGCGCAGCGCCGACGTATTCCTGGGCCTGCCGTTCAACATTGCCTCCTATGCGCTGCTGACCTGCATGCTCGCGCAACAGTGCGACCTGACGCCCGGAGAGTTCATCTGGACCGGCGGCGATTGCCATCTCTACCTGAATCACCGCGAGCAGGCCGACCTGCAGCTGGGCCGCTCGCCGCTCGCCGCACCACAGCTGCGGCTGCGCCGCCGGCCGCCCTCCATCTTCGATTACCAGTACGAGGACTTCGAGTTCATGAACTATCAGTTCCATCCCGCGATCCGGGCACCGGTGGCGGTATGAGCCGCGCGCGACCCGGGCGACCCCGACGGCGCAAGCAACCGAAGGTGGTCACGGCCATACCGTCGCGCCCGGACATGGTGCGCGTGCGCCGCTCCCGGGTGCATGGTCGCGGGATGTTCGCGCTACGCCGAATCCGCAAGGGTACGCGCATCATCGAGTACTTCGGCGACCGGGTGTCGCACCGCGAGGCCGACTTGCGCTACGAACACAAGGGCATCACCGACAATCACACCTTTCTGTTCATCGTCGACCGCGGTGTCGTGATCGACGGCGGCCACAACGGCAACGAGGCGCGCTTCATCAACCATTCGTGCGATCCGAACTGCGAGTCGGTGATCGAGGATCGGCGCGTGTTCATCGAGGCGATCCGCACGATCCGGCCCGGCGATGAGCTGACCTACGACTACCAGATCGGGCGCGACCGCGAGGATCCGCCCAATGTGGACGAGATCTTCGCCTGCCGCTGCGGGGCGGTGAGCTGCCGCGGTTCGATGCTCTGGCCGCCGCGGCGCCGGAGCCGCAAGGCCCGCAAGTGAAGCCCGCGCGGGTATCCGTCGCCTGCGTGATCGGCGCGATGGGCGTCGTATACGGCGACATCGGCACGAGTCCGCTGTACGCGCTCGAGGCCTCGACTTCGGCGGCGGGCGCGCCGCTGGACCGGCTCGCGGTGCTTGGGGTCGTGTCGCTGATCCTGTGGAGCCTGCTGGTCGTCGTCACGTTGAAGTATGTCGTGCTGATCATGCGCGCGGATAACCAGGGCGAGGGCGGCATCCTGTCGCTGTTCGCGCTGGTACAGCGCCTGCTGACCGGCAGCAGCCGCTGGCAGCGCGGCATCGTGATGATGGCGGCCCTGGGTGCGGCGCTGTTCTACTGCGACGCGCTGATCACGCCCGCGATCTCGGTGTTGAGCGCGGTCGAAGGACTCGAGGTCCTCAACCCCGGAACCGCCAGTGCCGTCGTGCCCGTGACGCTCGTGATCATCGTCGCGCTGTTTGCGATCCAGAGCCGCGGCACCGAGCGCGTGGGCCGCCTGTTCGGGCCGATCATGCTGGTCTGGTTCCTCGTGCTCGCGGTCACCGGGGTGATATCGGTGGCGCATCACCCCGGCGTGCTGGTGGCCCTGAGCCCGGCCTACGGGCTGATGCTGCTGACGCACCGGCCGGGCGTCGCGCTTGCGATCCTGGGCGGCGTGTTCCTGGCGATGACGGGCGGAGAAGCGCTCTACGCCGACATGGGACACTTCGGCAAGACGCCGGTGCGCATCGCCTGGTTCGTGCTGGTCTGGCCGGCGCTGATTCTCAACTACCTGGGGCAGGGAGCGCTGATCCTGGCCGATCCGGCCGCGGCGCACCTGCCGCTGTACGCAATGGTTCCGTCCGTCCTGCTGCCCTTCATGGTGCTGCTGGCGACCGCGGCGACGATCATCGCCTCGCAGGCGACGATCACCGGGGCGTTCTCGGTGACGCGCCAGGCGATTCAGCTCGACCTGCTGCCGCGGCTGCGCATCACGCAGACTTCGGCGAGCGAACACAGCCAGATCTACGTGCCGATCGTGAACGCGTTCGTGCTCGTCGCCGTCTGCGTGTTCGTGCTCGCGTTCCGCTCCTCGGCGGCGCTGGGCGCGGCCTACGGGGCCGCGGTCGCCGGCACGATGTTCATCACCACACTGCTCGGCATGCAGCTCGCCGCCACGCAGTGGCGCTGGCCGAGGTGGCGGATCGTGATCGTGTTCGGACCGCTGATGCTGGTCGACCTGGTGTATCTGGCGGGAAACCTGACCAAGTTCGCAGAGGGGGCCTGGGTGCCGCTCACGCTCGCGCTGCTGCTGTTCGGCGTGTTCATGACCTGGCGCCGCGGCCGGCGATTGCTGCGCAGCGCGCTGCGCGCAGTCGCCGTGCCATTGACCGAGCTGCCGCAGCTGCTCTCGGGCATCCCGCGCGTGCACGGCACGGCGGTGTTCCTGGCGAGCGATCCGAAGTACGTGCCGACTGCGATGCTGCGCAATCTCGAGCACAATCGTGTCGCGCACGAGCGCATCGTGTTCATGAACGTCGAGATCGTCAGCGCGCCGCGACAGGATCCAGCCGACCGTGTGCGCATCGAGCAGCTGATGCCGGAGATCTACGTGGTCACCGCGCGTTTCGGCTTCATGGAGACTCCCGACATCAATGATGCGCTGCGCCAGTGCCGCGCACGCGGCCTGAAACTCTTCGCCCAGGACTGCTCGTTCTTCCTTGGCTGGCACCTCGTGGTGCCCCGGCCGCGCGGCGGCTACGACGGGCTGCATCGGCGCGCGTTCGCCTGGATGCAGCGGCGCAGCGCGCAGGCGGTGGAGTTCTTCCGCATGCCCGAGCGGCGCGTGATCGTGCTCGCGACGCAGATCGAGCTGTAGCGCGCTGCGTGGCCACCAGCATCGCCTGCGTGGTGGCGGCCGCGGACGACGGCGTGATCGGCCGGGCCGGGACGCTGCCCTGGCACCTGCCCGATGACCTGCGCCACTTCAAGGCCGTCACGCTTGGCAAGCCTGTGCTGATGGGCCGCCGCACGCACGATTCGATCGGCCGTGCGCTGCCTGGCCGCCGCAACCTGGTGCTGAGTCATCGGGCGCCGCACGCGATCGCACCTGCCGGCATCGAATACGTCGGGAGTTTCGAGCAGGCCTGCGCGCTGGTCGCGGATGCTGACGAGCTGTGCGTGATCGGCGGCGCAGCCGTCTACAGTCTGGCGCTCCCGCACGCCACGCGGCTGTACCTGACCCGGGTGCATGCCAGCGTGTCCGGAGACACGTACTTTCCGCTGGACTATCTGCGCGGCTGGCACGAGCGAGAGCGTGTCGAACACCCGGCAGACGAGCGTCACGCCCATGCCATGAGCTTCCTGACGCTCGAGCGGCCGTAGGCTGGCGCCTGACTGGCAGGCCAATCAGGCCCTGTGTAGGCTACGCTGCCTCGACGCGGTCGCGGCAGACTCAAGGGGCAGCAGATGGGACCTCGACGGCTACAGAACCTCTTCCTTGCAGTCTTCGGCCTGGGCACGGCCGCGGTGGCCACGGCCGGCGCGCCGGTGGGCAGCTGGTTCGTGTCTCCGGAGGCGGTCGCGGTCCTGCCGGACAGCCACTTTCGTGCCGACGACGAGATCGGATTGCGCTTCGGGCTGGGTCGGGTGCTCACCGAGCAGTGGGATGCCGAACTCGCCTGGGCGCACAACAGGTTCGGGGCAGCCAATTCCAACCCGTCCGGGGAGCTACGTCTCGACATCGGTGAACTCGCCGTGGCCCGCGTGTTCCAGCGCAGCGAGTCGATCAACCCTTTCATCGAAGCCGGCGTCGGCTTCCAGAGCAGTCACTACGACAATGCGCGCAGCGCGACCGACCCGACGGTGAGGCTAGGCGCCGGGCTGCTCGCCGATGTCGTGCGCTTCGGCTCCTCGAGCCTGCAGCTGCGCGCGGACGCGGGTGGACGCATCGATACGGCGGCGGGTAACGGCACGCGGCTCGACCCGTACATCGGCGTCGGATTGCGCTGGAACTTCGGTGCGCCTACGCCGCCCGCAGCGGCGATCGTGGCGCCTCCGCTTCCGCCGCCACCGCCCCCACCACCGCAGGCGCCGGTCGCGCAGGCACCCACGCCGTCACCGCCGCCTGCAGCGCCTCCTATTCCTGCCCCCGACAGCGATCATGATGGTGTGCCGGACAGCCTGGATCGCTGCCCAGACACTCCGCCCGGCGATCGGGTCGACCGCGACGGCTGCAGCCTCACGATCCGGCTGCAGGTGTATTTCGACAACGATTCCGCGCAGATCAAGCCGGAATCCGATCCTGACCTGGACCGGCTGGTGGGCTTCCTGGTGCAGTCACCGGGTGCCACCGGTGTGCTCGAGGGTCATACCGACAGCAATGGCAAGGCGGCCCACAATCTCGGGCTCTCGCAGCGCCGGGCCGAGGCCGTGAAGGCCTACCTGGTCGCGCATGGCATCCCGGCCGCGCGTCTATCGACGACGGGCTACGGCCAGACCAAGCCGATCGCCGACAATGCCACGGCCGAGGGCCGCGCGCAGAACCGGCGTGTGGTATTCCAGCGCACCGACGTGCCGCACTGACCTGCGGCACTGGGATCAGCGGGCTATTTCGAGCGCCGTCCGCGCAGCACGGCCAACCCACCGCACAGCAGCGTGAGCCCGGCAACGATCGAGGCGGGATCGATTTCCGGCGC
>CAZGVE010000026.1:25241-43746 GCA_964528845.1 uncultured Steroidobacteraceae bacterium | reverse complement strand
CGCCTGGAGCATCCGGTGTTGCTGCCGGCGAGCGCGATCACCTGGCTGCGCGTCGCAGGCGGGATCCTCCTGGGGGCCGCGACGCACCTGATCTGGGACGCCTTCACGCACGAGGACGCGCGCGGCGTGCGCATGCTCTCGGTGCTCGATGACTACGGACCGGGTTTCGCGGGCCATTCACTGCGGCTCTTTGCCTGGCTGCAATACGGCAGCAGCGTACTGGGCCTGGTGGTGGTGATCCTTGCGCTGGCACACTGGCTGCGCGACGCGCCAGCTCCGGTGCCGCCTCCGCCGCGGCGCCTGGCGCGCCCGGAGCGTCTGGCGTGGATGGGCGCGTATGCGCTCGTGCCGCTGCTGGCGCTGGGCTGGAGCCTCGCGAGACAGCACTCCGCGGGCCACCCGCCGTGGGTGTCGGTCGGGGCGATCGGGCGGGACGCGGCGGCGTTCCTGCGCGGAGGGGCACTGGCGCTGGTGGCAGTGAGCCTGGCACTGCGGGTGCGCCTGGGCGCCAGAGCCGCAGCCCAGGAAGCAGACGCTCCGGCACCGCGCCGATGAGTGCCATGAATCGCCGCAGGTAGTTCCGCATCGAGCGGGCCGGCACCAGCCACTTAGGTCCGCTGCCATCTGCATGTCATGCACGACGCTTATAAGGATCAACCTGGGAGGCTGTGCGGGTGCGGGGATTGCGTGTGTACGGACCGTTGCTTGGGCCGCGGCCGCCTTCGACGCGCCTCCGCGCGAACCTGCTGATCCTGGCTGTGCTGGCGGCGCCGTGGTGGACGGGGCCTGCGCGCGCCCAGGGAGTCGCCGCGCGTGCGCTCATCAGCGCACCGATCGACGAGCGCCAGCTCTACCGGCTACGCGGGGGCACCAGGCCCGAGGCCAATGCACAGAATGACCGCGGCCGCGTGCCCGATGAACTGGCGATGCAGCATATGCAGCTGGTGCTCCGGCGGCCGAATGAGCGCGACGCCGCCATGCAGCAGTTCCAGCGTGAGCTGCACGACAGAAGTTCGTCGAACTTCCACCATTGGCTCAGCCCGTCGCAGTTCGAGGCGCGCTTCGGAGTGGGGCCGCAGGACACGAGCGCCATCATGGCGTGGCTGGCGCAGCACGGGTTCGTCGTCAACGCGATGTACCCCGGTTTAGGGATCATCGACTTCACCGGGACCGCAGGAGAGGTGCGCGCCACGCTGCACACGGAAATCCACTACCTCGACACTGCCGGCACCCGTCACATCGGCAACATGAGCGATCCGCAGGTGCCCGCGGCACTCGCACCGGCGGTGCAGGGCGTGGTCTCGCTGCATGATTTCCCGCTGCACCCCAATTTCCGGCCGGCGCCGGCCTATACCTACACGGGCGTGAGCCCCACGCGCTACCAGGTCGTGCCGGCGGATCTTGCGACGATCTACAATCTCGGCCCGCTGTTTGCCGCCGGGACTTCCGGTCAGGGCCAGACCATCGCCGTGCTGGAAGACACGGACCTGCCGTCAGCGGCGGCGTCCGACTGGAGCACATTTCGCACGACCTTCGGCTTGGCTGGCTACACGTCTGGGTCTCTGACGTCCGTGCATCCCGGTGGCTGCACCCACGGGGTCGTGGCCACTCACCAGGAGGAGGCCGAGATCGACGCCGAATGGGCCAGCGCTGCGGCGCCAAGCGCGACGGTCGAGGTCGCTTCGTGTGCCAGCACGTCCACATATGGCGTGTTGATCGCGCTGGAGCATCTCGTGAACGGTGGCAGTCCCCCTGGCATCGTGAGCATCAGCTACGGGATGTGCGAGGCGCTGCTGGGCAGCGCCAATGCGGCCTTCGCCGCCACCTACGCGCAGGCAGTTGCGGAAGGCATTTCGGTGTTCGTCGCGGCCGGTGACGCCGGCGCGGCGTTTTGCGATGACACGAAAAGCACGGCGACCCACGGCATTGGCGTGAACGGCATGGCTTCGACGCCCTACGACGTGGCCGTCGGGGGCACCGATTTCGGCGATTCCTACGCCGGCACCGTCGGCACGTACTGGAGCACGACCAACGATGTCACCACGTACGGCTCGGCGCTCTCCTACGTGCCCGAGATCCCATGGGACGACTCGTGCGCGAGTTCCCTGCTGGTCGCGGCGGAGGGCTATGGCAGCGCGTTTGGCAGCAACGGATTCTGCAATAGCACGCTAGGCATCACCTACCTGACGACCACGAGCGGCAGTGGCGGGCCGAGCCAGTGCGCGACGGGCGTGCCGGCTCCGGCGACACCTGAAGTGATCAGCGGCAGTTGCGGCGGTTACGCCAAGCCAGCCTGGCAGTCTGGCGCGCCGGGCAATCCGGCCGACGGATTGCGTGACCTGCCGGACGTGTCGCTGTTCGCTGGGAGCGGCTTTCTCTATCACAGCTACGTGGTGTGTGACTCGGCGCTTGTTTCCTGCGCCGGTGCGCCGGGCACCTGGTCCCGGGCCGGTGGCACCTCGTTCGCGGCGCCGATCCTGGCTGGCATACAGGCGCTGGTCGATCAGGGCGCCGGTCTGCAGGGTAACCCGAATCCCGTGTATTACGCGCTGGCCGCCAGCCAGGATGCCAACGGTTCCCTGAACTGCATGGCCACCGCGGGCAGGAACGTGTCGAGCGGATGCGTTTTCCATGATGTCACGAACGGCGACAACGACGTGAACTGTACCGGGGCCTATGGCTGCTTTGACCCCTCGGGCAGCAATGGAGTTCTGTCGCAAAGCACGAGTATGTTTTCGGATGCCTACGCCACTGGCGCAGGTTGGGACTCTGCAACGGGACTGGGCTCGGTCAACGCCGCTAACCTGGTGCGGTACTGGAACTCGGCAGACCTGTCGCTCACGGTGACGGGCACTGCATTGAATTCCGGACTCCTGTCGTACAGCGTCCGGCTGGGGAATACCGGACCACAAAGCGCCGCAGGCGTGACGGTCTCGAGTTCGCTGCCTGGCGGTGTTATGTTGATCACGGGCTCCAGCAGCCCAGAGTGCACGCAGTCGGGCCAGGCGCTGCTATGCGCGGTCGGTACGATGATCCCCGGCGCCTCCCCATCACTGACGATCGTCCTCCAGCCGGGCGGACTGTCATCCGTGAATCTGACCTTCGTGGCGTCGACGGCGACGGATTCCAATCTCGATCTGAACAATGATGTTGCCTCCCTCGTGCTTACACCTTACGCAGGTTCGGCCGGATCGAGCACCGGTGACGGACCGTTGCCGCTGTGGTCGCTGGTGGCGCTCGGTGCAGGCCTGTGCGCTATCGTCAGCGCACGTCGGTCCGGCATCGGGTAGGCGGGGAACAGGGCATGCGGGGCGCGCCACCGACCCTGGTCTTTGCGCTGCGCTTCCTGACCTGCTTCGCGGTGCTGATGGGAGGCTTCGAAGCCTCGCGCGGTACCGCCTTCGAGCGCTTCGTCGTCGTCGACTGCATCCTGCGTCCGACGACGGATTTGATCCAGGCCGCTGCGCCCCGCGAACAGGTCAGTCTGGTCGACCGCACGATCAGCACTCCGACCTCGAGGCTGCACGTCACGCGGGGCTGCGAGGGTGTGGAGATATTTCTGCTGCTCGTGGCCGCGGTACTGGCCTATGCGGCTCCCTGGAAGGCCCGGTTAAGGGGGCTGGGCGTGGGATTCGTGCTCGCCTATCTGCTGAGCGTCACACGGCTGATGGCTTTGCACTTCTCACTACGGTATGCGCCAGCAGCCTGGGAGGCTGTCCATGGCCTGCTCCTGCCGCTCGTGCCGATCATCGTTGTGATGTTCTACTTCATGCACTGGACCGCCAGCATTCCGGCCCCGCAGTCGGTCGCGGATCCGACACGTGCGGGTTGAGATCCGGCGGGTTGCCGTTGCCATCGTGGCTCTCGCCGTTGGGGCTGCCTGCGCGCGGCCATTCGCGCAGCTTGCCGTCCCGATCTACGCTACGGCGGCGCGCCTCGTGGCCGCGGGGCATCCCTGGGATATCGTGTCGCTGAAGGTGGCGCCGGCAAAAAACGACCCCGGGTCGGTGTTCGAACTGGTAGGGACCGTACGGCAACAGACGAGTGATGTCACGCCGGCGGTCCGTGTCATCGCGCGCGTCCACGTCGGAGAGGTAATCGAGACTCCGATGGTGTTCTGGACGCTGCTGCTGATGTGGCCGGCGGCGTCGGTGCGAGTTCGGGTGCTGCGCTGCTGCGTCGCGCTGCCCCTGTTCATCGGGTTGGAATGCCTGACCACAGTGGCCCAACTGATGTATCCATTCCCTACGGTCTCCGCACTGCTCGCGGGCGAACCCAATCCGGTCCCGCTGCTGGAACGCTGGTCCCGGTTTCTGGAAGCTGGCGGCCGCTTCGTGATCGAAGTTTGCGCGGTACTGCTCGCGGTCACGATCGCGAATCGGTTCGGTCCACGGACGCGCTCCGAAGTTGACCCGCCGTGATCTCGAACTGCTCGTCGGCCAGGTAGTCCACCTCGCGCCGATCGTGGCTCACGTAGATCATCGGGATCCGGATCTCCTGCTTGATGCGGCGCAGGAACGGCAGGATCTGCTGCTTGAGCCGCTCGTCGAGCGAGGACAGCGGCTCATCGAGCAGCAGCAGGCGCGGGGAATACAGCAGCGCGCGCCCGAGCGCGACTCGCTGGCGTTCGCCGCCGGAGAGCTGCGCCGGCCGACGATCCAGCAACGGCCCGAGTTCGAGCAGCGCGGTCACGGTATCGAGCTCGAGATGACGGGACGCGCTCGGAAGGCGCCGAGAGCCGTAGAGCAGATTGCTCCGTACGCTCAAGTGCGGGAACAGGCGATCATCCTGGAATACGACGCCGAAATGGCGTCGCCATGGCGGGACCTGGATTCCGTGCGCGGCGTCATCGAGCAGTTCGGTGTCAAACCGGACGGTACCGTCCAGTGGGCGCAGCAGCCCGGCGAGCAGTGCGAGCAGCGTGCTCTTGCCGGCTCCCGAAGGGCCGCAGATACCCGTCACCGCGGCGCCGAGCGTCGCGTGCGCATGCAGCTCGAAGCTGCCACGTCGGAACGAGAGATCCACCTGCAGCATCGCGCTCGCTACCTAAGTCAGCGGCGTAGCAGCCGTTCCGCACGGCGGTTCAGCAGCTGCGCGAGCAGCAGTGCCACCACGGCCAGCGCCACCGATACCAGTGCCAGGCGCCCCGCGGCGGCCTCGCCGTCCGGCAGGTGGGTATAGGAGTAGATCGCCAGCGGCAGGGTGCGCGTGACCCCGGGGATGTTGCCCACGAAGGCCATCGTGGCTCCGAATTCGCCGAGGCCCCGGCTGAAGCACAGCAACGCGCCGGCAATGATCCCCGGTGCCGCCAGCGGCAGGCTGATGCTGAAGAATGCATCCCGCGGCGTCGCCCCGAGGGTCTGGGCGGCCTGCTCGAGTCGCCGGTCGATCAGGCCGAACGCGAGCCTCATCGGCTGGACCAGCAGCGGGAAGGCCATCACGGCCGCCGCCAGTGCGGCGCCCTTCCAGTTGAAGGCCAGCGTGAGCCCGAACCAGCGCAGCAACGGTCCGCCAAGCGGGCCGTGCGAGCCGAACAGCAGCAGCAGCACGTAGCCCGGTACGACCGGCGGCAGCACCATCGGCAGCTGGATGCAGACGTCGAGCAGGAACTTGCCCGGGAACTCGCGTCGCGCGAGCAGCCACGCGAGCGCTACCCCGGCAGGCAGGCTGGCCACGGTGGCGGTCGAGGCGACCTTCGCCGACAGCCATAGCGCGCCGGCTTCATCGGCGGTGAGCAGCACGGAGGCCCGTCATTGCGCCAGCACGGTGAAGCCGTAGCGCGCGAACAGGGCAGCGCCGGAGGCACCCGCGAGCTGCTCGAAGAACGCGCGCGCGGCCGGCCGCGCGCCGCGCACTAGCGCGAACGGATAGACGATGGGGTCATGCGTGGCGGCCGGAAAGGTCGCGACCACGCGCACCTTGCGGCTCATCAGGGCGTCGGTGGCATAGACGATACCGAGCGCGCATTCGCCGCGTTCGACGAATGCCAGCGCCGCGCGCACGTCATCGCTGCCGACGATCCGTCCCTGCAGGCTGTCCCACCATCCCAGTGACTGCAGGGCCTGCTTCGCATAGATGCCGGCGGGCACGACATCTGGTTCACCGGTGCACAGTTTGCCCTCGAATGCAGTCGCAATGGGGAACCCGCGCCGCATTGCGATCTCGACCGGCTTCAATGGCCCGGGCTGTCCCGGGATTGCGATCGGCGCGACCACCACCAGGGCGGTCGCGAGCAGGTTGCGGCGGCTGTCGTGATCGATGAGGCCCCGAGTGTCCAGATAGTCCATCCACTTCACGTCGGCTGATGCGTACAGGTCGGCCGGAGCCCCGGCCTCGATCTGCTTAGCGAGGGTGCCTGAGGCGGCAAAGGCCAAGCTCGGCGCCCGATGGGGCGCGTCGGTCCAGGACCGACCGAACTCGGTCAGTGCGTTGGTCAGGCTCGCGGCCGCGAAGACACGTACTGTATCGGGAGTGTCCGCGGCGAGGCTGGCCTGGGCCGCGGCGAGGCTGGCCTGGGCCGCGGCGAGGCCCAGCAGCGCCGTGAGCCCGGTGAGCACGCCCGCCAGCCGGCCGCGCTGGCGACGTCGCATCCTCACCGCAGGTACTGCAGGCATCATATTCCCCCGTGTATAACGATCGCTGCCCGTAGGCTCATCGATGGCGGGGAAGCTGTCAATTGTGCACCCGGTCCGGGGCGGGCAGCCGAGCGACCTGTGTAGACTAGCCCTTCAGAATGCCAGAGTCGACGCGCATGCCGACCCGCGAGCCCGAACCTGCCGGTGCGGCAGAGCGGCTCAACACCCGCGCCGCTGGTGTAATCGGGCTGGCGGTGCTGTGCAGCCGCCTGCTCGGGCTCGCCCGCGAGCAGATCTTCGCGGCGCTGTTCGGCGCCGGCGTCTCGATGGACGCGTTCACCGCGGCGTTCCGGATCCCCAACCTGCTGCGTGACCTGTTCGCGGAGGGCGCGCTGTCCACCGCGTTCGTAACCACGTTTGCCAAGACCATAGCCCGCGACGGCGACACCGCCGGCTGGCGGCTCGCGAACAAGGCCGCCACGCTGGCCCTCGTCGTGCTCGGCGCGCTGTGCGTGGCGGGGATCATCTGGTCCCCGCAGCTGGTTGCGACACTCGCGCCAGGTTTCCCGGCGCCGAAGGCGGCGCTCACCGTGACCCTGACGCGAATCATGTTCCCGTTCATCCTGCTGGTCTCGCTCGCGGCGCTCGTGATGGGCATGCTCAATGCCAGGAACGTGTTTGGCATTCCGGCGATGGCCTCGAGCTTCTTCAATCTCGGTTCGATCATCGCCGGGGTCGGGATCGGTTACTGGTTCGACCCTCACTTCGGCACGCGCGCATTGATCGGCTTTGCGATTGGCACGCTGCTCGGCGGAGCCCTGCAGTTCGCGGTGCAACTGCCCGCACTGCGTCGGCTCGGGTACCACTACCGGCCCGACCGCCACTGGCGCGATCCCGGCATCCGCTCGATCCTGCTGCTGATGGGACCCTCGGTGATCGCGGCGAGCACGACCCAGCTGAACGTACTGGTCAATTCGATGTTCGCCTCGACGCTTGGCGATGGCCCGATCTCCTGGCTGTCGATCGCATTCCGGCTCATGCAGCTGCCGCTCGGGCTGTTCGGGGTCGCCCTCGGCACCGTGACGCTGCCGCTGCTGTCGCGGCTGGTCGTGGCGGGGCAGCGCGATGCGTTTCGCAGCGAACTGGCGCGCGGCCTGCGGCTCGCGTTCCTGCTCACCGTTCCCTCGACGATCGGGCTGATGATGCTGGCCGGCCCGATCATCTCGGTGCTCTACCAGCACGGCCGCTTCAGCGCCTGGGACTCGGCGCAGGCGGCTGGAGCGCTGCGTTTCTATGCGGTGGGGCTGTGTGGCTACGCCGCGCTCAAGGTGCTGGTCAACGCGTTCTACGCGCTCGATCAGCGCAAGACCCCGATGTTCGTGAGCTTTCTCGCGGTCGGACTCAACCTGCTTTGCAACTGGCTGTTCACATTCCACTTAGGTTGGGGCCACCGGGGCCTCGCGTTCTCCACCGGCCTGGTGGCGAGCTGCAACTTCCTGCTGTTGTATGCGCTGATGCGCCGCCACCTGCAGCGCCTGGAGTCGGCCCGCCTGTGCAAGATGCTCGCGAAAGTCGCGCTGGCCTCGCTGGCGCTGGTGGCCGTCTGCTTAGCCTCGAGGCAGTGGTTGCTCGCGGACTGGGCGCACGCCGCGTTCCTGCCGAAGCTCGCCAGCCTGATGGTGACCGTACTGGCGGGTATCGCCGCATTCGTCGGCGCCGGCATGGTGCTGCGCATCGAGGAACTGCAGGAACTGCTGCTGGCATTGCGGCGGCGGATCGTGCGTTCACGGGTTTCCGGGTGAGAGCCGGCTGAAGTCCGGCTGGCCCGGCGGTGTCACTGCGCAGACGGCCTCGCCCTTGTCGAACACGATTTGCCAGCGGCCCGGTGCCTCGAGCCGCCAGATCGAGTTGAACCGCCCGACCACCTCCCCCGATACGTAGACCGGCCCGGTGCTGAGCGCGAGCGTGCCGCTCGGCAGCACTTCCACGTGGTCTGGCTGCCACGCGAACGGTGCCGCAGCACCCTTGAAGTAAGGCTGCCAGGCGGCGGCGACTTCCGCAGCGCCGTGCATCACCTTGCTGCCATTGAAGAAGATGGCCTCGCTGGCGAGCAATGCGGTGAACGCGCTGAAGTCGCGGTCCGCCATGCTCTTCGCGAATGCACGCTCGGTCGCGAGCACCTGCTCGGTGGCGCTCCCGCGTGCCGCCGCTGGCACGGTGAGCGGGGGCGAAGTGGGGCGGTGGGCAGCGGGAGCGGCGGCGCACCCGGTCAGCAGCGCCGCCGCCAGAGCCGGCAGGCAGCGGGGGTAAGGGTCGGACACGGCGTGGCTCCAGTGGGTTGCGGGTACGGAAACGGTCGGCTCACTGCGCCGCGCGCAGTTTGCCAACGCTGATCACGCCCTCGATGAACAGCGCCAGGATCGATTCCGCGGCCTCCGATGCCATCTCCTGCGGGCTCGAGATGCGGAATAGCCTCACTCCCTGGACCAGGCTGATGAATCCCATCGCCATCTGCTCCGGCGGTGCGGGTGGCGGCATGCCCACGCGCTCGCAGAACTGCACGATGAAGTCGGCGATGGCGTCACGTTTCTCGAGCAGCAGGGCGTTGAGGCGGGTGCGGAATTTCGCATCGCGCGCCGCGAGCATGTGGGCCTCGGTCCAGTTCAGGAAGCATTCATTGTCCAGGTACATCTGGCTGTAGAAATGCTTGAGCTGCAGTTCGAGCTGGCCGGGCGGCAGGCCGGTGGCGAGCAGCGCATTCATGCGCTCGTTGGTGCGCTGCTGATCGCGCCGCAGCAGCTCGATGAACAGATCGTTCTTGCCGCGGAAATTCGAATAGAACGCGCCGCGCGTATAGCCCGCCTGCGCGGCGATGTCCTCGACGCTGGTGGCCGCGAGCCCCTTCCTGGCGATCACATGCAGCGCCGCATCCAGCAGTCGCTGCTGGGTCTGTTCGCGACTTTCCTCGCGGCTGAGACGTCTGCGCGTCATGAGCCATCGATACTAGCACAGCGTCGCCGGGATTTTGATACACCATTGTGTTCAGATACAAGTATGTATTAGAGTTCTAAACAGTACGCGAAGCATGCGGCGTGGGCCGAATGCCGGTATCGCCGAGGGAGTGACCGTGAACACCAGCAAGCCATCATCCGTCCGGGAAACGATGCGGCGCGGCGCAGCAATGGCTCCGGGGCTGCGGGCCGCAGCGGCGGCGCTGCTGCTCACGGCCTGCCAGCCCCGGCAAGCCGTCGCGCCCGCGCCGGCGCTGGTCGTGGCACTGGCGGTGCATCCGCTGGCCGCAGCGGAGGCCGCGGGGAGCCTGCGCTATCCGGTCGAGGTGAGCGCGCGCTATGCGAACGCGGTGTCGTTCCGGGTCGCCGGCAAGCTCATCGAACGCGCGGTGCGGCTCGGCGATCGCGTCCGTGCCGGACAGGTGCTCGCGCGGCTTGATGCGACCGACGCGCGCGCACAGCTCGCGAGCGCGCAGGCGGCGCTGGAGGCCGCCCAGCACCGGCTGCAGTACGCGCGCGCGCAGCTCGAGCGCGACCAGGCGCAATCCGAGCAGGACTTGATCGCCCTCAACCAGCTCGAGCAGAGCCAGGACGCCTTCGCGGCGGCGCATGGGGTGCGCGAGCAGGCGGCAGCGCAGCGTGCGCTCGCGCAGGACGCGCTGCAGTACCAGACGCTGCTCGCCGATCATGACGGCGTCATTGCCAGCGAGAATGCGGATACCGGAGCGGTGCTGGCGGCCGGCCAGCCGGTATTTGGACTCGCCTGGAGCAGCGACGTGGACGCGGACCTCGATGCGGCCGGGAGCGATCTGGCGCGCATCGCCGTCGGCCAGCGCGCCACGTTGCAGTTCCCGGCATTGCCGCAGCGCAGTTTTGCGGCGCGGGTGCGGGAAATTGCGCCGGCGGCCGATCCGCAGAGCCGTACCTATCGGGTCAAGCTCACCCTGCTGCCTGCCGGCGGCGCGCCCGCGCTCGGTATGACCGGCGAGGCGAGCCTTGCGCCGTTGGGTGAGACGTCCGGTGATGGCGCCGCACCGCGCTTCAGCGTGCCGGCGACCGCGCTGTTTCACCAGGGCGGGCAGCCCGCGGTCTGGGTGGTCCGACCCCCGGATTCGACACTGGAACTGCGCACCGTCACGGTCGAGCGCTACGAGGAGCGCACGGCACTGATCAGCGGTGGGCTGCGAGATGGCGAGAACGTCGTGGCCGCCGGCGTGCATACGGTCTATGCCGGCGAGCGCGTGCAGCCGACCCGCGCGCTGTACGACGCGGACGGCGCTCCGTGAGCGTGGCGCCGCCGCCAGCGGACCATCGCTTCAACCTCTCGAGCTGGGCGCTGCGGCACCGCGCGCTCGTGACCTTCCTGCTGGCGCTGATCACCGCAGCGGGCGTGCTCTCCTATGGCGCGCTCGCGCAGTCCGAGGATCCTCCTTTCACGTTCAAGGTCATGGTGGTGCGCGCGATATGGCCGGGCGCCACCGCGCGTCAGGTCCAGGAGGAGGTCACGGACCGGATCGCGCGCAAGCTGCAGGAAACTCCCGGAGTCGATTTCCTGCGCAGCTATTCGCGGCCTGGCGAGGCGACGCTGTTCTTCAACATCAAGGACTCGGCTCCGCCCGCGACGGTGCCCGACACGTGGTACCAGGTGCGCAAGAAGGTTGGCGACATCGCCGGGACGCTACCGGCGGGGGTGCAGGGACCCTATTTCAACGACGAATTCGGCGACACCTATACCAACATCTACGCCCTCTCGGGTGACGGCTTCTCGCCCGCGCAGCTGCATGACTACGCCGAGCGCCTGCGCACCGAGCTGCTGCGCGTGCAGGACGTCAGCAAGGTCGATTTCCTGGCCGACCAGGAACAGCGCATCCATGTGGAGATCGATCCCGCCCAGTTAGCGAAGCTCGCGCTCTCCCCGCAGCAGATCGCCGATGCGGTCGGCGCGCAGAATGCCGTCACCGGCGCCGGCGTATTCACTACCGCGGATGACCGGGTCTGGACCCGCCTGAGCGGGCAGTACCAGGATGCCGCGCAGCTCGCCGACACCCTGCTGCGGGTCAACGGCCACCTGCTGCGGCTCGGGGACATCGCGACGATCCGTCGTGGCTACGTCGACCCGCCGGTCGAGCAGATGCGCTACGGCGGCCAGAACGTGCTCGGGATCGGTGTGACCATGACGCCATCGGGCGACGTGATCGCGCTCGGCAAGCGGCTGAATGTCGAGACCGCGCGACTGCGCGCTGGGCTGCCGGCCGGGCTGAAGCTCGAACAGATCGCGAGCATGCCGCAGGCGGTCGCGCGCTCGGTCGACGACTTCATGGAAGCGGTTGCCGAAGCGATCGGCATCGTATTCGCCGTCAGCCTGCTCAGCCTCGGGGTCCGCACCGGCATGGTGGTGGTGATCTCGATCCCGCTGGTGCTGGCGGCGACGGCGCTCGGCATGAACCTGTTTCACATCGGTCTGCACAAGGTCTCGCTCGGTACGCTGATCCTGGCGCTGGGGCTGCTGGTGGACGATGCGATCATTTCGGTCGAGACCATGGCCGTGAAGCTCGAGCAGGGCTACAGCCGACTGCAGGCGGCCGCTTTCGCCTATACCAGTACCGCGTTCCCGATGCTGACCGGAACGCTCGTGACCGTGGCGGGGTTCCTGCCGATTGCGCTCGCGCAGTCAGCCACCGGCGAATACACGCGCTCGATCTTCGAGGTCTCGGCGATCGCGCTGCTGCTGTCCTGGCTCGCCGCGGTCATCGTGATTCCACTGCTGGGCTTCCACCTGCTTACCGAACGACCCGCGGAGCAGCTGCACGCCGATATCTACGACACGGCGTTCTATCGCCGCCTGCGCGGCTGGATCGGCTGGTGCGTGGATCGGCGACGCCTGGTGCTCCTGGTGGCACTGGCGCTGTTCGCGCTGGGCCTGGCCGGGTTCGCACTGGTGCCGCAGCAGTTCTTCCCGAGTTCGGACCGGCCGGAACTGCTGGTCGATCTGCGCCTGCCGGAGGGCGCCTCGTATGCCGCGACATTGCGCGAGGCGCAACGCTTCGAAGCCACGCTCGCGCACCGGACGCAGATCGATCACTACGTCGATTTCGTGGGCTCCGGTGCGCCACGTTTCTACCTGCCGCTGGACCAGCAGCTCGAGGCGCCCAACTTCGCGCAGTTCGTGATCACGGCGCGCAGCGTGCAGGATCGCGAGACCCTGGCGCATGATCTGCGGCCGGTGCTGTCGCGGGAGTACGCGCCGATACGCACGCGTATCACGCGTCTGGAGAACGGGCCACCGGTGGGATTCCCGGTGCAGTTCCGGGTCAGCGGCCCCGAAATCGCTACCGTGCAGGCGCTCGCCGGCGAAGTCGCGCGCGTGATGCGCAGCAGTCCGCAGGCGAGCAGCGTGCAGTTCGACTGGGACGAGCCGGCCGAGCGCTCGGTGCATTTCGAGGTCGACCAGCAGCGGGCACGGCAGCTGAACCTGTCATCGAAGGACATCGCGAACTATCTGCAGATGTCCTTGAGCGGATTCACGATCACGCAGCTGCGGGAGCGCGATCAGCTCATCAGCGTCGATCTGCGCGCGCCCGAACCGCAGCGCATCGATCCCGCCGGCATCGAACGCTTAGGTATCCCGACGGCCAATGGCGTCGCGGTGCCGCTGTCCGCCCTGGGTCGCTTCAGCTACGGAATGGAGTACGGCGTGGTCTGGGAGCGGGATCGGCAGCCGACCATCACGGTGCAGTCCGACGTGCTTCCGGGCGCGCAGGGCATCGACGTCACGACGCAGGTGAACCGCGCCCTCGGGCCACTGCGGGCGCGCCTGCCGGTCGGGTACCGGATCGAGATTGGCGGGGCGGTGGAGGAGAACGCGAAGGCTCAAGGTTCGATCAATGCGCAGATGCCACTGCTCGCCGTGGCGGTGCTGGTGCTGCTGATGGTGCAGCTGCAGAGCATCAGCCGCGTGCTGATGGTGGTGCTGACCGCGCCGCTGGGGCTGATCGGCGTGGTACTGGCGCTGCTGCTGTTCGGCAAGCCGTTCGGCTTCGTCGCACTGCTCGGAGTGATTGCGATGTTCGGCATCATCATGCGCAACTCCGTGATCCTGATCGATCAGATCGAACGCGACATCGATGCCGGACACAGCCGCTTCGAGGCGGTCGTCGGCGCGACCGTGCGGCGTTTCCGGCCCATCACACTGACGGCCGCCGCCGCGGTGCTCGCACTGATACCGCTGTTGCGCAGCAACTTCTTTGGACCGATGGCCACGGCACTGATGGGCGGCATCACGGTCGCGACCGTACTGACGCTGTTCTATCTGCCCGCACTGTATGCGCTGTGGTTTCGCGTCCGGCGGGACGAGTCGGCACCGGGAGTAGCCGCATGAAACGAACCCTGCCGTACGTGGCGTTGCCGCTGAGCCTTTTCGGGTGTACCGCCTTCGGGCCGCCGCGCGACCCGCCGACGATGCCCTCGCCACCGCACTATGCGGCCGCGACCCAGGGCGCGCAGCTGCCATCCGCAGCGGGTGTTGCCCAGCAGCTCGCGGTCGGCGCTCGTCCCGTGCCGGCGTGGTGGACCGGGTTCCAGTCCACGGCGCTCGATGCACTGGTCGAGGAGGGGCTGCAGCGCAGCCCTTCGCTGGCCGCCGCGCGCGGCGCGCTGCGTGCGGCGCGCGAGCAGCTGCGCTCGGAGGTCGGTGCGAATCTGCTGCCCTCCATCAAGCTCGAGGCCAGTCCGACGCGTGAACGCACGCTCGGGCTGCCGTTCCTGCCGCAGCCCACCTTCCTCGAGAACGTTTTCATCGCGGACGTCACGGCCTCGTATACCTTTGATTTCTTCGGCACGGCGTTCCTGGCGGATCGGGCACTCGCCCGGCAGGTCCAGCAGCAGGCCTATGAACTCGAATCGACACGCAGCGCTCTGGCCGCCAACATCGTGCAGGCGACGATCAACGCCGCATCGCTCCAGCAGCAGCTCGATGCGCAGCAGCGTCTGGTCGCGGTGAGCGAACGGCGGGCCGTTCAGATGCAGGCGCGCTGGCGACTCGGAAGCGCCTCGCACGATGACGCTCTGGCCGCCCAGCAGCAGGCCGCGGCGGACGCGGCGGGCCTGCCGCCGCTACGTACGCAGCTGCTGGTCGTGCGGCACGCGCAGGCCGTGCTGCTCGGCCGCGCGCCTGATCGGGCTCCCGAGCCGCTGCCGCTCGAGGCGCTGCAGTTGCCGACCAGCGTGCCGGTGGCGGTACCCTCCGAGCTGCTGCACCAGCGGCCCGACATCCGGGCGGCGGAAGCGGCAGTGCGCGTGAGCGCGGACGAGGCCGGTGCCGCCACGGCGTCGATGTTTCCGACGCTGAAGCTGACCGCGGCCTACGGCCGGGGCGGCTTCGACTGGTCAACTTTCGCATCGCCGGCCGGCACGATCTGGAACGTGGGCGCCAACCTTACGGCGCCGCTGTTCAACGGCGGCGCACTGCTAGCACGCAAACACCAGTACGAGGCGCTGCACGATGTCGCCGTGGCGCAGTACCGGCAGACGGTCCTGGCCGCTTTCCAGAACGTCGCCGACACCCTGGTCGCACTCGAGCAGGATGCCGAGTCAGTAGCCCAGGCGGAACGCGTCGCGCAGGCGTTGGAGCAGGCGCAGCGGGATAGCGAGGCGCGCGTCGCGCTCGGCGGCACGCCGCGCTATGCGAGCCTGATCGCGGAAGGGCAATACCAGATCGCCCGGATCCAGAGCATCCGCGCGCGTGCCGCCCGATTGGCTGATACGGCCGCGCTGTTCGTGTCGATGGGTGACCCACCTGCGGCTGGCACGCTCGAGTGGTGGCCCGCATCGACCCGACGCGAACCCGCGTCCAGCGAGTGACGGCCGGCGATCCCGGCGCTACACTCCGGCGGTCTCCTAGCCTTACGCAGGCCCATGCGCCTAGTGCTGTTCCGCCGCACACCGAATCCGTGGATCACGGCCATCCTGCTCGTGATCTCAGGGTTCCGTGCATTGATTCCATCGGGCTTCATGCCATCTGCCGATCGGCCGTTGACGCTCGAGCTGTGTCGCGCCGGGTATCTGGCCCGGATGGACACGACAGCGCCGGTGCCTCACCCGCACGGCGCGTCGCAGAACGAGCCCTGTCCGTTCGGGGCGGCCCCGAGCGCCGGGCTGATTCCAGCTACCGCGGCGCTGCCAATGGCAGCAATGATCGTGGTCGCACCGACGATCGGATTCGAGACCCTGCGTATTGCACGCAGGTACGATCGCGCCCATCCGGCCCGCGGACCTCCTCGCCCCGCCTGAGCTGATCTGATTCGGACGGAGCTGCGCCACCGTGCGTAGCGCCATTTCCATAGGCGATTGTGGGAGACCGCCATGAGACCGTTCCTGTTCCTCCGCGCAGCCCTGTGCGCGCTGATGAGCACTTTCAGCTTCGCGGCGGACCCCTCGCCGTCAGTCCAGGCTAGCGACGCCTGGATCCGCTGGCTGCCGGCCAATATTCCCAGTGGCGCCTATCTGACGCTGACCAATTCCGGTAGAACCCCAGAGGTGCTGGTCGGTGCCTCGAGCCCGGATTTTGGGGCCGTAAGCTTTCACCAGACGAGGACCATGAATGGCAGCACCGAGATGAGCGCGGTGGACCGGCTGACCGTGGCAGCGCAGGGCAGCCTGCGCTTTGCGCCGGGGGGCTACCACATCATGCTGATGCAGCCGACGCGCACGCTGCAACCGGGTGATCGCGTACCCATCACGCTGCGTTTCGCCGACGCCAGTTCGCTGCTGGTGTCCTTCGAAGTGCGCAGCGCGGGTGCCGCCGCGCCGGAGGCTGCGCACGCGATGGGCGGGATGCCTGGGATGCCACATTGATCGGACGCCTGCGACATTGATCATACGTTTGCGAAAGGGTGCGCTGTGCTGGGTGGCGATCGTGCTGCCCGGATTCCTGTTGCGCTCGCTCATTCCGATCGGCTTCATGCCGATGTTCGGTCCGGGCCACCATGTCAGCCTGATGCTGTGCGAGGGCTTCGCGCCGGTGCCCGGGACGGCGATGCACGGCTCGTCGGACATGAGCGTGGATGTGCCCATGGATATGCCCATGGACATGCCCATGGACAAGCCCATGCCAATGCACCCAGACGAGGGCAGGGGTGCACCGCATCAGGACCACGTCACCTGCCCCTACGGGGCGGGTCCCGCACTGGCGGCGATGGCGGTGTGGGCAGCGCCATCTCTGCGCCTCACTCGCCCAGTGGAGCCGGCCGCCATGGTGGCGCAGGTCACCGCCCTTCAAATCGCGGCGCGTGCCCAGCTGCCACGCGGCCCTCCCGTCCGGACCTGACCTCCCGCTCAGATCATTGAGCGTCGTTGGTGCGCTGCGACTGGCCTTGCGGCCATCGAAGTGCTGCGTCAGGGAATCCAACGGATCATTCCGGGAGACTTCAGATGATCACTATCATTCCGCGCGACGGCCGTGCCGTCGTCATTTCCAATGGCCTGCGCGCGTTGCTGGGCCTCTCGCTTGCGCTTGCGCTGGCGCCGGCCCTGTCCTGCGCCTGCGCCTGCGGCTGCGGCGTCTTCGACGTGGGAACCGTCAGCATGCTTCCGACCCACGTCGGGGCGGGCAGCGTCTACATTGAAGATGACTACATGAGCCAGGGTCAGAACTGGGTAGGTGCACACGCGGCCAGCGCGGCGCTCAATCCGGACCAGGAGATCCAGACCCACTTCGGCGGCACCGGCATCGACTACCAGTTCAACGCCAGCTGGGGCGCATCACTCAAGGTTCCGTACTGGGATCGCATCTTCCGCACCGATACCGGCACTTCCGATGCCCCGGACGTGATGAGTTTCCGGCACAGCGCGCTCGGTGACATCAGGATCGAGGGCCGCTACTCAGGCTTTTCCTCCGATCTGTCCACGGGGATTACCTTCGGACTGAAACTTCCGACCGGTGACTGGACGTATGGCAATTTTGACCGCGATACGTCGATCGGTACTGGCACCACCGATCTGCTGCTGGGCGGCTATCACATCGGGTCGATCGGCCACAGTCCGCAGCTGAAGTGGTTCGCCGAGGTCCTGCTGGATCGGGCCTTCAACTCGCGCGAGGGCTATCGGCCCGGCAATGAGCTCGACGCTGCGGTCGGCGCGCTGTATGACGGCATTCCGCTGGGCCAGGACGGCACGCTCGCTGCGCTCGTGCAGCTGATTGGCTCGGATCGCCTGCACGATAGTGGTGAGAATTCCGATCCGTACAACAGCGGCTATCGCCGGCTGCTGCTGTCCCCGGGGGTCGAAGCCAATCTCGGTGCCTGGAAGCTCTATGCTGACGCCGAGTTTCGGCTTTACCATTACGCCAATGCTGCCCCGTCGGTGGACACCGAGGGCAACCAGGGCCAGCTGGTCGCGCCGGTCCTCGTCAAGCTCATGCTGAGCTACCACTGGTAGGCGCGCGGTCCGCGTGAGGAGTCGAGCCATGAAGAGCCTGATCGGTCTGTTCTACCTGCTCGGGGCTGGCGTCGCGGCATCCGCGGCGCCGCCGCCGTACGATCCCGCCGCCAACGCGCATGCCGCGCTCGACGGTGCGGTCGCGGAAGCGAAGAGCGAAGGCAAGTACGTGCTGGTCGTGTTCGGCGCCAACTGGTGCGAAGACTGCCGCGAGCTCGACAAGGCGATGCGAGGCTCGAGCGCACCGCTGCTCGATTCACGATTCGTCGTAGTCAAGATCGACGTCGGTAACTTCAACAGGAACCTGGATCTCGCACAGCGCTATGGCAATCCCATCGCCAAGGGCATACCGGCCGCGGTCGTGGTCACACCGGAGGATCAGCTGCTGTATTCGACCCGTGGCGGCGAACTCGCGAATGCTCGCCGCATGGGGGCGAAGGGAATCTATGACTTCTTCGAGCGGGTCGTGGGCCAGTACCGGCCGTC
>CAZGVE010000026.1:0-25141 GCA_964528845.1 uncultured Steroidobacteraceae bacterium | reverse complement strand
GGGCGAAGGGAATCTATGACTTCTTCGAGCGGGTCGTGGGCCAGTACCGGCCGTCGTGACCGGGCTCAGTGCAGCGCGAGCTCGCCGGCAGCGAGTCCGGGGACCAGCGTGCTTGCAAACCGCGCGATCAGCAGGTCGACGGGCTCGGCACTTGCGCGCAGGCGTTGGCCGAGCTCGCGCAGGAATCTGCGCACCTGACGCGATGTCGAAGCGGCGTTGGCACGGTCGGCGGCGCGCTGCAGTGTTACCGCGGTCTGCGTGGCGCCCATGGCGGCGAACGCCATTGAGGCCGTATGAAGACTCTCTGCCGGCTTGTAGCGCAGCAGCGTCGGCAGGCTGTGCATGGAGGCGCCCGCCCAGATCTGGCAGGCAATGAACAACATGTTCTCCTCGCTCGAGAGTGCCCTGCGGCCGGCCGCTGCGCGATCCAGGATCGCTACCAGCGCCGCCACCGTGGTCCGCTCATGGGTCCGCCTGAGTGCTGCCACCCGTGCCCACTCCGTAGCCATACGACCTGCCTGAGCATATCGGCTCGCTTCGCTGCCGATGGTGCGGCAACGCACATTTCGGCTGCCGGCTGCCCCGCGTCATCCGGCGAGGTCGATCACCTGTTCATCGCGCAGAGCGCGGGCCGCGCCCTCGGTAAGGCTCAGTGGTCGGCCTGATAGCAACTTCAGGCATTGTGCCGCTGGAGCCGGCCGCGCGAACAGGAAGCCCTGCGCGTGGGTGCAGCCAAGTTCCCGGAGCTTCTCGAGCTGCTGCCATCCCTCGATTCCTTCGGCAACGGTCTTGATGTTGAGGTGCCGCGCCATCGCGATGATCGCGCCGACGATCGCGAGGTCGCTCAGCTCCCGGACCAGATCGCGCACGAAGCTGCGGTCGATCTTCAGATAGTCCAGCTGCCAGCGCTTGAGCGAGCCGAAGCTCGAGAACCCGGTGCCGAAATCGTCGATGGCGATAGCTACGCCGAGGGCGCGCAACTGGGAGATAGGGTCCAATCCGTCCTCCGCGCTGCGTGCCTCGCGACGCTCGAACATGGCGCTTTCGGTGAGTTCGAGCTGCAGCAGCCCCGGATTCACGCCCTGCGCGCGCGTGAGGCTGTCGATCTTCTCGTAGAGGTTGGATCGCTGCAGTTGAACCGCGGAGATGTTCACGGCGACCGGCACCAGCTGCCCGCCCTCGCGGCGCCAGTATTTCAAGTCCTCGAGCACCCGCTGCAGGACCAGATCGCCCACCGGGACGATAAGACCGGTCTCTTCGGCGATTTCTATGAACCGTGCCGGTAGCACAAAGCCGTTGGTCGGATGCTGCCAGCGCAGCAACGCCTCCAGTCCGCTGATCCGGTGGGAGGCAATCTCGACGATGGGCTGGTAATGCACCTGCAGCTGTCCGCGCTCGAGCGCGAGCCGCAGGCTGGCCTCGATGGCAACCCGCTCGCGCAGCCTTCTAGCCATCGTTGGGCTGAAAAGCTTGAAATTATTGCGTCCGGATTCCTTCGCCTGATACATCGCCGTGTCCGAGTGCCGCATCAGCTCCCCCATGTCGTTGCCGTCGCGGGGGAACAGGCCAACTCCAATGCTCGCGGTAGTCACGAGCCGATGACCGTCGACCACTATGGGAGCTCGCAGTGCTTCATTGATGCGCGACGCCATGACGCCGATGAGTTCGAAGTCCTTGAGCGACTGGAGTACGACGATGAATTCGTCGCCACCCATGCGCACCACGGTGTCTTCCTTGCGCACGGCGTTCCGTACGCGGCGTGCCACTTCCTGCAGCAGGTGGTCTCCGGCCTCGTGACCGTGCGAGTCGTTCACGTGCTTGAAGCGATCCAGGTCCAGAAACAGGACCGCCAGTATGGTGTTGGCACGCCGGGCTTCCTCGATGGCCGCCGGCAAGTACTGCGCAAAATACAGCCTGTTGGGTAGTCCGGTCAGTGGATCGTGATGCGCCAGGTGGTCCAGTTGCTGCTGCTTCTTGCGCTGCTGATGCTCCACCAGCCGCTTTACGGTCACGTCACTGATCGTGAATGCGAGCAACGCCGCGCCGTCCAAGCTCAGGCGATGACCGATGGCCTCGACATTGAGCATCGTGCCATCACGACAGCGCTGGACCAGCGGGATTGGAATGCCCGGATCGGGCTGGCGCAGGCGGCTGCGGAGACTCTCGGCATCGATGCGCTCGTCGACGAGGAGCTGCGGCAACGTCAACTTGCGCAACTCCCGAAGCGAATAGCCAAGCGATTGCCGCATGGCAGCATTGGCATCGACGATGCGGAAGGTTTCGCCATGAGCGATCAGCAGTCCATTGGGTGACTGCTCGAATACGGCACGGTAGTGCGCCGCGCGTCTGCCGCCAAGGAGTGCTCGCAGCATTAACAATATGCCCCCGCGCCCATCAGGCCGCTGGCCAGCAAGGTGCCTATCATCTGGCGGCGATACTCGGTCGGCGAACCGGGCCGGTCGCGGGTGCCGCTCACAGTTTCGAGCGCTTCCGCCGCGTTCTGTCGAATTGCGCGCTGTCCGATGATTCCAGAGCAGCGTTGCCGGCGCGCACCGGCATCATGATCTCCTGCATGCGCAGGAAGATGCTCTCGCGCTGCGCCAGCACCAGCGCGCCGGGCACCGCGTGGGAGATCAGGTAGCCCTGCAGGTGCATCCTGCGATGTCCGAGCAAACATGCGAGCTGCTGTGGGCGCTCTATGCCCTCGGCGGTCACCTCGAGGGCGAGCTCGGCGCACAAATCGATGATCGCGCCCGCTATGGCAGAGGAACGACCGGCGCTGTCGATATTGCTGATCAGGGACCGGTCGAGCTTGATGCGGTTGAGCGGCAGATGTTCGAGCGATGCGAGTGAGGAATAACCGGTGCCGAAATCGTCGAGCGCGATGGCGATGCCGGAGGATTGCAGTTCCCGCATTGCATCGACGATCGCGGGTCCGTTCTGCAGTACCGACTCGGTCAACTCCAGTTCGATACTGGAAGGCGGCAGCCCGAACTCCTGCAGCAGGGCGAGCACGCGCGCCGCGAAGCCGCGGGTCAGCAGCTGGCGGGGGGAAACGTTGATGGCCATCCTGACCTCAGGCCATGCGCCGTGGTGCCAGATCGAAGCGGTCCTTATGGCCTCCCGCAGCACCCAGTCGCCCAATTCGAGGATGAGGCCGGAGTCCTCTGCTATTTGTAGAAACTCATCCGGCGGCGCCAGCCGGCCGTCTGGTTGCCTCCAGCGAATCAGC
This sequence comes from uncultured Steroidobacteraceae bacterium, assembly GCA_964528845.1. Taxonomy (GTDB): domain Bacteria; phylum Pseudomonadota; class Gammaproteobacteria; order Steroidobacterales; family Steroidobacteraceae; genus FEN-1191. Next base: position 21,909 of record CAZGVE010000026.1, on the reverse strand, counting down.
GCCTCTACGAGATCGATCGTCAGGCTCTCCAGATTGAGTTCCGGCTGGAAGTGCAGCTCGAATTCCGAACGCTCGAGAGCTCGGCGCAGACTTTGCTCGGTGGTGAACCGGTTCGTGGCCGATACCAGCAGCTCCGGAGCAAACAGCGCCAGCCTGTTGCGCCCCAGCGCCTTGGCGCGGAACAGGGCGGCATCAGACGCAATCAGCAGGTCTTCGCCACTGATTGCATGCTCCGGAAAGAGGCTCGCACCCACGCTGATCGTGACCACCAGTTCACGGCCCGCCACGCTGATCGGATCATGGAACGCCTCCACGAGCTGACGACCGCGCTCCTGTACGGCGTCTGGCGCCGGCGCCTGCTGATGTACCACCGTGAACTCGTCGCCGCCCCAGCGGGCCGCGAATCCGATGCCGGCGGCGCAGGCCTGCAGTCGCTGTGCGACACCGCGTAGCACCTGATCGCCAAACGCATGGCCCATGCTGTCGTTGATGTTCTTGAAGTTGTCGATGTCGATGAAATAAACGCATACATGGAGCGACTCCGCGGCGGCGTCGATGATGGTGTCGTTCAGCCGTGCCAGCAGCTGCCGTCGGTTCGGCAGCAGCGTGAGAGGGTCATGCTCGGCAAGGTGCTGCAGTTCGCGCGTGCGCTGTTCCACCTTGTCTTCCAGCTGGCGCTGGTATTCGCCGGCCAGAGTACGCGCCGCCGCGACCTGCTCGGCCATATGATTGAAAGCAATCGCCAGCGTATCCAATTCCTTGATGCCGCCGCGAGGTACACGCGCGTCGATGTCCCCGCACGCCAGTCGCGCCGTCGCCCGAAGCATGCGCCGAACCGGCAGTACGATGCTGCGGATCGTCATCACGCAGATCACCAGCAGGATCAGCAGCACCAGCCCAGTCATCCAGGCGACCAGGAGGCGATCGTGCGGGTCCCGCAGTGCCTCTGTGGTGGTCGTGACCGTCGCGACCGTAGCTTCCGGTGCGATAGTGGGTCTCCTCGCCATCGAAGCGCCGGTGGCGGCGACTGCTGAGGCTGATGGGAGCGGCAGTGCCCCGCGCGGGTTGGCACCGGCGACTTCATCCCGCGGCGGCCTCGTGGCGATAAGCTCGGTGAGTAGCGTTTGCTCCTGCAGCAGGCGACCGATGAGTTCGCGGTGCCTCAGATCCAGACTGCGCAGCGCATTGCTCTGCGAGATCAGTTGTGCCAGGTCCTGCTGCGTATCGTCCAGCCATGCGGCACCCTGGGAGCGGCGGAGGTGAGTGCTGTTGGCGTCGATGCGATGCGCGAGAGCGGCCTGGGCGGCGAGCAGGGACGACAGTGCGAGCGGGTCTGCGCCGTCCGTGGCCCGCACCGCGGCATAGGTGCGACCCACCTCATCCAGATCGGCATGAATCTGCAGCACCACCTGTCGGGCAAGAACGCGCCCGAACAGGGTCAATGAGCCGGCAACAGACGACTGCAGACGTGTCGACAGGGCGTCGTAGTGGCGCGAGTACTGCGCGATGACACCCTGCCGCGCATCCGACAGCTGTAGGAATTCGCTGACGTCATTGCGGTATCGCGCCAGGTGCGCGGGTAATGCGGCGGCCATTGAACCCGGGTCAGCGCGCGCGTCGCGCTGAAAGTCCGCGGCCGCGCGATCCAGCTCGCGAGCGGCGCCCGACAAGTCCAGCGCCCCAGTCCCGGTATTGGAGGCAGCGTGGCTTTGCGCTGCCGCGGAAAATGTCGCGATTGCGCGATTCAGGGCGTTGGCGTGCAGGCTCCTGGTCTGCTCAATAGCGATATCGCGCGGCGGCGCTGCCCGTGCCGCGCCGTCCGCTGCCTCATGGCGCAGCTGACTGGTTCGCACAACGGTGACGCCGCGTTCGACGATCAGATTGACTGCGGCGGCAAGCACTGCGACGGCCGCAAAGGCGATGCTCAACCGGGTCGTGATGCCCCAGGAGAGCCATCGCGAAGGTCGTCTCGCCGCATGCAATTCATGGGCGGGGAGGGAGGACATACCCGCGTCGCGCTCCGATCGGTGCGTCGAACCTTTGGGCAGTCAGGATGCCACCTCAAACCCGCCTCTGAGGGCGCAGCCGGCAAATGTGCTGACTGGGTCGCGGTCTATATGTGCGAGACCGAACATAGGTGCAGTGCAGCAGCGGCGCATCACGCCGCATGACGCCGCATGCATGGGTTGCTTGGAGCTTTATTGCGTGGATCGGCCAGGGGGTATTACGCTCCGCACGGCAGCAGTGCTGATTGGAAATGCCAACCCAGGGGGAAGCCATGCGCACGGTGATCCTGTCGATTGCGGTCCTGCTTGCGGCAACCGTGCTGATGGCGGCTGGCCTTACTCCACTTGGCATCAAGGCGGGTCTCTGGCAGGTCACGATGACCAGCAGGATCGGCCAGCTGCCCGCGCCGCACACGAGCACGTACCAGTCGTGCATACGCAAGGAAGACCTGAACCAGTACCCGTTCACGGACCCGAAAGCGAACTGCACCTGGACCGTCGTGAGCTCCACCGGCAGCAATATGGAAGCCAACGGCATGTGCAGGCCAGAGGGCATGGGGGACGTGACGTTCAGCATGCGGCTCGAGGCGCTCGATGCCGAGAACGTCAAGGGGACGGGGCAGCTCAATGCCAACGGACCGGCCGGCCCGATGAACGGACAGTATTCCGGAACGGCGAAGTGGCTCAGCGCCACCTGTCCGGCAGGGATCAAGTGAAAACGTGCAGTCGTCTTGGTTCGGCGCGGAACTTGTCGCCCCGGCCGGCTCGCTCATAACTCGTTGAATTGGATGGTGGGCGGTACTGGGATCGAACCAGTGACCCCTGCCGTGTGAAGGCAGTGCTCTACCGCTGAGCTAACCGCCCCTAGGGATGTCGTCCAGGGGGCGCAGAGTTTAAGCGCGCCACCCATAGCGAATCAATCCGTGCGCCGGTAGGATGCGCGCCCTTCCATGACTGTCACCTGACCATGACCGTAGTCACCCGCTTCGCGCCGAGCCCCACCGGCATGCTGCACATCGGCGGCGTGCGCACGGCGCTATTCTCCTGGCTGCATGCGCGCCATGCCGGCGGCCGCTTCATCCTGCGGGTCGAGGACACGGATCGGGAGCGCTCCACGGACGAGGCGGTGCGCGTGATCCTCGAGGGGATGGCCTGGCTCGCGCTCGACGCGGATGAGGGTCCGTACTTCCAGTCAAAGCGCTATGACCGCTACCGCGCAGTGCTCGCACAGATGCTCGAACGCGGTCAGGCATACCGCTGCTACTGCAGCAAGGCGGAGCTGGACGCGCTGCGCGAGCAGCAGCTTGCCCGCAAGGAGAAGCCGCGCTACGACGGGCGTTGCCGCGAGCGCACCGAGCCGCGCGCGGGCGTCGAGCCAGCGATCCGATTCAGGAATCCGCTCGACGGCGAAGTCGTGGTCGAGGACCTGGTCCACGGACGTGTCGTGTTCCAGAACGCGGAACTCGACGACCTGATCATCGCGCGCTCCGACGGCCACCCGACCTATAATTTCTGCGTGGTGGTCGACGACATGGACATGGGTGTCACGCACGTGATCCGCGGCGACGATCACCTCAACAACACGCCGCGCCAGATGAACATGCTGCGCGCGCTCGGCGCCAACCCACCGGTGTACGCACACGTGTCTATGATCCTCGGACCCGATGGCGCAAAGCTGTCCAAGCGCCATGGTGCGGTGAGCGTGCTGCAGTACCAGCAGGACGGCTACCTGCCAGATGCGCTGCTCAATTACCTGGTGAGGCTCGGCTGGTCGCATGGCGACCAGGAAGTGTTCAGCCGCGAGGAGATGATCGCGGCGTTCGACATCCGCGCCGTGAACAAAGCGGCAGCAGCGTTCAACCCCGAGAAGCTGCTGTGGCTCAACCAGCAGCACATGATGCGCGCGCCGGTCGGACAGCTCGCGCAGGGGCTGAAGACGCAGCTGGCGGCGCTCGGCGTGGACTGCCCGGATGAGCGGTTGCTCGAGGGCGTAGTCAACGCGCAGCGCGAGCGCGCCAAGACCCTGCGCGAGATGGCGCAGAACAGCCTGTTCTTCTTCCGCGATTTCGAGCGCTTCGACGACAAGGCGGCGCAAAAGCATCTGGCTGCCGATGCGATGCCCGTGCTGCAGGCCTTGCAGGACGGATTCGCGACGGTGGAGGACTGGAACGCGGGCGCAATCCACGAGGTCATCAGTGCAGTGGCCAATCGCTATGGGCTCGCCCTGGGCAAGGTGGCGCAGCCGCTGCGGGTGGCACTGTCCGGCAGCGCCGTGTCCCCGCCGATCGACATCACCGCGGCGCTGCTCGGACGCGATGCCGTGCGCGCGCGCCTCGCGCGCGCGATGCAATTCGCGGCGCGGGGAGCGACTGGTTGACACCGATCAGGGGGTTGCGTAACGTCGCGCCCCGCCCGTGGGGCTATAGCTCAGCTGGGAGAGCGCTTGCATGGCATGCAAGAGGTCGGCGGTTCGATCCCGCCTAGCTCCACCATGATCTGCCGGATTTCCGCATCGACTGTCCCCATCGTCTAGAGGCCTAGGACATCGCCCTTTCACGGCGGTAACAGGGGTTCGAATCCCCTTGGGGACGCCAAGGTATGGCGTGACGCTGCGGTGCAATGACCGGGGCGGCCGAGTCCCGATTCTCAGGGGTCGTATTTCAGCGTGACGTCGATACCCACGACCGAACCATTGAAGTTGCCGCCGATCAGGTTTGAGTCACGAGTCTGATAATTCGCATACGTGTCAATCCCGAGCCAACGGAGCGCCGCGTAGTCGATTTTGAGGCTCGCCGTTTGCACGTGGTCGCCTCGGTTACCACCTACTGGCGCGTTACCCTGTCCCGGGAATTGCGAATATTCAAAGGCGTAGGCGGCCGTCACGCCGATCTTGAACGTTGCCTGCCAGAGCACGGAAAGCGAGGCCGTGTTGTCAATTTCCGTTCCGCTGTTCGTGAGGTAGGCGTTGAACGCCCGCGAAACGAGCAGGTTCAACGAGGTCTTTCCCGTGAGCTTGTTGACGTAACTGATACGGCCGGACCCACCCGCGGCAGAGTTGATCGCACTACTCGCGCCGGGGGACTTGCGCTCGCTGTAACCGGCCTCCGCGTCGAGTGTCGAGTTTGCATCCGCGTAGTGGACCACGAATGACGCTGACGTCTGGCGATAGGCAGCGTCCAGCAGCGGATTCGCTGCGCCACTTACCTGGCCGCTGAGGTATCCGACGCTGAGCCCCGAGGTCAGCGCGGCGGTGCCGACGTACTCAACCGTGAGCTGTCCGTACGACTCTTCGAGTTTGAGATCGGGCGTCCCGGGAAGCGGCCAGGTGACCGTGCGCTGGAACCCGCTACCTTCGAGTCGCCAGCTCGGCAGGAAGCGGACGCCGAATCCGGCATCCCCGCGGGTCTGGGTGCTGAGGCTCAGAATCGGCTCAGTAAGCTCCAGGAACGGCACCATCGCCTGGTCGCGCGTGGCCTGGAGACTCCCGTTCCAGATGCTGGCGAATTCGCCCTTCCAGCCCGCGTCGAACTTATATTCGTAGTGATCGAGTTCCGAGAAGTAGCTATAGCTGGTGTGGCTCCCTGAGAGGTCGGCGTAGAGTGTCTGACCGCTCCAGTCATATTTGGTAGTGCCAGTGCCGCTGGCGGCGTACCAGCTGTCCGAATGCCGCGTCGACTGGGGAAATCCCGGCGGCGCGAATCCCTTCTGGAGGTCAAACAAATTGGAGTCGTGCTCATACTGACCCGCTGCCGTAATGGAGGTAGTGAATGTGCCCGCCGCGACCCACATTGGCAGCGCCAGCAGCAGGAGGCCCATCACAGCCTTCGGCAGCACCTCAATGGCGTTTTTCCGCAACATTTCTCTCCACTCGGGCGTTACAGCCACGCAGGCCAACGCCGCCCCCAAGCACTATCTGTAGACGTTATACCACCCCGACGCCGCAGTCGCCGTCGGCTGTGACGTCGGCTGTGGAATCGAGGGGCAAAAGGTGGTTAGTTTATGTCAAACGCGGAGCGTCGAGTGCGTCCGGGCGCGCTAAGGCTCAAACCATGGATAATGCCGCATCGAGTCGTCGGGGCCCACGCTGAGGCTGCCCGGGCGGCGCAATGCAAGGCCGCAGTCCCGTGACCACAATCGTCATATCCCCAGAGGGAAGCTTCAGGTCGGTGCCTGCGGCGCCGATCGACGCGCCGGTCCAGACCGTCGACGTGAGTTCCGGGGAGGTGGCGCCGCGCCCTCCGGCAAGTCTCGGGCACGTGCCGTCGCTCGACGGACTTCGGGCGGTGAGTTTCCTGTTCGTTTTCACGGCGCACGCTGGCCTCGAGAATCTCGTTCCGGGAGGCTTCGGCGTCACGATTTTCTTCTTCCTGAGCGGTTACCTGATAACGAGCCTCCTGCGGTCGGAGTATGCCCGCACGGGCGCCATCAATCTGCGTCACTTCTGGCTGCGGCGGGCGCTGCGGATCCTGCCGCCGTTCTACCTCGTGCTCCTCGCAGCCATCGCAGGAACGCTCCTCTTCGACCCTCCGGGCACCCTCAAGGGCCCTGCGGTCGCGGCGCAGCTGTTGCACGTATCGAACTACTGGATCATCGCGCACACCGCAGCCGGCCTACCCGCGGGCACGGGCGTGTATTGGTCGCTGGCAGTGGAAGAGCACTTTTACCTGCTGTTCCCGTGGTTGTTCATTCTGCTGCAGAAGCTCAGCCTGTCGCAGCGCAGTCAGGCGTTTCTCCTGTGGGGGCTGTGCGCAGCGGTACTGCTCTGGCGGTGCATGCTCGTTTTCCACGCGTCCGCGCCTGCCGACCGTACGTATCTCGCGAGCGATACGCGCATCGATTCCATTCTATTCGGGTGCGCGCTCGCCGTCTGGCGCAATCCCGTTCTCGACGCGCCGGCGCTGAACGAGCGCCGATGGCGCATGGTGTGGGGGCCGGTCGCGCTCGCGCTGTTCCTGGGCTGTTTGCTCTACCGGGCTCCGGCCTTTCGAGAAACCGCCCGCTACACCCTCCAGGGCATTGCCCTGACGGCCCTCTTCACCGCAGCGATCCGTTTCCCGCACTGGGTTCCCTTCCGGCTGCTCAATAACCGCGTCGCGGAACTTCTGGGGTTGCTCTCCTATTCTCTGTATCTGCTGCACTACGCGGTACTCTTCGCGACGGCACGGCTGCTGCCGCAGCTGTCGCCCTGGATCACCGCTTTCCTCGCGCTCGGCGTGTCGATCCTGCTGGCCTCGATCATCCGCGTCGTCGTCGAAGAGCCGTGCGCACGCCTTCGTCGGCGCCTGTCCACATGAGATCCTTGCGCTCCACACGCGCGCCAGTCGCCGCGAATCGCGATCGCATGGCGCCGACCGTCGTCGGGGGCACCCCGCGCGTCTGGGCCGAGCGTTCTGGGAAGTTCGTCGTCACCGCGATGATCTGGGCACTCGTACTCGTGATGGTCGCCCCCAACGGCCTCGACCATGGTGTCGGCAAAGCAATGGTGACGGCGGCCAACCCGGTCTCGCGTACGGTCTGGCTGGCGATCCTTGGCGTTGCGGCGGCACTGCTCATCTGGCGATCTTCCCGCACGATCAAGCTGATTGCCGCGCTCAATCCGTATCTGATCGCGATGCTCGGGCTCGCGGCCGCGAGCTACTTCTGGTCGATTGCACCGGATTTCACCATCGTGCGCGTCATACGTTTCATGACCATCGTGATGACGGGGATGTGCCTTGCCCTGTTCGGCTGGACGCCCGGCCGGTTTGCGCAACTCATGCGATCGACGCTGACGTTCGTCTGCGTCGCCTCGATCCTCATGGTTTGGCTCGATCCCGTCGATGGGATCAACCATGCGGCCAATCCGGCGCTGAAGGACAGCTGGAACGGCATTACGTTCGGGAAGAACGTGCTCGGATCGCTGGCGGTCAGCACCATTGTGGTGTGGCTGCATGGGATCCTCACGAAGGAGTCACGCCTCATCGTTGGACTCGGCGGACTTTGCGCGGGGATCGTGTGCCTCATCGGGTCGCGCAGCTCGACCTCGATCATGGCGGCGGTATTCGCCTCGCTGTTCTTGCTGCTGCTGGTGAAGCCACCCGGCACGCTCAAGCGGAGCATGCCTTATCTCGTCGGAACGTTTGCGGCAATCATCCTCGTGTATGCGCTCGCCGTACTGCACCTGGTGCCGTATCTCGGTACCCTGCTCGTGCCGATCGAGGCGCTGACCGGCAAGGATCTGACGTTCAGCGGCCGCATCAACATCTGGATGATCCTCACCGACCAGATCCGCCAGAATCCCCTGTTCGGATTGGGGTACGGAGCCTATTGGACGGGCGCCATGCCTGGCTCCCCGTCCTACGCGATGCTGCAGCGCCTCTGGTTCTATCCGAATGAGGGTCACAACGGCTATCTGGACGTCATCAACGAGCTCGGCGCGGTGGGCGGAGTGGTCATGTTCGGCTACTTCATCCGCTACATTCGCGATGCGTTGACGCTCATGCGCAGCCAGCGCCAGTTGGCGGCGCTCTATCTGACATTCATATTTCGCGGCTTCATCGCCGACATGTCGGAGTCGCACTGGTTCAGCGCATTGACCCCGGATTTCGTGATCATCACCCTCGCGACCTGCGCACTCGCGCGCAGCCTGTTGCAGATGCGGCTCGAGCGGGTGGCTGCGCCGCGGGTTGGTGAAGCCAGGGCGCCGTCCGTCGTAGCGTCGCCGCGGCAGATGGCCATGTCCGGGGAGCGTCGAGTGCCGCGCATGCGCCGATGAGGTCCCCGGGAATGACCCGGCGGGACCGTGACGGCGGTTCCGAAAGTTGAATTCGTGTTCGCACGGCTATGATGCACCTGATATGCTCGAAAACTCGGATCCTCCGAGCCGCGGCATTGGCATTCGATGCGACGTGACCGGCATCGCGTCGTGCTTATGTCGTTTCCCTGACCGGGTCAGCCCCGCGCGCCCGCGGTCGTGCGGGCAGGGCGTCGGTAGAAGCGGCGGCCTGCGAGCAGTGGAGCGATCTGTGGGCACGCAAGGTGGAACGTGCGACGAGTGTGCCGGCCAGTTGCGGGGATCAGGGCAGATGCGAATTTCCATGGAGACGAGACGGCGCTTTTCCATCTGGGCTGGCGTACTGCTGCTCGCCTTGGCGTGCGCAGAGCCTCCGCTGCGCGCGGCTGACAACAAACCTAACAGCGTCCCGGGCACCAGCACCACCGAGGGTGTGCCGCTCACGGCGCTCGGTCCCGGTGACACGCTGTCGATCTCTGTGTTTGAGCAACCGGATATGAACGCGACCGTCGGGGTCGCGGATGACGGAACGGTATCCGTAGCTCTGGTAGGTTCGGTGCCCGTGGTCGGCCTGTCTCCCGAGGCGGCGGCGAGGGCGATCGAGAAGCGCCTTCGGGACGGGAATTTTCTGGTCAACCCGCACGTCACCATTGGCGTGACGCAGTCCCACAGCCAGAAGATTTCCGTGCTCGGAGAAGTCGGGCAGGCTGGTCGTTACGTGATCGATTCGCACACGAGCATCCTGGACGTACTCGCCCAGGCCGGCGGGGCGAAGGAATCGGCCGCAAACGTCGTGTACATCGTCCGCTCCGATGCGGACGGCAACACGGTCCGGATTCCCGTCGACATCTCGGGCAAGGCCGGAAGTGATGCGATGGCCGGGACCCGTTTGCGCGGCGGCGACACGTTACTCGTCCCGAAAGCCGATCGATTCTTCGTCTATGGCGAAGTGGCGAAGGCGGGCGAGTACAGCCTCGATCACGAGATGACGGTGCTGCAGGCAATCGTGGAAGCGGGCGGCGTGACGCCGCGCGGCTCGATCGGTCGCGTGGAAGTCCGGCGCAAGGCTGCCGACGGCAAGCAATTGGTCGTCCGGTCCCGCCTGGACGATCGGGTTCAGCCCGGAGACGAGATACGCGTCAAGGAGCGGATCTTTTGATCCGCCGCTTTCCCCCGCCGCCGCTCATTACCTCGTCCAGATCCGGTGGCGTCACGCTGGACTATATGCCGGAAGGCGCCCCTCCTGGCGAAGAGGCCCCCTCTGGGTTCTCGCTGCGACAGTTGGCGGCGATCGCGTTGGCGTATCGAAGGCTCTCCCTTGCCATCGCCGCGGTCATTCTGATCGCCGGACTCGGCATCACGAAGATGCTGCCGAAGACCTATGAGGCGATGGTCACGTTGATGCCCAACAACGCCGTCAAGGATCCGCTGGCCGGAAAGGACACGGATCTGGCACTGACCCTGGGATTCATCCCAACCGAGATCGAGCTGATATCGAGCCCGGAAGTGATGCTTGGCGTTATCCACCGTTTGTCGCTTACCCAGGACAAGGAATACAGCGCCGGATGCTTCGGCACTATCCAGGCGATAGAGGACTGCGTGGGGAATCGGCTGCGCAGAGAACTGTTGATCGAGCAGGGAGCGCAGGGGAGTTTTCTCATCAATATCGTCGCGGCGGCCAAAGACCCGCAGCGCGCCTCCGCCCTGGCCAACGCCGTAGCGGACGTGTACGTCGACAGCCAGGAGCACCGACTCGAGGAGCCTGACAAGGAACGGGCGCTGCGCTATTCCCAGCAGCTCGCCGAACTCGAGGATAAGGTTCGTGTCGCGCAACAACAGCTGACGGAGTATCGGCAGAAGACGGGACTCGCGGATCTCACCTCCAAGACGACCGCCGAGGAGGAGGAGACCCTGACCACGCTCGAGCGCCGGCTCGAAGAGGTGAATAACGCCCGGCGGAGCGCCGAAGTGCAGAAAATAGGCGATCCCGGGGCCAGCACCGCCGCCATCACCTCCATGTCCATACAAAATCTGAAGGGACAGCTCGCGACCCAGCAGGCACAGCTCGCGCAGCTCTCCTCGACGCTCGGCGCCAATCACCCGACGGTGCTCGCGCTGAAGGCCCAGATTGACACCACTCGCTCGGCGGTCGAGGCCGAAGTCAGAACGCTCTCGCAGAACACTTCCGCCGAGATCGAGCGACAGCAGGCGCTCGAGACAAAGCTGCGTGCAGCGATCGCCGAGCAGACCGATAAGGTGCTGAAGCTGCGCAAGTTCCGCGACGAAGGCGATAAGTACGTACTCGCGCTCGAGTCGGCACAGTCGGTGTACAAGCGGGCACTCGACGGCTACGACCAGATCATGTTTGCCTCTGCCGGAAAATATAGTTACATGACGATCGTGAGCCGAGCAGTTCCGCCTCAGAAGTCGACGCGTCCCAACAAGCCGAAGCTCGCCGCGCTGTCGGTCGCGGCGGCCCTGGTGCTCGCCCTCGTGATTCCGTTTGGTTACGAATTGCTGCTCAACCGGCGCGTTCGCTGCGCCGACGATCTGGAGCGCGCGCTCGGCATCCGCGTCATAGCCAGCTTCCGCCGCGCTGAAGCGGTTGAGGCGTAACGACCGATGGATCCCTCTGAACGCGAGTTGCTTGAGGCCGCCTTTGGCCAGTCAGATCCACGCAGGGAATCGCGCGACCGGTTTGGCACTGTCAGTTCAGTGCGGCAGCCGGACGACACCGAGGAGGTAGAATTTCTCGGCCGTGAGCACCGCTCGAGTTCCGAAGGAACCGCGGATCCTGCGGACACCGGAGAGCGGCACACCACGCAGGATCGACGGACGCCGACTGAAGTTGCGATGACTCGCGTGCCATCGCGCGCGTTGGTGCTGCGTCAGGGAACCGAGGGGCTGCCGGGTCCGAGGCTCCGGGCGTGCTTTGATCCCGCGCTCTCGCGGCACGACGCGCTCGGTGCGCTGCGTACTGAACTTCTGTTGCTGCACGAGGGCAGGAAACATTCGAACGTCGTACCCGTGCTGAGCGCGGAGTCGGGCGAAGGTCGCTCGCAGCTGGCGGCAGAGCTTGCGGTCTGTTTCGCGCAGCTCGGGCGCAGCACGCTGCTCGTGGACGCTGACTTGCGCTCGCCGATGCAACACAAGATGTTCAACGTGCCTGCTCAGTTCGGGCTGGCTGAAGCGATCGAGCAACGCGGCAAGCCGCTGCTGCATTCGATCAGTCAATTACCGCAGATGTACCTCTGCCCTGCCGGCACGGCCACGCAGAACCCGCTCAATCTGCTGTCCGAGGGACACTTCATGCGGCTCCTGTCCGAGTGGAGCCGCGCCTACGAATTCATCGTGATCGACACACCGCCGGCCTTGCGCTACGCGGATAGCCTGGCGGTCGCCTCGATCGTGCGTCGGGTTCTCTACATCGCCCGCACCCAGCATACGTCAATGAAGGCGGCCAGTGAGCTATTGCGCCGGCTCGAAGCGACCCGGGCAGACGTGCTCGGCGCCGTAATGCAGGATTTCTGACCGGCTCGCTGTCCGGACGCGTATGAGCCCAGCCCCGCCGGGTGAGTCGCCAGCTCCCCCGATCGTTGCCGATCCCAAGGGTCGGATCAGCAGCTTCCTCGGGTTAGTGCCCCGGTTCGGTACCGGCGTGGTCGTGCAGGCGCTGCTGTCGGGTGGAAATCTCCTCGTGGGCCTCATACTGGTCCGGCGCGCAAGCAACGCACAATACGGGTCCTACGTGCTCGTGCTGAACGCGCTGATGCTCGCGACTGGCGCCCAGTACGCCTACCTCGGGGCACCGATCGTGTCGCGATTGATACGCTTCGATGTCGAAGGCCGGGCGATTCTCGTGGGTGGTCTTATCCGCGAGCAGCGGCGGCTGCTGCTCAGCATCGGCGTGACCGTTTTCGTCGTCGTGCTCGGTCTGCGGTGGGCGGGTCGGATCGACAATGAGCGTACGCTGCTTATGTGTGCCGGTGCCGTCGCGGTCATGTCGGCCCTCTTCAGGGAGTTCTTCCGGATGGTGTTGCTCGCCTTCCGCCTGCCGCGCGTGGTGCTTCAGGCGGACATGATCTATGTGACGGTGCTCGTCACCGGATCCTGGCTCGCCACGCGGACGCCCTGGCCGGCCGTCCTCGCCGTATGCGGCTTGATCGCGGCCGGCGCGGGCAGCGCCTGCCTGCTTACCACGGGACTACGACGCCATCATCCCTGGAGCGTGCCGTCGAAATCGAGAATCCTCCTGGACATCGCGCCCGAGGGCACGTGGACGTCGCTCGGAAGTGCGATCCACTGGAGTTTCAGCCAGGGGTACAACTACCTCATTGCAGGAACCACCGATGTCGCGGCCGTCGCCGCCACGGCCGCGACGCGTCTGCTCATGATGCCGCTCAACACGCTTTCCACCGGCATCGGTCAGCTCATGTTTCCGGTGGTCGCCAACTGGCTGCGTCACCACAGGGCGGGAACGGTCTTCAAGCGCCTGGTAGGCGCTGCCTCACTCGTCTCGGCGGCCGGAATCGTGTACTTCATCGCAGTCTGGGTGCTCCGCGATGCGATCTTCGATCGAGTCTTTCACAAGAGCTTCGCGGAACGGGACTTGCTTCTCCGGCTTTGGATGGGCGTTTTCCTCCTCATGACTTTCCGTGACCAGCTGCTGTTTCTGCCGCTTGCACGGGAGCGGTATCGGACCCTTACCTACCTTGCGCTCGGGTGCGCGATCGTCTCGCTGTCCTCAGGTTATCTCGCGATCGGGCGGATGGGCGCGGCCGGGGGAGTGCTGGGATTGCTCATCGGAGAGGCCCTGAATGTCACTGGCCTCCTCGTTCTCTCACGCATAGAGATACGGAGGCCGGTCTGATGACCACAATGGCAAGCGAGGCAACCCGGTCGCCCGTCCGGGCCGAAGACAAGCTCCTCGGGATCGAGGCGCTTCGCTTCCTGAGTGCGCTCGCCGTGCTCGTCTGGCACTACCAGCATCTGGCGTTCTTCGGGACGGCGGCGGCGCCCTGGTTTGAGCCGGTCCGTCAACCCTTCTATAGCCTGCTCGAACCGTTCTATCGCTATGGCTTTTATGGCGTGGAAGTATTCTGGTGTATCAGCGGTTTTATCTTCTTCTGGAAGTACGCCGCACCGCTGTCACGGAACGCCCTGTCCGGTGGCCGGTTCTTCGTGCTGCGCTTCTCGCGCCTGTATCCGCTTCATTTCGTGACCCTGTTGCTCGTCGCCGGACTGCAGCTCCTGTACTTCTCCCGGGTCGGCCAGTACTTCATCTATCCCAACAATGATTGGCCCCACTTCCTCCGACAGTTGTTCCTGGCGAGCAACTGGTGGTCGCGGGAGGAATCCTTTAACGGCCCGATCTGGAGCGTCTCGGAAGAGGTGCTCGTCTATGCGGTGTTCTACTTTGCCATGCGCTACGGCAGGGGACCCGTAAGGATCTGCACGGTGCTGGCCGCCATCGGCGTGATAGTGGTCGGTACCAAGATCTCCACCCATCCGTTCTTCTACTGCTTGATGTGCTATTTCATCGGTTGCCTTACGGCGGTCGCTTACGCCAGTCTCAGTGATGCCGGCAAGCGCGCCCGGGTCGTCGCAGGCGCTGTGATCGGCCTATTCGTCGTGATGGTCGTCGCGTACGCGGCGGCGCGAGGGATTCGGCCGATGCCGATCGTTCTGATGCTGTCACCGTCATTGACGCTGCTCTGTGCCATGTTCGTGCGCGGTGGACCTGGATCGAGTCACCTGCTCAACGTGGTCGGCAGCATGACCTACTCCAGCTACCTCCTGCACATTCCGCTGCAATTGATCACGATGCTCGTGATGTCGATGCTTGGCCTGTCGTTCCCGTTCTACAATCCTTGGGCGTTCCTCGGATATCTCGGTGTGATCCTTGCAATCTCATACGGGTGTTACGTGAAATTCGAGATGCCCGCGCAGGCGCTGCTGCGTCGGCGTTTGAAGTGGGCATAATGCCGCAGGGCCGAGCGTATCCACGTTCCTGCGAATGCGCGTCCCGCCCCGGTATTATCCCGGTGTATACTCGTTGCTCGCAAGATTTCCGAACGGCTCGCCGCGCCGCGGGCGCCCCCATGATGCAATGAAATACGTGAACGAGGTCGCTACGCGCCGGCTCGCGGCTGTGGAGAACGGGTCTCCGTCCGCGACGGCGGGGTCGGGCTATCTGCTGATTTCGCCGTGCCGGGACGAGGCGCAGTACATGCGCGAGACGATCGAGTCCATCATCGCGCAGTCGGTGCGACCGGCCAAGTGGGTGATCGTGGACGATGGATCCACCGACGCGACGCCGGCAATTCTTGCAGAGTACCAGGCGAAACACGCGTGGATAGAGGTGCTGACCCGCAACAACCGCGGGCGCAGGTCCGTGGGGCCGGGTGTCATCGAGGCATTCTATCAGGGATATGACGCCGTCCGGGCCGATGACTTCGAGTTCCTCTGCAAGCTCGATCTCGACCTGCGGATACCTCCAAGATATTTCGAGATCCTGATCGAGCGCATGCGGAGCAACCCGAGAATCGGTACCTGCAGCGGCAAGCCGTATGTGGAG
This sequence comes from uncultured Steroidobacteraceae bacterium, assembly GCA_964528845.1. GTDB lineage: Bacteria > Pseudomonadota > Gammaproteobacteria > Steroidobacterales > Steroidobacteraceae > FEN-1191. The sequence goes on along the minus strand of CAZGVE010000026.1, from coordinate 6,554 downwards.
GAGGGCGCGGAGCTGGTGTTCGAGAGACAGGGGGACGACGTCTCGATCGGAATGACGAAGTTCTATCGAGTCGCCTGCTTCAAGCAGATCGGCGGCTTCGTCCGGGAGGTGATGTGGGACGGGATCGACTGCCATCGGTGCCGGATGCTCGGGTGGATCGCATGCAGCTGGGACGAGCCGGAACTGCGGGTTGTGCACCTGCGGCCCATGGGGTCGAGTCAGCAGAGCATCTATGTTGGACGGATGCGGCACGGCTTCGGTCAGTACTTCATGGGAACAGGATTTCTGTTCCTGGCCGCGAGCGCGATGTCGCGATTGAGCCAGAAGCCGTATGTGCTCGGCTCCCTCGCCATGCTCTGGGGATGGCTCAAGAGTGCGCTGGCGGGTCTGCCGCGCTACGAGGACCAGGAGTTTCGTCGCTTCGTTCGACGCTATCAGCGCCGCGTGCTCCTGGTTGGGAAGAAGCGTGCTCTTGAAGACCTCGACGCGGTCCGCTGACACCGCCGGATCCGCCGGAATCGCCTGATGTGCGGTATCGCCGGTATCGTCGGCCGTTTGTCGGGCGAAAATCGCGACGCGCTGCGCCACATGCACGACGCGATACTGCACCGCGGTCCGGATGCCGGCGGCTTTTGGGAGTCCACCGCTGACTCCGAGGGAACGGGCCTGCTGCTCGCGCATCGGCGCCTGTCCATTCTCGACCTGTCACCCGCCGGGGCGCAGCCGATGCGGGATCCGAATTCCGGCAACGTCATCGTGTTCAACGGTGAGATCTACAACTACCGGGAACTGCGCGACGGCCTGCGTTCCTCCGGAGACTCGATCCACTCAAGTGGTGACACGGCGGTCATTCTGCGCATGCTCAGCGAGCGTGGCGCCGCCGCGATCCCGAGCTTTCGCGGCATGTTCGCGTTCGCATTCTGGAATGCGAGCCTGCGCCAGCTGCTGCTCGCGCGCGACCCACTTGGTATCAAGCCGCTCTACCTCGCTGTGAATCCGGAGCCGGAATCCGGCTGGTCGCTGATGTTCGCCTCTGAGGTACGCGCGCTCCTGGCCTCCGGGCTCCTGCGCGACCGCAAGCTCGACCCGCGAGCGGCCGCCTCGGTGATCTGGAATGGATACGTGATGGGTCCTGGAACGGCGATACGCGGCGTCGAATCCGTATGGCCGGGACAACTACAGGCCTTCGGCGCGCGAGGCGAGCGGACGCGTTCGGAGTTCTACTGGAGCATCCCGCCCCCGCCTGCGGCGCCGGACGTTCACGACACGGAGCTCGGCGACGCGCTCGACGAATCGGTGCGGCTGCACCTCGTGAGCGATGTGCCGGTCGCCGTATTTCTGTCGGCTGGCATCGATTCCTCCGCCGTGAGCAACCTGGCGCAGCGCGCGAGTCAAACCGCCGTGCACACATTCACGCTCGCCTTCGAAGAGGAGGAACTCAACGAGGGGCGCATCGCGCGCAGGATCGCCGAGTCGATCGGGACGACGCACCAGGAGGTCGTGCTTTCGGAGAGCCGCTTCGTCGAGCGGCTCGACGCGGCGCTCGAGAGTCTCGACCAGCCGACGTTCGACGGTATCAATTCCTATTACATGTCCCAGGCGGTGCGCGAGGCCGGTTTCAAGGTCGCGCTCGTTGGCACCGGCGGTGACGAGCTCTTTGGCGGCTACAAGTCGTTCGCGGATCTGCCCGCGCTGCGGCGCTGGATCGGGAGAACGAGCTGGATCCCGAAGGGATTCGTGAGCGAGTGCGCGAGTCTCCTGCTCGGCCTCAAGCGTCAATCTCAAGGCGGTGTGGGACCGCAGACGAGGTGGGCAAAGCTGCCGGCGATGATCGAAAGCGGTGGTGACCTGCTCGGGCTCTATCAGCTTGCTTATGCGCTGTTCCTACCGGATTTCCAGCGCGAGCTGCTCGCGGCGGGCCTCGTCGATCCGCTGCCCGATGGCCTCACGCCCGCCATGCGCGAGCGACTCGCGGCAGAGCTGCAGCAGGCGGAACGCGGTGAGCTCGCCGCGATCGGCATTCTCGAGCAGCGTCTGTTCCTCGGCGAGAGGCTCCTGCGGGACAGCGATGCGGCGAGCATGGCGTCGTCCGTGGAACTGCGGCTGCCACTTGTCGATCATCGACTCCTCGAGACCGTTGGCCGCATGGACCAGCGTGAGAGATTCCAGCCGGTCGGGCGCAAGCAGGCGCTTAGACGCCTTGGCCTGCGCGGGCTCGACCCGGCGTTGTTCGAGCGGCCGAAGACCGGTTTTGTCCTACCTTTTGATCGCTGGATCCGCGCGGGGCTCGGCCGGGTCATGGACGCGACCATGAACGACGCGGCCGCCGCGCGGGCTGCGGGACTGGACCCGCAGGCGGTAAGCCGCCTCTGGCGCGCGTATCTTGCACGATCGCGCGGTTTCTACTGGTCGCGCGTATGGGCGGTCTACGTGCTTATTCGCTGGTGCAGCCGGCACCGCGTGTCGATCTGATCACGGAACTGGCCTCCATGCCCGCCTTGAACCCGCGGCGGCCCGGTCTCGAGCGTATCCTCGTGCTCGGAGCCAGCGGCTTCATCGGTCGGCGCGTCGTGCGCGCGCTTCTCGATAGCGACTGGGCGACGCCGGTCGCTGCCGTCCACCGCACCCCGCTTGCCCTGGCATCGCCGGTCGAGAGCGTGCAACTGGATGCGACTGACCCCGTCGCTCTGGCAGCGGCGCTCGACGGCGTGAGCGGCGTGGTCAATGCGGTAACGGGGGACGGAGTGACCATCGTTGCGGGTGCACGGGCACTGTTCGCGGCGGCAGGGAGCCGATCGCCGCGGCCACGGGTCGTCCACCTGAGCACGATGCTGGTGTACGCGAACGCGACCGGGAGCGTCGATGAGTCCGCACCGCTGCGCGGCGACTACGGCGACTACTCGCAAGCCAAGGTGGAGGTGGAGAATATCGCTGCCGGATACCCGGCGATCGTCCGGCTTCGCCCGGGGATTGTGTACGGCCCCGAAAGCCCGTTCTGGAGCGAGCGCATCGCGCAGTGGCTGCTCGCGCACCGGCTGGGCGATCTGGGCGACCAGGGCCGCGGCTGGTGCAATCTGAGCTACGTCGACGATGTCGTGACCGCGATCAGCCGTGCGCTGCGCACCGCTGGAATCGACGGCGAGGCGTTCAACATCGCGATGCGAGATCCACCGACCTGGAACGAGTACCTGCGGCTATTCGCCGCCGCGCTCGGCACCCCGTTCGGCCGGATCTCGCGTATTCGCCTCGAGTTCGAGCTGCGCGCAATCGCTCCACCCTTGAAGCTCGCGGAACTCGCGGCGCGGGCTGCGCGCATTCACTGGCGGCCGCCTGCGCCGCTCCGGCCGTGGTTCCTGAGTCAGTGCGTCTACCCGCAGCGGCTCGAGGTTGGCAAGGCGGAGAGCCGGCTAGGCTTGCGCTGGACGCCGCTCGCTGAGGGTCTCGCCAAGTCGGCGTCCTGGGTGCTGTCCCGTGGGTCACTCGCATGATCCGTATGCTCGATGAACTGGCGCCGGAAGCGAGTGTCGATGCGAGCGTCTGCATTGTCGGCGCGGGCGCCGCGGGGATTGCGCTCGCCTGTGAATTGATCGGCTGCGATTTTCCGGTGCTGCTACTCGAGGCGGGCGGGCTGCAGCAGGATGTCGCGCTCTCCGATGAGTTATACCGCGGCAGCGCGACCGCGCCGCACCCGAATCCCAAACAGTGGCGGCGTGTCGTCTTCGGGGGCACGACGAGCATCTGGGGCGGTCGGTGCGCGCCCTTCGATCCCATTGACTTCGAGGCTCGCGATTACATGGATCGCAGCGGCTGGCCCATCTCGTACGAGGACGTGGCGCGCTACTATCCGCGGGCGCTCGAGTATTGCGATGCAGGCAAATTCGATTTTACCGTCGAAGGCTCGCTACCGGAGGCGCGTCGCCGCATAGCCACCCTGCCAGGCTTGACCGACGACTCGATCATCGAGACCCGACGCATCGAGCGCTACAGCCTGCCGAGCGACTTTGGGCGCCGCCGCCGTACAGCGATCGAGGCAGCGAGCAATGTGACGGCGCTGCTGCATGCCCGCTGTGTCGGCATAGAGCGCGCGCCCGGGGAAAGCCGCGTCGAATCGCTGGTGGTGATGGACCGTGCGGGCCGCAGGCACCGCGTGCGGGCGCAGATTTTCATCCTCGCGACGGGCGGAATCGAGGTGCCGCGGCTGCTGTTGCAGGCGGATGCGCCCGGCCCTGGCCTCGGCAACGGCTACGGTCTGGTCGGGAGGTTCTATGCCTGTCACTTCGAGAATATCCTCGGCCGACTGGTCGCGCCAGATGCGAGCATTCCCTTCGACTTCGAGAAGACGATTGACGGCGTGTACTGCCGTCGCAAGCTCCAGTTCTCGAGTGCCGCACAGCGCGAGCATCGTCTGCTCAACAGCGCCTTCCGCTTGCACTTTCCGTCCTATTCGGATGCCGCGCATGGAAGCGCCGCCCTGTCGGCCATCTACCTCGCGAAGTCGGTGCTCATACCCGAATACCGCGCCATCCTGCAGCACGGCAGCGAACCTGCGGTGCAGTCGCCGGCGCTCGCGCACCTGCGCAACGTCGCGTTTGGCCTTCCCCAGTTCGGTCGCTTCGCCTATCAGTGGCTCATCCTGCGAGCACTGGCCGAGCGCAAGCTCCCCTACACCCTGGTGCGCAATCGCGACGGCAGCTTCCCGCTCGAATTCAACTGCGAGCAAACGCCCTCGGCGTCAAACCGGATTACGCTCCTCGACGAGACGGATCGCCAGGGCCTGAAGCGCGTCAACGTGCATTGGTCGGTGTCCACGGAGGACGTGGATGCAACCCATCGGGCCTTCCTGCTGTTGCGCGCGGAATTGCAGCGGGGCTCGCTCTGTCGGCTCGAATTCGAGGAATCCGCGCTGCGCGAAGCGATCGGCCGCTCTCCGCCCCTGGGCCACCATATGGGTACGACTCGAATGGCCGTGACGCCACGCGCGGGTGTGGTTGATACGAATTGTGCGCTGTTCGAGTCACCGAACCTGTTCGTCGCGAGCTCGGCAACGTTCTGCACCGTGAGTCATGCCAATCCGACGCTCACCATCGTCGCGCTCGCGCTGCGGCTTGCCGATCACATCAAGCGGCAGCTCACGCCAGCGGAAATCCCCGCGCTTCCTTGAGTGCGTCCGCGACGGCATCGCCGATGTGGATCGAACGGCGGTGCCGGTTCAGCACATCCTCGGCGAAGGCGCGCCAGTAAGCGCGGTCGCCGGCCGCGACGAATTTCAGGAGCGCGCTCTTCAGTTCGGCAGGCTCGAACGCGATGAAATCCCGCTCCGGCTTCAATGGCGTGCCGCGCGTGCCGAACAGTGTCGAGATCACCGGCAGGCGGGCCGCCATATATTCAAACAGCTTGACGTTCGAGCCGGCTCCGCTCGTCACCGGATTGAGTCCCGCATCGCTCGCGGCCAGGAACGGCCGTACCTGCGGGACGCGGCCTGTGACGATCATGGCCCCGTTACGACTCGGGGCCGGTTCGATCGATCCGAGTATCAGGAAGTAGAGACGTTCCTGCGCGAGAAACGCCGCCTCGACCCGAGCGAAATCCCTCAGGAGATCGAGCGCCTCAAGGTTGGGACCGAAACGACTGCCACTGAATACGAGCAGCCGGTCGCGGTGCTCCAGTCCCAGCTCGCTGCGAATGCGCCGACGGTCCTCTTCGGCGGGTTGATAGAGGTCGACATCGACGGCGCAGCGTACGATCGGGATGCGAAGTTGGCGACTCGGATCGCGGGTACGAAAGAAGGCCTGGTCCTCCTCGGCCACGGCGAAAATGTCGGAGTACAGACGGGGCGCGTCCTCCTCGATCTGCCGCACGCGGGCGGTGGAGGCGCGTCGCCCATGGCCGAACTGCTCGAGCAAGACATGCTCGATTTCGTGGCTGATCAGAAACCACGGCTTGCTCGACCAGGAACCGCGGAGGGGCGGGCAGTAGACCTTGTCGCTCAGGATGACGTCTGCGGACTCGATCGCCGTGCGCAGCCGGTGTGGCATCAGGCCATGGCGCAGCATCCAGTGCTGCCAGACGCGTGGATAGTTGATGCGGTGAAACACGGTCTGTGGCAGTCCAAAGCCGAGACCGAGGTTGGTCTCCTCGACCAGTCGGGTTTCGATCTGATCGACCCGCCGAAGGCGGCCGGGCGGAAAGCGATAATCCTCGCGCCTGCCTGCGAGGCTGTAAATCAATACATCGTAGCCGGCGCGCGCCAGCGCCTGGGCAAAGCTACCGGTGCGGACCTGTCCACCGGACATGGTCGGAAAGATTCGATATCCGCTTACTATCAAGGCCTTCGTCAATGCGGCGCCCCCGGTTCGGGAGCGAAGGGCGTACCCGCGTCGTAGCGGGCCTTGGCGGGCAGCGTGTACAGCTGCGCACTGGCGGTCGAATTCACCCACGGCCAGGTGTCGTTGCCGAAGAAGGCCGGCTTGCCACTCAGATACAGGGAGTTCGGGATCGCAAATCCACCGGGGGTATTGTGCCAGTGCACGGAATTGGTCAGGTAGTCGTAATTG
>CAZGVE010000025.1:17452-51290 GCA_964528845.1 uncultured Steroidobacteraceae bacterium | reverse complement strand
CACCGACGTTTGACGTGCCGAGATTGAGCGCCGCCGAAGTGATCGCGGCATTGCCGGTTGCACCACTGGTATTGAGGCCGACCGTACCGCCGAAGGCATTGGTGGAGGTCGCCAGATTGATCGACTGGCCAGCGGTCGAGGCCGTGAAGTTGCTGTTGCCGCCGGCAGTGATCGCGCCCGACTCGGCGATGCCGCCGGTCGTGGCGGTAGCGGTGAGCGCGCCGCCGATGGTCGAAGCACCAAAGTTCAGGGACGTGGCCTTGATCGCGGCCGTCCCGGTGCCCGAAGTGTTCAGCGCGACCGTGCCGGTGAAGGCATTGGTCGAGCTCGACAGATCGATGTTCTGGTTCGCGCTTGATGCCGTGAAGCTGTTGCCGGTCGCCCCCGTGGTCAGCACACCGGTCTCAGTGATGCCGCCGGCATCGGAGATCAGCACCAGCTTGCCTGCGATCGTGCTCGTGCCGAGCTGGATTGCCCCAACGTTGCGCACCAGCAGATTCGCACCGGAGGTGAAGGCGTCATTGCCGGCGGTGCCGAGGCCGAACAGGCTGTTGGCCTGCGTCGAGAGGTCGATAGTGCCGGCGGCGGCGGTGAAGCTGCTGCCATTGGCACCGGTCGTGATCACTCCCGACTCGGTGATACCGCCCGTCGTGGCCGTGGCCGTGAGCGCGCCGCCGATGGTCGAAGTACCAAAGTTCAGGGACGTGGCCTTGATCGCGGCCGTGCCGGTGCCCGACGTGTTCACCGCGACGGTGCCCGTAAAGGCGTTGGTAGAGCTCGACAGATCGATGTTCTGGTTCGCGCTTGATGCCGTGAAGCTGCTGTTGCCGCCTACGGCGATCGCACCCGACTCGGTGATACCGCCGGTCGTGGCCGTGGCCGTGAGCGCGCCACCGACGTTGGAAGCACCGAAGTTCAGCGCCGTGGCCTTGATCGCGGCCGTCCCGGTGCCCGAAGTATTCAGCGCGACCGTGCCGGTGAACGCATTGGTGAACGTGGACAGGTCGATGATCTGATTCGCGGCCGAGGTCGTGAAGCTGTTGCCGGTCGCGCCAGTCGTGATCACTCCAGCCTCGGTAATGCTGCCGGTGTCGGAGATCAGTACCAGCTTACCGGTCACGTTGGTCGCGCCGAGCTGAATGGCGCCCACGTTGCGTATCAGCAGGTCGCCGCCGGAACTGAACGTCACGCCGCCGGACAGTCCTGAAAAGCTGTTCGCTTGCGTCGACAGGTTGATACCGCTACCCGCGGCGGACGTGAAGCTGCTGCCACTGGCACCGGTCGTGATCGCACCGGACTGGGTGATGCCGCCGGTCGTAGCGGTGGCCGTGAGCGCGCCGCCGATGCTGGAAGTGCCGAAGTTCAGCGACCCCGCCTTGATCGCGGCATTCCCGGCGCCCGAAGTATTCAGCGCGACAGTGCCGGAGAAGGTGTTGGTGGAGGTCGCCAGGTTGATCGACTGTCCGGCGGTCGAGGTCGTGAAAATGCTGTTGCCGCCGGCAGTGATCGCGCCCGACTCGCTGATGCCGCCGGTAGTGGCCGTGGCCGTGAGCGCGCCGCCGATGGTCGAAGTACCAAAGTTCAGTGCCCCGGCCTTGATCGCAGCGGTCCCCGTGCCGGAGGTGTTCAGCGCCACCGTGCCGGTGAAGGCATTGGTAAAGGTCGACAGGTCGATGTTCTGATTCGCGCTCGAGGCCGTGAAGCTGTTGCCGGTTGCACCCGTGGTCAGCGCACCAGACTCGGTAATGCCGCCGCTCGTCGCCGTCGCGGTGAGCGCCCCGCCGATGTTGGAGGTAGCGAGGTTCAGCGAGCCTGCCTTGATCGCGGCGTTACCAGTGCCCGAGGTGTTCAGCGCGACCGTACCGGCGAAGGCGTTTGTAAACGTGGACAGGTCGATGCTCTGGTTGGCCGTCGAGGCCGTGAAGCCGCTGCCGGCGCCTGCGGTGATCGCAGCTGATTCGGTGATACCGCCGGTCGTGGCGGTGGCCGTCAGTGCGCCACCAACGCTGGAGGCACCGAAGTTCAGCGATGTCGACTTGATCGCGGCAGTGCCGGCGCCGGCCGTGTGCAGCGCGACCGTGCCGGTGAAGGCGTTGGTGAAGGTCGACAGATCGATGTTCTGGTTCGCGCTTGATGCCGTGAAGCTGTTGCCGGTCGCACCCGTGGTCAGCACACCGGTCTCGGTGATGCCGCCGGTATCGGAGATCAGCACCAGCTTGCCGGTGATCGTGCTCGCACCGATCTGGATCGCGCCGAGGTTGCGCAGCAGCAGATCGCCGCCCGAGGTGAAGGTATTGGCGCCGGCCGTGCCGAGACCGGCCAGGCTGTTGGCCTGGGTCGACAGGTCAATAGAGCCCGCGGCCGCGCTGAAGGTACTCCCGTTCGCACCGGTCGTGATTGCGCCAGATTCGGTGATATTGCCGGTCGTGGCGGTGGCCGTCAGCGCACCACCGATGCTCGAAGTGCCGAAGTTCAGTGATCCGGCCTTGATCGCGGCCGTCCCGGTGCCCGAGGTATTCAGGGCGACCGTGCCGGTGAAGGCGTTCGTGAAGGTCGACAGATCGATGTTCTGGTTCGCGCTTGATGCCGTGAAGCTGTTGCCGGTCGCACCCGTGGTCAGCACACCGGTCTCGGTGATGCCGCCGGTATCGGAGATCAGCACCAGCTTGCCGGTGATCGTGCTGGTGCCGAGCTGGATCGCGCCGACGTTGCGCACCAGCAGATCGCCGCCCGAGGTGAAGGTGTTGGCGGCGGCGGTGCCGAGGCCGGACAGGCTGTTGGCCTGCGTCGACAGGTCAATATTGCCCGTGGCGCTAAAGCTGCTGCCATTGGCACCGGTCGTGATCGCTCCCGACTCGGTGATGTTGCCCGCGGTTGCGGTGGCCGTCAGCGCACCGCCGATGCCCGATGTGCCGAAGTTCAGCGAGCCAGCCTTGATCGCGGCAGTGCCGGTGCCCGAAGTGTTCAGCGCCACCGTGCCGGTGAAGGCATTGGTCGAGGTCGAAAGATCGATGTTCTGGTTCGCGCTTGATGCCGTGAAGCTGCTGTTGCCGCCGGCGGCGATTGGACCGGACTCGGTGATGCCGCCGGTGGTCGCGGTCGCCGTGAGCGCGCCGCCGATCGTGGAATTACCAAAATTCAGTGATGTGTCCTTGATCGCGGCCGTTCCGGTGCCCGAGGTATTCAGGGCGACCGTGCCGGTGAACGCGTTGGTCGAGGTCGACAGATCGATGTTCTGATTCGCGGTCGAAGTCGTAAAGCTGTTGCCGGTCGCCCCCGTGGTCAGCACACCGGTCTGGGTGATGGTGCCGGTATCGGAGATCAGCACCAGCTTGCCGGTAATCGTGGTGGTGCCGAGCTGGATCGCCCCGACGTTGCGCACCAGCAGATCGCCGCCCGAGGTGAAGGTGTTGGCGCCGGCGGTGCCGAGGCCGGACAGGCTGTTGGCCTGCGTCGACAGATTAATATTGCCCGCGGCGGCGGCAAAGGTGCTTCCGTTGGCGCCGGTCGTGATCGCGCCCGACTCGCTGATATTGCCGGTGGTCGCGGTCGCCGTGAGCGCACCGCCGATCGTGGAATTACCAAAATTCAGTGATGTGTCCTTGATCGCGGCCGTTCCGGTGCCCGAGGTATTCAGGGCGACCGTGCCGGTGAACGCGTTGGTCGAGGTCGACAGATCGATGTTCTGATTCGCGGTCGAAGTCGTAAAGCTGTTGCCGGTCGCCCCCGTGGTCAGCACACCGGTCTGGGTGATGGTGCCGGTATCGGAGATCAGCACCAGCTTGCCGGTAATCGTGGTGGTGCCGAGCTGGATCGCCCCGACGTTGCGTACCAGCAGATCCGCACCCGGCGCGAACGTGTTATTGCCGGCGGTATCGAGACCGAACAGGCTGTTGGCCTGGGTAGACAGGTCAATATTTCCCGCGGCGGTGAAGCTGCTGCCATTCGCACCGGTCGTGATCGCGCCGGCCTCAGTGATCGCGCCACCGGCGTCCACGACAATCTTGCCGCCGACTGTGGTTGCGCCAAACGTCACCGCGCCGCCGGTGGCCGTCGCGGGGGTGAAGCCGCCAATCGTCAGTCCGCCATTGACGTTGATGGTGCCGAGGGACGTGTCGACGACGCCATCGGAATTGATGGCGACGTTCAGGAGATTCGCGCCGGTGGCATCCTGGATCGTGCCTTTGAGCGTCACATCGCTGTTCGCGTTCAACGTCAGGCTGCGCGGAGTATTGGACGTGTTGTTGTTGATGATGGCGTTGGCGTTTTCAGTGATCGTGCCGGTGTTGCCTCCCGTGTTCACGACACTCGTATCGATCGTAACGTCGGTGTCGGCGGCCAGCGCCGCATTGATGTCGCCGTCGTCAATGGTGCTCGCCGTGCCCGAACCACCGCCGGAAATCGTTCCGCCGGGACCAGCGTTGTGGATGATCGTGATGTTCGTCGGATCGATCAGCCACTGCCCCGCCGCCCCGTGCGGCGCCGACGCATTGGGTGCGCTGTGGATCTGGACCGCGTTGCCGCTCGAGGTCTCAATGAACCCGCCGTTGCCGGCGGCAGCGCCGCCGCGCGCGGTGATCGCCCCATTGAGCGTCATCAGGTCGTCGGCCCAAACGAATACATGACCGCCATTGCCTGCGACCAGCGCATCGGCATCGATGCTCGCGGTGCCAGCGATCGTCACGTTACTGCCGACTACCTGAACGTCGCCGCCGGTCGCGCCTGAGGCATCGAGCGTGCCGGTATCGATGACGCCGCCGCCCTCGCCCACCAGGCGGATCGTGCCGCCGGAGGTGTCGATGCGCTGCGCGCGCACGATGCCGCTGGTGTTGACGGCATTCGCGAACAGGTTGCCCGCGACGTTCGCATCGAGCCGGACATTGCCGCCCTTCAGCGAACCGGAATTCGCGACCGCGCTGAGCGCCGCCGCCGTATTGCTCGTCGACGCATCGCCACTCGCGCTCGAGAGCGCGAAGTTCAGCAGGCCGGTGTCGTAGGAGCTGATGGTTGCAACGCGCCCGGCGGCCAGTTCGACCGTGCCGAACGCGACATCCACCGTGCCGGCATTGCCGACGCTGTTGCCCGCCAGCACCGCATAGCCGTCGGCGCCATTGCCCGCATTGATCGAGCCGGCATTCGTGACTGACCCGTCACCGGCCCGGCCGGTGAGCGTGAGGGTGTCCCCGCGCAGGAACGCCGCAGGATCGGCCTGCAGCGTCGAGGCCAGGAGGCCCGCGACGTTGACCGTAGCGTGGGTGCCGAAGGCGATGCCGTTGCTATTGAACAGCCAGACCTGGCCGTTGGCTTTCAGGGCGCCGTCGATGCTGGTCAGACCCGGATCATTGATCCGGTTGTAGGCTACCGCGCGGCTGCCCGGCTGTACGAAGGTCACGGACTGGCCAGCGCCGATGTTGAAGCTGTTCCAGTCCAGCACCACTTTGCTGCCGCTCTGGACCACGGTGGTCGCGTTCTGCGTCGAGCTGATCGTCGCCGAGCCATTGCCGGCAATCGGCGCGACGGTGCCGCCGACCGGGAGTGCCTGCGCGACGCTGACACCCATCAGTCCGAGCACTGCGCCGGCCGCGAGACCCGGAGCCCCATGGTGCAGCGTGCGCCAGACCAGCGAAGTGCTGAGGTCCTGCGGGGCGGTGTTGCGGTCGGATCCATCCATGATGCGTAGCCTCAAAAGTGGAGCCCCAGGGAGGCATAGACGCGGCTTGATCGGGAATCCTGCTGCACGAAGAACGCAGAAGGAGCGATCCGATCCGCCCAGCTCACCCGGGCGTAGACCCGGTTCGGTAGATTGAATTGCAGCGCGACACCCCAGTCCTTCATGGTCTGGGGTGCGAATACGGTCGCCTGGCCGGAGGAGCCGGCATTGGTCTGGCCGTGCGCGAGATCGCCGAAGAAGGACAGCTGCAGCAGCTCGCCCCAGGTCTTGCCCGCGAATCCCGGGCGCGAGGCGAATCCAGGCGCGCCAATCAGCCATTCGAGCGAGCCGTAGGTGCCCTCATCGGCCACGTAGGCGGCCACTTCGTAGGCACGGGCGCTGGTCGGACCACCGAGGGCGAGCTGATCGAGCGTGGAGAGCGCATTGCTCGACCACTGTCCGCCGATCGTCGCGACCAGGGTCATGTAGCGGATCAGGGCCTGCTGGCGCTGCAGATGGTAGGCCACGACGCTGTACGAGGTGTCCTCGCCCTTGCGTGGCAGCACCTCACCGGCGCCCGGACTTCCGACCGTCCCGTGCAGGTAGCTGACCTCCAGGTCGTTGAAGCCGCGTGCAGCATCCGAGAAGCGGGTGCCGAACAGCGCTGAGATGTCATCCACGTGCTCGGTGCCGGGGCCGCCGGTCGGAAACGCGATGTGCGCGCGCTTGTCGGCAGCCGTCAGCTCTCCGTACACGACGCCGGCGCGCGAGCGGAAGAACTCCTGGTGAAACGTGAAGATGCCGGTGTAAACCCTGCCGGTGATACCGAGGGATTGGCCGACCGCGTAGTCGTTCAACGAGTACGACAGGTCGAGCGCGGAACGGGCCTCAAAGAATGGAATCCGGTAATCGGCGCCGCCATAGGTCGTGTGGGCATTGCTGTCGCCAGTGGTCAGTGCGTGCAGGCCGTAGAGGCTCAGGCGGTCGCCGAGCCCAAGCGGCGAGTTCCAGCTGAGGCCGATGTTGCCGCGGTCCTCGCCCGAGAGCTTGTTGCCGAAGTTGTCGACGCCGAGGTTCACTTCGATCGGCTGCTCGCGCTGTACACGCAGCACCAGGTCGCTGGTGCCGACGGCGGTCCCGGGCGTCACGACGCCGAACACCGACAACCCCGGATATTCCGTAAGGCGCAGCAGCGCGGCATCGGTCGCGCGCTGCTCGAACGACTTGCCGACCAGACCTGCGAACGGCGCTGCCAGCGCTGAGCTGCGGTTGTGGTGGTTGCCCTCGACGCGGACCTTCGCGAGCGTGCCTTCGAGTACCCGCAGCTCGACCACGCCGTCGTGGATCTCCTGGGCGGGCACGACGACCTGCGCGAGGATCAGGCCCGCGTGGTGATAGTCATCGGCCAATCCGGTCGCGATCTGCTGCAGCTGGTTGATCGTGTAGCCGTCGGCCGGCTGGGCCTTGATCGCAGCATCGAGCTTCGCGTTCAGGGTGGCGATGTGCAGCCCGAGTGCCGGATGGTCCACCGCATTGGTGAGATGGAAGCTGCGGACCAGGACGCGCGGGCCCTCCTCGAGCCCGAGCGGCCGGTCGAGCATGCGCGGGATCGACAGCAGTGGCGCTGCCGGCGCGGATGGCAACGGCGCGGCAGGCGCCTGTGGCTGCACGGCGGCCGGCGAGGCCTGGGGCACGCTCGCGGGGCCCACCTGGGGCGCCGCCTGTGCCAGGCCCAGCGCGGGTGCGCCACCGATGGCCACGCACGCGACGGCCGCCCAACGCAGGCGGCCAGGAATTCTCAGCATTGACTCACGCACCGTCCGTATCTCCCCTGCGGGTACGCTGCTGCTTTAGCTTTAAGTTGAATAGGGCTGAATCCGCAGCAGATTCCCGATTTCGAGCACCGGAGACTAGCCAACCATCGCGCCAAACTCAAGGCGCCGCACCAAACTCAAGGCGCAAGCTCGCGCACCAGCCGGATTCCGGTAAATGCGTCGCGCGTCTGCGCGTCCAGCTTGTCGCGCGCCGCCGAGCGCAGCTTCGGCAGCGCGTCATGGTAGGAACCGCCGCGCACGACGCGCAGCGTGCCCGCGTCCGTGCGTGCGCTGCCGTCCGTGGGCGCCGAGTCGTAAGTCGGAGCCCATGCGTCCGCGACCCACTCGCGCACGTTCCCCGCGACATGCAGCAGTCCCCACGGGTTGGCGCTATAGCCGCCCTGGCTCAGTTCGGCCGGCGCCTCGGGTGCGGCCGCCGCGCTGGCGAAGTCGGCCTGGCTCAAGTCCAGCGGCTTGTCACTCCAGTAATCGCCCTTGGTGCCGGCGCGCGCGAAGTACTCCCACTCCGCCTCGGAGGGCAGCCGATAGTGTTGCCCGGTTGCCTGCGACAGCCATTTCGCATAATCCACCGCGTCACCCCAGCTGACGTTGACCACCGGACGCCGCTCGCCGTCCCATGGCTGCTTCGGGCACTCGTGGCCGGGCTGCGTGCAGAAGGCACGGTACTCGGCATCGCTGATCTCGTTGATCGTGACGGCAAAGGACCGGGCGATCGTGACCTGGTGCACTGGCTGCTCTTCCGGGTGCGCAGTGCTGCCCATCGCGAACGAGCCGGCCGCGACCACGATGAGCTTCGGAGCCTCGACTCCACCCGGCAACGTGTCGTGACAGAGCCCGCGACGCGCGCTGCGACAGGGATCGGCCGTCGCCTGCGGTGCAGTGGCGGCGGCCGTGATGCTGGTCGATCCGACGGCGGCCGCCGTCGCAGTGGCAGCAGGCGCAGGCTTAGGCACCGTGGCTACGGCCGTTGAGTTACGGGCTGCTGAGCCCGTCGTCGATTCCGCGGCCGGAGCACTGGTGCTCGAGGACTTTGCGGGGGAGTTCGTCGGTGCGCCGGAGCCCTCGGTCGTGCCGGCCGCGTTCTTGCGGGTCTCGGCCGTGTAGCCGCTGACCGCGCCGGCAGGAATCTCGACGTTCAGGTTGTGCGCGAGCAGCACGATCGGGGCACTCGGATCCAGCGCGGCTCGATCGCGCAGCAGCGCGGCGATCGCATCGCGCATCGGCTGCGTGCCCGGCGCGGTCAGGATCGTCGCGACCTGCGCATCCGATAAGCGCCACCAGCTGGCGTTGAAGCGCGACAGCGCCGCGTCGGACCAGTCGTTCTGCGCCAGAAATCCGGCGACCAGCGTCGCCGGATCGACCGCGGTGTCGGACGCAGCGCCCGCTGCCGCGTGGCCGCCCGCTGATGCCGCGCCAGCGTCTGGAGTTGCGCGCGAGAACCACCACAGGCCAAGCCCGCCCCCGACTACGACGAGCAACGCGACCCCGATGAGGAGTCCTGATCGGCCGCCGCCCTCCGGGCCGGCCACTGTTGCCGCCGCAGGTGTCGGCGCTGGAACGGCCGGCGATGCCTTGGCGGCCGGGAGCGACTTCGCCGCGGCAGGCGCGATCACCCGCGGACGCGTCGATTCCAGAGAATCGCTGAGGGGAGGCAGACCGACCAGCTCATCGAGCAGGTGCGCACGCCGAGCGCGGTAGGCGCTCTGGTGCAGCTCGCCCGCCGCGTACGCGGTGGCGAGCTGATGCAGTTGCTGTTGGACCGCCTCGCTCATCGTGTCGTCTCAGCGCATCTCACGGACCAGCCTGAAGCCAGTACGTCCATCGGGGGCTCCAGTATGCGGTCGCGACAGCTGTGGCGAACACAGATCGAGTGCATCGCCGATCGCCCCACCGAGCGCCTTCCACGACCCGCCGCTCGACTTGGCCCATTCCTGCGCATTGCCGATGACATGCCGCAGGCCGAGAGTACTGAGGTCACCGACGTCGGCCGGCCGCAGCGAGGAGCCGCGGATGATCTGGCCATTGACCGTCACCAGGCAATTGGCCTTCGGATCCGGGGCGCTGCCGGCAGCGCGATGCCACTCCTGTTCGGTCGGCAGTCGATACTCCATTCCGGTCTGCGCACTGAGCCACGCGGCGTACTTCTCCGCATCGAGCACGGACACCGAGGTGATCGGAATCTCCGGCGTCGCACCGACCGGTGCGGCGCAGCCGGTCGCGCTGCAGTACGCCGCGTAGTCGGCAACCGTGGCCTCATCGCGCATGATCGCGAACATGCTGACACCCTCCCCGGCCGGAATGACGACGAGCTCCGGCCCGCGCCCGCCGGTGGGCAGCGCATCGCGGCAGCTCGCGCGCGGGTTCTGGCCGAGGCCAGCCAACGTGGCCGTGCAGGGGCGCAGCGCGGGCCCTGGCCCCGCAACGGCGACGGCCGTCGGCGCTGCGGGAGCCGCGGCCGGAGCCGGGGCTGGCGCCGCAGTGCTGGACGCGCTCGCCGTCACCGCAGCTTCCGGGGGCGCGCTCGGCGGCGCAGGCCCGGCGACGCTCTGCGGTGCCGGAGCGGATTCGCGCGCAGGCGGCGGGGCGGCGCGGACCGGAGGTGCCGCCTGCGGCGCGAAGCTCGGCAGGCTTAAGCCCGGGAACAGCGGGCTGGCGTTCGCGCGCAACTGCATCGCGGCTGCCGGATCGCGGGCGCCGAGGCGGCTGAGGCGATCGATCAGCTGGCGGCCGAGCGCCGCATCGATCGGCGCATAGTCGGCGCGATCGCCACTGCGCAGCCGATCCAGCTGCGGCTTGAGGACCACCAGGTCGGTCGCGCTGGCAAGGCTTGCGGAGAGCTCGCGACCGAGCTGCAGGCGCTGCAGTGCCGCCTGGAATTGCGCCTCGCGCGGTGCCGCGCGCGCCGCGGCCGCCGCGGACTGCAGCGCATCGTCGAAGCGCTGCTGCGTGGCCAGTCGCATCGCCCGCGCGATATAGGCGGTACCGATCGCGCGTGGACCATCGGTCATCACGAAAGTGTCGGTCGCCGGCAGCTTCTTCTGCAGGTCGGCGAGCTGCGCTTCGGCGGCATCGATGCGATCGGCCAAGGCCTGGTCGAGCACGCGCTGCTTGCCGGCGGCGATCTGGGCAGTGGCTTCGCGCTCGCGATTCTCGGTCTCCAATTGCGCCCGCGCCTGCGTGAGTGCACCGGCCACCATGCTGTACTGCTCGGTCGAAAGCCCGAAATCGCGCGCGAGATCCAGCACGCGCTGCGCCTCGGTCAGGCGACGATCGGCCAGCAACCCCTGTGCCTGCGCGAGGAATGCCTGGCTGCTGCGGCTGCGCGCATCGCGCGCCGCCGTATCGTTCTTGCCGACCAGCGCCTCCAGGCCATCCAGATCGCGCCGCGCCTCCGCGACCCAGGCATCGGTGCTCTGCGGCGAGGCGGTGAGTCGGCCGAGTGCGGCGCGCAGCTGCTGTGCTTCCGTGTCGCGCGCCTGGGCCTCGCCGACGACACGCGCGATCGCGCTGCGCTGCGTGGTGATGAACGGTGCCGGCAGCAGATCGGCGAACTCCCCGACCAAGGATTGCGCGTCGGCCACCTGGCGCTGCGCCACCGCAGCGGTCACGAGCGCGCCAACCAGGCTCGCGAGCTGGTTCTGCGCGGCCACCAGCGCCCGGCTCGCCGGTGCCGCGCGCCGCAGCTGATCGAGCGCGTCGCGGTGCGCGCGAAAATCCTGCAGCGTCGCCGCCGGCAGCCCGAGCGAAGCGATCTGGCCTTCGAGCTGACCGATCTGTGCGGCGAGCTGCGCGCTGCTGCGCTGGCGGTCGACCCGATCCTGCAGGTCACGCAGATTCGCATCCTGCGGCGCGAGCCGCAGACCCGCCGTGAGCAACTGGCCGGCGAGCGTGACGTTGCCGCCATCGAGTGCCGCTCGGGTCTGCGTCGCAAAGGCGATCGGCAGGCGCCGGTCATTGAGCAGCGGATGGGCCGGATCGAGCTGCGCGATGGTGTCCAGGGCGGCCTGGGCGTTGTCCGGCCCCTGCGCCGCGATCAGCACGCCGTCCTTCAGGCGCGCCTCGAAGCGATCTGCCTGGCGCAGGATCTCGGCCTTGCGTGCGCTCTCGAGTTGATCGACGTAGTCGGTGAGCTGGCGCGAATCCTCGTAGACCTTGCTCAGGGACTGGGCTTCCTTGAGGCCCGCGAGCGCGCCGCGGTAGTCATAGTGACCGCTGGCCGGGTCGAACGCGGCGTGCGAACGCTGGTTGAAGTAGGCGAACAGCGCAGTCTGGACTGCGTCGCTCACCAGCACCGAGGCGCGCGCATCGGGCGAGAAGTCGTGCAGCGACTTCAACGCCGCCGCGACGGTCGCCGGATCGGAGGATTGCAGGCGCTCGCTGAGCGCGGCGAGTCTGGAGCGCTGGATATAGGAGGGCACGACGACGATGGCGAGCACCAGCAGCAGCACGAGCGCGGCGCCGACGCCGATCAGCGTGCCGAGCGGCATGCGGCGCGGCGCGAGCGACTCGACGAATGCGAGCGCGTTGCGCGGCCGGTCGCGGCGCTCGAAGGCCAGCCCGCTCTGCAGCGCGCGCCACTGGCTGCGCGAGAGGCCGCTGACGGGCTTCGGGGTCAGCCGCGCCGTACGCGCCGTGACCGCGTCGCATCGCTCGACCTGGCCGGGCTTGTCGGGCAGGGAACGCTCGAACGGATGCTTCCCGGTCAGCAGCTCGTAGCTGACCACCGCGAGCGCGTACACGTCATCGGACGGATCGGGGTCCTTGCCTTCGATCTGCTCGCAGCTCGCGTAGGGCATCGTGAGTGCCCCGAGCGTGCCGGCATCGAACAGCGTCTTGTCGCCGCCGCCGGCTCCGCCGACCTTGGCGGCGCGCGCGATCCCGAAATCCAGCACCTTGACGGTACCCTCATGCGTCAGGAACGCATTGCTCGGCTTGAAGTCCGAATGCACGATGCCCTTGGCGTGCGCGTGCCCGAGGGCGCGACCGAGGCTGTCGATCATGCGCAGCGCCTCGCGCGGCGGCAGACCGCCCTGCTCGCGCGCGGTGCGGATCACGTCGTTGAGCGGGCTGCCTTCAAGCAGCTCCATCGCCATGAAGACATTGCCGCCGTCGCGGTCGAAGTCATGCACGTTGATGATGTTCGGGTGCGACAGCGTCTGGGCCTTGCGTGACTCGCGCTGCAGTGCCTTCATCGAATCCGGATGGCGCTTGAAGTCCTCGTTGAGCACCTTGATGGCGACGAAGGGATTGCGGTCCTGCGCCTCTTCCTTGATGAGGTCGCGCGCCTTGTAGACCACGCCCATGCCGCCCTTGTCGCCGCCCGCCACGATGCTCTCGAGCACGAAGCGACCCTTCAGCACGCTGCCGAGGGACAGCTGCGCCGCCGGAGTACCGGCAAGGCGGTTGAAGTCGGTCCAAGAGGCCGCCGTTCCGCTGGTCGAGCCGGTGGCCGCACCCAGTCCGGTGATCGGCACCGAGCGCGAAGTCGGCGGACCAGCCGCCAAGGCACCCAACGGATCCACCGGCTCACTGCCGGTCGGGGGTGCCGCGGGTGCGCCGCGCGGCCGGAACTGGGTGCGATCGGCAGCTGCAGCGGGGGGCGAAGCAGCCGCGGGCGTGGGCGCCGGCGCGCCGGTATGCGTGGCCTGCGGCCGAAACTGCGTCCGATCGCCAGCGGGAAGCGATGGCGCTGGCGCCGCACCCGGGGCGGCCGGCCGGAATTGCGTGCGATCGGCGCCGCCGGCAGGACGAAACTGGGTGCGGTCGGCTGACGGTGCGGGCGGCGTCGGCGCGGGTACGGGTGGTGCCGGCGCGGCGGCAGCACCCGCCTTGGCGTTCGCCTGCACCAGCGTGCGCAGCATCGCGCCCAGTTCCGGGCTGACACGGCCGCTGCGTTCGTAGGCTTCGAGCGTCGCGAGCATTGCCGAACTGAGCTGGGGGGCCGCGCGCGCCGCGGCGGCGAGCTGCTGCTGGGCGAGTCCGGGTTCCAGTTCCCCCGCAATCAGCCGGTCCAATGCCGCGCGAAATTCCTTCATGGCTGCGAGCTTGAAGTCAGGCGCCGGCGCGGAACTGCACCGCGACCACGGTCACGTTGTCGATGCAGGCGCCGGACGAGGCCTGCTCGATCATCGCCTTGCACGCGGCACGCGGTTCGTAGCGGCCGAGATAGGCCGCGATCTGCGCATCGCTGACTTCCTTCATCAAGCCGTCGCTGCACAGCAGGTAGTGATCCCCATCGCGCAGCTCGCGCATTTCCAGATCCAGGTAGAGCCGCTCGGTGCCGCCGACCGCACGCGTGATCACGTTGGAGGGCGGTTCGACTCCCTTCACGCCGGCGTCGGCCGCTTCGCGCGCCTCGCTGTGATCGCGCGTGACCTGCTCGAGCGAGGTGCCGTTGCAGCGATAGATACGGCTGTCGCCGGCCCACAGGCACACGGCGTAGCGGTCAAAGGCGAGCAGCACGCAGACCGTGCTGCCGCTCAAGCCCGCGCCCGGCTCATCGATCGAGCGCCGGTACAGCCGCGTGTTCACGCCGATCAGGCGGTCCTCGACCTCGTCGACCAGCACGCTCGGCCGCTCGTGCGGACGTACCGCGGCGAGCGCCTCGGCAATCATGCGGCTCGCGACGTCGCCGGCGTTGTGACCGCCCATGCCGTCGGCAACCACCCAGAGTCCCGAGGCCGGCATGTCGAGGCAAGAGTCTTCATTGACCTCGCGCACGTTGCCCGGGATCGACAGGCTCGCGGAATTCCAGCGGAAGGGTGTGGAGCTTGCCATCTCAGCCGCGACGCGAATTCGCGTCCTGGAGCTTGCGGATCTGGTCGTCATAGGCGCGCACGAAGGCTTCGCCGAAGATCTGCTGGAAATTGGCCTCCGAATCGCGGGTCAGCTTCTCGTAGTGCTGACGGTAGAAGTCCCAGTAGGCGGCCTTGCCGCCGCCGAACAGCCCGCCGCCCTTCTTGCCAGCCGCATTCTGGGCCGCGACGGCGAGCGCTCCGGGCTCGAACCGTGTCAGCGTCGCGAAAAACGCCGCGCGCATGCCGGCGAGTACCGCGAGCTGGTGGAAGGACAGGTCCTGGAACGCTTCGCGAAACGCCTCGACCGGACCCAAGTATCCCGGATTGCGCTTCACGAACAGCGTATAGAGCGCCTCCTCCGCGCTCGGTGCGAACTTCAGAGGATTGTTCTCGACCGGCCGGATGATCGTCATCGCCATCCGGAAGTGGTCCTTGACCTGCTTGCGCGCTACCAGCACGTCCATCAAGCCCTGCACCATGCCGCGCAGGATCTGCCCGAGCTGGCTCAAGGTGTCCGGTGGCACCTGCTGGGGCTGCAGACCTAAGCTGGCGAGCAGGCTCGTAACATCCGCGCCGGCGGCGGCGGGCGCCGCGCCATAACCCGGCGGCGCGCCATAGGCCGATGGGGGCATCGCCATCGGACTCATAGGGGCCATTGGCGCAATGGGCGCAATGGGCGCTACCGGCGCGGCCAGAGGTGGCGCCGGCGGCGGCGGCACTGCCGGCGGAATCGGCATCGCAGGGATCGGCGCCGGCGCGGCAACGGCGGCACGCGGGGCTGCGAAGCCTGTCAGGTCCCAATGTTCCGGCAGTGCCCCGGCTGCAGGGGCTGCGGCGGGTGCCGCGTACGGTGGTTCGGCGGAGCCGGCGCCACTGAGCAGATCCTCCAGCGTGCCGCCAACCGCAGCCGACGGCATCGGCACCGAGGGCGCCATTGGTATTGGCGCCGGGGCAGGCGCCGCAACCGGCATCGGCGGTGCCAGTGGAGTGGCCGGGATAGGCATCGGGCTCGCATACGGGTTCGCGCTTGGGTACGGCGCTGGCGCCGGAACCGCGGCCGGCATCGGTGACGGCGCCGCCGCCTCGGCCAGGATCTGGACCAGCACCTCGAAATCGCCGATGAACAACCGGTCGCCGTCGTTGAGCAGCTGCAGCTGCCCGCGCGGAATCACGGCCTGCGGTGCGTTCAGCCCGGTACCATTGGTACTGACATCTTCCAGGTAGAAACGCGAATCGACGCAGCGCACGACCGCATGCCGGCTCGATACCAGGCGTTCGGTATCGGGCAGGATCCAGTCGTTGCCGTCGATGCGACCGATCGTGCCGCCGCGCGCATCGAATACCTTGTAGCTCGCCGCACCGAGCGAGGCACCCTGCGCGCTGATCACACTCAGGGCTAGGAGCACGCGGCACCACCCTGCGCCATCGCGGCCACCTCGCAGCGCAGCGTATTGGCAACGCGCGCCGCGGGGGCCTCCGGGGAGCCTTCGAACATCAGGACCAGCGCCGGCGCCGCGCTCTCGATGCGCACGCCGGCCGCCTCGCGCAAGCGCTCGGCAGCGAATTCGGGGGCTGATTCCTCGAGCGCCGACACGAGCTGGCCCCAGGACAGGGACGCGTAGGTGGCATCGGCACAGAGCAGGTAGCGGTCCTGCAGCTGCGTCACTGCAACGCGCGCCACCTTGAGCTGCTGCGTCTGGTCCTCGCTGACACTCTCGCCAGTGGGCTGCAGCAGATCGAGCAGCGATCCGGCTTCCAGCGGTGCCTCCGGCACGTCATCGGGGACGAGTCGCTCGAGCTTGCGGGCCCGCAGGCGGAACACCGATCCGCCACCGGACCACACGAAGACGTGCCCGCCGCCCTGCGGCAGGCACGCGGCCAGGTGGATCGCACCTTCCTGCGGCGATCGGAGCAGCGCTTCGAGGCCTTCGATCATTCCATCGCCGGTGTCAGTCGACCACTGGCGCAGCAATGCGCCGACGCGCCCGAGCTGGTCATTCACGCGCGCATCGGTGTCCCCGGCGATCGCGGCGACGGCGAGCGCCGCCCCCGGTGCCGCTCCGGCCATCACCGCATGCTGCCAGCGGCTCGACGGCGCCTCGGGTATCAGGCTGCTCAGCAGTCCCGAGGACGGTGGCGACAGCGCAGCCGCTCGCGTACTGATCGGAGCGGTCGCGGCTGCGGGCGGCGCCACCGCGGCTGCCACCGGTGCGGCGGCCATCAGCGCGCTGGCCGCGACGCGCGGCAGGCGCAGCCATTCGGCCCACAGCAACGGCGCCGGCAGGCCGCGGCTCGCATACAGCGTCGGCTCCGCGGTGGTCGATTCGCACCAGAAGGCGGCCAAGGGTGGTGCAAATCGCGCGAGCTGCGCCGCGCACATGCCATTGAGGGCAGCCCCGAATCCGCCTGGCGTCAGCGGCAGCCGGAAGGCGCCATGGGCACGCAGGTACTGCGCGCAGGCCTCCAGGTCCGCGGCCGGGGCGAAGGCCAGCGCGGTGGCCTCAAGCACCCCGGCAAGGGAGGCGACCTCGGCATCGAACTGGTCGGCCGCGAGCTGGCCGCCGACGCCGTCGGCAGCGAGCGCCTCCGCGGCGGCGAACCAGGCGTCCGCGGCTGTCGCGGTCTCGAGCGCGCCGCGCTCGCTGGGCAGCGCGCACGCGATGGTCAGTGGAAATTGCCGGCCGACGCGATCGCTGCCGGCCATCCACACGCCGATCACGGCCTGGGGCCCGCAGGCGCCGGCTTCGAGTGCGAAGCGCCACGGCGCCGAGCTCTGGTAGTACTGCGTCCAGGCCGCACCGAGCTGCGTGCGCGCGGCGGTCATGCCGTGCTGCAGCCACAGGTCCCACGGCGTCAGGAAATCGCTGCCGAGCCGTCGGGTCAGGAAATCCCCGAGTACCGGCAGCTTGCCGAAGAAGCCCACCTGCAGCGCACTGCTCATCGGGGCCCTCATCCGCAGCGGAATTTCAGCAGATCGACGCGCGCGAATGGGTTGCGGATGCTGGCCGCGTCCAGAATGATCCGCGCGCTCTTGCCGCCCGCCGAAAAGCTGATCTGATAGCGCACATCCGACTGCGGCTGCAGCTGACTGCGTCCGAGCAGCCGGAACCACGCCCACGGTCCCTGGAACGCGACATTGGCGCCGACGTCGGTGCCCGACTCGAAACTCACGGAACCCTGCCCACCGGGTGCGCCCGGCCAGCTCATCGCGACGGCGCGCGAGGGCCCATGGCGGTATTCGAAGATCTGACCGTCGAGGTTCAGCACGAAGCGCGTGACGTCCTGGTCCAGGTAATCCGGTGTCAGCGTGAAGTGCAGCTCGGGCTGCTGGCTGCCGGCCTTGAAGAAGGTGTCGCGGATCTGTGCCGCGGCCTGGAAGCGCTCGAGCGCCCCCGGGATCGCGGCGGCAGACCCGGCGCCTTCGCGCCAGTGCCACGGCGAACTGGAGGTATCGACCAGCGGCTCGAGCGTGCTGTGAAAGAATCCGTCATAGACCCCGCCGAAGCCGAACAGGCGACCGAAGTCGGCCAGAGGCACATCGACTGCGCTGGTGGGTTCGAATGGATAGCGGCCCTGCACGACCTCGCGGCAGGCACTGACCACCTGCTGCTCGTAGCGGCGACCAAGCTCGCTCTTGGCCTGGTCGGTCACCACAGTCGCGGTGCGCTGGCCCATCTGGCCGACCAGATCGCCGATCGCGGGGGGCAGCAGCGAGGCCTCGGTGCCGAGCTGGCGGAACACGTCGGCCTGGCTCGCGTTGGCCAGATCACCGACCGAGCCGGCGCCGCCCTGCGCCGCGCGGTCGAGCTGCTGCTGCGCCGAGCCCAGCGCGCCGAGCAGCCGGTCGATCGGGGCTGCACCCGCTGAGGCATCCACGAGCTTGTGGTACGCATCGAAGTGCGCCGTCACCTTGGCGCCCGGCTGGTCCGCCGGGTCGGTGGAGGGCTGCGCGCCGCCAAACAGCTGCGAGAGGCGTGCGGCTCCGGAGGCCAGCGCTCCGGCAGCGGCCTCGGCCTTGGCCAGCGCCGGGTTGTCGTCCTTCTTCAGCAGGTTGGTTTGCTTGTCGACCAGCTGGTAGAAGCCTTTGAGCGGCGAGGCGGGACTCGCGAGCAGCAGCAGCAGGTCGGCGAGGTCACGGCTACCGCTGGTCGGGCGCACGCGCACGTCCGCGAGCACGGCATCCCAGGCGCGGATGTAGTCCGCCTCATACAGCGTGTTGACCTGATCGGTCATCCCCGACATCTGCGCCAGTGAGGGCGCCGCATCGCCGAGCACCCAGCGGTCATCGGCGAACTGCTTGACGAGCTCGAGCCGCCCGGTGCGCTGGTATTCATCGAATACCGCCTTGGTGTAGAGCGCCGGCAGCGGATCGGACAGCGCCGCGCCGCTGCGGCGTACGAACACCTTGTCGCTGCCGAGCCCGGCGGCCACGTCCAGGTGCAGCGCGCGCTTGGTATCGCTCGCATAACCGAGCTTCAGCCGGCTGTACATCAGCAACGGCAGCGAGGCCGCCCGCAGCGATTCGCGCACGCGCGCGACCAGGTCGGCATCGGCCGTCAGCGGATGCAGACGCTCCGGCTCCTGCAGCAGCGCCGTGAAATGCTGTTGCAGCTGCGAGCGCACGCTGGGCTGCGTCGGGTACAGACGCTGCCATTCGATGCTCGCGAGGTAGCCGATCTGGTCCGCATCCAGATGTTTTGGCTCGGCGAGCATCAGGTAGGCCTTCAGCAGCTCATACAGCCGCTCGGGGTCCGCGCTGGCATTGACGAGCTGCGCGCGCAGCTGATCGCCGAGCGCCGGCAGCAGCGAACCGCTCAGCTCGCGCACGTAGGCGTCGCGCGCAGCCTCACCGACCGCCCTGCCCTGGTACAAGCCCCAGCTCATGCTCCACGGGTGGTGCTCGCGGTACTGCTCGGCCGTGTCGACGACGTCGCGCAGCGCACCCAGGCGCGGCAGCGTATCGGCGAGGCCCGTCGCGGTGACGGCGACCGGCGGCGCCGGTGTCTGCTGGAAGGCCTGCACGCTCGCAGCAACCTGATCGAGGTAGGCGCGATTCGCGAACTCGCTGCGCACCAGCGCCACGAGTCCGAGGACAACCAGCAGTGCGCACGCGACGTAGCCGCCGTACTGCAACGCCAGCAGGCGCAGTTCCAGGCGCCGGTTGACCCCGGCCAGTCCGGCCTCGGGGATGATGACGTCCTTGAGCAGCCGTTCGATGAAGTAAGCACGGCCGGTCGCGCTCGGCGCCGCGACGGACTGCACGTCGATGCCGAAGGTACGGGCGATCGCGCCCATCATGCGGTCGATCGGCGTGGATTCCTGGGTGCCGCTGGTGAAGTACACGCCGCGCAGCAGCACCGGCGTGTCGTAGCCGGTCGACGTGAACGTGTCGCTGACGAATCCGGCCAGCGCCGGCTTGAGCGCGGCGAACTGCTGCGGAAAGGCCAGCATCGCGGCGCGCCGGCGCGGATCACGGTCGGCCTCGAGCCGCGTGAACAGGCCCGCCTGCAGCCGTGCCACCAGGGCGTCGAATGCGGGGCCGAAGGCGGCCGGTCCCCCACCCTCCTCGCTGGCTTCGATCGGAAAGCTCGTGCCCCAGACCTGCGCGCGGCCGTCCTGCGCCAGATCATCAAAGAACTCGCTGAAGCCCGCGATCAGGTCGCTCTTGGTGATCAGCAGGTAGACCGGAAGTCGGATGCGCAGGTGCCGGTTGAGCTCATCGATACGGGCGCGCACCGCCGAGACGTGCGCGAGGCGCGCTCGCTCATCCAGCAGCATCAGGTCCGAGGCGCTCATCGCGACCAGCACGCCATTGATCGGCCGGCGGCCGCGGTAGCGGCGCAGCAGGCGCAGGAATTCGCTCCAGCCGGCGCCGTCCGCGACCGCATCGGAGTCCTGGGTGGTGTAGCGTCCGGCGGTGTCGAGCAGCACCGCCTCGTCCGTGAACCACCAGTCGCAGTTGCGCGTGCCGCCGACCCCGCGCAGGGCTCCGGCACCGAACTTCTGCGACAGCGGAAAGTGCAGTCCGGAATTCACCAGCGCGGTGGTCTTGCCCGAACCCGGCGGCCCGATGATCACGTACCACGGCAGGTCGTACAGTCCACCTTTGCCGCGCCGGGACTTGCGCAGTGCCTCCATCGCCTCGGTGAAGCGCTCACGCAGCGCGCGGCTGTCCTGGGAATCCCCGGCCGCGCCCCGGCTGGCGACCGCGGGTGCATCGGCTTGGGCCGACACCGCACCGGCGAACTCCTTGTTCGCACGTTGCGCGCGTACCGAGCGCAGCAGCAGCCACAGGCCCCAGATCAGCACCAGCACCAGCACGCCGATCAGCCTTCCGACCAGCGAGTCGAACGGCCGCGCGTCGCCGAACGCGACATAGGGTCCGAGGAACCACAGGATCAGGCAGCCGAGCAGCAGCACGACGAGCGACAGGAACCATTTCTGCTTCAGGACAGCGAACATCGCGCGCGCCTCAGGAGCGGAGCCACTGGATGATCTCGACGCGCCGGTTGCGTGCCCGATTTTCCGGTCGGTCAGGCGGCAGGAAGCGCGGCTGATCAGAACCGCGACCGACCGCTTCCAGCCGACCGGGACTCTCGAGTTGGGCGCGCAGCAGCGCCAGCACCGAGAGCGCACGGGCGCGCGAGAGATCGTTGTTGTTCGCGAAACTCAGCGAATGCACCGGCTGGTCATCCGTATGCCCGATGACGGTCACGCGTCCGGGAACCTTGTTGAGCGCGACACCGATCGCCGTGATCACCGGTTCGTAGCGCGCTGTCAGCGATGCGCTGCCGGAGGCGAACAGGTCCCCGGCCGGCAGCGTCACGGTGGTTCGGTCGCCGAGCTCCTCGATCTGCACCGCTCCGGCCAGTTCCTGCGGCGCCAGCAGCGCCTTGAGCCGCGGCGCGTTGCTCGGTATGGCGTTGCCCGCGTACATCGGCTCGATGCCGATACCGGCCAGCGCGCCCATGACCGGTTCGGAACGATGGCCGAGGCTCGCATACAGCGCGATGAAAGTGACTGTCAGGATCACGAGCGCTCCCAGCGCCACGATCCACAGCGGTACGTAGCGCGCGACCCGATTGCGAGCATCGGGCACGCCGGCCCAGGCCGGCGATAGCGCGGCCGGTACCGGCCCGCGCGCGGCGCGGATGCGCTGGTAGAGATCCCGCTGCACCTCGAGCAGCCGGGCCGCACCGCGCTCTTCGAGCCGGTAGCGTCCCTCGAAGCCGAGCGCGAGGCAGGCGTACAGCAGCTCCATCAGATCGATGTAGCGCCGGGAATCGGCCATGATGCGCTCGAGGATCTGGAAGAACTTCTCGCCGCCGAAGGCTTCGCGGTGGAACGCCACCAGCAGCGTCTGGGCCGCCCATTCGCTCTGTGCGCCCCACGGCGTATTGAGCACGGCCTCATCGAGCGCCGTGCACAGTGCATAGCGTGCCGCGAGCACGTCTTCGGCCGCTGCACCGGCGGCGCGGGCGCGGTTCTCGAACGAGCGGACCTCCTCGAACACCTGGCGCCGCAGGCCGCCGACGTCCGGTACGCTCACCGTTCCGCGCAGGCGCAACGCGAGCACGAGCAGCGGTGTCGCGGCCTGCAGCAGCGCGTTCGAGCCGCCCGAAAGGAAATCGCTCAACGCGCCGGGCAGCGCACTGGGCGCCAGGCCCGGTGGCGGCGAGCTTGCCGGACGTGGCGGCGGCGCGGCCTGAGGCGCGGCGGGCGGTGGCGGTGGCGCGCCCGCCGGCAGCGGCTGCGGCGCGCGGCGCGCGCCGGCGCCTCCCGGGCGCAGGATCGTGCGATCGCCACCCCCCATCGGGTCATCGGTTGGCGCGGCCATGGTGCTTTACTGCCCTCTCACGGCCCAGAGCTCCATCGCGAGCCCGGGGAAGCTGCCCGACACGTGTACCGCAATGCCGCCCGAGGCCCGCAGCTGCGTCCACAGCTCGGCGCTCTGGTCCAGTCCGAAATAGGCGAATCCGGTGTGGTAGGGAATCTGCCGTGGTGCGACCGGCAGCGCGCGCAGCGCGATGCCGGGCAGCTGCAGATTGACCAGGTCCTTGATCTTCTCCACCGGTCCGATCTTGCTCTGCATCGGAAACATGCGCCGCACGTCCTCGGCGGCGATCTCGGCGCGCACGGCAAGCACGAATTCGGAGCCCTGGAACAGGGACTTGTCCGCGACGGTCGCGACGCTGACCCCGAACTTCTTCTGCAGCAGCGGAATCGCGATCGCACTCTGCTCCAGCACCGCGCTCAAGGAGGCGCGTAGCGCCGTGAACAGCGGCTCAAAGCTCTGGCGCAGATTGTCGTGGCGGTAGGTGCCGAAGGATGGCGGACGGCGGGTCGCCGTGGTCAGCGTCGACAGATCCCCCGCGATCTGGGCGAGCAGCGCGAAGGCGTCCTCGGGATGCAGCGTACCGCCCCCAGCCAGATGGGCGACCAGCGGCTCGTAGCGATTCACCGACTGCAGCAGCAGGAAGTCGGCGATCTCGGCCGATGCGGCCCGTCCGGTGGCCACCGCCCGTTGCGCGAGCGCCTCGCCGCGCTGGTGCAGCAGCCCCTGCAGCTCGGTCAGGAAGGAAGCCAGTCGTGGCGCGGCCCGTGCCACCAGCGCCGTCGGGATGAAGCGGTCGTCGAGCACGACCTGGCCGTCCGCGCGCCGCTCGGTGACGTGCGCGAGCGGGATGCTCGCATAGCCCTCCGAGGGCTGACTCTGCGGCACCAGGCGCGCTCGCAGCGTTCCGATCTCGAGCGCGGCGTCGGCCTCGGAGCCTGCGATCACGTCGCGCACGTTCTCGATCCGCACGCCGTAGCGCGCGAGGGAATCAGGGCGCTCCGCCCGATCGGTCTCGATCGCCCCGGGGCGGCGGATCGGCAGCGCCAGACAGACGATCTCGTCCCGCAGCTCGTTGGCGATCTCCAGCGGCATCGGCAGCGGATCGTCCTCGGGCATCGTGAAGGGTGTGCCATCGGGCCACACGCCACGGGCGCGCCGTAGCGAGAGCTTGCCGGTCGCGAGCAGGTCGCGTTCGATCTCCAGTTCGAGAAATCCCCAGCCGTGGCTGCGCAGACCTAAGCTGCGGGCCTCGATATAGCGCTCCAGGTAGCGCTCCTGCTGCTGGAAATGCTGCGGTCGCAGGAACAGCCCCTCCGACCAGACGACCTTGTTGTGGATACCCATCGGATCAGTGGCCCGCAGCAGGGGCGGCCGCAGCAATCGCGATCGCCGTGTGCGCGAGCTTGAGCTCGACGCCCGGGGGTACCTTGCGAGGCTTCTTCGCAGCCGGCGGCAGCGCCCAGCTGGCGCGCCACTGGGAGACCGCCAGGTCGCGGAATGCGGCCAGGAAGCCCAAGGCCTTCACGTTCGGATCGGGTTGCAGCTCTATATCGCGGGTCTCTCCCGGTCGCAGCACGTACTCCGCGCTGCCGACCAGGTCCGCGCCAAGCGATTCCTTCTCGTGATCGTACAGCGCGAAGAAATCCGCATTGCCGAAGTTCGCCGCGTCGTGCAGCTGGAATACGCGCACGACCACCGGCGAGGCGCGTCCGGTGGTGTCAGGGTTGATGTCATCGCTCGCCGTCAGGCGCACGTGCAGCGTCACCGGCGGTGCCGGTTTGGGCGTCGAGGTGCACGCCGCCAGCAGCAGCATGCCCAGCGCCGCCAGCGCGCCCACGCGCATCCCTCTCCACAGTGACTGCTGCATGCTGCGCTCCCCTCAATATTCAGCCGGTGACCCGATGACGCGCCAGCGTCCGCAGGCGTTCGAGGGCCTGCTCGTAGGCGCTGGCGAAGGTGGCGCCGAACAGGCGCTGGAACGCCTCTTCGCGATCATTACCCACCTGCGCGCGGAAAAACTCGAGGTATTCCTCAAATCGCCGGGACCGCCCGAGCCCGATCATCGCCGGGCGCCGGCCGGTCGCTTCGGTACGCTCGCCCGCGGCTTCCGGATCCAGCCGTGCGAGCAACGCGTCGAACGCGGTCCGCATCGCCTCGAGCACCGCCTGCTGGTGCAGCCTGGCCTCCTCGAACGCATCGGCGACCGCCACGTCGACCGGATAGGCGCCCGGACGCCGGCGGCTGAAAAACTCGTGCAGCGCGTCCTCCACATTGGCGGCGCCGCGCAGCGGATTGGGTTCAGTGGCGCCCGTTCGGCCCTGCTTCACGCGAAAGCGCGTGCGGATCTCGGCCCGCTGCTGCATCAGCGCGACGCTGCCGGCGAGCGCGTGGCGCAGCGCGCGCCCGATCGGCTCCAGATCCGGGGCACCCAGCTCTCCGGGGTGCAGCCCGAGCGGAGTGCTCATCGCGGTGATCGCGGCCGGCAGCCCGATGGCACCGCCCGGCATCGGCGGCGGCGCTGCCGGCGCCGGCATCGATGGCGGCGATGGGCGCGGCGCAAGGTACGCGGGGGCGGGCGGGGCTTGAGGTGGCGGCGGCGGTGCAGGTGGCGGCGGCGGCGCGGCCGCCGGCCGCTGGCTGGCGCGCGCCATGCTGGTGCGCTCCCAGTCGTCGGGAATGAACGAGCCGCCGCCCGGGGCGCTCACGGGTGCGGGGGGCCGGAAATGATCATTCAGCACCGAGCCCTGTGTGAGCACGGATGACTGCATCGGCCCGGGATCGAAACGCGGCGGTGGAGCCCGGCCCAGGTGGTCCAGCGGATCCAGGTCTTGCGGGTCCAGATCCATCAGCGGCGATACGGGTGCGCGATCGCGTGGACCGGTGATCGGGTCCAGCGCGGCGAGATCCACGCTCGGGGGCGGTGCCGGCGCGATCGAGGGCGGCGTGCGCGACACGCGAACCGACAGCTCATAGTCATCGAGGTACAGCTTGTCCCCGTCCTTGAGCGGAAAGGGCTCGTTCAGCGGCAGGTCGATGTCGGGCCGGTTCACCGCGACGCGGTTCTGGCCACGCTTCTCGATGAAGAACAGCCCGCTCATGAAGCGCACCACGGCGTGCAGGCTGTGGATGTACTGATCGGGGATCACCCACTGGTTGTCGGCCGCGCGTCCGATGCGCCCGCCCTCGACGCCGAAGGTATGGACGCGCTGCGAGCCGAAGCGGGCCGCGTCCGCGCCGGTGATTTCAAGGGTCAGATACATGGCTCGTTGCTGATTAGCATGCTCATTGATGACATGACAATAGCGTCCGGAATCTTCAAGCGCCGGCGCCGGCAAACACGCCGATCGCGCGCTCGAGCCAGCCACGCAGGCGCGGCGCGAAGGCCGCCGGTTCCCGCGCGGCAAGCAGGCACAGCGCCGCAAAACACGCGTCCCCGGTCAGCGCCTCACTTGGCGGCACGACCGTGAATCCGGGAGGCGCCAGGCTGCCTCCGCTCCACGCCGCGGCAGCTGCGAGCCAGCCGGTCGCGGTGTCGTAGTTGCTGGCCTCGGCGCAGGCATTGGCGGCCGCACGGGCCTCCTCGCTGCCCTCCGCGATCCAGCGCTCCACGACCCGGATCGCCTCGCCGTCGGGCCCGTCGAACGGCGCGCGCTCCGCATCCTTGCGGAAGCATTCGCACACCCAGGCGACGGCGTAACGCTTCGGCAGCGCGCGCAGCAGCAGCCTGGCCGCATCGACGTGCAGACCGGAAGCGTTCAGCTTGCCCAGCAGCGCATGCAGGTTGGGAGCGCCCTCGACCTGCGCGCGCGCCGCCTCGCTGAGCGCGAGTGGCTGGGCCAGCGCGGCCGGTGAGGAGGTCGAGGCGGGATCGAGTATCGGCAGCATGGCTGATGCGTGGCTAGCCGATCATCGTCATGCCGCCCTTGAGCTTCGCCATCGCGTCGCCACTGAGCTCGAGCATGGTTCCCTGTACCGTGGTCTTCATGCCCTTGAGGCTCGTCTGGCCATTGGAGGAGAGCTCCAGGCCGGTCGTCCCGCTGAAGGACACCTTCATCGCGCTGCCCTCGATCTTCGAAGTGCCCGAGAGCGTGATCTTGTCGGCGGTGATGGTGACCTCGCCGCTGCTCTTGATCACGATCGAGGCGCTGCCGGCCTGCAGCGTGATCTTGTCCGCCTTCACCAGGTAGTTCTGGGTGACGGTATTGCTGTCGTCCTTGGACACCGTCGTCGTGCGGTTGCCCTCCAGCGTGCGCGTCTCGTCCTTGCTGACCTTGGTGGTCAGGTTGCCCTTGATCGTGGTCTGCTGGTCCTTGCCGACCGTCATCGTGCCGTCCTGCTCGACTTCGATCAGCAGGTCCTTCTCGGCATGCAGCAGCACCTGCTCGCTGCCCTTCTTGTCCTCGAAACGCAGCTCGTTGGCATTGTCCGTGCTGCCCCCCTTGCTGCTGCGCGACTTGATGCCCGACTGCGTGGCATTGTCGGGCAGCTTGTAGGGAGGCATGTTGGAGGCGTTGTAGACGCGACCGGTCACGAGCGGTCGGTCCGGATCGCCTTCCAGGAATTCGACCACGACTTCCTGGCCGACACGCGGGAGGTGCATCGCTCCGAACTGGTCACCGGCCCAGATCTGGGATACGCGCACCATGCACGATTGGGACTCGTGGGGCGCGCCGGCGCCGCCCGGGCGGATCCAGTGGAACTTGACCTTGATGCGGCCGTACTCGTCGGTATAGATCTCATCGCTGGAATTCGCGCCGACGACCAGCGCGGTCTGCGCACCGTGCACCACCGGCTTAGGGCTAACGCGCGGCGGTCGGTACTTCGTGCGCGCATCGATCGCCTCGATCGCGACCAGAAACCCCTCGTCGTCCCCGATCTGGGCGCCGCCGCTGCCGCCGCCCGGCGCGGCCGCGGCGACGGGACCAGCGCGGAAGCCCCCGACACTGACGGTGTACTGTGCGCCGAGTATCAGGTACTCGATGTTCAGGTCCGCGCGCGGGTGGTCCTTGAGCTTGAACTTGCAGCCGGGAGCCAGGCCCGCGGCGTCGCCCTGGCCGCTGGCGAGCAGCTGCGTGGACTGCAGTTCCTCGATGCGCAGCTTCGCGATGCGGTTCGCATCTCCGGCCGAGAATTTGTCGAGTGGCGCCGGGTAGTCGAACACCTCGAAACTGGCGTGGGCGTACTGGCGCGCGATCGTCGCATTGGCCAGCAGCGAGTTGCTCGGCGCCTTGAAATCGAAGTCCGTGGTCGCGAAGGTCACGGGATCGACCCGTTGCACCATTGACCACTCGGACAGGTGCTCCTTCGGCTTCACGCCCATGGCGTGCCCTTCCGCGAGATAGGGCACGCTGTCGTAACCGGGGAACGGCTGGTGCGCCCCGGAATCATCGGCCAGCACCAGCACATGGCGCCCGTCGTGGTGCTCGAAGTAGTAATGGATCCCTTCGTGCTCGAGCAACCGGCTCACGAAGTTGAAGTCGGTCTCGCGGTACTGCACGCAGTACTCGAGCGGCTCGTAGGTGCCCTTCAGTTTTCCGAGGCTGTAGTCCGAGAAACCGTAGGACTTGATGACGGCCTCGACGATATCGGGCACGCTCTTCTTCTCGAAGATGCGGCAATCGGCGGTGCGGGTCAGGAACCACAGCCACGGCCGCACCACGGCGCGATACAGGTAAACCTTGTCGATGTCGCCAAATCCGGTCTGGGAGAATTCCGATACCACGCCGTGCAGGTAGCGCTTCCCGCCACCGGGCAGCTCAGCCGTGAGCGTGAGTCCCAGCCCTAAGATCTTGTCGGCCTTGAGATCCGCGCTCTGGCTGAGCAGCGAGTAGTGGAACTCGAATAGCGTACTGATCCGCTCCGAGCCGGACATGCGCTGCAGCTTCAGCGCGTCCTTGCCCAGCGGGCTGCTGACCGTGAAGCGGACCTTGTTCGGGGATTCAGCCATGGTGGCTAGCAGGGCCGCGGCTACTCAAGCGGTACCAGGCGCAGGCAACCTTCCTCGTTGGTCGAGTAGAAATACAGCCCGTCGCTGTCCCTGCCTTCGGCAAGGATCACCGGCACGGCAGACTCGAATTTCTGGCGCGCGATGGCCGTCGCCGCCACTTCGTTGATACCCTGTGCCTGGACGGTCTGCTTCCAGCGGCTATCGGCCTTGTCGATGCGCTTTCCGGCATCGGTTGCGCGGCGAAGCAGATTGATGAACTGGTAGTAGTCGACTTCCACTACCTTCGATCGAGCCATGCTCAGGACCCCGGTTGGTTGACTGCCCGCGCGGAAGCCAAATAATTGTGATGGCTTCGACACTTGCCGTACTTTTACCCTATAACTTCTGATCTTACACTGACGTGGATCATATCCCTAGTGCCCGACCTGCAAGCGCCCGCCGGGCGGGTTGTGCCGAACGCGCGAAGCGGCTAGATTTTCTGCTCCACTGTCCTCGAGGAAACCCCCGTCGAGGGGCGCACTGTAGATGGCGAATGAGAGGTCTGGTCAGGTCTCCCTGGTGATCGGCAGCCGCCGCTACACGGGCCATTATGTCCTCGACGGCGATGAGCTGCGCGTCTCCAACGAGATCGGCACCCTGGTCAAGCGCTACCACGGCAACTCCGTCGCCCAGGCGGCCGAGCAGCTGCTGGCGCGGCTGGTCCGCGAGGAACTCCGCAACGCCTGAGGCGCTGCTGCTGGGCTAGTCGAACCCGTAGGCGAACTCCCCCTGCGCGGCCGACACGTGCACCCGTTCGATGGCCTGTCCGGCGATCATGCGCTTCAGGAACTCCTCGCTGATCTTCGGCAAAATCGTATTGGTCAGGATCGCATCGATCATGCGCCCGCCGCTCTCGGTTTCCGTGCAGCGGCTGGCGATCAGCTTGACGACCTCATCGTCATAGGTGAAGGGCAGCTTGTGATTCTCGCGGATGCGCCGGGTGATCCGCCCCAGCTGCAGACGCACGATGGCACCGATCATCGCATCGTTGAGCGGGTAGTACGGGATCACGACCAGCCGCCCGAGCAGCGCGGGCGGAAACACCTTGAGCAGCGGCTCGCGCAGCGCCTTGGCGATCCCCTCGGGCTCGGGCATCAGCTCCGGATCCTTGCACAGGTTCGCGATCAGGTCGGTACCGGCGTTGGTCGTCAGCAGGATCAGCGTGTTCTTGAAATCGATCAACCTTCCCTCGCCGTCCTCCATCCAGCCCTTGTCAAACACCTGGAAGAACATCTCGTGCACGTCCGGGTGCGCCTTCTCGACCTCATCGAGCAGCACTACGCTGTACGGGCGGCGCCGCACCGCCTCGGTGAGTACGCCGCCCTCGCCGTATCCAACGTAACCGGGCGGAGCGCCCTTGAGCGTGGAGACCGTGTGAGCCTCCTGGAATTCGCTCATGTTGATCGTGATGACGTTCTGTTCTCCGCCGTAGAGCACCTCGGCGAGCGCGAGCGCGGTCTCGGTCTTGCCGACCCCGGACGTGCCGGCGAGCATGAACACGCCGATCGGCTTGTTCGGGTTGTCCAGCTTCGCGCGTGAGGTCTGGATGCGCCGCGCGATCATGTCCAGGGCGTGGCGCTGGCCGATGATGCGCTGCTCGAGTGTGTCGGCGAGCTTCAGGATGGACTCGAGCTCGTTCTTGACCATACGGCCGACGGGAATCCCGGTCCAGCCCTCCACGACCGCGGCGACCGCCTGCTGGTCCACGGTCGGCAGGATCAGCGGCCGGTCGCCCTGCAGCGCGTGCAGCTGGGCCTGCAGCCCGTGCAGTTCCTCCAGCAGCTTCGCGCGCTCGGCATCGCTGAGCGCTGGTGCCGCGGCAGTTCCAGCCGCCGCGTCCGCCGCCGCCTCGAGGGCGGTGGCGGTACCTTCCACCTTGCCGGCGCCGGTACGCAGACGGCCGCGTATCGCGAGGATCTGCTCGACCAGCGCCTTCTCGGAGCCCCAGCGGCCTTCGAGCTCCTTCAATTTCGCGCGGTCCGCTTCGAGGCGCTCGGTCGCCGCTCGCAGCCGCTCCCGGGTGTCGATGCCGACCGCACTCTCGCGACCGATGATCTCCAGTTCGGTCTCGAGCGCCGCGATCCGCTGGCGGCAGTCGTCGACTTCCGGCGGCACGGCGTGCTGGCTGATCGCGACGCGCGCGCAGGCGGTATCGAGCAGACTCACGGACTTGTCCGGTAGCTGGCGCGACGGGATATAGCGGTGCGAGAGCCGGACCGCAGCCTCAATGGCCTCGTCGAGCAACTGCACGCGATGGTGCTTCTCCATCGTGGAGGCGACTCCACGCATCATCAGGATCGCCTTCTCCTCGCTCGGCTCCCCGACCTGCACCACCTGGAAGCGACGGGTCAGGGCCGGGTCTTTTTCGATGTGCTTCTTGTACTCGGCCCAGGTGGTCGCCGCGACGGTGCGCAGCGTGCCGCGCGCTAGCGCCGGCTTGAGCAGGTTCGCGGCATCGCCGGTACCGGCCGCACCACCGGCTCCGACCAGCGTGTGAGCCTCGTCGATGAACAGGATGATCGGTTTGGGCGACGCCTGCACCTCCTCGATGACGGAGCGCAGCCGCTGCTCGAACTCGCCCTTCATGCTGGCTCCAGCCTGCAGCAGGCCGACATCGAGGCTCAGCAGCCTGACCTCCTTGAGCGGTGGGGGCACATCCCCGCTCGCAATCTTGAGCGCGAAGCCCTCGACCACCGCGGTCTTGCCGACACCCGCCTCACCGGTGAGCAGCGGGTTGTTCTGCCGCCGGCGCATCAGGATATCGATGATCTGGCGGATCTCCTCATCGCGACCGACGATCGGGTCGAGCTTGCCGGTTCGGGCCTGCTCGGTGAGATCCACGGTAAAGCGCTTGAGTGCCTCCTGCTTGCCCATCTGCGCGGGCGGCATCGCCTCGCTGAACTCGCCCGGTGCGCCCTGCGCCGTGGCGCTCGAGCCGTCGCTGGCGCTGAGCGAGGATTCGGGTGAGGAGGCGACAATCTTCTCGAACTCATCGGCGAGCTGGTCGGGACGGATCTTCTCGAACTCACGCGACATCGCCAGCAGCGCGTTGCGCAGCCCCGAGGTCTTGAGCAGTGCGAGCATCACGTGGCCGGTGCGCACGCGGCTGTCGCCGTACTTGAGCGTGGACCAGACCCACGCGCGTTCGACTGCATCCTCCAGGTGCGAGGACAGGTCCGAGATCGAACTGGCGCCGCGCGGCAGGCGGTCGAGCGCTTCAGTCAGGTCACGCGCAAGCCGACTCGCATCGAGGCTGAATGCGCGCACGATCAGGTGCAGGTCGGAGTTCTGCAGCTGCAGGATCTGGTGGAACCAGTGCACGAGCTCCACGTAAGGGTTGCCGCGCAGCTTGCAGAATACCGTCGCGCCCTCGATGGCCTTGTATCCCAGCGAATCGAGCTTGCCGAACAGTGCGACCCGGCTGATATCGCTCATAGTGCTAGATCCCCTATCTTGCCGCTGGTTATGGACTCGCGTTGGCTGACGGCAGCGGCCTGCTCGCAGCCGAGTACGACATCATTGGCCGTGGAGCGCCGGCCGCCAGTCCAACTGGTCCAGCCAAGCCTAGCCGTGCCATCGAGCCTCGCGGCCGGGATTTCTTCCGCCCGCAGCAGCAACCGCACGCGCCAGCTCCATTCATCCGTAGTGTACAGCCGCACCAGATCGTACAGCGCCGCGAGCGCGGGTCCGCCCGGCAGAAAGTCGAGGAACTCGCGCAAACTCAGCGGGCCGACGATGATCTCGAATTTGTGCTGGACCTGCCAGCAGCTCGCTCCGAGCGAAGCCCCGATGCCGAGGCTGGCCGTGGCATCGCGCGCGCCGAGCCGACAGCGCACTTCGGATGGAATTTCGAGCCACTCGCCGACGAACTGGCGGATCGCGATGCGGTGAGCGAAATAGCCTGACAGCACCGCCTCGAGGCCGCCGGCGCTGCGCGCGTGCGGCCCGAAGTGGCCTGCCCGGGTGAGTTTGGCGTAGTCGCGGACATGATCACGACCGAGCGCAGCCGGTTCGCCGAGTCCGATCAGCGCACCGACGTATCCGCGGATGCGATCGCTGTCTGGGCGGTCGAAATTAGTCGCCGGATCGGCGTCCGCCCAGGCGCGGTAGAACAGCCCGATCAGCCGGTGCTGGAACAGGTTGACGAAGTCACTCAGGGTAGGGTCATTGAACTGCTGGCGGCGCTCGAACGCATACTCGGTCAGATGCAGCGGCAATGCCCCATTGGGTCCGAACACCCCATTCGAGTACTGCTCGAGCACCGGACGGCGCCGTCCCGCGTCCGTCAAGCGGATGACGTCCGAAGGCGCGAAGCTCAGGTGCGGCGGCTGCTGCAGGCGAACCCTGTCGTCGGCCGCGCGACGCGAGTGCCCGAAACGTGGCCGGTCGGCGTAGGCCTGCTCGAGCAGGCGCAGCGCCGCGAACAACGTGAAGCGATGCGGCTCGCGCTCGAGCGCGCTCACATCAATGGGCGGGTTCCCAGTCTCGCTGGCCATTCCTTGATCTCGCCGCGGGTCGAGGACACGACCCGCGTCTGGGTGAATGAGTTGATCGAGACGTAAGCGGCAAAGAAACGCTCCAGCACCGAGGCGAGCAGCAGCACGCCGGTGCCTTCGAAGGCTGCCTCCTCCACGGTAAGCGAGATGCGCAGGCCCCGGCCGTGACTGATCGGCCCCGGAAGGGGCAGGCGGCGCACCACCGCCTCGTGCGCGATGCCTCGCAACCCCTCTATCTGCCGAACCACCGCCGGGTTCGCCGGGTCGGCATATAAAGAGAGCATGTCGCGCAGCAGTCCCGCTCCCTCGGACACGCCGTCATCCAGCAGCGACAGGTAGTTCAGCGACAGGTGGCTGATGAGCTTCCAGGCAGTGTCGCCGAACGCGCTGGAGGGCCGGGGATAGGTCGGGCCAGTGATGCAGCGTACCGACTCGACCGGGGCGCCGCCCTCGACCAGAAAATCGCTGCGCGCCGAGCCCAATGCGATCTGAATCGGCAGGTCGCGGTTGGTGCACAGCGCGTGCGCATCGAGCTGCCGCAGCTGCTGCTGCAGCGCCGGATCGCCGGCCAGCGAAACGAAACATTCGCTACCCGCATAGGAGGAACGCGAACCGGCCTGCTGCTGCCGCGCCGAGGGCAGACGCGGACGCCGTTGCAGCGTGTAATAAAGCTGGCCCGCGGCAGGGCCCGAGCGGTGGTCCACGCCGTAAAAGGGCGCCACCGGAATCGACGCTTCGCTGGACGCGCCAATGCCGCTCATGCGGTCGATGCTGTAGATCTCGAAGTCCTGCGGCCGGTTGCGGTCCGGAATCAGGTGATGTTCGGTGTCGAAGGGGTTGAGCTGGACCCGGTCGACGCTGCGCGGAAACAGGTTGATGACTGGAGTGCACCCGAGGCGGAATTGTGAGGCTTCCAGCTGGTTTTCCAGCGCGGCCTGCGGCCGATCCAGCAGGATGAACACCTCGCATTGCTCGGCATTGCAGGTGCGCAGCACCTCCCGCAGATCGGCGAGCGCGAAGAACAGGTAACGCTCCGGCAGGGCGAAGTACTCCTGCAGCAGCCGGTAGGCCGCGAAGCTGCGGCGGGTTGCCGGCAGCATCGCCTCCAGATCACTGAAGCCGACCTCCCGGATCGAACCGGTCGGGCAGTATTGCAGCCCTGCCCTGGAGTCCAGGGGGCGAACGCCCACGGCCAGACCATTGGCCATCACCTGCTCGTAGATGCGGGACGCGATAT
>CAZGVE010000025.1:15193-17352 GCA_964528845.1 uncultured Steroidobacteraceae bacterium | reverse complement strand
ACGCCCACGGCCAGACCATTGGCCATCACCTGCTCGTAGATGCGGGACGCGATATCGCCGCCCGCCTTGATGTGGAACACGAGCCGCTCGAGCGGCAGCACGGAGAATTGGATCCCGCCGGCACATTTCAACCGCAGCCGGATTGCGGCGCGGGCGCGCGGCTGGCCGCTCACACCGAGTGCCGCAAGGGCCCCTGCCCCGGTGACGTAGCGCGCCTCGGTCACGCTGATGGGCCACAGCGTGACCTCGTGCGCGGTGCGGAATTCGCACGCCGTGCGCGCGCCCTTGGCGAGCGGCGGACGCAGCGTCGTGCCGCGTGCCAGCCGCAGTCCGGTCAGCAGGCTCCCTTCCTTGGGATCGGGTACGAACTCGACGATTCCGCAGGAGGGTACCGGCGCGAGGAAATGCGGGTAAATGAGTTCGAGCAGGTGCTGCGTAAACTCCGGATGGCGCGCATCGAGCTTGAGCTGCACCCGCGCGGTCAGGAATGCGACCGCCTCGATCAGCCGCTCGACATACGGGTCGGCGCATTCGACATCGCCCTCGAGTCCAAGCCGCGCGGCGATGCGGGGGTAGGCCTCGGCGAATTCAGCCCCCATCTCGCGGACGAATTTCAGCTCCTGGTTGTAGTACCCGAGCAGGCGCGGATCCATGCGCTCACCCGCCGCTGTCGGTCAGCTGGACGTTGCCCGAATCGATGTCCAGGCTGGTACGCAGCGATACCCCCTGCGGCGCCGGCCGGCCCCACAGTTCGGCTTCCACCCTGAAGGAGAGCGTGCGCGCGTCCATGCGATCACCGGACAGCTCGGGGCTGACCGCCACGCGGCTGAGCCGCGGCTCGAACACGCGGATGGCCTGCACGAACTCCTGCACGGCCGTTTCCGGATCGATCGACGTCGCGCTGCGCCCGGTCAGCGACGGCAGTCCAAAATTGAGCACGGAGCGCTTCACCTCCGGGTACCGCTCCAGGTCCTCGCTGCCCTCGAGATTTGCAGTGTTCAGCAGCCAGGCCAGATCCCGGCACACGCACTCGCGCAGGCGACGCATGGAAATGAATCGGCGATCGGCCGACTCGGACGCCGTATTGGTGCTGGTAGCGACCGCAAGGCTGGCGAGTTCCCCGAGGGTCACGCTCCTGCCGGGCCCTACCGCCACTGACAGCGCCTTCAGCCGCGCGAGCGGCAGATCGCCG
The DNA here is from genome assembly GCA_964528845.1 of uncultured Steroidobacteraceae bacterium. Classification (GTDB taxonomy): domain Bacteria; phylum Pseudomonadota; class Gammaproteobacteria; order Steroidobacterales; family Steroidobacteraceae; genus FEN-1191. The sequence continues at coordinate 16,160 of CAZGVE010000025.1, read as the reverse complement.
GCCGCGGCACTGAATCGCAGCTCCAATTGCTCCGGATCCGCGCCCTCCCCGGCGGACTCGTCTACTCGACGCACCCCATGGGCCTGCATCAGCAGCACGAGCGTTCGCGCCGTGACGGTGGTGCCCGCCAGCCGCGCGCGTGGCACCGTGAGCGTGAGCTGGTGCACCGTCCGCTCATCATCGAGCAGCCGGTCGAGCAGCGCCGGCTGGAGACGCTCGCGCAGCGAAATATCAGCCATCGACGTTTCGCTCAGGCACCCGTCGGCTCAACGACCACCTCGCGCAGGTCCTGCAGGCTGAATTCCGCCGCGTCGGTCGCCAGCACCTTCTGACCGGCGCCGGCGTACTGCTCCTCGCCCAGGGGTGTCCACTCGGTCCGGCGCCCGAGCAGCAACGCCGGCTCCGTATCCGGTCCAGCGCCCGGATAGCGGGCGGGAATCAGGCCCATCGCCTCCCCGCCGTTGCTCCAGACGAACTGCGCCGGCAACCAGACCACATCCCGGATGTCCGTGGGCACCTCGACCTTGATGCGCGCGATGCGGTGAAACGGTACCCAGTAGTACGCGGCATTGAGCAGTACTTCGAGGATCGGTCCCAAGCGCGAATCGGCATCGGCGATCCACTCGAACGCGGTGCCGTTGGCGCTGCCGCGGCTGGCGGGAGCGGCCTCGAATGCCTGGTTGCGCAACTCGGCAGCCGCCGCGGCCGAACTCGCCCCGAGGGAGAGCGCCTGGACCAGCTGCGCGATCCAGGGCTCCGGTTCACCGAATACCAGCGGCGAGCGCTCCCCGGAGAACACGGCGGTACGCAGCTGCTCGCACTGGATTGCGGCGCGATAGGTATGGACCATCGGTAACGCCAGCGCATCCAGCTCGGCCACGACGTTCAGCTGGTTCTGCGCCCGCTCCCATTGCCCCATGACCATCAGCAGCTGCGCGAGGAAGATCCGCAGCTTCGCATCCTGCGG
>CAZGVE010000025.1:0-15093 GCA_964528845.1 uncultured Steroidobacteraceae bacterium | reverse complement strand
CGTTGCCGATCACGTACTGATTGATCCAGGTCTGCAGGAATTCCTGCATGTCGACGCGCTCGGCGAACGAGCCGACCTTGTCACGCACCATGCACTTGAGGAAGTGCGCGAAGCGGCACGAGGCAAACAGGTACGGAAGTCGCGCCGCAAGACGCGCATTCGCGGTCGCATCCGGATCGGTGTACTCGGCCGGCTTCTGCAGTGACTGTGCGCCGATGAACGCCGCGAGATCGGTATTCTTGCGGTGGATCAGCGGCATGAAACCGCAGTCCGCGAGTTCGGCCTCGCGACGATCGCTGATCGCGATCTCGGTCGGGCACTTCATGTCCACGCCACCGTCATCGCTCGGGAAAGTATGGACCGGCAGATCCTCGACCGTACCGCCGGATTCGACGCCGCGGATCTGCGAGCACCACCCGAAAGCTTTGAAGGAACGATTGATGTTGACGGCCATCGCATAGGCGGCATTCGCCCACGCATACTTGCTCGAGTCACCGCCTGTGGCGTCCTCCTCGAAATCGAACTCCTCGACCGGGTTGGTCTTCGCGCCATAGGGCAGCCGCGCCAGAAAGCGCGGCATCGCCATGCCGATGTACTTGGAATCGTCCGAATCGCGCAGCGAGCGCCACGCCGCATAGTCCGGAGCGCCGAAGATCTTCTTCAGGTCGCGCGGATTGGCCAGCTCCTGCCAGGATTCCATGCCGAGCAGCGACGGCGCCGGCGCGGTGATGAACGGCGCATGCGCGGCCCCGGCGATCTGCGCCATCTGGCCCAGCAGTTCGACGTCGCCCGGAGTGTGATCGAAGTAGTAGTCACCGATCAGCGTGCCGTAGGGCTCGCCGCCGAGCTGGCCGTATTCCTCTTCGTACAACTTCTTGAAGACCGGACTCTGGTCCCAGGCCGCGCCCTTGTACTTCTTCAGCGTCCGGCCGAGGTCCTTCTTCGAAATGTTCATGACGCGAATCTTGAGCATCTCATCGCTTTCGGTGTGGTTGACGAGGTACTGCAACCCGCGCCAGGCACTCTCCAGCTGCTGGAAACGCTCGTTGTGCAGGATCAGGTTGACCTGTTCGCTGAGCTTGGCATCGATCTCGGCGATGATGGCCTTGATCGTCCCCATGACGTCGTCGGAGATGACGCTGGTCTCGCGCAGCGCCTGCTCCGCCAGCGTCTTGACCGCGTTTTCGACCTCCAGGCGGGCCCGGTCGGTCTTGGGCTTGAATTCCTTCTGCAGCAGCGAGGCGAACTGGTCGGCCTCGAGCGTGGCGCCTTCGGTCTGTTTTTGCTGGGTTTCGGCCATGTCTTGATCCTCAGATGATGCGCGTTATTCGCCCGAAGACTCTGGCTTCGCGGTGGCGGCCAGCGACTTCAGAAGGGCCGGGTCGCTGAGTACCTTGGAGATCAGGTCCTCTGCCCCCGCCTTGCCGTCCATGTAGGTCAGCAGGTTGGAGAGCTGCGAGCGCGCCTCGAGCAGCTTGCTGAGCGAATCGACCTTGCGCGCGACGGCCGCCGGGGAGAAGTCGTCCATGCTCTCGAAGGTCAGGTCGACCTGCAGGTTGCCCTGGCCGGTCAGCGTATTGGGCACGGTGATCGCGACCCGCGGCTTCATCGACTTCATGCGCTCATCGAAGTTGTCCATGTCGACGGCCATGAACTTGCGCTCATCGACGCCTGGCAGCGGCTCCTTGGAGTCTCCGGACAGGTCCGACATCACGCCCATCACGAAGGGGATCTGCACCTTCTTCTGTGCGCCGTAGAGTTCGACGTCGTACTCGATCTGCACGCGCGGTGCGCGGTTACGGCCGATGAATTTCTGGCTGCTTGGCTTGGCCACGGAGGATCTCCCATTATGGGCCGGTCAGGCCTGTTCTACTGCCGGCGATTCTAACACCACACTCTCAACTCTCATCCCGAATCCCGCCCGCGCGCTTGGCGTCCGGGACTGCATCGGGAACCACATCAGCGAGCACATCGAGAAAATTGGCGGACACCAGCCGCTTCGCCCGTTCCACGAACAGCGGCACCGGACTGGAGGGCTCGGTCTTGCGAAAGAACGCCGCCACGGCGTCGAGCGCGCGCACCGCATCCTCGCGAGTGCGGATCGCGCCCGGCACCCCGGCCGCGGCAGGACCGCCCGTCGGCGACTCGCCGCCGCCCTCGCCCGCCTCGCCACCGGCTTCGCTGGCAACCGCGAGGTAGGGTTTAATGATGACGCGCACGCGCCCGAAGATCGCCTGCAGCGGCGCCAGGTCCGGCGCCGCCTCACTGCCTCCGCCCTCGGCGGACATCGTCTCGGAGATTCCTGAGATCGCAGCGAGGCCGTCCGCGAGCACGCCGTCGAGCTGCGCGAGCTCCCCCGGGGGCGCGGCCGTGAAGACAGCCGTGATCTGGTCCTCGGTCGGCGTCTCGCCCTCGCCCTCGGCGCGATTCATGCGACCGCCGGCGATCTCGGTATGGCGGAAATTGACACTGCCGAGCTGGCGATTCACGACCAGCGGCGCCCGTCGCAGTGCATCCAGCACCGCCATCGGGTCCGCGAAGCCATTCAGCGCGTTGCGCCTCAGGATCGCATCGTCATCGACCAGCGGATACACCTCTTTCCAGTAGTTCTTGAGCCATGCCGACGCGACCTGCAGCAGCTGGATGAAGCCGCCGAGGCCCTCGGTCCGGACCGTTGCGGCCGCCAGATAGGTCAGCGGGCGGATATCCTTGCTCTGCGCGAGTGCTTCGTGCGCGCGTGACGCGATCGCGCGCCAGTCGGTGTCGGGGGACAACGGCGTCGCCTGCCCGAAGGTGCGGAAGCTATCGAAGGACGCCAGCAGCTGGGTGTCTTCCAGGTCCTGCCCGCACGGCGAGTCCCCGGCCAACGGCTGTAACAGTGGATCTACATTCAACGGCATTCCTACTCGACCGCCCGTGCGGGCACCCGCGCGGCGGGTGCTACCCTTAATTTCTTATGTATCAGTCACCAAGCACTCTAAGCGCATCCTTTTAACCCAGACTTCGGTGTCAGTACAAGTGCGTATGGCGCACTGCCACAGATTATGGTCCCTCGACCGTGTATCCCTCGGCTCGGAACTTCGCCAGGGGCCCATCCGGCTGCAGCAGGGTGTAGATCGGCTGCATCGCGAGGCTGACTGGGAGCTTCTCGAGTGCCGCCTCGGCCTCGAGCTCCCAGGAGACCTTGGCCCGCTCCACCAGCGCCTGCAACCGCGGTGCCCCCGACAGCGCGGTCAGGCACGCTTCACGCTGGTCGGCGAAGTTCAGACGCCGCAGACGCTCGACGTCGCCGATGGACCAGGCCAACGCGCGCTCCTGCATCGTGGTCAGGTCGGTCTCGATCCTGCGCACGGTCGTCTCGAGGCAGCTCACTTCGACGCTGGGGGGCAGTGCCCCGACTTCGTGCAATGCGGCGGACGGATCGTCGATCCGGAACGCGGCGTGTCGGACCGGGACATGGCGGCGTTCCGCCATGCGCAGCACCGCGCGCTCAGCCTCATCGTGCGCGGTAAGGCTGGACGCGGCGATCGCGTGCTCATAGAGCCGCAGCGCGGCGACACTCGGTCGGAGCTTCTCGATGTCCCCGTCGTGGGGATCGAAGCGCTGCCGTAGCGCCTCGAAGCGTGCATACAGCGGCGCAGGCAGCCAATCCCGGAGCGTGGTGCGGTCCGGATTCTTCTCGGTGCGGCGCCACTGGAAGTACAGCCGGATCATGCCGATGGGCCCCAAGCCCGCGGAGACGTCCGGCGAGCTGGCCAGCACCTGTTGCGACTGGCTGATCACCCGGTCGACTTCGCCCGAGCGCCAGCGCAGGGAGTTCGGCAGGTGATTGAGCGTGCCGAGCAGCCACAGCACGTGATCGCCGCGGGTGACCTTCCACAGCCGGGGTCCCGGGCGCTCGCCGACGATGTTGATCTCATCCAGCGGCAGCGCGCTGGATGGTGGCTGCAGGTCCTGCCCGAGGCCGCGGCGCGGGTGTGGCGCGATCAGCAGGGAGGCAAGAACGACGCTCAGTGTGAGCGCGCGGCGGCCCATTTCCTGACGGCCGCCATCGTATTCTCCACGTGCTTGTCCGGATTGAGCGCGGTATACGAGTACAGCACCGTGCTGTCGGGAGCAATCACATAGGAAGTTCGGTTCGCGAGCAGTGGATCGAGCAGCAGCACCGCATCGTAGGCCTTCATGATGTGCCGGTCCGCGTCCGAGGCCACCGCGAACTTGTTGCGGCATTCGCTCACTGAGAAACGGTTGAGCGTATTGACGTCATCGTGCGAGACCCCGATCACGGTCGCACCAAGCGACGCGAACTGAGCCGTGGCCTCGGCAAAATCGTGCGCCTCGGTGGTGCATCCGGTGGTAAAGGCTGCCGGATAGAAATAGAGCACGACCGGTCCCTTGCGCAGCGCATCGGCGAGCGAGAACGTGAACGCCTTGCCCGCGAGCGAAGCCTGGGTCGTGAAATCCGGCGCCTTGTCGCCCACCTTGAGCGCCGCCATCGATGATCCGGCGGCGAGACTCATCAGCAGCGTGGCAAGCAGTCGCTTCATGAGCCCGATTTCCTGAAGGGTGGACGGGCCGGAATTATGGGCGCGGGGGACCGCGGCCGCAATGCGGCTCAAGGAGTCAAATGATCGATCTGCAATGCGTTGACGCCGGCCTTGCCGGCCACCGCTCGAATCTCCCCATAGAGATCGCCGCTCTGCGGCAGCGCGTTGCCCGAAGCGGAGATGCGCGCTACGACCGCGACCGTCTGGCCGGCCTGCAGGCTGCGACCAGCCACCGGCGCATCGGCCGCCGACAGTTCCAGGTCCTGCGGAAAGGTGGCGTTGCCGCGATGCGCCGCGAGTGGCGGTCCGCCGCCAGGGGAGCGCACGAACACGAACAGCGAGGCGTTCCCTGGCACCTGTGCGGCCAGCTTGGGACTCAGCGTTAAGTGCAGATGGATCGCGGTGGCAGGATCCGCGTGCACCGCCCCGGAAGCGCCCGCCCCGCCAGCCTGCTGTTGCGCATCGATGGCCGCGATCTGCTGCTCGAGTGCGGAGCGCACCACTTCGGGCGGGGAGAGCGCGAGCAGCGCCTGCGAGCGGGTTCGCGCGAGATCGAGCTGGCCGTCGCGGAACGCGATGATCGAGCTGTAGAACAGCGCGCGCACCTGGCGCGGATCGACCTTGAGCGCGCGCTCGAAGTACGCACCGGCCTGCCCGGCCTGCGCCGGATCGCCACCGAGCATCATCGCCTCGCCGATGCCCGACAGCGCCATCGCATTGGCATCCTGGTCGATGTGGTTGGCGCGCTGGTAGGCGCGCAGCGCCAGCGGAAATTGCCCGAGTTCCGCGTACGCCTGCCCGAGCTCGACCCAGCCTGCGGCGTCCTGCGGCTCGAGCTCGACGTGCCGTGCCAGTCGCGAAATCGAAGGTGGCGCCGCCTGGCCGGCGGGCAGCGCTGCCTGGTTAAGCCAGCGGTCGGTGCCGCGCCATGCGTACAGCAGTCCGCTCAAGAGCATCAGCAGCAAGGCCGCCGCCAGCGCGACGATGCGCGCCGCCGCCTGACCTTCGCGCCGCCGCAGCAGCGGCACGACCACGAAGGTGCTGGCAAGCAGCGCGAGCAGGAACGCGGTGATCAGGAATCCGGTCACGGTGTGCTTTTAGGATTCCGGTGGCAACGGGTCTGCATGCTCATCGTCAGGGCCGACCTGCGCCGCCCGCCCCCGCACCACGCGCACGGCGATCACGACTCCGACCGCCATCAGCACGAACGGCGCTGCCCACAGCCACAGGTTGCGCAGGTTCATGCGTGGACGGAACAGGATGAACTCGCCGTAGCGCGCGACCATGTGGTCGCGGATCTGCTCGTCGCTCTGGCCCGCGACGATCAGCTCGCGCACGTCGCGGCGCAGGTCCGCGGCGAGTCCAACCGGCGAGTCCGCCAGCGATTCGTTCTGGCACTGCATGCAGCGCAGCTCGTGCGTCAGGCCGAGGTAGCGCTGCTGCTGGACCGGGTCCGGCAGCGGCGGCGTATTGTCCACCGCGCGCGCGCAGGGCACGTAGGCCAGACACAGCCCGAGCAGCAGCAGCGCTCGCCCACTCATGGCAGTCGCGCCACGAATTCCTGCTGCCAGACCTGCGGCGTCATGGCACCGATGTGCTTATGGACCACGATGCCGGAAGGATTGACCAGGAAGGTCTCGGGCGCTCCGTACACACCCCAGTCGATCGCGACGCGGCCTTCGCGATCCGCGCCGACGCGCTGATAGGGATTGCCGAGTTCGTTGAGCCAGCGCCGTGCGTCCCCGTCATCATCCTTCCAGTCGATTCCGATCAGCGGCACGCGATGCTCGCGACTGATCTGCAGCAGCGTCTCGTGCTCAGCCCGGCACTCCACACACCAGGTGCCCCAGACATTCACGAGCGACCAGTGTCCGGCAAGCGACTGTGTACTCAAGGAACCTGGCTGCTCGAGCAGATCCGGCAGCGTGAACTGCGGCGCCGGCTTGCCAATCAGCGGCGAGGCAATGATGCCCTTCTGCGGAGCATGAAGCAGTCCGACGGTCAACACCACGAGCAGCAGCGCGAAGGCCGCCAGTGGCAGTGCGAAGCGGTTCAAGGCTTGACCTCTCCGGCCTGCAACCCGAGTGCAGCGGTCGCCGGTTCACCCTGCGCCGAGCGCGCACGGCGGCCGATCACCGTGACGACCCCGCCGATCGCCATGATCAATGCCCCGAGCCAGATGAAGCGGATCAGCGGTCGGTACTGCAGCCGCAGGCTGTAGGCCCCGGCGCCCACGTCCTCGCCGAGCGCCGCCAGCAGGTCGCGGTTCAACCCAGCCGCGATCGCGGCGGTGGTCTGTACGGTGCCCTGTACCCAGTAGTGACGCTTCTCGGGGTGCAGCACCGTCACCGGCTGACCATTGCGCGTGACGCTGACCGTACCGCGCACGCCCTCGTAGTTCGGGCCCTCGAGGTTCTGAACTCCTTCGTAACGGAAATCGTAGCCCGCGACCTGCGCGCTCTGTCCCGACTTCAGCGCGACGTCGAGCTCGACGCTGTTGGACTTCACGAACGTGATGCCGAGCGCGAACACCCCGACGCCGATGTGCGCGATCGTCATGCCCGCGATCGGCAGCGACACCTTGAGTCCACGCCGCAGCCGGTCGAGCGGATCGACCAGCGAGGACAGGATGATCCAGATCCCGAGCACCGCGCCGATCGGCGTCAGCGGCATTGGCGATGCGTAGACCCCGAACACGACGGCGAGCCCGAGCACCAGCGCGATGCCGAAGGTCACGAGCAGTGCGCGGCGCGACTCGCTGAGCGCGCCGCGGCGCCAGCGTGCATGGATCGCCACCGCCAACAGCGCGAGCATCGGCAACATCGGTACCAGGAAGCTCGGGTTGAAATACGGTGGTCCGACCGACAGCGTGCCCAGACCCAGGGTGTCGGCAATCAACGGTGCCATCGTGCCCCCGAACACGACCGCCGCCGCGATCACGAACAACAGGTTGTTGAACAGCAGGAACGCTTCGCGCGACAGCACCTCGAACCCGCCGCTCGAGCGCATACCTGGCGCGCGCCACGCGTACAGCGTCAGGGCGCCGCCGATCATGATGATCAGGAAACCCAGGATGAACAGGCCGCGCCGCGGATCGGACGCAAAGGAATGCACCGATACCAGCACGCCGGAGCGCACCAGGAACGTACCGAGCAGGCTCAGCGAGAACGCGGCGACCGCCAGCAGCAGCGTCCAGCTGCGGAAGTGCCCGCGCTTCTCGGTCACCGCGATCGAGTGGATCAGCGCCGTGCCGACCAGCCACGGCATGAAGGAGGCGTTCTCGACCGGATCCCAGAACCAGAAACCGCCCCAGCCGAGTTCGTAGTAGGCCCACCAGCTCCCGAGCGCGATGCCCCAGCCGAGGAAGGCCCACGCGATCACGGCCCACGGCCGCATCCAGCGCGCCCAGAGCTGGTCGCGGCGGCCTTCGATCATTGCCGCGCACGCGAACGCGAAGCTGACCGCAAAACCGACATAGCCGGTGTACAGGATCGGCGGATGCACGGCGAGCGCGAAATCCTGCAGCACCGGATTCAGGTCGTTGCCGTCCGGTACCGCCGGCAGCAGCCGCGCGAACGGATCCGAGGTCCACAGCGTGAACAGCAGGAACCCGAAGCTGATGATGCCAAGCACGCCTAGCACCCGCGCACCGTACAGCGGCGGCAGGAAGCGCAGACGCGCCACCACGGCCATGGTCCACAGCGCGAGCACCAGGATCCACAGCAGCAGCGAGCCTTCGTGCGCGCCCCACAGCGCGGTGACGCGGTAGAACAGCGGCAGCGCGGAATTGGAGTTCTCCGCGACGTAGCGCACCGAGAAATCGAACTGCACGAAAGCATTGACCAGCACGCCGACCGCAAGCGCGATGAACACGAACTGCCCGGTCGCAGCGGTCGGCACTACGCTAAGCCAGCGCTCGCGCCCGAGTGCCGGTCCGGCCAGTCCGAAGAACGCCTGCGCCGCAGCGAGCAGCAGCGCGAGGATCAACGCGAAGTGGCCGAGCTCGACGACCATCAGTGCGCACCGTCGGCCGCGTTGGCGGCAGCCGCCTGCTGCAGCGAGCGGGCGACCTCCGGGGGCATGTATTTCTCATCGTGCTTGGCCAGCACCTCATCGGCGATGAACACGCCGTGCGCATCGAGCCGACCGTGGGCGACCACGCCGGCGCCTTCGCGGAACAGGTCGGGCAGCACGTTGTCGTAGCGCACCGGCACGGTGTGGCGGAAGTCGGTCACGACGAAGCTGACGGCCAGCGATCCTGGAGTGCGCATGACGCTACCCTTCTCCACCATGCCCCCTAAGCGAAAACGCTGGCCGGGCTGGACCTCCCCGGCCGCGATCTTGCTCGGATCGAAGTAGAACATCACGTTCTGACGGAAGGCCTGCAGCGCGAGCGCACCGGCGAGGCCGACGCCGGCGAGAATGCCCAGCACCCAGTAGAGCCGTCGACGACGTGGCGTCATGTTCTGACCTCGTACGGCACCGTGGCGGCGGGCCGCGCGCCGGCCAGGCGGCGCAGCGCCTCCCGCCTCGCGGTGCGCAGCGCGCTGCGCGCCCACAGAACGTTGAGAATCACCGCGACGGCGGTCAATGCGTAAGAGGGCCAGACATAGACCGCGTAGCCGCCCATAGCGAAGAATTTCATCATGCGGGCACCCCACCCGCCGAGCCCGCACTCTGGTCCGTACCGGTGCCCGTGCCCGAGCCCGCCGGAGGCGCGAGCGCCGTGGCGATCCAGTGCGCGCTGCGCTCGCGCCGCAACACTTCGGCCCGCGCGCGGATGAGCAGCAGCGTGACGAAGTAGCAGGTGAAGCCGGCCAGCATCGCCAGTAGCGGCAGCAGCATCGAGGCCGGCATGGTCGGCCGGCCGAACTTCATCACGCTCGGCGCCTGGTGCAGTGAGTTCCACCATGTCACCGAGTAGTGGATGATCGGGACGTTCACTACGCCGACGATCGCCAGCAGCGCGCTGGCACGATCCGCGCGGCCGAGATCGTCGATCGCGTTGCGCAGTCCCATATACCCCAGATACAGGAACAGCAGCAGCAGTTCGGACGTCAGCCGCGGATCCCATTCCCAATAGGTGCCCCACATCGGTCGGCCCCAGAGCATTCCGGTCAGCAGCGCGACCGCGGTGAACGAGGCGCCGATGGCCGCACAGCTAGCGGCCACCGCGTGCGCGACAGTCATGCGCCAGATCAGGCCGACCGCGGCGCTCGAAGCCATCACCACGTAGACCATCAGCGACAGCCAGGCCGCCGGAGCATGCACGTAGATAATCCGGAAGCCGTCGCCCTGCTGGTAGTCGGCTGGCGCGAAGCCCAGTCCGCCGATCAGTCCAGCGACGCACAGCAGCAGCGCCGACCAGCCGAACCAGGGGCAAAGCCGGGTCGCAAGCCGGTAGAAATGCGGGGGTGAGCCGAAACGATGAAACCAGACCCAAGCCACTTACTTACTCCAGGCCAATGCGCACCGCGGCCGCCAATGCCCACGGCACCAGGGTCGCGGCCAGTACCACCATCGCACCGAGCAGATACAGCGGCGCGCTCAAGGGCTCACCGGCAATCGCAAGTGCCGTCGCACGGGCCCCGAAGATCAGCACCGGCACCGCGAGCGGAAGTACCAGCAGTGCCAGCAGCGATCCGTTGCGCTTCAGGCTCATCGTAAGCCCCGCACCGACGGCGCCGATCAGGCTCAAGGCCACGGTTCCGAGCAGCAGCGCCGCCAGGATTCCAGGCATCGCCCCATACGGCGCCCCGAGCGCGATCGCCGCCAGCGGCGCGACCAGTACCAGCGGCAGACCGGTCAGCAGCCAATGCACGGCCGTCTTGGCGAGCAGCAGTCCCGCGAACGGCTGGCCACACAGTGCCAGCTGCTCGAGCGTACCGTCCTGACCGTCATCACGAAACAGCAGATCCAGCGCCAGTAGCGAGGATAACAGCGCGCCGACCCAGAGGGCAGCCGGTGCGATGTCTCGCAGCAGCGACAGTTCCGGGTCCAGCGCCAGCGGAAACAGCGTCGTGACGACCAGGAAGAACCCGAGCGGCAGCAGGCTGTCGCCGGACCGGCGCAGCGCAATCCGCAGGTCGCGCGCCATCAGGCGCGCGGCGGCCGTGCCGAACCCGATCTGCCCCGTGCTCATGCCAGCAGGAGTGGATGCAGCTGGGCAGGGGACAGGGGCAGCGGCTGGTGCGTCGCCACGACCGCCGCGCCTCCAGCACGAAGATGCGCGTCAAGCAGCGATCCGAGCAGGCCCTGCCCACCCTCGTCGAGGTTCGAGCCCGGCTCGTCGAGGATCCATAGAGCCGCTGCGCGCAGTACCAGGCGAGCGAGCGCGACGCGCCGCCGCTGGCCGGCAGACAGTCGCCGCACCGGGGCCGCGGCATGGCCGGCGACGCCGGTGCGTGCGAGCGCCGCGCCGATGGCCTGCGCTGCGACCTCGCGCTGCAGCCCGACGGAATAGTAGAGATTCTCATGCGCGGTCAGGTCGCCCTTGAGTCCATTGTCATGGCCCAAATACGCAATTTCGGACTGGAATGCCGTCAGATCGTTCCGGATGTCGTTGCCGTCCCAGCGGACGCTGCCGTCCTCGAGTGGCACCAGGCCGCACAGCGCCCGCAGCAGCGTGGTCTTTCCGGCGCCATTGGAGCCGGTGACCTGCAGGCACCGCCCCCGCCCGAGCACGAACGATACGCCGCGCAGCACGTGCGTCTCGCCGCGCCAGAGCTGCAGATTCTCGGCCGAGAGTTGACTCATAGGGTGCGGACGGCGGGACAATTATCGGAATACAATCAGCATCTTACAGATATTTCAGAAACAATATATTGAATGGCCCGCGGACTGCGAAGGGATGCGATTCTGCTCGAAATGCATAGTCGTGCGTACCACGAGGTCACACTATCGGCGAAATACCATCAGCGACGCACCTTCTCCAGTACCGCCGGCATCCCCTCGTCATTGAAAATGACTCGGTTGAAGGTCTTGAGTTCGTCTGCCTGAACCAGCGGCACCGAAAGGCGCTTCCATTCGAGCGTGCGGCTGTAGCGGAGAGTACGGCCGACGGCCTCAGTCCTGCTGTGGTACGACGCGAACGAGTGTTCTTCATCGATTCGCGGGGGCAACTCCTCGACCTGATATCCGTCAGGCAGCGTGATCTCGAATACGTCGGTATCGCGGCGCGGGCCTTCCAGTTCGATATCGTACTTTCGCGGCTGCTCGGTCTCGAGCAATGCGGTCGACTTGGCTCCGAGCACTCGTGGCCGCACGGTCAGAATATCGCCGCTGAGCTTTGCGTACTGATCTGCCTGCAATGAATAGTTCCACTCCAGGGGCCTGCTTGGCGCCTGTCGGTTCACGACGATCGCTTTCGTCAATTGATAATTGGCGAACGCGTTCGTCATGACTGCTTCAATTGACTTGATTCGTTCAGCCTGGGTGGCGGCGTCCAGCATGCCGCGCTCTCTCGATGCCACATCGCCGGTCCAGACCTCATGCACATCCCCGCTGAGCTGTCCGCCCTCATCGAGCTGCAGATGCGCCGTGCGCTCGAGCGAGTTGCTGCTCGGTGCCAGCTGCGGAAGCTGAATCAGCTCGCCTGCATCGGGCCCGACCAGCAATCCGTATCCGCCCTGGAGCTGGGCCGCCATTTGTCCCAGCGGGGTATAGCTATCGGTGGGATCGAAGAACAGGAGTCGACCGAGCTTCGCGTGCGCATAGGTGGCCAACAGCATCGGGTCACTGGCGTCGGGTGGTAGCTGAATCGCGAGAATGACGTGATTGAAGCCGAACCCGACGGGCGTGGAGTCGGTAACGACACCGCGTGTCGCATTCACCAGGACGTAATGGGATTCGACGCCGATCTGCTTGAGCATGCTGCTGAGCAGCGTGACCTTGTCCTTGCAGTCTCCGTACCGGTGAGTGAACACGTCCGTGGCACTTTGCGGCTGCATACTGCCGAGCCCGAGCTCGACTGCGACATAGCGCACTTCGGTCTGTACGAAATTCGCCAATGCCTGCATCTTGCCGAGCATCGTTGGCTGGGAATTCGTGAGTTCGGCGACCTTGCTCTTGATGTCCGCCGATGCATCCGTACGACCGCTGGTGAGCTTCCGATACCAGAGTCCCATCTCGCTCCAACTCTGGAATCCCTGATCGCGACCCGGAGGAGGCAGCAGTGACAGTGCGAACCACCCGGCGACGGCGGGCATGGGCGGCATCTGTCCCTCCGGCTCGATCGCCTCCAGTCCCTGCACCTGCCATTGCCAGCGTGCAGGGCCCGCCTGGGTGGCCGGCTCTTCAGGATGATTGAGCCACGTGCCCCGATAGCGCCAGCCGGGAGGCAGCTCGAGATTGTAGTGCGCCTCGCGAACCGGAATGGTGTCCTGGAACATCCAGTTATCCGTCAGCGTTCGCGGCTGCAGCTCCTCCTCGAGTTCATAGCCGATGGTGCTTCCCGGGATGGCCGCCGGAATCCGCAGTACCTTGCTGCGCAGGTCGCTGACCAGTTCGCCATACAGCACGCCGAGCAGGGAGGACTCCACCGAATCCTTCTCGCTCACCTCGTAGGGCTTGCCCTGCGCGGGAATGGACCAGCCGTGCATCCGGGTTACACGGCTTGACGCATCGAAATCGACACGAACCACGGCGCGTGCACCACCCTCGGCACGAAGGATTCGGTAGACGACCCGCTGAGCTCTTCTCATCCGCCCGTCGGGAAGTACCGTCACGTTCACTTCCGAGTACAGCGTGACCGCTGCTGTGTCCGCGTCATGCGCAGGCAGCGCAGCTCCAACCTGCGATTGCAGCCACGGTGGGACAGTGACGGCGCCGGCTAACACGCTGCTTCCGAGCAGCAGCAATCCCGCGACAACGGCTACCGCCGTGCTGTGTCGAATTCGCGAACTAGTTGCGGGTGACCTCACCCCAGGACAGGACAGCTTGCTCCTCATCGGCCGTTCTCACTGTTTTATAGAATTGCCGCACAGTACCGTACGCCTTGGGCTCGACCAGCAACGTATTAAGCGTGAGCTCGCGTGTCAGGTGTAGCGAGTTCTCATGGCGCTCGGAGTTTTCCTGGAATACCAGGCCCTTCAGGTCGACTGCCTTGGGCTCGGGGACGCTCTGGAGCACCCAGGGTGCGGGAATGTCGATCGTCACATCATCAAGGTGCTGATAGCCATAGTCGAAGTAGATCGGATGCACGCGCGACGCGTGCTCGAAGGAGTGCTTCTCCCCGCTGCTGAAGATTCCGACCGCCAGCAGCGCGTGGCGTCCCGCCGGCGTAGCCCAGCCCGGGATTGCCACATCGTATTCGGCCACCAGCGGCGAGTCCCAGCTGTCCCAGTCGGGACTATTCGTCAGCGTGGCGTTCATTCCCAACGGGACGTAGCCCTTGAGGTCATCCTCGAGAAACTTCCGCCGGGCTGCCATGTCCTCGGTGCGCTCCTCCTGGCGCCGCCAGGAAGCCTCCAACCCGGTGTACGTGACGGTCACCTTGCCCTGGAGTGATCCGGAATCCAATCCGAGGGTTGCATGGCGCTCGATGCGCGACGCGCTGGCTACGGTCCCGGGCGTGGTGAGCCAGCTGCCGCCGTCCTTATCCAGTTTCAATCCCTCGACCGAAGTCTCATACCAGGGCAGCATTCCAAAGGGAGTGAACAGGGCCCCCGGGTCGAGGAAGATGTCCTTTTGGTCAATCTTGACCAGTACCACATTGGTGTTGAGCTCGGTCTGGTTCATCGTTCGGTGATCGAAGAAATACCGGTCCCGCGAGGACACTGCTACTGAATAGGCATCGAGACCCGCGGCGCGGGCGAGTGCGAGGAATAGCCAGTTGATCTGGTCCGCCTGTCCATAGCCGCGATTCCAGACGTCTTCTACAGAGTGGATCGCAGCCGCCTGTTCCTGTTTGGCCTCCTGTTCGGACGCCGAGGTAAATGACAGATTGTGGATCTGCTGCATGCGAGCGTACAGCTTGCGCAGCTTCATTTCCGGCGGATCGTCCGGTGCCGTGACTTGTGCGACAGCATTGTTCATCGCCTTGCGCGCGTCGCAAAACCGCTGCATCTCAGCATAATGCTGCTTGCCGAAAATCTTCCAGAATTCCACCGGATCGGTGCGTGCGATCTGCGCAAAGTCATAGATGAAATCGACATGCTGGCGCATCTCGTTCTCGGGCGGCATGTTCTCCTCGATCACGAATGGCGCAACGTTGCGCGTCTCCATAACGACCTTTCCACCTTCTATCTTCGGGGCGTCCGATCCCGGCGGCAGGCCAAGGGGCCAGCTCGTTCTCATCGCGTACGAGCTATTGGGAACGAGGGAGAACTTTGCAAATCGCGTGAACAGATCCTGGGTGAGTATCCAATGAGAGTCGAAAATCCAGCCGTTGGCCAATCGGTGCCAATAGCGGTATTCGATGATGGATCCGACTTCGACCGCTGGCAGCGTGAATACTTTCGCCAGGTATTTGACGCCCTGGCCCTTGACGAGCCAGTTGTCGTACGTCATTCCATCGAAATTGACGATGGTGCCGTCCGGATGAATC
>CAZGVE010000024.1:48618-51390 GCA_964528845.1 uncultured Steroidobacteraceae bacterium | reverse complement strand
AGCACCTCATAGATCGCCACGTGCGAGCGCCGCAGCGCTTCCGCGTCGGGCAGCCAGCGCAGCCAATAGTGATCCGGGCCGTTTTCGTAGTTCACGGGCGCCGGCACCACATCCATGCCAGCGGCTATGAATTCCTGTGCGGCACGCCACAGGTGCGTGCCGTGACTGACGAGCAGCACGCGGTGCACACCGTCGGCGCGCAGCAGGCGTGCCGAATTGCGCGCATTCTGGAACGTATCGTAGGCCGCATCGTCAATCCAGCGGGGCGTGAGGCCGAAGTTGCGCACCAGGGTCGCGCGCATCGCGACCGCCTCGATCCCATAGCCGCTCACGAGCACCGGCAGCCCGGTCTGACGCGCGAGATACGCGCCGTAGCTCAGGCGTTCGAGCAGGACCGCGCCGGCCGCGGGGCCGTCATACTCAGGCGCCCAGGTGCGCTGGCCGCCGCCACCGAGGATCACGATCGCCTCGGCCTGCGGCGCGGTGCGCAGATCGAGCGCTGGATAGCGCTGTGCCGCCTCGGTCAGCAGACGCGCGACCACGGGGGTGGAGAGCATCCACAGGCCCGCGCAGACAACGAGCAGTAGCGCGCGCGCGAGGCGCGGCCGCCGGTGCCAAAGCCACAGGCCGAGGAAGCCGAGCAGCAGCAGCGAGGTCGGCGGCAGCGCGAGCTCGCGCAGCAGCGTCTTCAGATAGAGCAGCATGCGCCCGGCCGCCCGCGCGCCGCGTCAGCGGACGCTGCGCAGCGTTGCGGCGACGGTGTCGAAAATGACCGCGATCTGCGCCGGCTCGACGATCAGCGGCGGCGAGAACGCAAGCGTATCGCCGGTGCAGCGGACCAGGACTCCCCGCTCGAGGCAGCCGAGAAAGGTCTCGTAGCCGCGCCGTCCCGCCTCGCCGCCGCGCGGCTCGAGCTCAACCGCCGCCATCAGGCCGATATTGCGAATGTCGCGCACGTGCGGCGCGCCACGGAGCGCGTGCACGGCGGTCTCGAACGGTGCCGCGAGCGTCGCCGCGCGCGCGAACAGCTGCTCGCGCTCGTACAGCTCGAGCGTCGCGATGGCCGCTGCTGCGGCCAGCGGATGCGCCGAGTAGGTGTACCCGTGGTAGAGCTCGATGCCGCCGTCCGGCCCGGCGCCGACCACGGTGTCGTGGATTGCCCGATCGACCGCCACCGCGCCCATCGGCACGGCGGCGTTGCTGATGCCCTTGGCAAGCGTGATGAGGTCCGGACGCACGCCGAAGCAGGCGCTTGCAGTGGCGGTTCCGAGCCGCCCAAAGGCGGTGATCACCTCGTCGAAGATCAGCAGCAGACCGTGGCGCGTGCACAGCTCGCGCAGCCGCTCGAGGTAGCCGACCGGGGGCACCAGTACGCCGGTGGATCCGGCCACCGGTTCGACGATCACGCCGGCAATGTTCGAGGCGTCGTGCAGCGCCAGCAGGCGTTCGAGCACGTCGGCCAGGTGGGCGCCCCAGCGCGGCTGGCCGCGCGAAAAGGCCATCTGCGCGTGATCGTAGGTATGCGGCAGGTGGTCGACGCCGGGCATCAGGTTGCTGCCGAAGGCCTTGCGGTTCGAACCGATACCGCCGACGGAGATGCCGCCGAGGCCGACCCCGTGGTAGCCGCGTTCGCGCCCGATGAACCGGTGACGGTGCCCCTCGCCGCGGGCGCGATGGTAGGCCAGCGCGATCTTGAGGGCGGTGTCGACCGACTCGGAACCAGAATTGGTGAAGAAGATGCGGTCGATCCCGGCCGGCATCAGGGCGGCGACGCGCTGCGCGGCCTGGAACGCCAGCGGGTGTCCCATCTGAAAGGTCGGCGCAAAATCCAGCTCCCGGCTCTGGCGCGCGATCGCGGCGGCAATCTCCTCGCGACAGTGGCCCGCGTTCACGCACCACAGCCCGGCGACCGCGTCGAGCACGCGCGCACCATCCTGGGCCGTGTAGTACATGCCGTGCGCACGCACCAGCAGCCGCGGTGCGGCCTTGAACTGCCGGTTGGCGGTGAAGGGCATCCACAGCGCGTCGAGCGCGGGAGCAGTGGCGTCGGGTGTGGTCATGACAGGTTCCATTCTACAGCCCCGCCTGCGTGAGCAGGCGCCCGGCATCGGCTCGGGAAGCCCCGGCGAGCAGCGCATCGATGACCTGTTCCTGCAGCACCGCGCGGCGCTGCGCCTCGGCGTACGGGATCTCCGGATGGAACATCACCATCGCATAGCGCGTGATGTAGCGCCCGGGGAATTCGCGCTCCAGTTCCTGGCCGAGCGCGCGGCGCTCGGCGAAGCCGGCGGAGCGCACCGCATCGCGCATCTCGACATAATTCTCGAGCGCCATCGCGGCGATAGCCCGCGTGTCCGCGCGCCGCGCCGGCTCGAAGCGCGCGAAGGCATCCGATGCTGCCGGGGCGGCGTCGAGCAGCCGCTCGAGCATCAGGCAATCCTCGAACCCGCAGTTCAGACCCTGGCCGTGGAACGGAACGATCGCGTGCGCGGCGTCCCCGATCAGCAGCACACGGCCGGCGGCCTGCCAGCCTTCGCAGTACAGCGTCGCCAGCCGGCCCTGCGGATGGCGCGTGAACTGGGCGACCGGATCATCGATCACTGCCGCCGCGTCCGGAAACTCGCGGGCGAAGAAGCCGAGCACGTCGGCCGGCGTCGAGAGCCGCTCGAAGCTCACCGCACCTGCGCGCGGCAGGAACAGCGTCGCCGTAAAGCTGCCGTCGGTATTGGGCAGCGCTATGAGCATGAATCCGCCGCGCGGCCAGATGTGCAG
>CAZGVE010000024.1:0-48518 GCA_964528845.1 uncultured Steroidobacteraceae bacterium | reverse complement strand
CGTCGGTATTGGGCAGCGCTATGAGCATGAATCCGCCGCGCGGCCAGATGTGCAGTGCATCGGGCGTGAACGCGCTGCCGCGCGCAATGTCGAGCTCGCGGTAGTCGTGTGCGAGCGCGACCTCCGAGGCCTGCGTGAAGCCGCGCGCGATGAGCGCGCTGCGCACCACCGAGCCTGCGCCGTCGGCGCCCACCAGCAGCTCGAAGGGCTCCTGGTGCGGCTGCCCCGTGCGCTCCTCGTGCCATCGCAGAGTGCCGGCGGCCGGATCGACGTCGAGGCAGCGTGCGTCGAACACCAGCTCGATGCCCGGGCGCGTAGCCGCGGCGCCGAGCAGCGTGCGGTTCAGCGCTTCGCGGCTCACCGCATGGATGATCTCGCCGGCGTTCTGGCCGTAGGGCAGAAACCGGAGCTCACCGTCTCTCTCGTGGAGCATGCGGCCGCGCATGCCGATCAACAGCGGCGCAACCGCGTCCGCGAGCCCCGCGCGCTCGAGTGCCGCCATGCCGCGTGCCGCGAGCGCGAGATTGATCGATCGGCCGCGCTCGGGTGCCGCGCGGCGCGGATCCGCCCGCCGCTCCAGCACGCGGACCCGGCAGCCGCGCTGCTCGAGCAGCAGTGCGAGCAGTGTTCCGACGGGACCCGCGCCGATGATCGTGAAGGCGCTCATGCTGGCGATGCGGCGAGGGCCTCGCGCAGCGTCCATGCCGCGCGCACCATGTCCTCGTGGCGGATGTACAGCGGCACGGCGCTCAGGCGTATCAGGTCCGGTTCGCGCCAGTCGCCGATCACGCCATGCTGTTCGAGGAACCGGAATACTTTCCGACCGCGGCGCGCCCCGTCGCGCACGCGTAGCGAGAGCTGCGCGCCGCGAGCGGGTGCGTCCGGCGTCACTACGCGAAGTTCACGCCCAAGCAGATCCTGCAGCAGCGACGTAAGGTGTGCGGTGAGCGCGAGGGACTTGTGCCGCAGCGCCGGCATGCCAGCCTCGTCGAACATCGGCAGCGCGGCCCGTAGCGGCGCGCTCGAGAAGATCGGCGGATTGCTGATCGCATAGGCGGCGGCGCCGGGAGCCGGGGTGAACTGCGGCTGCATCAGGAATCTCGTCGCGGGCTCGTGACCCCACCAACCGCGCAGGCGCGGCAGCTCGGGGCGCCCGAAGTGGCGTTCATGCACGAAGGCTCCGCCGATCGCGCCCGGTCCCGCGTTCAGGTACTTGTAGCTGCACCAGGCGGCAAAATCCACGCCATCTGTGTGCAGCGCGAGCGGTACGTTGCCGATCGCATGGGCCAGATCCAGCCCGATCAGCGCCCCGGTCGCGTGCGCCGCGGCCGCCAGTCGCGGGAGCTCGAAGTACTGCCCGGTCAGGTACTGCACGCCGGGCCACAGTACCAGCGCGAGCCGCTCCCCGAGCTGCGCGATGCAGTGCTCAATGTCGCTCGTGCGCAGGCACGATTCGCCGGGCCGCGGCGCGAGCTCGACCAGTTCGCGTGCGGGATCCAGGCCGTGCCAGGCGATCTGCGAGCTGACGACCTGGTGATCCGACGGAAACGCGCCGGCCTCGATCAGGATCACGCTGCGCTCCCGCGTCGGGCGGTAGAAGCTCGAGAGCAGCAGATGCAGGTTCACGCCGAGCGAGTTCATCGCGATGATTTCGGCGGCCTGCGCACCGGCCAGTCGCGCCAGCGGCGCGTGCAGCTGCTCCGCATAGCCGATCCACGGCGAGTGTCCGCGCTCGTGACCGTGAACGCCGAGCCGTTCCCAGTCGGCGAGCTCCTGTTCGAGCATGGCGCGGGCGCCGAGCGGAGCCAGGCCGAGGGAATGACCGCACAGGTAAACCAGCGGATCGATGGCGGCCGGCCCGTTGCGGGCACCGGGGCGCGGCAGCGCGAAGCGGCCGCGCAGCGAGCCCAGCGGATCGGCCCGGTCCTGCGCGCGGGCCCGGTCCAGCTCGGCGGCAAAGTCTCGCACCGGGCTCGCGCTCCTCAAGGCACGCGCAGTGGATACAGTACCGGTCGCGACGGGACGGCGTCCCCGGCAATGGCGGGCGCCTGCAGCGAGAGCAGGTACCAGCCGTCCGCTATCGTGTCGGCCACGTAGGCCAGCTCCGTCAGCGTGCATTCCGCGCGTGTGCTCGCGGCAAGCTGCGTGCTCTGCGGCGGCAGTCCGAAGAAGATGCGGTGCGCAGTGAGTGCGCCGCCGTCGCTCGCGCGGTCCGCCGAAGGCACATCGAGCACCAGGTGCTCGATGCCACGCTCGACCAGCGAGCGCATTGCCTCGCGCGACAGGAACGGCGGTGGCGCCTGTGCCGTCGATGCCGCCGCATCGGGCGGGTCGCTGAAGCGATGGCGCTCGTTCGGCACCGTGCGGATCACCGCGGCGCGCACGCTGAGGCGCGCGGCGAGGGGCGCCGGCCAGGCACGCGCGATGGCCGCGGCCGTGATCAGCAGGTCGTCGGGAGCCGGCAGCGGCACGCTGCCCTCGCCGCTGTCCGCGGCGCGTTGTGGCTGCACCGTCAGCAGCACTGCGACCAGCAGACGCTGTGGAATGATCCGCCACGCATCGACCCGTTCGATCGTCAGGTGTCCGACTGCCTCGGTATGCGTGGTGTGGGCGTGGGGCGCGAACGTCAGCACGCTGGCGTTACAGCTGGCTCCCTGGGAGACCCGGCCGTTGAAGCCGCCGACCACCAGCGGCACGATCTGAGCGGCCGCGGCGCCGAAGCAGCGTAGCTGCGGCCCGTGGAACTCGAGGGGTCGGGCCAGGCTCGCTCCGGCCGCGAGGTCGGCCAGCACCGTCACGCCGTCGAGGTCGAGCCGCGCCCACTGCGCCCGTTCATTGCGTGCCATGGGCCGCGCCTGGTGCTGTCCCGGCCGCCGCCGGTGGCTGCATGATCGCATGGCAGTTCCGGCAGGTACGCAGCGAGAGGCTGCCGAAGAAGCGGTCGAAGACCGGTGGGAACTGGGTCTCGATGTCCTTAAGTTCGAAGCGCTCCTGGTACAGCAGCGCATTGCAGGCCTCGCAGTACCACTGCAGCGCGTCGTACTCGCCGGCGCGCCGGCGGCGTTCGATCACGAGCCCGACCGAATCCGCGTAGCGCTGCGGCGAGTGCGGGATCCCAGGCGGCAGCAGCAGGATTTCACCCGCGCGGATCGGCACGTTCACACGCTGCCCGGCCTGCATGGTCTGCAGCACCATCTCGCCCTCGATCTGGTGGAAGAACTCCTCGGCCGGATCGACGTGGAAGTCCTTGCGGGAGTTGGGCCCGCCGACGACCATGATGATGAATTCGCCGTCCTCGTAGATGACCTTGTTGCCGACCGGCGGACGCAGCAGGTGCCGGTGGGTCTCGATCCACAGCCGGAAATCGATGGGTTTGAGGGGAAGCATGTTCCGCGGCGACAGCCGTCTCCGGCCATGTCCGAAATGGGGCCGATTCGGCTATGGTAAGCGCATTGCCGGGAGGTCACCATGGCGAGCAACGGATCCCAGGACGACATGGCGCGCGCGCGGCTGCCGGTAGTGCTGCTGTGCTTCGGTGCGCTGTCCGGCTGCGCGCTGCACTGGCCGTGGAAATCGCATGCAGCGCGCGGGCCGGCCGTCGTGCAGGTGGTCGGCGTGCAGGGGGTCGGTGTGGCGGCGTCCGCACCGGACATCGTCCAGTACTGGGACGGTCCCGCCCTGCTGCTGGACCTGCGCGGGCTGGCCGGTGAGGGCAGCTTGACGCTGTCGGCGCCGGAAGGCGGCCGCTGGCCGCCGCGCATGGAGTTTCGTGTCCAGCCGGGCCAGTTCGCCCGGCTCGAGGTGCTGGCCGGCGAGCGTACGCAGTTCGAGGTGCCCTCGCAGGGCGCGCCGGTCGTGCTGCACCTGCGGCTCGATGGTTACCGCGGCGATACGCCGGCGATCACTCTCCATTGGCACGCGGCTGACGACTCCGCACGCTGAGCGGCCGCGCCTGCGGTGAGTCCAGGTTCACCGCTGTCAGCGCGCCGCCCCAGACGCAGCCGGTATCGAGCCCGAGCACGCCGTCCGCGGCGTGCAGTCCAAGTGCCGACCAGTGTCCGAAGACGATGCGCTGGCCACGGCTGGCGCGCTGCGGGACCCGGTACCAGGGCAGCCAGGGCGGTGACGCCGAATCCGGTGGCCCCTTCTGCTCGAAGTTGATGCGTCCCTCGCTGGTGCAGAAGCGCAGCCGCGTGCACACGTTGATCGCGAAGCGCAGCCGCGCGATGCCGGACAGTGTCGGCTCCCAGCGGTCCGGCCGGTCTCCATACAGGCGCGAGAGCAGACCGCGCGCATCCTTCTGCAGCGCGCGCTCAACCTCGGAGGCGAGCTGCAACGCCTGCGGTACGGTCCATTGCGGTACCAGGCCGGCGTGCACGAGCAGCTCGGGGTGGCCGGGATCCTGGTGTGCCAAGGGACGCTGCAGCAGCCAATCGATCAACGTGTCGCGGTCAGGGGCGCCGAGCACGTCCTCGAGTGTATCGAGCCGCCGCAGCTTCGCGCCGGCCAGCGCGACCGCCAGCAGATGCAGGTCGTGATTGCCCAGCACGCAGACCGCGTTCGCATCGAGGCTGCGTACCAGCCGCAGTACCGCGAGCGAGCGGGGACCGCGATTGACCAGGTCGCCGACGAACCAGAGACGGTCGCGATCCGCATTGAAGCGGATCAGCGCCAGCAGCTCCTCGAGCTCCTCGCTGCAGCCCTGCACGTCTCCGATGGCCCAGCGCGCCATGCGCTGCCTAGTGCAGCATTCCCGGAATGGCGAGGCGGAAGGCTGGGATCGGCGCTTCGAAGTGCGCACCGTCGTCGCCGACCATCTGGTAGCTGCCGTGCATCGCGCCTACGGGCGTCTCGAGCACGGCGCCGCTCGAATAGCGGAACCCCTGGCCCGGCAGCAGGTACGGCTGCTCGCCGACCACGCCGTCGCCGCGCACTTCCCGCACCTGCCCGTCGGCGTCGGTGATCACCCAGTGGCGCGTCATCAGCTTCGCCGGAACCGCGCCCTCGTTGCGGATCGTGATCGTGTACGAGAACACGAACCGGCGCTCGCGCGGTTCAGACTGGTCCTCGAGGTAACTGGTCTCCACCTCGACGCGTATCTTGTGGCGGTCCTCGCGCATGCTGGTGGTCAAGCTTAGCGAATACTCGGCCAAGCTTAGCGAATACTTCCGGCCGCTGCGCGGGCAAGCGCGCCGAACTGTTCTGGCGCCAGCACCTCTGCCCGAGCACCGGGGTCGATGCCAAGCGCGCTGATCTGCGAGGCGTCGAGCAGGCCGCCCAGGGCATTGCGCAGGGTCTTGCGCCGCTGACCGAAGGCCGCGGTCACGAGCGTGGCATAGAGCGGCGTGCGCGCCCATTCGGGCGGTGACGGTTCTACGGTCAGGCGCACCATCGCCGAGCTGACCTGCGGCGGAGGCTGGAACGCGCCCGCCCCGACCTCCAGCACCCGCACGGCCCGTGCCAGGGGCGCAAGCATCACCGTCAGGCGGCCATAGGTCCGGCTGCCCGGGGGCGCGAGGATGCGGTCGACGACTTCCTTCTGCAGCATGAAGTGCATGTCGAGGATCGACCCGGCGTCCCGCAGCAGCCGGAACAGCAGTGGTGTCGAGATGTTGTAGGGCAGGTTGCCGACCACCCGCAGCCGGGTGCCGCGCAGCAGCGCGAGCGAGCGCCAGTCCATCTCGAGCGCGTCCTGCTCGTGCAGCGTGAAGTGTGGCTGCGCGGCGAAGCGCGCGCGCAGCTCGGCGGCGAGGTCCCGGTCGATCTCCACCGCGTCGAGCCTGCCGGCGGCGGCGAGCAGCTGCGAGGTCAGCGCGCCGCGCCCGGGACCAATCTCGACCGCCGCGTCGCCCGGCTGCAGCGCAATCGCGGCCACGATCCGCGCGATCACCGCCGGGTCGTGCAGGAAGTGCTGCCCGAAGCGCTTGCGCGCGCGCTTCACGGGCCCGTGCGCTCACGCGGCTGCACGACCGTGGCGATGTGCCCGGCCATCGCAATCGCCGCGAGCAGGCTGCCGGAATCGGCGCGACCGGTGCCGGCCAGATCGAGCGCGGTGCCGTGATCCACCGATGTGCGCACGATCGGCAGCCCCAGCGTCACATTCACGGCCTGACCGAAGCCGAGCGCCTTGAGCACCGGGAGGCCCTGGTCGTGGTACATCGCCAGCACGGCATCGCAGGTCGCGAGCTGGCGCGGCACGAATGCCGTATCGGCAGGCAGCGGCCCCTCGACCCGCACACCTCGCGCGCGGGCCTGTCGGATCGCCGGCGCAATGATCCGCAGCTCCTCGTCTCCGAGATGGCCCGCCTCGCCGGCATGCGGGTTCAGCCCGCAGACCGCGATGCGCGGCTGCTCGATACCGAAGAAGCGGTGCAGGTCGCCCGCGAGGATCAGCAGCGTCGCGAGCAGGTCGGGCGTGTTCAGCGCCGAACTGACCTCGCGCAGCGCCAGGTGCGTGGTCGCGAGCGCCACCCGCAGGGTGCCTGCGGTGAGCAGCATGACCGGGTGAGGTGAGCGCGTGCGCAACGCGATGTACTCGGTGTGGCCGCTGAAGGCGACCCCCGCATCACTGAGCAGGCTCTTCTGTACCGGCGCGGTCACGAGCGCACTGAATTCGCCGCGCATGCAGCCGTCGACCGCCCGGTCGATGAGCCCGAGCACGTAGTGGGCGTTCGCCGCGTCGAGCTGCCCGGGCACGCTCGAGGCCGCGAGCGGCTGGTGCAGCACGCACAGCTGCCCGGCCTCGCACGCGATGGGCAGGCCCGGAGTGTAGTCCTGCAGCCCGACCGTCCAGTGCAGCCGTTGCGCGCGCTGCGCCAGCAGCACGCGGTCGGCAACGCATACCAGTGGCCAGTTGCGGGGCTGCTGCGCGGCTGCCAGACACAGCTCGGGCCCGATGCCTGCCGGCTCGCCGGCGCTCAGGGCTATGGGCGCAATCGAAGGCGCAATCAGAGGCGCAGCTCGACGTAGGCCTCGTCGCGAATGCGCTGCAGCCACAGCTCGGTGGCCTCCTCGAGACGGCTGTCGCGCAGCGCCTCGTAGGCCTTTTCGCGCGCCGCCTCGTTGGTGTTGTCGTAATCCCGGCGCCCGAGCAGCTGCATGATGTGCCAGCCGTACTCGGTGCGGAACGGCTGGCTGATCTCGTTCTCTTTCAACTCGCCCGCGACCGCCGCGAATGCCGGCACGTACGTTTCGGGCTGGGCCCAGCCAAGGTCGCCGCCGTTGACGGCGGAGCCCGGATCTTGCGAGTTAGTACGGGCCAGCACTGCGAACTCCTCCTGGCCGGCCTCAATCTGGTCGCGCATGTGCGCGAGCTTCTGCCGCACCGTCGCGTCGTCCTCGATCTCCGTGGGCTTGAGCAGGATATGGCGCAGGTGCACCTGCTGGACGATGCGCGAACCGCCCGCGATGCGCGTGTCGTTCAGCTTCACGATGTGGAAGCCACTCGAGGTCTGCATCACGTCGGAGACTTCCCCAGCCTTCATGCGGGCGATCGTATCGGCCAGGAAGGTCGGCAACTCAGTGCCTTTGCGCCAGCCGAGCAGACCGCCTTCCAGCGCGGTCTCGCTCTGCGAGTAGGTCAGTGCGAGCTTGCCGAAGTCGTCGCCGGCGCGCGCGCGAGCGACGATGTCGCGTGCCCGCTTGGCCGCGTCGGCGAGCTGGGCCGGGCTCGCATCCTGCGCCACCGCAATCAGGATGTGCGACACGTTGTACTCGTTGGCGGCGTTGGCCGTCTTCTGCTGATGATCGAGATACTGGTCGAGTTCATGCGGCGTGATCGAGATGCGCTCGATGACGTCGCGCTGGCGCAGCACCTGGCGGGCGATCTCGCGCTTGAGTTCCGCGCGGTACGCGGCGTAGTCCACGCCGTCGGCGGCCAGCTTCTCGGGCAGCTGCTCGAGCGTCAGGTTCTGGCGCTTCGCGATGTCCGTGAGCGCCGCGTTGACCTGCTCGTCCGAGACCTTGATGCCCGCGTGCTCGGCGCGCTGCGCCTGGATTTCATCGAGCACGAGGCGGTCGAGCACCTGAGTGCGCAATACCCCGGAATCGGGCAAGGCGATCTTCTGTGCAACCAGGCGGGCGCTGACCTCGCGGGTCTGTGCGTCCAGCTCGCTCTCGAGCACGACGCCATCGTTGACCACCGCGACGACGCGCTCGAGCGCGATCCCGTGGGTCGACAGCGGCTTGGGCGGCTCGGCGGCGTGCGCGAGCGTGCCCAGCGCGAGCACGAGGGCGGCCGCCGGCGCCCGGAAGCGGGGGCGGCGCAGCTGCGGGGCGGGATACGACATCAGAATATCCATTCGCCTCAGAGGGTTGGCGCTTGCGTTGGGCCTGATCTGGCGGAGGCGGAGTATCCCCGAATCGACTGCTCAAGGAAAGCACTGACTCCGCTTCCGACATTGGAGAGGCCGTTCAGTTCCAGCTGTACCGATACCCCCGTATCGCGTTCGCCGGTGCGCGTGCTGACCGAGCGCTGGGCGACCAGGCGCACGCCCCAGCAGGAGCCGTGGTATTGGAAGCCGGCGAAGTCCTCGATCGATTCATGGTCGCGCAGTGAGTACACCGCGCGCGCGTAGGCATCCCAGTGCCCGCCGATCGGCCAGGCCACCGATACGTCGGCCTGCTCGAGCTGGCCCTGCTCGTAGCGGTAGCTGAGGTTGGCCACTTGCCTGCTGCTGGCGAGATACTGCAGGGTCAGCTCGGAGCGCTCGACGCCCGTCAGCGTGGTATTCGAGGCGGCGTCGAGCTGCAGGTTCCAGTGGCGCCAGGCGGTCAGGATCAGCTGGCCGATCAGGCTCGAGGTCGCATTGGAGCTGGCCGTCCCGAGAGGATTGGTCGGCTGCGCGGGCAGCGTCACGCGCGCCCTCTGCAGGTAGTAGCTCTGGCCCACCGTGGCGCTGAGGTAGCGTACGCCACTGGCGCTCTCGAACACCTGGGTCGTGACTCCGAGCGTGACCGCATTGGCATCGCCGATGCGATCCAGGCCGACGAAGCGGTTGGGCCGGAACAGCTCGATCAGGTTGGGGTCGGGCGCGCCGGTATCGAACACCGGCAGGTTGCTCTGGTCGCGATAGGGGATGTACACATACATGATGCGTGGTTCGAGCGTGACGTTGCGCAGCGCGGCGGCGCTGCCCTGGCGCTCGAACTGCAGGCCGGCATCGAAATCCAGGATCGGCAGGCTGCGCGACGGGCTGGTATCGGCGGTGGGAGCGTCGCGCAGCGCGTAGCGGGTATAGTCCCAGGCGACGCTTGGACGCAGGAAATACCCAGGCCCGGTCACGTCCAGTCCGAGCTGCGGCCGCGCGTCCAGCCGCCAGCCGGTCTCCCCGGTGGCGCGCGTGAAGTCGGTCAGCTCGCTGTCGAAGCCGGTCCTGAACGCCGGCCATTGCAGCGGTGCCCACAGCGCGCTGGCGCTGAGGGCGGGCAGCTGGATGTAAGGGCGCTCGTCCAGCGGCAGCGTCACGTCGAGCGTCTGGTAGCCGGTCATCTGCGCCTTGAGGTTCCAGATGTCGTCGCGATGCACGAGCGCGACGCTGCGCGGCAGGAATGGCGTGCTGGTCGATTGCGAGCCGAGCGTGAAGTCCTCGAAGTACTCGGTATCGCTGACGCTCTCGGCGACCACGTCGAGGCGCGTGTTCCATCCGAGCTGCGTCTGGTCCAGCGCGATCACGGAATTGCGCTCGCTGCCGTAGGCGTGATCGCTCGGCAGGTAGTTCGCGACCAGGGAGCCGTGGCTGCTGGCGGTCAGGAAGCGGTATTCGCCGCCGAGCGCCGCGCCGCGCAGCGTGTAGTAGCCCGGAGTGAAGGTCGCATCCTGATTGGGCGCGATGTTCCAATACCACGGCACTCCGATCGAGCCGCCGCTGCGGCCGGAGGTGCCGACGTCGGGGAACAGGAACCCGCTCTGACGCGCTTCATTGAGCGGAAAGGAAATCCAGGGCAGATAGGCGATCGGTACGCCCTCGAAGTCCACCGTCGCGCCGTAGCCGACGCCTCGGCTGGTGTTGGTGTCGAGCACCAGCTCGCGCGCACGGATCTGCCAGTCGGCCCGCGCTGCCGGGCAGCTGGTGTAGGTCACCCGGCGCAGCGTCAGCACATTCCCCGGACTCATCGAGATCTGCTCGGCACTGCCGTGCCCCGGCTGCTTCAGGAATTCGAACTGGGCATGGCTGAAGCTCGCGCCGTCGATGCCGTAGTGGCCCGAATCGCCTTCCAGCCGCACCAGCGGGTCGCGGTAGCGCACCGTGCCGCTGACGTTAAAGGTGTTGCTGTCGCGCTCGTAGGTCAGCCGGTCGGCCTGGATCTCGCGTGCGCCGAAGCGCACGTCGACGTTTCCAGTGAGTTCGGTCTCCCCCGCCTCCGTGCCGTTGAGGGCATCCGAGCGCGTGATGATGTCGCCACCGATCGCACCGGGATCGCGACGCAGCGCCGATTCGAGCGGGTTGGCGCGCGCGGCGGCGGCGGTCGGCAGCGCCGCGAGCCACTGCGTCGCACTGCCGTTCCCGGGCTCGCTGCAAGGGGGCTCTGCCGCCCGCACCACGAGCAAGGGTAGGCCGCCGAGAGCTGCGCCACAGAGCGCGCGCAGATACGGGGAGGAAATCA
Organism: uncultured Steroidobacteraceae bacterium; assembly: GCA_964528845.1. Lineage (GTDB taxonomy): Bacteria > Pseudomonadota > Gammaproteobacteria > Steroidobacterales > Steroidobacteraceae > FEN-1191. The sequence goes on along the minus strand of CAZGVE010000024.1, from coordinate 37,913 downwards.
TGTGATGGACATTATAATGACAGCCCGCCCGGACCGTGGCGCCCGGCGCGAGAGGTGAAATCTCAAAGCGATGAATGACAGCGATCCGCGGCTCGAGCAGATCAGGCGATGGCTGGCGACCGAGCTGCGCGGCACGTTGCACCGGATCGAGCCGGCTTCCGCCGATGCGAGCTTCCGCCGCTACTTTCGTGCCTGGCGCGCCGACGGCGCCACCCGCATCGTCATGGATGCCCCGCCGGAGCGGGAGGATCTCGCGCCGTACCTGCGGGTCAGCGCGCTGCTCGAGCGCTGCGACGTGCATGTGCCGCGCATCGACGCCGTGGACAGCGCACAGGGCTTCGTCCTGCTCGAGGACCTCGGGTCCGTGCACTACCTCGCCCGGCTCGCTGAGCCCGGCGGCGCCGATACGCTGTATGCCGATGCGCTGGAGGCGCTGCTGCGCATCCAGACGCGTGGCCGCGGGATGGCGCGCTCGCTCGCCCGCTACGACGGTAAGCTGCTGGCACGCGAGATGGCGCTGATGCCAGAGTGGTTCTGCGTGCGCCACCTGCAATTCGAGCCCGGTGCCGAAGGACGTGCGCTGCTCGCCTCGGTGTTCGAGTTCCTGTGTGCGGAAGCGCTCGCGCAGCCGACCGTGTTCGTGCACCGCGACTACCACTCGCGCAATCTGATGGTCACCGGGGACCGCAATCCCGGCATCGTCGACTTCCAGGACGCGGTCGAAGGACCGGCCGGCTACGATCTGGTGTCGCTGCTCAAGGATTGCTACGTGGGCTGGCCGCGCGCTCAGGTCGAGCACTGGGTGGATGCGTTTCGCGCACGGCTGGTGGCCGAGGGCGGCGATGGCGGGGCGGACCGCAGACAGTTCCTGCGCTGGTTCGACCTCGCCGGGCTGCAGCGGCACCTCAAGGTACTCGGGATCTTCGCGCGCCTGTGGTACCGCGACGGCAAGCCCGGCTATCTCGCCGACCTGCCGCGCACGCTCGGCTACGTCAGCGAGGTGGCCCGGGACTTTCCCGAGCTGCGCGAGTTCTCGCAGTGGCTCGACGCGCACGTGGTGCCGCGACTGGCGGCGGCCAATGCACGCGTGCTGACGGCAGGCGCATGAGCCCGCCGCGGCGCGCGATTGTGCTTGCTGCCGGTCGCGGCGAGCGGCTGCGCCCGCTGACCGACGCGTGCCCGAAGCCGCTGCTGCCGGTGCGCGGCAAGCCGCTGATCGTCTACCACCTCGAGAAGCTCGCCCGGCTGGGCGTCCCGGAGGTGGTGATCAACCTGAGCTGGCAGGGCGCTGCGATCCGTGCCGCTCTGGGCGACGGCGCGCGCTGGAATCTGCGCCTGCGCTACAGCGATGAGGGCGATACGGCGCTCGAGACCGGCGGTGGCATTTTCCGGGCGCTGCCCTGGCTGAGCCCCGACCCGTTCCTGGTGATCAACGCCGACGTTCATACCGATTTCGACTTCGCGGCGCTGGGCTTGGGCGGGGACGCGCTGGCGCAGCTCGTGCTGGTACCCAATCCGGCGCACGTGCCGGACGGCGACTTCGCGCTGCAGGACGGCCGCGTGCTCGAACAGGGCACGCCGCGCTGGACCTATGCCGGCATCGGCCTGTACCGCCCCGAAATGTTCGAGCGCTGCACGCCCGGCCGCTTTCCGCTGCTGCCGCTGCTCCGGCGTGCGATCGAGGCTGGCCGTCTGCACGGTCAGGTCTATCGGGGGGCCTGGAGCGACGTCGGCACGCCGGAGCGACTGGCCGCTCTGCAATGAAAACTGTGCTGCCCAGCGGCACGCCCACGGTCGTGTTCCGCTAGAATCAGCCCGAACCCCCGTTCCCCATGAGCAGCATCAAGAGCATACCGATCGTGACCGCAGCCGCTGCGCGCAGCGGCGAGAAGTACGTGACGCCGCAGGGTTTCACCGCCATCCGGGACGGCATCAAGCGCGACACGGCGGGTACGGCGGGATCGGCGGGATCGGCGGGAGCGGCCGGCATGGCCGGCCCCCACGGTCTGACCGGCAAGCCGCGCTGGCTCAAGGCACCCCTCGCCGCCGGGGAGGGCTACGATGCGGTTCGTCGCACCGTGCGCTCGCACCGGCTCGCCACGGTCTGCGAGGAGGCGAAGTGCCCGAACATCGGCGAGTGCTGGAACGCAGGCACCGCGACGATCATGCTGATGGGGGCGGTGTGTACCCGCGCCTGCCGGTTCTGCGCGGTCGACACCGGCAATCCGCGCGGCTGGCTCGATCCCGAGGAGCCCGCGCACGTGGCGCAGAGCGTGGCGCTGATGCGGCTGCGCTACGTCGTGCTGACCTCGGTGAATCGCGATGACCTGCCGGACGGCGGCGCGGCGCACTACGCGGCCTGCATTCGCGCGATCGCCGAGCGCAACCCCGACACCGCGATCGAGGCGTTGACGCCCGATTTTCAGGGCGTGCAGCGCGACGTGGAGACGGTGGTCGATGCGGGGCTGTGCGTGTTCGCACAGAACGTCGAGACGGTGCGGCGTCTCACCCACCCGGTGCGCGATCCGCGTGCCGGCTACGAGCAGACGCTGCGCGTGCTGGCGCATGCCAAGCGGCACCGGCCCGCGGTCCTGACCAAGACCAGCCTGATGCTGGGACTCGGCGAGAGCGAACCAGAAATCGCGCAGTGCATGGATGACCTGCGCGCGATCGACGTGGACATCCTGACGCTGGGGCAGTACCTGCGCCCGACCGTGAATCACCTGCCGGTCGAGCGCTTCGTGAGCCCCGAGGATTTTGCGCGCTACCGGTCCTGGGGCCTCGCGCGCGGATTCCGCGAGTGCGTGTCCGGCCCGCTGGTGCGCTCCAGCTACCGGGCCGAGCAGGCCCTGGCAGGCAACAATGCAGGCCTCCCGAGCCCCTGAAGCAGCACCGTCGCTGCCGGCGGATCCTGGCGCGCCGCGCTTGCGCTGGCTCGGGCGCGCCAGCTACGAGCCCACCTGGCGGGCGATGCAGGACTACACCAGCGCTCGCGATGCCGCGAGCCCTGATGAGATCTGGCTGCTCGAGCACGAGCCGGTCTATACGCTCGGCATGAACGCTGAGCGTGCGCACGTGCTGGATCCGGGGGATATTCCCGTGATCCAGATCGATCGCGGGGGCCAGGTCACCTACCACGGCCCGGGACAGCTCATCGTCTACCCGCTGATCGACGTGCGGCGCGCGGGCCTGGATGTGCGCGCACTCGTCACGGCGCTCGAGGCGAGCGTGGTGGAATACACGGCGCGCTTTGGCATCCATGCGCAATGCCGGGCCGATGCGCCAGGGGTGTACGTCGATGGCGCCAAGCTCGCGAGCGTCGGCTTGCGCATCCGCCGCGGCGGCAGCTACCACGGGCTCGCGCTGAACGTCGACATGGACCTCGAGCCCTTTGGTCGTATCAATCCGTGCGGCTATGCGGGCCTCGCGATGACGCAGCTCGCAGCGCTCGGCGGTCCGCGCGAGCTGCGAGCGGTGGCCGAGGAGTTCGCACCGCTGCTGTGCGCGCAGCTGCAGCGTCGCTCGCGCGCAGGCGCCGAGGCAGCCTGCGCGCGGCCAACTCCGGCGTGGCAGCAGTAGCGCAGTTCCGGTTGGCCGCGCGCGCGGATGCGGCGCAGATAGCGCTCATGTCGCGCGAGTTCATCGAGCATGGACTGCCGTGGAGCTGGACCGGCGAGCGCGTCCGCCACGCGATCGCCGACCGCTCGAGCAACGTCGTGCTGGCGGCGGGGCGCGGCGGCGTGCTCGGCTTCGGGATCATGCATTACGGCGAGACGCATGCGCACCTGGCGCTGCTGGCGGTGCAGCCGGCGTACCGGCGGCAGGGCTGGGGCGGGCGGCTGCTGAATTGGCTGCTCGAGCCGGCGAGCACGCTCGGGCTGTTGCGGGTATTGGTCGAGGCGCGTGCCGACAACCCGCGTGCGATCTCGTTCTACGAGCGCCATGGATTCGCGCGCCGTGCGATCGTCGCCGGCTATTATCGCGGGGCCATCGACGCGGTACGGCTGGAGCGGACTTTGTGCGAGCCACAGGGGGATCCGATGACGATACCGGTGCAGATCGAACGCGCGGACGGAATCGGCGTGTACCGGCTCGAGGGCGCCATGGCGCTGGAGCAGGCCATCGCGCAGGGCACCGCCGCGATCGTGATGGCGCGTGCGCAGATGCTCGAGCGGCTGCTGATCCTGGCCGACGGGCTGCAACTGCCCGCGCAGCCTGGCGTGCTCGAGCGCTACCGTATCGGTGAGCGCTGGGCCACGGCGGCCGGCGGGGCGATCTGCGTTGCCGTGGTTGCGCGCGCCGAGATGATCGATCCGCAGAAGTTTGCGGTCACCGTGGCGACCAACCGGGGTGCGAAGGCGAACGTTTTTGATTCCGAGCCGGCAGCGCGCGCGTGGCTCGCGCTGCACCCTGGCTCCGGCCCGGCATGACGAGCAGCCGGCTCGAGGCCTTCAGCGATGGCGTGATCGCGATCCTGATCACGATCATGGTGCTCGAGCTCAAGGCGCCGGTGGGGCAGGGCATCGCGGCCCTGCGTCCGCTGGGCCCGGTATTCCTGGCCTACGTGCTGAGCTTCATCTACGTCGGTATCTACTGGAACAATCATCATCATCTGCTGCATACCAGCCGCACCGTGAGCGGCCCGATGCTGTGGGCCAATCTGCACCTGCTGTTCTGGCTTTCGCTGGTGCCGTTTGCCACCGCCTGGATGGGCGAGAACCAGTTTGCCGCAGCTCCCTCCGCGGTCTACGGATTCGTGCTGCTGATGGCGGCACTGGCCTACCTGCTGCTGCAGCAGACGATCATCGCCGCGCAGGGTCCGGACTCACTGCTCCAGCGCGCGCTCGGCCGGGACTGGAAGGGCAAGCTCTCGCCATTGGTCTACCTGAGTGCCATCCCGCTGGCGTTTGTATCGCACTGGAGCGCACAGGCGCTGTACTGGCTGTCAGCGCTGCTGTGGCTGGTTCCAGACCGCCGTATCGAAAAGGCGCTGCGCAGCGCGCCGGTGGAGCGTGCGTGATCAGCACGCAGGCAGGATGGCGGATTTGATGCACCCGGAGCGACGGCGTAGCATCGCGCGATGTCCCGCCTGCTCGTACACCTGCTCGTCAGCGCGCTGCTGCTGTGGCTCGTGGGCCAGTTCGTGCATGGCATCCATATCAACGGCTTCGTGACGGCCCTGCTCGCCGCGCTGGTGCTGGGACTGGTGAACTTCCTGGTGCGGCCGATCCTGGTGCTGATCACGCTGCCGATCACGATCCTGACGCTCGGCCTGTTCCTGATCGTGATCAACGCGCTGATGCTGCTGCTGACTGGCGCATTGGTGCCGGGATTGCGCATCGACAGCTTCGGCGCCGCGCTGCTCGGCGGACTGCTGCTCGGCCTGTTCAACCTGGCCGCCAGTGCGCTGATGCACCGCGCGCGGCCTTAAGCGCGCGGCCAATCATGCACCGTAGCAAGCTGCGCGGCTTCATCATCGACTGCGAGAGCACGGACCTTGGTGCCGCGGCGGGCTTCTGGAGTGAGGCGCTCGGCATGCGCAGCCGAAAGCTGCCGCCACCGCAGGCCGATCGCTACATTGAACTGCTCGATCCCAGCGATGCCCTGCACATCGAAGTCCAGGCCGTCAGCCATGCGAGCCGTGTGCACCTGGACATCGAGACCGACGACATCGACGCGGAGGTCCGACGCCTCGAGGGGCTCGGCGCGCGGCGCATCGAGCAGGTACGCACCTGGTGGGTCATGGAGGCACCCACCGGCCAGCGATTCTGCGTCGTCGCGCGCGCCAGCGCGGACTTCGACGAGCGGGCCAGCATCTGGCCATAGCGCGTAGCGCGCTCGGCTAAAGCACGAGCAGTACCTGCGGGCAGAGCTTCAGCGCCTCGAACACTTCGGTGATGTGCGCCTCGCTACGTGCCTGGATGACATAAGTCAGTCCAATGAAGCGCTGCTGGGCGGAATGGCGCTCGCCGACCGCAGCCAGGTCGAGCGGTCCGGCATGGCGCTCCATGATCGCATCAACCTGCAAACGGACGTTTGGTTCGGCGCGCACCATCACCTTGACGGGATAGCTGCATGGATAAGAAAGTCTTGGCGGGGAATCGCTGTTCATGGCCTCTTCTGTGGAATCGGTTGGGTAGCACCCGGCCGCAGAGGGGCCGGCTACCGGTCCCAGTGTAGGACCCCTCTGACATAAATCGAGCTGTAAATAAAGCCCTTTGTGATACAATCTTTCACGATCGTCGAGCGTTCCTGCTTCATTTCCGGACCCGAACCGCCTTCGATCATGGTGACAGGATCCACGCTTTGACGGCTCGTGAGACGCTCTCTCCCTGACCTCGGTTGTTGTTCCTGCCGTGTTGTACGACCCCAAGTGGTCGATTCGCTCTGGAGAGTGTGACTTTTATGGCGAAGATCTATGTAGGTAATCTGCCGTTCACGGCCAGTGAGGCCGAAGTTCGTACGCTGTTCTCTCAGCATGGCACGGTCGAGGCCGTGTCGCTGCCGACCGATCGGGAGACCGGTCGTCCGCGTGGCTTTGGGTTCGTCGAGATGAGCCAGGCCGATGCGGCACGTGCGATACAGAGTCTCAATGGCTATTCGATGAATGGTCGTCCGCTGCGGGTCAACGAGGCCCAGGACAAGCCGCGCACGGGTGGTGGACGCCCGGGTGGCGGCGGTGGTGGTGGTGGCTTCCGCGGCAACGGCGGCGGCGGCGGCGGCGGCGGCGGTGGTGGTGGTCGCTGGTAAGGCGGCACGCACTTCGCTGAACGCGACAAGAAGGCCCGGATCGCTCCGGGCCTTTTTTTTCATGGTATGGCTGCCGCTGGCGCTCGCGCCGGCGCTGCCGGCACACGCCGCCTCCAATGTGGCCTGCGAGGACCTGGAGCGTCCGCTGGCCGCGACCGCGGGCGCGGCCCTGCTCGCCAGCTATCCGACCGCACCGCCCGGTCCGCTCGATCAGGCTGCTTTTGTCTATGACAACGCGGTCGCGGCGATCGCGCTGGTAGCCTGCGGGCGCATCGATCTCGCGCGCCGGATCGCAGACGCGTTGCGGCTGGCGACCGTGCAGGATCGCTACTGGCACGACGGGCGCGTGCGAAATGCCTACCTGGCGGGCGCGCCCGCAACGCTGCGGCTCGCCGGATGGTGGGATCGAGCGCAGGGCCGCTGGCTCGAAGATTCCTACCAGGCCGGAACCGACAGCGGCAACGTGGCCTGGGCGATGCTGGCACTGCTCGCACTCGATGAGCGGCGGGACACGCCTGCGGCCGGAGGTGTGGCCGGGCGTCCCTACCGGGAGGCGGCACTGCGTCTCGGTGCGTGGGTCGAGATGCAGCGCGACCAGCGCGGCGCGGGCGGCTTCATGGGCGGCGCGCAGGGGCACGAACCGGTGCCAACGCCCGTGCGCTGGAAGTCTACCGAGCACAACATCGATCTGGCTGCGGCCTTCGAGCGCCTGGCGCGCGCAAGCGGCGACCCGCACTGGAGCCAACTGGCGCGCGCTGCGGCTGGCTTCGTTGCGGCGATGTGGGATGGGCGGTGTGGCTGCTTCGCCGCCGGCACGCTCGAGGACGGCACCACTCCCAATCCCGTGCTCGCGCTCGATGCGCAGATCTGGCCGCTGCTCGCGCTGCCCCACGGCATGCAGCGCTACGGCGCGGCTCTGGCGAGCGCACAGAGCCGGCTGCAGTCCGACTCGGGCTACTCCTACAGCAGCGCCGGCGGCGGGCCCTGGATCGAGGGCAGCGCGCAGATGCTGCTGCTGCTCGGGCTCCTGCAGCGCGACTCGCAGGGCGATGCGCTGCGTGCGCTGCTCGAGGCTGCACACGTTTCCGGTGCCGGGTATTTCGCGACCAGCGACGGCACGGTCCCGACCGGCTTCATGCTCGCGAGCGACCCGACGCAGCCGCGGGTGTATCCGCACCTGCTGCATCTGGGCGCCCTCGCATGGGTGGCGCTCGCGCAGCAGGGCGTCAACCCCTTCACCGGCGCGCGCCGTCTGCCGCCTTAGGGCATCATTCACGTCCACGTCACAGGCCGGGGAGGGGGGTGCCTCGTGAATCCGCTGGTGAGCACCGAATGGCTCGCGCAGGCGATCGGTTCGCCCGATATCGCCGTGTTCGACGCGAGCTGGTATCTGCCCGGCGAGCAGCGCGATGCACGCGTGTTGTTCGAGGCGGAACGCCTGCCGGGCGCACGGTTCTTCGACATCGATGTGATTGCCGATCCCGATGCGACGCTGCCGCACATGGTGCCGGGTGCGGCGCGCTTCGAGCGGCTGATGCGGGGACTGGGACTGCGTGCCGGCCAGCGCGTCGTCTGCTACGACCAGAAGGGGATCTACTCGAGTGCGCGGGCGTGGTGGCTGCTGCAGCTCTACGGGCAAGAAGCCGCTGCGGTGCTCGACGGAGGCCTGCCCAAGTGGCGACGCGAAGGCCGCGCGCTGCAGCACGGTCCGGCCGCGCCCGTGCCTGAAGGGGATTTCAAGGCCAGCCTCACGGCTCGCCACCTGCGCGGGCTCGGCGATCTGCGCGCGAATCTCGATAGCCGTACTGAACTCGTGCTCGATGCCCGCTCGGCCGACCGGTTCCATGCCCGGGTCAGCGAGCCGCGGGCGGGCCTGCGCCGCGGGCACATTCCGGGCAGCCGCAACCTGCCGTTCGGGGAATTGCTGGTGAACGGCGAGACCATGCTGCCGCCGCACGCACTGCGCGAGCGCTTCGCGGCCGAGGGTGCCGATGCTGCCAGCGCGCCCGTCACGAGCTGCGGTTCGGGACTCACGGCGGCCGTGCTGAGTCTCGGTCTCGCGGTGGCGGGCCTGCCGCGTGGTGCGCTCTACGACGGCTCCTGGGCCGAGTGGGGCTCCCGGCCCGATACCCCGGTGTCGCCGTGAGCCAGTGCCGAATTCGCGTGACGCAGCGCGGTCCGATCGCCTAAGTTACGCGCCTTTTCAGGACGGTCCGATCCCTTGGATAAACCATCTTCCGCAGCGACAGCCGCGCCGGGGCCACAATCCGGTGCCGCTGCGTCCACGCCACGGCCGACGCCCGGACGGCTCGATGGCCTGCGCCTGATCGCGCTGCTCAAGTACGGCAAGGCACTGCTGTTCCTCGCCACGACCTACGGCGTGCATCGCCTGCTCGATCCGGCCACGGTCGAGCGCTTGCGCAACTTCACCGCCTCGCTGACCGACCCGCTCGATCAGCGGCTGCTCGAGCGCGCGCTGACGTGGGTGCAGGGGCTGGATGCCAACAAGATGCATCTGGTCATCGCCGCGACGACGCTCTATACGGTGGTGGCATTCGTCGAAGGCACCGGCCTGTGGCTGCGCCGCACGTGGGGGGAGTGGCTCACGGTCACGGCCACCGCGTCGCTGATGCCATTCGAGCTGTGGGAATGGTTCCAGCGCACGCCGGGCCATCGCCTCGCGATCACCGTGACTCTGCTCGTGAACGCACTGATCGTCTGGTACCTGGTCCGCCGGCTGCGCGCCGCGCACCGGCGGCCGGACAGCGGCGGCTAGGCAAGCCGCAGATCAACCGGATCGACCTGCGCAAATATGCGCTCGCTCTGCCCCGGCTGTAGCCCCCATAGAGCGCGGAACAGCCCGCCGAGCACGGCGCGGTAGTCATTCAGCACCGGATAGTCGCGATCCTGGAATAGCGTGGCGCGCTCGAGCCGCTGCTGCTCGCCGGCGATGCGCCCGCCGCTGATGGCGCCACCGAGCACCCAGTACACCGACCCGTGACCGTGGTCGGTGCCGCGATTACCGTTCTCGCGGAACGTCCGCCCGAATTCCGATAGCACGACCACTACGGTGTTCTGCCACTCCGGTCCGAGGGTCTGCGCGTAGGCGGCGAGGCCGCGTCCGAGGCTCGCGAGGTTGCCCGCCAGCGTGCCGGACGCCGCGCCCTGGTTCACGTGCGTGTCCCATCCTCCCACGTCGATGAACCCGATCCGGTACTGCTCATGCATCAGGCGCGCCATGCGCGCGGCCTCGAGCTCGAAGCCCTTCGGGGCGATCGCGTCGCGGCTCGCCCCATTCATCTCGTCCATCATCGCCTGGGCGACTTCGGCTCGCAGCGTAAGGCCGCTGCCGACGGCGCTCTGCAGGTGATGCCCGGCGTACATGTCGGTCAGGATGTGAGCCTGGCGATCATCGAACGGCGGCTTGCCGACGCTCTTCAGGGACTGGTTCGGCACTGGCGTGCTGCCCTGGAAGGCCAGCGGCAGCGCGTCGGTGAACGCGATCGCCGGAACGCCGATGAGCGTCTCGGACAGGCGCGCGAGGAAACCGGAGCGATAGTTACGCGCACTGCTGACCGGCTGCCCGAGCTCGATGCTGTCCTGGGTCTCGAAGTGGCTGCGGGTCAGGTCTTCGGTGCCGGCAAAGGGGACGAACGCGGCCTGTCCCTGCTGGTAGAGCAGTCCGACCGTATCGCGTACCGCCGGTGCCAGCGCCCAGTCGCCATCGAGGGCCAGCGCCCCGGCCGGTGCCGCCGGATCCGGGCGCGCGATCGCGAGATTCGGTCGCGCCTCGTAGTAGTAGCTGCTGGAGGTGGGGATCAGCAGGTTCGTGGCGTCGTAGCCACCGCGCAGGAACACCAGCAGGAAGCGCGGTCCGCTGGACGGCGCGGCATACAGGCGCGTGACCCCGAGGGTGCTCGCAAGACCGGCGGCAGCGAGCTTGAACATCTGGCGACGGTTCATGCGCTGCTCACCTCACTGGTAGCTGAAGTCCGGGGAGGAGAGCAGGAAGCTGTTCCACTCCGCCTGTGAATTCGCGCGCGCCAGTCCGGCGCGGGTAGACGTACTCAGGAATGGTTCGATGGCCTCGAAATACACCCGGTTCTCGAGCTGCGGGAAGCCGCTGGTCGTCGCCGGGCTGCCGTCTTCCGGGTCGAACAGTCCGGCATTGCCAATCCCGATCGCGCGTGCGATCTCGAAGCGCCGGCTGAGCTGGCCCGGGCTCGCCCAGCCCGGCTCCGTGGCCGGATAGCCGTCCGGCGTCACGCGGCCGTACGGTGCCTCGCCGAGCGCGGAGAGCCAGTTCAGCAGCGGGCGCGTATTGCGGATCTGCTGGCCGTCATAGGCGAGGCGCACCGAGGCGATCACGAAGTGCAGCGGGTCCCTGAACTTGGCGCCGAGCGCGGCGTCGAACTCCGGACTCAAGAACATCGTGCGCAGCACCGCGGCGATGTCCCCGTCAGTGCGCCCGAAGGTCTGTGCCATGCGTTCGACCAGGGCCGGTGGCGGATCGTCGGCAACGAACCAGGTGCTGAGCTCGCGCGATATGAAATGGGCACAGGCGCTCTGGTGCACGATGAGCGTCACCGCTGCCTCGACCTCGCCGAACCCGGTGCCCCCGATCCGCTGTCCGAACAGCGTCTTGGGCCCGCTATCGTGGCGCGCCGGATTGAATTCGAAGGCGCCGACGCGCCGGTACTCGCGCTCGAGCGCAGGGCCCAGTCGTGGCGCGTCGCCGGCGTTGACGCCGACGCCGGTGAGCACGCGTGCGAGCTCCTGCACGTCGTGCTGGGTGTAGCCCGAGCCCACGCCGAGCGTGTGCAGCTCCATGAGCTCGCGCGCGTAGTTCTCGTTGATGTGTCCCGCGGCGTTCTGGGCATTGTCCAGGTACTGCAGCATGGCCGGATGCTCGAGTGTCGCGAGCAGCAGATCGCGGAAGTGACCGAGCGCATGCGGCCGGATCGCGCGCTCCTCGTAGTCGCCGACCAGCCAGCGCACATTGGCCTTGTATTGATAGACGCTGAAATGATTGAGCCAGAACCAGACCATCTGCTCCCGCAGCTGCGCTGGGGAATACAGCGCGCGCAGCAGGTCGCGGCGGATGGCCTGGTAGGCCAGCTGATTGCCGTGCTCATTCAGGCTCTTGCGGGCCTGCTCCTTGTCCGGACCGTCCGGCAATGCATTGATCGCGCGGTTCTGCGCATTGAGGTCGGCCAGTGTGCGCAGAGGATCGAGCCGGGTGACTTCCAGCGCGTCGATCTGCGCCGCGATCGAATCCGGCAGCGGCGCATCGCGCGCCGCGAACTGCGCATCCAGGAAGCGGGCGCGACCGAGGGCGCGGTACTGGGCGAGGCTCGCGCGATCCAGACCAAAGCCGACGCGCTCGAGCCAGAGCACATCGCCACGACGGATCACGGCGGCGAGCGGTGTCCCGCCCCCATCCCCGGAGCGTGTCGGGCCGGTCGCACAGGCTACGAGTAGCGCCGCCGCGGTTGCTGCGAACGCGGCACCGCGCAGTGCACGCCGTAGCCCATGTCGATGTGAAATCATATGGTCTCTGCGGCCCGAGTATCCCTCATAACGAGGTCGGGTGGCTTCAGTTGACACCCGGCTTGATGCGATGCGGAACCTGCGTCACAGTCGCGGCACGACGGGAGGTGCGTGCGGGGATGAGCGTGATGGTGTGGTGGGCGCTGCTGGGGCTGGCGCTGCTCGGTGCAGCGGCTTTCGTGATCGCGCGGCTCGGCGCCGCCACGCTCGGGCCGTACTCGACACGGCTGGTCGCGCTCGCGGTCACCCTTGCCGGGTACTACGGCGCGCTGTCGCTGTCGCGGCACTTCCCGGCACCGTTTCATCCCGAGCGCGTGCGGCTGCTGCATTACCTGGTGCCGGCGATCGGCGGAATCGGACTGCTCTATTGCCTGCTCCAGGTGGTACGCAACTGGCGCGGGGAGGTGCGCGGACTGCTGAAGGCAGCACTGCAGCTCGTGGCTCTGACCGCGCTCGGCGCGCTCGCCCGGCTGTGTTTCTCGCTATGATCACGCCGATCCGCCACACCGGGGGTTGCCACTGCGGCGCCTCGAGCTTCAGGCTGCTCTCTGGCGAGGACCAGCTCACGACCTACCAGTTCAATACCGGCATCGCCCGGCATCGCTTCTGCCGGGTCTGCGGCATCAAGTCGTTCTATGTGCCGCGATCGCATCCTCACGGCTACAGCGTCAATGCGCGCTGCCTCGATCCCGGTACGGTCAGTGCGCTGCGCGTGCGCGCGTTCGATGGAGCGCACTGGGAGCAGAGCGTAGTCAGTCTTGCGCCCCTTCAGTCCTGAACAGCCCGACGGGAGTCAAGCCCATGTACCGAATCCACGGCATGTCCAGTTCCGGCAATTGCTACAAGGTGCGGCTGGTGTGCGAGCAGCTCGAGTTGCCCTATGAATGGATCGAGCTCGACACGCGAACTGGCGCCACCCACACCGCTGGCTTCCTCGCCATGAATCCGAACGGCAGCGTGCCGGTGCTGCAGCTCGAGTCCGGGCTGTGCCTGCCCGAGTCCGATGCGATCCTGTACTACCTCGCCGCCGACAGCCCGTTGTGGCCGCGCGAGCGGCTCGCCCAGGCGCAGGTGCTGCAGTGGATGTTCTTCGAGCAGTACAGCCACGAGCCCTACATCGCCGTGGCCCGCTTCATCCGCGCGTTCCTGCCGCCGGAGCATCCGCGTCGCGCCGACCTGCCTCGGCTGCAGAAACAGGGCGCAGCGGCGCTGGCGGTCATGGAGCAGCAGCTTGCGCGCGAGGATTTCTTCGTCGGCGGCCGCTACTCGATCGCCGACATTGCGCTCTACGCCTACACGCATGCCGCCGGCGACGGAGGCTTCGAGCTCGCGCGCTATCCTGCGGTCAGCGCATGGATCGCGCGGGTGCAGGGGCAGCCGCGCTTCGTGCCGATGCCACCGGTGCCGCCGGCGCCCTGATGTATACGCCCGGGCATTTCCACGAGGCGCGTCCGCAGGTGCTGCGCGCATTCATCGCGCGCCATCCGCTCGGCGCGCTGATCGCCCACGGCCCGGAGGGCCTGTGCGTCGAGATGGCGCCGATGCAGCTGATACCGCAGCCCGCGGGCGCAGGACTGCTGCGTGGTCACCTCGCGCGCGCCAATCCATTCTGGCGGATGCTGGCTTCCGGGGCGCAGGTACTGACGCTGTTCCGGGGCGCGGCGCACTACGTGTCTCCTTCCTGGTACCCGACCAAGCATGAGAGTGGTCGCGTGGTGCCGACCTGGAACTACTCGGTCGTGCAGGTGCGCGGGACGATCCGCTTCTTCGAGGCAGCGCAGTGGCTGCGGCCGCTGGTCGAGGCGCTGACCGACGAGCACGAGCGGCTGCGCGCTTCGCCGTGGCAAGTCGGCGACGCACCGGCCGACTACATGGCTGGCATGCTGCACGCGATCGTCGGATTCGAGATCGAGATCAGCGCGATCGAAGGCAAGTTCAAGGCGAGCCAGAACCGCTCGTCCGCGGACCGCGCCGGCGTGCGCGAGGGGCTGCGGGCCGCGGGCGTGCCGGCCGCCGATATCGAGGAATTGTGTCGCGACTGAGTGGTCATGAATCAGTACTACGCCCCGTCTCGATCTCCCATCGAAATTTCAGCAGGCTGGCCATTGGCGCAGTCTCTTCACGCCACTGACGTGCGCATTGCCAGCTTCGAAATATCGCAACGGCCGATCCACATCGCGCGTGATGCCGATGCGAACGCTGTTGCCAATCTCCCCGACCCGGGGCGCGCTCGCGGCCAGCCACAGCGAGCCGGCAGCGCACAGGTCCAATCCGTCATGGCCTAGATCCACCCGCAATGCCCTGGTCAATCGTCCGGGGCCGCGACCGAGGTCGGTCCGTCGGATCGCACGGCCATCGGTGGGTGCCATGGCACCGATGCCTGCCACGGGTGCGATCGCGCGCAACAGCACTCCGCCACCCACGCCGGCCGCCTCGCTGGTCACGTTCAGCAGGAACGAGGTCCCGTAGCAGAGATACACGTAGGCGTGCCCTCGTTCCAGAAACAGGGACCGATTGCGCCGCGTCATTCCATGGAATGCATGTCCGGCCGCATCACCGACCGGATAGGCTTCGGTCTCGACGATGCGCCCGCTCAACCTGCCGGTATCCGTGTCATGGACCACGACCTTGCCGATCAAATAGCGCGCCAACTCCACGGTGTCGACCGGAAGCTCCGTTCGAGCCAGGCGCCGAAGCCGACCATTCACGACCGTTCCGGCCGGACGCTAGGAGCCCAGTGCGCGGCGCAACGCCGCAAGTTCGGCGCGCAGCTCCGCGACTTCGGCCTCCAGGCGCGCAATTCGATCCGCCAGAATCGGCGACCCTCCCGAGGAGTCGCCCGGCGATGCCGAGGCTGCGGGCGCGCCGCTATCTGCGGCCGCCGCGGCAGGCTCGTGCGCCGCTGCCGAGGCCACTCCAGGGTCCGCCACCGGACCTGAAAACAGGTGTGCATAGCGCGATTCGCGGCGCCCGGGTTCGCGTGCGAGGCGCAGTACCAGCGCGCCACTGTCGTGCGTCGCGAGCCCCTCCAGCGCGCTCTCGACCTCGCTGACGTCGGTGAAGGGCGCCATGCGGCTCGCGCGCGCACGCAGTTCGCCGGGGGTCTGCGCGCCGCGCAGCAGCAGCTCGCACACGATCGCTCGCTGCTGGAGCGTGAACTGCAGCGCACTGAACTCGGTGTTGCAGAAGCGCTGCTGGTACTTCGGCACGCGGCTGCCGAAGCCGGATTTCTCGATGATCAGGTGCTTGCGGGTCAGCCCATCGACGATCCCCTGCACCTGCTGCTCGGTGAGCTCGAGCACCGGATCGCGATTGCTCTTCTGGTTGCAGGCCAGCGTCAGTGCGTTCATCGACAGCGGGTACTGCTCGGGCGTCGTGATCTGCTTCTCGATCAGGCAGCCGATCACGCGGGCCTCGAGCGCCGAGAGCTGTGGCGTCATGCGGTCCACCATTGTTCGATCAGTGCGTACATGCGCCGCCAGAGCGGTCCGGGCCTTCCGGCGCCGACCGGCGCGCCATCGAGGCTCGTGACCGGCACGACGCCTCGGGTCGCCGCACTGAGCCAGATCTCATCGGCACCGCGCAGGTCGGCCTCGCTGATCGGGAGCGCGCGGTATGGGATGGATTCCTTCGCGGCCAGCTCCTCGACCAGGCCGCGGGTGGTGCCGGGCAGCAGGCGCGGCGAGTCGGGCGGCGCGCGTAGCTCCCCGTCGAGCACGACGTAGACCGTCGAGGCGCTGGCGTCGGTGAGTAAGCCATCCCGCAGCAGGATCGTCTCGCTGGCGCCGGCATCGACGGCCTGCTGGCGCAGCAGCACATTGGCCAGCAGTGCCACCGACTTGATGTCGCAGCGCGCCCAGCGCGTATCGGCCGCAGTCACGCACGCGACGCCGTGTTCGAGTACCGCAGTCGGAACGGCCGCCAGCGGTGCGCAGAACGCGAATACGGTCGGCTCGATGTCGGGCAGCGGCGCATGGTTGCGCTCGCGGTCCGCGCCGCGCGAGACCTGGAGATAGACGTAGAGGTCACCACCGCCATTCGCATCGATGAGCCGATCGATCAGGAGGCGCCAGGCGTTCGCGTCGTGGGGATTGTGGATCCGCAGCTCCGCGAGGCTGCGCGCGAGGCGCGCCAGGTTCGCGGGCAGGCGACGTGCCTGGCCGCGCCGGGCCGGTACGACTTCGTAGACGCCGTCACCGAACAGGAAGCTGCGGTCGAGCGGGGAGATCCGCGCCTCGGCGAGCGGCAGCAGCTTGCCGTTCAGATGGCAGATCGGCAGCGGCGCGGGCAAGCGGTTACTTCTGCCACCAGAGTTGCACCGTGTCGCGCAGCCGCGTCCACGGTCCGCCCACGGGCACGTCGCTGATCGGGAACAGCGGCACCGAGCTCACGGGCTTGCCCGAGACCACGATCTGCAGCGAGCCGACCACGCTCGTCCGTGTCAGAGGCGCGAACAATGGCCGGCTAACGCTCGCGGAGGTCTGGATGCTGCCTGCGGCGCTGCGCGGCACCACGATGTCCACCTGGGTGGCCGGCGCGACGCCGACGTACTCCTCATCCGACTTGAAGATGCGCGGTTTGAGCACGATGGCGCCGGCCTGCTTGACCGTCACGGCCTGGTAGAACGTGAAGCCGTAGTTCAGCAGCGTGGCGCTCGCGTCCTCGCGTGCGCGAATGCTGCCGGAGCCGAGCACGACCGTGATCAGGCGCATTCCCTGGCGCCGGGCCGAGCTCACCAGGCAGAATCCGGCGCTGTCGGTGTGCCCGGTCTTCATGCCATCGACTGAGGGGTCGCGCTCGAGCAGGCCGTTGCGATTCTGCTGGCGGATGTTGTTCCAAAGGAACTCGCGGATCGAGAACAGCGGGTAGTAGTCGGGGAAGTCGCGCAGCAGCGCGCGGGCCAGCTTCGAGATGTCCCGCGCAGTCATGTAGTGCGTCGGGGAGGGCAGCCCGCTGCTGTCGTCAAAGTGAGTATCGTTCATGCCCAGCCGTTGCGCGTTCGCGTTCATCAGCTGCACGAAGCCGCCCTCAGTGCCGCCCACGCGTTCGGCCAGCGCGATCGTCGCATCATTGCCGGACTGCACGATCATGCCTTTGATCAGCACCTCGGCCGGAACGCGGCTGCCGACCTGCACGAAGGTGCGCGAGCCCTCAGCGCGCCAGGCGTGCTCGCTGACGGTGATCATCTCGTCGAGCTTGAGAGTGCCCGTCTTCAGCGCATTGAATACCAGGTAGCAGGTCATCAGCTTGGTGAGGCTGGCGGGCTCCATGTGCGCGTCGGCGGCATGCTCAGCCAGTACCGCGCCGCTCGCGGCGTCGACCATGATGTAGGCGCGGGCATCGACCGGCGGCACCGTCGGGATGCCGGTCGCGGCATCCGGCGCGCCGGTCGTGGTGGCCTGCGCGGCGGCCTGGGCCGCCGCTGGTGCGGGCGCCGGACCTGCGGTGCCGTGGGGCGCCATCGCGGTTGCATGGCTGAGGCTGGCTGCACACAGCAGCGTGTACAAAGTGCGGGCGGCGGACACTGAACGCTTCATGCGCGCAGTGTAGCGGCTCGCTTCAATCTTGTGCGAGCCGCGCGTTGGGGAAGCCGAGTGCCGCGAGGCGCGCGACCAGTGCATCGAACTCCTGCACGCTGCCGATGGGACCCAGACGCACGCGCTGCAGCGCGGGTGGCGTGCCCGATCCGGTGCTCAAGGAAGCAGCGAGGCCCGCGGCCCGCAGCGTCTGCAGCGCACGCTGTGCGTTTTCGGGGCGCGCGAACGCACCGACCTGCACATAGAAGTGCGGTGCTGCCGTCGCCGTGGCGCTGGCGACGGCGGCAATGGGGGCGCTGGCGGCGGCCGGCTCCGGCGCGCTCGCCGGCGGCGCAGTCTGCAGCGTCGGTGCCGCGGCCTGAGACGTCGGTGCCGCGGCCGGCACGCTGCTCAAGCCGACATTCGCCGCGCTCGCGGCCGCGGTTGAAACCGGCAATGCCGCCTGCAGCGCCGGCGCGCCGGGGCTGAGCGCCTCGACCTGCACGAATGCGGTGCCGTTGCGGATCATGTCGAGCTTCAGGGCCGCCGTATAGGAAAGGTCGATGATGCGGTTGGCCACGAAGGGTCCGCGGTCATTGATGCGCACCACGACGCTGCGGCCGTTGGCCAGATTGGTCACGCGCGCATAGCAGGGCAGCGGCAGCGTCTTGTGCGCCGCGGTCATCGCGAACATGTCGTAGGGTTCCCCGGTGGAAGTGCGCAGGCCGTGGAACTCGGTGCCGTACCAGGAAGCGACGCCACGCTCGACGTAGCCGTTCGCGCTCGCCAGCACGACGTAGCGGTGACCGGCGACGTCGTAGAACGGAGGGTTGCCCGAGGCGCTGCGGGGCTCGATACGCGGCACCGCATCAGCGGTCGCGTTCAGGTCTGCGGGGCTCGGCGGCACGACCATCGGCGTGCCCGCGGCGCGCGGCAGGGTTGCATGACGCGGCGGCGCGTGAGCGCAGGCGCCGAGCAGAGCCGCCAGCAGCGGCAGGACCCGGGATGGGTACCGGCTGCTCAATGGCCGACCGCGGCCTCGCCTCCGGGCGCGGATGGCGGCGCGCCCTGGGCCGCATCCTGGAAGGCCTGTTGGTCTTCGGCCAGGATCTCCTGCCGGATCGCGCTCGCGAGGTCACAGACCGCCATCGCATATAGCGTGTAGCTGTTGTAGCGCGTGATCGCGTAGAAATTCTGAAAGCCGACCCGGTAGCTCATCGCGTCCTGCAGCGGGGCCGCCAGCAGCAGCGCTGGCGTGCTGTCCGGCAGCGCGCCCTCGATGCTGAAGCCATGAGCGCGCAGGTTGCCGAGCGTATCGCTGAGCGACAGGCGATCCGGCGGCGCGAGGCCCGGCTCGCCGACCGGCTGCGCCTCGGCCAGCACCGGGCCACCATACTGCCATCCGACCTGATGCAGATAATTCGCGGTACTGGCGAAGATATCGCCCCAGTCGGCCCACAGATCCGGGCGCGGCGCATGCGATTCACTGACCGCGAACTTGCGGAAGCTGCTCGGCATGAACTGCAGCGCGCCCATGGCGCCGGCGTAGGAGCCACGGATGGCGAGCGGATCGAGCCCTTCCTCGCGCGCGAGCAGCAGGAACTGCGCGAGTTCCTTGCGGAAATAGGCAGCCCTTGGCGGATAGTCGAAGCCGAGCGTCGCGAGCGCGTCGATCACGCGATAGCGTCCCGTAATGCGGCCATACTGGGTTTCCACGCCGAGCACCGCGATCAGGTACTCGGGCTCGACCTGGTATTCGCCAGCGACCTGGTCGAGCAGCTCGCGGTGCTCACGCCAGAGCTGCGCGCCAGCCTCGATCCGTGCGCTGGTGAGCATGCGCGCGCGGTACTCCCACCATTGCAGCACTTTCTCGGCTGGCCGCGTCATGGCATCGATGATGCGCGGTTGCGGCTCGGCTGATGCGAGCAGCGTCGTGAGTCGCTCGCGCTCGAAGCCCTGCGCGACCAGCTGGTCGATGAAGCTGCGAATCTCGGGCCGGCTCGCATCGAAGCGCGCGACGCTGGCGGGGCTTGTGGGGGTGGCGGGAGTGATGGGGGCGGCCGGGGTGATGGGAGCGGCCGGGGTCGGCGACGGGACCTGCGCGTCCGCGGCCGCGGCGGTCGATGACGGCAGCGCACCGCCCACAGCGCCAGTGCCGGCGGCAGTCGGCTCGGGCGCGGCTGGCTGCGATAGCGTGAACGCGCCGAGCGCCAGCAGCAACGCGAGGCGCAGCGTCGCGCTCACGTGCCGACCAGCTTGCGATGCGAATACAGGCCCATCAGGATCCCGAAGCCGGCCAGCAGTGTGACCACCGAGGTCCCGCCGTAGCTGACCAGCGGCAAAGGTACTCCGACCACCGGCAGCAGTCCGCTGACCATGCCGGCATTGATGAAGACGTAGACGAAGAACGTCAGCGCCAGGCTCAGTGCCAGCAGCCGCGAGAACGTGTCGTTGGTCTGCATCGCGAGCCACACCGCGCGGCTCACGATGAACAGGTACAGCGCGATCAGCAGCACCAAGCCGACCAGCCCGAATTCCTCGCCGACCACCGCGAAGATGAAGTCCGTCGAGCGCTCGGGCAGGAACTCGAGCTGCGCCTGGCTGCCGTTCATCCAGCCCTTGCCGAATACGCCGCCGGAGCCGAGCGCGATCTGGCTCTGAATGATGTGGTAGCCGGCGCCGAGCGGATCGGTCTGGGGATTCAGGAAAGTCAGTACGCGGGTGCGCTGGTAGTCGTGCAGGAAGTTCCAGCCGAGCGTCGCGGCGCCGATCCCGAGCAGCGCAAGGGCCGCGATGATGCGCAGCGACAGCCCTGCCATCAGCACCAGCAGTGCGCCGCTCGCCGCGATCAGCGCTGCAGTGCCGAGGTCGGGCTCGACCGCGACCAGCCCCGTGGGCACCAGGATGATCAGCGCCAGGGCGCACAGCGAGCGGAAGTCGGGCGGCAGCGGCCGATCCCGCAGGTACCAGGCCGCGAGCATCGGCACCGCGAGCTTCATGATCTCCGAGGGCTGGAACTTGAACAGCCCGAGATTCAGCCAGCGCTGGGCCCCCTTGCCGATGACGCCGGTGATGGCGACCACGACCAGCAGCAGGACGCCGATGCAGTACAGCCATGGCGCGAGCCGCCGCAGGAAGTTCGGATTGGCATGCGTCAGGATCAGCATCGCGGCGGCGCCGAGGGTCAGGCGCAGCAGCGTACGCAGGATCGTGTCCACGCTCTGGCCCGATGCGCTGTAGAGAATGACGAGACCGTAGGCCGCCAGCAGCCCGAGCCCGGCCAGCAGCGGACCGTCGAGATTCAACGCCGAGAGCAGCTTCGCCGAAGAGAACAACGTACGCCGCGTACGTGCGTAGCCGGCTTCCTCGATCATCGCCATCAGTCGTCCGCCCGGGCTTCCGGCACCGTGATCTCGTCCGGGTTCGCGGTGCTCTGGCGTAGCAGGTACGCGTCCATGACCCGGCGCGCGATCGGCGCGGCGGCACTGGCGCCGAAGCCGCCGTTCTCGACCAGCACCGCCACTGCGATGCGCGGCGCTTCGACCGGCGCGAACGCGATGAACCAGGAGTGGTCCTTGAGGCGTTCGGCCACCTTGTCCGTGAGCCGCTCGCTGCGGGACACGGTGAATACCTGCGCGGTGCCGGTCTTGCCGGCGATCGTGTAGCTCGCCCCCTTGCTGATCGCGGCTGCCGTGCCGTACGTCGCCGCGCCGACCATGCCGGCGAGGACCGTGTCCCAGTCGGCGTCGCTGACGCCGGCCACCGGGGGATTCGGGGTCGGTGCGATCGGCGTGATCTTTCCTGACAGGTCGCGCACGCCCGTGACCAGCCGCGGGCGGAAGCTCCTGCCGCGCTCGGCCAGTACGGCCGCGACATGCGCCAGCTGCAGCGGCGTGACCAGCAGGTAGCCCTGGCCGATACCGAAATTCACGCTGTCGCCCGGAAACCAGACCTGATCCGCGGGACGCTTGAAGGCCTGGCGCTTCCATTCCGGCGAGGGCAGCAGACCGGGCTTCTCGCCACTGATATCGATGCCGGTGAGCGAGCCATAGCCGAACTGAGTCAGAAAGTTCGCGATGCGCTCGCCCCCGACCGTGGCGGCGAGGCCGAAGAAGTACACGTCGCAGGATTTCGCAATGGCGTGGGTCAGATCGAGGTAGCCATGCCGGCCGGTCTTGCCCTCGCGGAACAGCAGGCTGCTGCCGGGCAGGTGGAACACGCCGGAGCAGAACTCCTGGCGGTTTGGGTCCACCAGGTGATAGGTCAGGGCTGCCAGCGCGAGCGCCGGCTTGATCGTCGAGCCGGAAGGATACGTCCCGCGCAGCGCGCGATTGAGCAGCGGCTTGTCGATGTCGTCGGACAGCGCTGCGTACTCGCTGCGCGTGAGCCCGCGCGCGAAGCTTGCCGGATCGAACCCCGGCTTGCTCGCCAGTGCCAGCACGTCACCGGTGTTCGGGTCGATCGCGACCACGGCGCCGCGGTGCTCCCCGAGCCCGTCCTCGGCGGCCTGCTGGGCCTGCAGGTCGATCGCGAGCACCAGGTCCTCGCCGGCGACCGGCGGCAGCGAGTGCAGCTCCGGTGCGTAGGCCCCCTGACGCTGCACCGAGCGGCCCTGGGCGTTCACCAGGATCTCGCGGAAGCCGTTCTTGCCGTGCAGCTCGCGCTCGAATGCGCTCTCGATACCGAGCTTGCCGATCAAGGTCGTGCCCGCATAGCTGCTGCGGTCGATGTGCTCGAGATCCTGCTCGCTGATCGCGCTGACGTAGCCGAGTGCGTGCACGCCGAGCTGCCCGAACGGGTAGTGGCGCGTCTGCCGCGTCGCCAGGTCGACGCCGGGGAACTCGTAGCGGTGCACCGCGAAGCGACCGATTTCCTCGTCGGTCAGTCTCAGCCGCACCGGCACGTTGTCGAAGCTGCGGCGCGAGAGAATCATGTGCCGCGTGTCTTCGACTTCCTCGGAGTCGATCAGCCCGAGGGCAGCCAGCCGGTGCAGCGTGTCGTCCAGGTTCGGGACCTGCTCGCGGATCAGCTCGAGCTGGTAGGCGGGCTCACTGTCGGCCAGGACCTTGCCGTTGCGGTCCAGGATCAGGCCGCGGCTGGCCGGAATCGGGTCGAGGCGCACGCGGTTGCCCTGCGAGAGTTCGACGTAGTAGTCGTGGCGCCAGATCTGCAGAAACACGAGCCGGCCGATCAGGGTCAGCACCAGCGCGGCGATCACGACTATGGCCCCGAGCGTGCGCTGCGTGAAGATGCGCTGCTCGTTCCAGCGGTCCTTGATCCGAACGCGCGATGACAACAGGTGGTCCTTGAAGGGCGCTTCAGCGGTTGGTGTGGAACCGGCCAAGGATGCCGACGACGAGCGGCCAGACCAGTCCTCCCGTCACGGTGTGCACCCAGCGTGCCGGATTGGACAGCGGATGGCCGCTCCAGCCATCGATCACCCACAGCACGAATTCATAAACCATCAGCGCGGCGAATACAAACAACGATTGCTCAAAAATCGGCTTTGCCCGCACCAGCAGGTGCAGGCGGATCGCCAGATAGCTCGCGACGCTGAGCGCCAGTGCGTGCTCGCCGAGTGGGGAGCCCTCGAACACGTCCAGCACGAGCCCGCTGGCGAAGCCGAGCAGCAGTCCGCCCGCCCGCGGCATCATCGTGGACCAGTAGAGCACGGTGAGTACCAGGAACTGCGGCCACAGGATCGCTGCCCAGGTGGGCAGCGGCACGATGCTCAAGACCAGCGCGATCACGGCCGTCACGAGGATCGTGAGGCCCAGGTGCTGGTCCCTCATGGATCCGCGTCCGGCAGCTTCGGCGCTGGCTTCGGCAGCGCCATCGGCGCAGGCGCGATCGGCGGATCGGGCGCCGGTGCGGCCGGATGCGCCGTGTCGAACTGCAGCAGGATGACTTCCCGATCGCGATCCACGCTGGCGAGCGGCTGCGCTCGCACCTGGGCCAGCAGCTGATTGGCCTCGCGCCGCACGCCGCTGATGCGGGCCACGGGCAGACCGGCCGGGAACACGCCGCCGAGCCCGGAGCTGACCAGCAGGTCGCCGCTCTTGACGTCGGAGTTGACCGCCAGATACGGCAGTACCAGCTCGCCCGAGTTGCCCGCGCCGACCGCGATCGAGCGCAGGCTGTTGCGCGTCACCTGGACGGGGATCGCATGTTCCGGGTCGGTCGCCAGGATGACCTCGGCGCTCCACGGACCGAGCCGCGCGACCTGGCCGAGTATGCCGTTGCCGTCCACCACTGCTTCGTTGACGACCACGCCGTCGCGGCCGCCCTTGTTGATCACGATGCGCTGGCGCAGCGGATTGGTCTCGACACTGATGATTTCGGCGAGCTGCCAGTGCCGGATCAGCGGCGGCAGTGCGGCGCGCAGACCGCGCAGCTCGGCATTCTCCTGCTCGAGCGCCGCTTCACGCATCACCTGCAGGTCCAGTTCGCGTTCGCGCTGCAGCAGTCGCTGGTTTTCCGCACGCAATGTGGCCGCGCTGCGCAGGCTGTCGCTGAGCGCGCGCCAGCCGAGGCCGGGGGAATTCACGAGCTCCTGGACGGGCAGCGCCGCCGCCTCGAGCGCGTAGCGCAGCCGCTGCACCCAGTGGCCACGCTGGTCGTAGTACATGAGCAGCACGGCGATGAACGCATAGCCGGTCAGGCGCAGGCCAGGGGAGGCCCCGCGCCCATACAGTGGTCGATCGACAGCGCTGCCGAAGACCGCCACGGCCTTCCTGCCTTCAGCGCCCTGTCGGCGCCGAGGTCACCAGGGCACCGCGGCGCCCTGACGCGCGTTCCGGCGTGTCATTCCAGGCCGAAATGTCCGGGCCCCATCTGGTCCATCAGTTCGAGGATGCGCCCACCCCCGCGCGCGACGCAGGTCAGCGGATCGTCGGCCACGACGACCGGCAGGCCGGTCTCCTCCATCAGCAGCTTGTCGACGTCGCGCAGCAGCGCGCCGCCTCCGGTGAGCACGATGCCGCGCTCCGCGACATCCGCCCCGAGTTCCGGGGGCGTCTGTTCCAGGGCCTGCTTGACGGCCCCGACGATGCCCTGCAGCGGTTCCTGCAGCGCCTCGAGGATCTCGTTGCTGTTGAGCGTGAAACTGCGCGGAACGCCCTCGGACAGGTTGCGGCCCTTGACCGACAGCTCGCGCACCTGCGCTCCCGGATAGGCCGAGCCGATCTCGATCTTGATGCGCTCGGCAGTCGCCTCGCCGATCAGGATCCCGTAATTGCGGCGAACGTAGTTCATGATCGCATCGTCGAAGCGATCTCCGCCGATCCGGGCCGAGTTGGCATAGACGATGCCGTTCAGCGATATCACCGCAACCTCGCTGGTGCCACCACCGATATCCAGTACCATCGAGCCCCGGGCCTCCTGGACCGGCAGCCCGGCGCCGACCGCCGCGGCCATCGGCTCGCTGACGATCGCGACATTGCGCGCCCCGGCGCCTTCGGCCGATTCGCGGATGGCGCGGCGCTCGACCTGGGTCGAGCCGAACGGAACGCACACCAGCACCCGCGGGGAGGGTTTCAGGAAGCGATTGCCGTGTACTTTGTTGATGAAGTACTGCAGCATCTTCTCCGTATAGGTGAAATCGGCGATGACGCCGTCCTTCATCGGCCGCACCGCGGTGATGTGGCCGGGCGTTCGCCCCAGCATCCCCTTCGCCTCGGCGCCGACCGCGACGATGATCTTGCCGCCGCGCGAGGGCTCGTCCTGGACCGCGACCACGGAGGGCTCGTTGAGCACGATTCCGGCGTCGCGGACGTAGATCAGGGTGTTGGCGGTGCCAAGGTCGATTGACAGATCGCTGGAGAAATAGCCGCGCAGGCGTTTGAACATGAGGGCGGCGGACCTTTGAAAGGCGGCGAATTCGGAGCGGGCGCTAATCTATCAACCGACAGGACAATGCACAAGGCGAGGTGTATGATTTCGCGCCATTTTTTCTGCAGAATTTGAACGCCGTCCCATGAGCCTGAACCGCCGCGACATCGAGAATATCGCCCATCTCGCGCGCCTCGCCTTAAGCGAGGCCGAGATCCCGCTGTACGTCGAGGGACTGTCGCGCATCCTGGCGCTGGTCGCCGAGCTCGACGCCGCCGATACGAGCCAGGTCGAACCGATGGCGCATCCGCTCCCGGGCCAGCGCGCGCGACTGCGCCCCGACATCGTGACCGGGGCCGACGAGCGTGCGCTCCTGCAGCGCAATGCGCCGCAGGTCGAGGCCGGACTCTATCTGGTCCCGCGGGTCATCGAATGAGCGCGTTGCACCTGAAGACGGTGGCCGAGCTCGCGTCCCAGCTGGCCGCGCGTGCGGTCTCGAGCGTCGAGCTCACGCGCGCGTTCCTGGCGCGCATCGAGCAGCACCAGGCCGTCAGCAACGCATTCATCACGGTGACGCGCGATGCCGCGCTGGCCGAAGCCGCGCGCGCCGATGCGCGGCTGGCGGCCGGCCAGGGCGGACCGCTCACCGGCGTGCCGATTGCCCACAAGGACATCTTCTGCACCAGCGGGGTACGTACCACCTGCGGTTCGCGCATGTTGTCTGAATTCGTGTCGCCCTATGACGCCACGGTGGTGGCGCGGTTGCGCGCGGCCGGCGTCGTCATGCTCGGCAAGACCAACATGGACGAGTTCGCGATGGGATCGTCCAACGAGACCAGCTATTTCGGCGCCGTGCGCAATCCCTGGGACACGACCCGGGTGCCCGGTGGCTCCTCCGGGGGATCGGCGGTGGCAGTTGCGGCGCGACTCGCGCCGGCGGCGACCGCGACCGATACCGGCGGCTCGATCCGCCAGCCCGCGGCATTGTGCGGCGTGACCGGCATCAAGCCGACCTACGGACGCGTGTCGCGCTTCGGCATGATCGCGTTTGCCTCCAGCCTCGACCAGGGCGGCCTGATCACGGTCGATGCCGAGGACGCGGCGTTGCTGCTGCGCGCCATTGCCGGTTTCGATGAGCGCGACTCGACCAGCGTCGACCTGCCGGTACCCGACTACGCCGCCGCCCTCGACCAGCCGCTCAAGGGGCTTAAAGTAGGCCTGCTGCGCGAGTTCTTCGACCGCGGGCTCGACCCGCAGGTCGAGGCGACGACGCGCGCCGCGATCGAGGTGCTGCGCGCGCAGGGCGCTGCTTTAAGGGAAGTGAGCCTGCCGAACCTGCCGCTCTCGGTTCCGACCTACTACGTGGTCGCGCCGGCGGAGTGCTCCTCGAACCTCGCGCGCTTCGATGGCGTGCGCTACGGCCACCGCTGCGAGAACCCGCTCGACCTGCTGGACCTGTACCGGCGCTCGCGCGGTGAAGGTTTCGGGCCCGAGGTCAAGCGCCGCATCATGACCGGCACCTACGTGCTCTCGGCCGGCTACTTCGATGCCTTCTACCTGAAGGCGCAGCGCGTGCGCCAGCTGATCAGTGGCGATTTCACGCGTGCGTTCCAGGAGGTCGATGTGCTGGTCGGGCCGACGACGCCGACTGCGGCCTTCGAACTCGGCGCCAAGACGAGCGATCCGGTCACGATGTACCTGAACGACATCTACACCATCGGCGCCAACCTCGCGGGTCTGCCGGCGATGTCTGTGCCGTGCGGCTTTGCCGCAGGACTGCCGGTCGGCCTGCAGCTCATCGGGCCGCACTTCGCTGAAGGCCGACTGCTGCAGGTCGCGTACCGCTACCAGCGCGAGACTGACTGGCACCGGCGCGCACCACCGGGATTCGCGTGATGGACTGGGAAACGGTCATCGGGCTGGAGATCCACGCTCAGCTCGCCACGCGCTCGAAGATCTTCTCGGGTTCGGCCACGGCCTATGGGGCCGAGCCCAACGTGCAGGCCGACATCATCGACCTGGCCTATCCCGGCGTGTTGCCGGTGCTCAACGCCGAGGCCGTGCGCATGGCCGTGAAGTTCGGGCTCGCGATCAACGCCCGCGTGGCCCGCCGCTCGGTCTTCGCGCGCAAGAATTACTTCTATCCCGATCTTCCCAAGGGCTATCAGATCAGCCAGTACGAACTGCCGATCGTGTGCGGCGGTGCGCTCGACATCGTACTCGAGGACGGAACCGTCAAGCGCGTTGGCATCACGCGCGCGCACCTCGAAGAGGATGCCGGCAAGTCCATGCACGAGGGACTCGCGGGTCTTACCGGAGTGGACCTGAACCGCGCCGGCACGCCGCTGCTGGAGATCGTCTCGGAACCGGAGCTGCGCTCCGCCAGGGAAGCAGTCGCGTACCTCAAGAAAGTGCATACGCTGGTGCGCTACCTCGCGATCTGCGACGGCAACATGCAGGAGGGCTCCTTCCGCTGCGATGCCAACGTCTCGGTGCGCGAGCGCGGCGCGGCTCGCTTCGGCACCCGCGCCGAGATCAAGAACCTCAACTCGTTCCGTTTCGTCGAGCGCGCGATCAACTACGAAGTCGCGCGCCAGATCGAGCTGCTGGAGGGCGGGGGCAAGGTGGTCCAGGAGACCCGCCTGTACGACTCCGATCGCGGCGAGACGCGCTCGATGCGCTCCAAGGAGGAGGCCAACGATTACCGCTACTTTCCGGACCCTGACCTGCTGCCACTGGAGCTCGACGAGGCCTTCATCGAAGGTGTTGCCGCCGATCTGCCGGAGCTGCCGGACCAGAAGGCACAGCGCTTCGTGTCCGAATACGGGCTCACCGCCTATGACGCCGGCGTGCTGACCGCGGCGGTCGAGCTCGCAGACTACTACGAGGCCGTGGTACGTGCGCTCGGCGGACACGCGAAGCTAGCGGCCAACAGCGTCATGGGCGAACTGGCCGGACTGCTCAACCGCGACGGGCTCGAGATCCAGGCCAGCCGGGTCGACCCGCAAGCGCTGGCGGGGCTGCTGCGCCGGGTCGTTGATGACACGATCTCCGGCAAGATCGCCAAAGAAGTACTCGAGGCGATGTGGCAGGACGGGACTGGAGCCGACGCGATCATCGAAAAACGCGGTCTGCGCCAGATCACCGACGAGGGCGCGATCGAACGCGCCATCGAGGCGGTAATGGCCGCGAGTCCCGCACAGCTCGCCGACTACCGGGCCGGCAAGGACAAGCTGTTCGGCTATTTCGTCGGCCAGGTCATGAAGGCCACTGCCGGCAAGGCCAACCCGGCGCGCCTGAACGAGCTGCTCAAGAGGAAGCTCGGTGGCTGAAGTGTTCCGTCCGGGTAGCGGGCAGTTGCGGCGTTTCATGCTCGAGCGCCACGAGGTGCGCGGCTTCTGGGTGCGTCTGGACGAGGCCTGGCGGGAGCTGCGCCGCCACCAGCAGTACGCCCCCGTCGTCGAGACGCTGCTCGGTGAAGCGCTCAGCGCCACGGTGCTGCTCGCATCGACGCTCAAGTTCCAGGGTACGCTGACGCTGCAGCTCACCGGCGATGGCCTGGTGACGCTGCTGGTGGCGCAATGCACGCACGAGCTGCAGGTGCGCGCGGTGGCGCACGCGGCCGCGACGCTGCCCGAGGAGCCGAGCTTCGCGCAGCTGATCGGGCGCGGCCGCCTTTGCGTCACGATCGAGAACGACGAGCAGGCCGCCCGCTACCAGGGAATCGTCGCGCTCGAAGGCGCAAACCTCGCTGCCTGTCTCGAGAACTACTTCGCGACCTCCGAGCAGCTGCCCACGAGTCTCGCGCTCAGCGCCGACGCCGATCGTGCCGCGGGCGTGCTGCTGCAGAAGATGCCGCGTTCGAACGCGCGCGGTGCGCCGCCCGACGTCGAGGCGCAGGAGATCTGGGAGCAGCTGCGCCAGCGGGTCGACACGATCGATGCGTCGCTGCTGCGTACGGGCACCATGGAGCAGGTCGTGCAGCGCGTCTGCATCGAGCACGATGCGCGGCTGTTCGCGGCGGCACCGGTGCAGTTCGCATGCCGCTGCAGTGCCGATCGGGTCGCGATGCTGCTGCGCGCGCTCGGAGCGGTCGAGCTGCGGGGCATCATCGCCGAGCAGGGCGCGGTGACGGTGACCTGCGAGTTCTGCGGCCGGCCCTACCGCCTCGATGCGATCGACGTCGAGCAGCTGATCAGCGGAGCCGCCAGTCCGCAGGCTCCGCCATTGCTGAACTGAGTGGGCTTGAGGCCCCGGGGCCGATCAGGTCCGGGCCGATCAGGTCCGGAGCGAGAACGGCGTGAAGTCCGTATCGCGATCGAAGTAATCCTCCTGCTCGGCGCGCTTGAGGAATCCGACGATGCGGTACGTGAATGGCATCATCACGATCTCCCAGCCGCTCTTGAATACATACTGTGCCACCATCACGCTGGCGAGCAGCTTCGGCTCCCACACGCCGTAGAACGCGATCGAGTAGAACAGCGCGGTATCGACCAGTTCGCCGCACACGGTGGAGCCGATGGCGCGGCTCCAGAGCGCGCGACCTCCGGTCATCAGCTTCATCTTCGCCATCACGAAGCTGTTGACGAACGAGCCGCACCAGAAGGCGATGATCGAGGCGAGCGCTATGCGCGGCGTCTGCCCGAAAATGCGCGCCACGGCGACCTGCTCGTCGTGGCCGTCGGCGGTCGGAGGCAGCGCGACTATTACCGTAGCCATGATGGAGGCGAACGCCAGGGCGCCGAAGCCGGCCCAGACCACGCGCCGGTCGCGCGCGTAGCCGTACACCTCGGTGAGGATGTCGCCGAACAGGTAGGACAGGGGAAAGAACAGCACGCCGGCGAGAAAGGTGACCTCGCCGATGCCGGGCAGATGCACGGTGGATTTCTTGGCCGCGCCTATCAGGTTCGCGCACAGCACGATGGTCACGTAGGCGGCCATCAGGAAGTCGTAGTAGCGGTACTGGCGCTCGTGCTGCGGTGTCGTGCTTCTCATGGCTCCCTCAGGGCGGCTCGATGCTGTGCAGATAGGCAGGTCCGCCGAGGTTGGCCATCTGCTTGAGTGTCCAGTCGCGCTCAGCGAGCATGTAGCGGCTCGGCGCCTCGACCCGGAAGCGGCGCGGATTGGGCAGCACGACCGAGAGCAGTGCGCTCTCGGCGCTGCCGAGGCGTGCCGCATCCTTGTGGTAAAAGGCCTGGGCCGCGGCCTGCACACCGTAGATGCCGCGCCCGAACTCGGCGATGTTCAGATACACCTCGAGAATGCGCTCCTTGGGCCAGAGCTGCTCGATCAGCACCGTGAAGGCCGCCTCGAGGCCCTTGCGCACGAAGCTGCGACCGGACCAGAGAAACAGGTTCTTCGCGACCTGCTGCGAGATCGTGCTCGCGCCGCGCAGCTTGCCACCGCGCTCGTGCTCGCGCACCGCCGCGCGGATCGACTTGAAATCGAACCCTGCATGAAACGGAAACTGCTGGTCCTCCGCCGCAATGACCGCGAGCGCGGCCTGCGGCGAGATCGCCTCGAGGTCCACCCAGTGGTAGCGCGTGCGGTAGTCGTGCTCCCCGCCGGCCCATGCCGCCACGCGTGCCTCGAGCATGAACGCACTGGTGGGTGGATCGATCCAGCGCAGCGCGAGCACCGCGCCGATGCCGAGCAGTACGGCCGCCAGAACGCTCCACCCGAGCGCACGCGCGGCGCGTGCCAGCAGGCTGCGCCCGCGGCGTTGCGCGCTGCCCAAGGCCGCGCGCTCCTGACTCTATGGAGCCACCTTGCCGGTCGAACCGGACGTTGCGGGTTCGAGGCGGCGCGCCGAGGTGATCACGACGTCTTCCAGTGGCGCATCCGTGTAGCCCTTGCGACGTCCGGTACCGACGGCGGCGATGCGGTCGATGACCTCCATGCCATCGGCGATGCGCCCGAACACCGCGTAGCCGTACTGGCCGGGCCGGTGATCGAGGAAGGCATTGTCGGCGAGGTTGACGAAGAACTGCGAGGTTGCGCTGTGGATCTCGTCCGTGCGCGCCATCGAGAGCGTGCCGCGTTCGTTGCGCACGCCATTGGCAGCCTCGTTCTTCACCGGCGCACGAGTCTTCTTCTGCGTGAACTCGGCATTGAGTCCGCCCCCCTGGATCACGAAGCCTGGCACGATGCGGTGGAAGATGGTGCCGTCGAAGAAACCTTCATCGACGTAGCGCAGGAAGTTCTCGACCGTCGCCGGCGCGTCCTCCTGGTAGAGCTCGACGGTGAATCCGCCGTGGGTCGTCTCGAATCGCACCATGATGCCTCACCCCCGTTGCTGCAAGAGACCGCGTCAAGCGCCCGGCCAATGCGCTTCCGTCACGCGATCGTGGCCCGCCAGGTCACGGTAGCAGCGTACGCGAGCGAAGCCTGCGGCGACAAGCGTCGCCGCCACTGCGCACGCCTGGGTGGCGCCGTGCTCGAGCACCAGGACGCCGTCGGGGCGCAGCACCGGGGCGGCGGTGCGGATGATCGCCTCGAGCGCCTCGAGGCCCAGCGGGCCGGGACTCAGTGCCCCGGCGGGCTCATGGCGCAGCTGCTGCATCGCCGGGTCGAGCGCGGCCACGTACGGTGGATTGCTCACGATCGCGTCCAACTGGCGTCCGGCGAGCGGGATACACCAGTCGCCCTCGAGGAACGTGATGTTGCCAACCCTCAAGCGCTGCGCGTTGTCGCGCGCGATGCGCAGCGCCGCCGCGGAGCGGTCCGTCGCCAGCAACTGCCAGGCTGGGCACTCGGAGGCGAGAGCGAGTGCGATCGCGCCGGAGCCCGTGCCGAGGTCGGCCACCTGCATGGTGCCGCCTGGCGCAGGCCCGCGCGCGCTCAGCAGTGCGAGCACGCGCTCGACCACGAGTTCGGTCTCAGGGCGCGGTACCAGCACGTCCGGACCGACCCGCAGGCGCAGCGACCAGAATTCCCGCTCGCCGGTCAGGTAGGCGATCGGCTCGCCGTCCTGCCGCCGCCGCAGCAGCGCGCGATAGTGGCCCGCCGCGTGCTCCGACACCGCCTCACCCGCTGTCGCGATCAAGTGGCTGGTTGGCCGCCCGAGCGCGTGTGCGAGCAGCAGCTGCGCGTCCAGATGCGCGCTGTCGCTGTGCGCCCGCAGCGCCTCGGTGCCCTCCCGCACCAGGTGGTCTGTTAGATTGTCGGCTGTTCCCATGCCGGAGACATTATGGGGCGTTCCTCCCCGCCGCCACGCACGTTAAGCGTTCAGGTCCTGCTCGAGAACGCCGCGCAGCTGTTCCGCGCCACCGTGCTCAAGTGCCTGCCGCTCGCGATGCTGGCGGGGCTGGCCAATATGCTGCCGGTGCTCTACTGGCAGGCCGGGGGTCATCCGATGAACGTGTTCGGCCCGCACGATGCGACCTACGACGGGCTGAGCGTCGGCGGTATCGTGCTGGATCTGTGGCTGGTCGGTACGCTGATGTTGCGCCAGCGGGCGATGGTCCAGGGTGCGCCGCTCGCGCTCCGTGACGAGCTGGTCGGCGCGCTGCGGCGCCTGCCGGTCATGCTCCTGTGCTGGATCCTGGTCGTGGCAAGCACCATGCTCGGATTGCTGCTACTGATCGTGCCGGGGTTGTTCCTGTTCGTCTGCTATCTGGTGCTGCTGCCGGTGGTGCTGTTCGACGGCGCGGGGCCCTACGCGGCCCTGGTGCGCTGCGTGCAGCTGGTGCGGCCGCACTGGTGGCAGTACTGCGCGGCGTTCGTGATAGCGCTGTTTCTGGTAGTGATCTTCGCGTTCGTGCTGATCCTGTTCGTCAGCTTGATCGAGCAGCTGCTGCTCGACAGCGGGCCCGCCTTCGAGGCGATCTGGGCCGCCAGCTCGATCGGGGTCGCGGCACTGGTGATGTGCTTCCTGTGCGCGCTGGTGCTCGTGCTTCACTCGGCGGCCAGCAATTCCGCCTGATATTCCTGCGACAGAGCCTGCAGCAGCTCGTCCAGGTCCCCCTCCATGATGGCCGCGAGCCGATAGAGCGTCAGATTGATGCGGTGGTCGGTCATCCGGCCCTGCGGAAAATTGTAGGTACGGATGCGTTCGGAGCGGTCGCCGCTACCGACCTGCAGCTTGCGCGAGCGCGCCTGGGCCGACTGCTGTTTCTCCTGCTCGGCGGCCAGCAGCCGTGCGGCCAGCAGCGCCATCGCGCGCGAGCGGTTCTTGTGCTGCGAGCGTTCGTCCTGGCATTCCACGACCAGACCACTTGGCAGGTGTGTGATCCGGATCGCCGAGTCGGTCTTGTTCACGTGCTGACCACCGGCACCGGAGGCGCGGAACGTATCGACGCGCAGGTCGGCCGGATTGATGTCGACCTTCTCGATTTCGTCGAGTTCGGGCAGGATCGCGACCGTCACGGCCGAGGTGTGGATGCGGCCCTGCGCCTCGGTCGCCGGCACGCGCTGCACGCGGTGAGTACCGGACTCGAACTTCAGTCGCGAGAACACGCCGCGGCCCCCGATGCGGCAGATCACTTCGCGGTAGCCGCCGTGCTCGCCGCGGCTCTCGCTCAAGGTCTCCATCTGCCAGCCCTGGCGCTCCGCGTAGCGGCTGTACATCCGCAGCAGATCCCCGGCGAAGATCGCGGCCTCGTCGCCGCCGGTGCCGGCACGGATCTCCAGATAGATGCCGCGCTCGTCGCGCGGGTCGCGCGGCAGCAGCAGGCGCTGTAGTTCCGTCTCGTGGCGCGTCAGTGCACCCTGCACGGCCTCGGCTTCGGCGGCACCGAGCTCGCGCATGCCGGCGTCTGCGTCCGACGACAGCGAGCGCGCCGCGGCGAGCTCCCGCTCCAGGCGGCGGTACTCGGCGAACGCGTCCGCGGTCGGCTCCAGGCGTGCGTATTCAACTGATAAGTCGCGGAATTTCTGCGTGTTTCCGAGCACTTCGGGGTCGGAAAGCAGATAGCGAATCTCTTCGAAACGCTGTTCCGCCTTTTCGAGTTTTTGCCGGATCGATGGTTTCATCTTCGGCTATAGTCTAACGATCATGAACGCCCGCCACCGCACCGTCGCGCTCGTGTCGCTGCTCGCGGCGGCACGGCTCGTCTGCGCGCGCGAGCCGGAGGATTCCAACGCGCTGATCATGAGCGCGGAGATCGCCCTGCAGCGTGACGATTGCGGCCGCGCCTCAGCCAGCTACGCACGCGCATCGCAGCATCTGGCGGACGCCCGGCTCGCGGCGCGTGCCACCAGCGTGGCGCTCGACTGCGGCCAGTTTCAGGCCGCCGAGCATGCCGCCCAGCGCTGGCGCGAGCTGCTGCCCGCCGATCCGGGGGCACTGCGGGCACTGATGCGCGCCGAACTCGGTCTGTACCGGATCGACGAGGCACGTAGCGCGTTCGAGAACTGGCTCAAGAATGGCTCGGCGGCGGTCGCCCGCAACGGCTCGGGGGGAGCCGTCGACGCGCTGCTGCAGGTGGCGCAGCAGGCCGGCGCGCCCGCGACGCTCGCGATGCTGCGCGGCATGCACTCCGAAGTGCTGCAAGGCGCCACCGCCCAGCTCGCGCTGGCGGACCTGGCAATCGATGGCTGGAGCTATCGGGAAGCCCTGCAGTATGCCGATCGTGCGCTCAGTGCGGGTGCGCCGCGCGCCCCGGTGCAGCAGCTGATCTCACGCGCGCATGCCGGATTGGGTGACGCCGACGAAGCGGTCGCTGCCGCGGATGCGGCGCGCAGTGCCGCGCCGAAGGACCAGGGCTTCGCCCCGGCCGACGTGCTGCTGCTGCTCGGGCGCGAGCGTGAGGCCCGCGTCGCGCTCGAGACGCTGCGCGACAATCCTGCGACCCACCTGCAGGCGCTGCGGCGCCTCGGACAGATGGCGTTCAGCAGCGGTGACTACGACGAGGCGCGCCGGGACTTCTCCGAACTGCTCGGCGACAAGGAGACTTCGGCGATAGCCGTGTATTACCTGTCGGCGATCGCCGAGCGGCGCGACGACAGTGGCGCCGCGCTGCGCGGTTATGAGCTGCTGACCGGTACCAGTCTCGAGAGCGCCGCGCGCGCGCGCGCGGCGAACATTCTGTACAAGCAGGGTGACCACGATGCCGCGCTGCAGATGCTCGGGCCCGGCAAGGACGAGAGTCCGTCGGCGCGCGTAGCCGCGGAGATCGCGCAGGCACAGCTGCTCGCGAACGGCGGGGAAGCCGCGCGGGCACTGGCGCGCATCGATGATGCGCTGGAGCGCAGTCCCGGCCATCCGGATCTGCTCTACCAGAAGGCCGTGCTGCTCGAGAAGGCAGGCCGCACCGAGGCGGCGGTCGCGCTGCTCGAGAGCCTGTACCGCGAGCGCCCGCGCGACAGCGAAGCGGCCAATGCACTGGGCTTCATCCTCGCCGATCACGGCCGCGACCTGCCGCGGGCCGAAGGCCTGATCAAGCTCGCGCTGCAGGCCGAGCCGGACAATCCCGCGATCCTGGACAGCCTCGGATGGCTCGAATTCCGGCGAGGCATGTCGCAGCAGGCCCTGCCGCTGCTGGAGCGCGCCTTCCGGCTGGCGCAGGACGGGGACATCGGCGCCCACTGGGGCGAGGTGCTGTGGTCCATCGGCGAGAAGGCGAAGGCCCGCGAGGCCTGGAATCGCGCCGCGCTGGCCGATCCTGACAATGTGCTGCTCAAGGCAGCGCAGCAGCGTGCCGGTGTGCCGCGGATGCCGGCGACGGGTACCGGCACTTCGATCTAACGCGCTCGATGCTGACGGGCCGCACCTGGCGCCGCGTGACCGGTGGCTGCACGGCGCTGCTGCTGGCGGGCTGCGCGACGCTGCCGCCGCAGTCCCACACGATCGAACCCTGGGCGCAGCGCCAGGTGGCGCTGCAGGCGATCGATCGCTTCGAGGCGGATGGCCGCGTCGCGGCGAGCGATGGGAATACCGGTTTCAGTGCCGGACTGCGCTGGCGGCAGCAGGCGGGCACCGCCAGCGTCGATCTCACGGCGCCGCTCGGCGTCGGGGCGGCCCATATCGAGCAGACCGGCAGCTCGCTGCAACTGCGCACCAGCCAGGGCGACACTTACGACGGCGAGGAGGCTAACGGGCAGCTGGCTGACACCCTCGGCTTCGTGCCGCCGATCCACTCGTTGAGCTACTGGTTGCGTGGCGCGAGCGACCCGCGGCTGCCCGCCTCGGAGTCGCTGGACGCCCAGCAGCGCCTCGCGCATCTGGAGCAGGACGGCTGGCACGTGGACTTTCCTGACTACCTGCGTATAGGCCAGATCTGGCTGCCGCAGCAC
This sequence comes from uncultured Steroidobacteraceae bacterium, assembly GCA_964528845.1. Taxonomy (GTDB): domain Bacteria; phylum Pseudomonadota; class Gammaproteobacteria; order Steroidobacterales; family Steroidobacteraceae; genus FEN-1191. The sequence continues at coordinate 1,032 of CAZGVE010000024.1, read as the reverse complement.
CTGACGGTCACACGCGGAGCGCTGCGCCTGCGGGTCGTCATCAATGCGTGGCGGCTGTGAGCGCGGCGGCCGTGCATGCTGCGCTGTCCTGGTGGCCGGCACCGGCCAAGCTGAACCTGTTCCTGCACGTCGTGGGCAGGATGCCCGACGGCTACCATGCGCTGCAGACGGTGTTCCAGCTGATCGACCACTGCGACCGGATCGGTATCGCAGTGCGCCCTGACGGCGTGATCGCGCGTCCGGAAGGCATGGCCGACCTGCCCCCCGAGTCCGATCTGGTCGTGCGCGCTGCCCGGGCGCTGCAGCGGCACACCGCCACGACGCTCGGCGCGAACCTCCACGTGATCAAGCAGATACCTGCCGGCGGCGGGCTGGGCGGCGGCAGTTCCGATGCCGCGACCGTGCTGGTCGCGCTCAACAGGCTATGGGACACGAGGCTGACTCCCGATGCGCTCGCCCAGCTTGGGTTGGGCCTCGGCGCGGACGTCCCGGTGTTCGTCCGTGGTCGCAATGCCTGGGGTGAGGGGCGCGGCGAGCAGCTCGTGCCGCTGGACCTGCCGCAACGCTGGTTCCTGGTGCTACACCCCAAGGTCTTCGTGAGTACGGCCGAGATCTTCCAGGCCCCTGAATTGACAAGGAATTCCGAGCTCGTCACAATGCCGGCCTTTTTGGCGGGTGAGACCCGGAACGACTGCGAAGCGGTCGTGCGTGGACGCTATCCGGAGGTCGCTGCGGCGCTCGAATGGCTGGGTGCGCAGACCGACCGGCAGGGCGGGCGGGTGGCGGCGCGACTGACCGGCACCGGGGCGTGTCTGTTCGCCCCGTTCGAGCAGGCCGAGGACGCGCAGCGCGTCGCGGCGTTGGTCCCTGCGCGCTGGCGCGGATTCGTCGCGCGCGGACTGCAGCGCTCGCCGTTGCATGGCATGCTTGAGTCCAGGCCCTGAGGCTGGCCACGTGGCCCGGGTGCTCATCGCACCGGTGGGGTGTCGCCAAGTGGTAAGGCAGCGGGTTTTGATCCCGCCATTCGGAGGT
>CAZGVE010000023.1:0-52527 GCA_964528845.1 uncultured Steroidobacteraceae bacterium | reverse complement strand
ACGCAATACGGCGCCATCCGCGGCTACAACGATGGCCACGTGAAGGTCTTCAAGGGTGTGCCGTACGGCGCGTCGACCGCCGGCACGAATCGCTGGCTGCCCGCGAAGCCGCCGAAGCCGTGGAAGGGTATCCGGGATGCAACCCGATATGGCGCAATGTCCCCGCAGCCGTTCGGCACACCGATGCCTGAAGAGACGGCCATGCTGCAGCGCGGCCCGATGTCGGAGGACATGCTGACACTCAACATCTATACACCGTCGATCGCTCGCCACACCGCCACGCACCCGGTGATGGTGTGGTTTCACGGCGGCGGCTTCGCCGCGGGCTCCGGCAACGCGACCTCGTACAACGGACACAATCTCGCCGAGAAAGACGGCATCGTGCTGGTGACCGTGACCCATCGGCTGAATGTATTCGGGTTCCTCTACCTCGCCGACCGCTTCGGTCCCGCCTACGCGGACTCTGGCAACGTCGGCATCCTGGACGCAGTCGCGGCACTACGCTGGGTGCGCGATAACATCGCGAGCTTCGGCGGCGATGCGAACAACGTGACGATACTCGGGCAGTCGGGGGGCGGTGCCAAGGTGACGGCGCTGATGGCGATTCCGGCCGCGAGGGGATTGTTCCGGCACGTGATCGCGGAGAGCGGCGCGGCGATTCGTGTGCAGTCGAAGGCGCAGGCCGCGGCCAGCGCACAGCAGCTCATCGACGCCCTGGGTGTCCGGACGATCGCCGAGCTGCAGGCCGTGCCGCAGGACAAGCTCGAGGACGCGTGGAGCGCGCTGCACCTGCCGACCGGGCCGGTCGTGGACGGGCGCACACTGTTCTTCAATCCTTTCGATCCGGTAGCACCCGAGATCTCGCGTGATGTACCGCTGATGCTCGGTACGACGGAGACCGAGGCAGTGTTCTTCGCGACCACGCCGCTGGATCCGATCGACGATGCGACGTTGCGCAGCGACGTGAAGAACGTGCTGCATGCGAGCGACGCGGACACGGACCTGATGATCCAGGTGTTCCGCAAGGCCTATCCTGGCAAGGACAACACCTACCTGTTCCAGCTGCTGGCCAGCCAGGCGAGTTTCCAGGAAGGCAGCACGACGCTCGCGGAGCGCAAGGCGGACCAGGGTGGCGCTCCGGTGTACATGTACTACTTCACGCACCACCTGTCGGTGCGCGACGGTAAGCTGCATGCCCCGCACACCGCGGAGATCCCGTTCGCGCTCGATAGCCTCGCCTCCTCTGAGCCCATCATTGGACCGGTCACGCCAGAGAAGCAGGCGCTGGCCGACCAGGTCAGCTCGGCGTGGGTCAACTTTGCACGCACCGGCAACCCGAACAATCCGAAGATTCCCGTCTGGCCGGCCTTCGACACGCACAACCGCGCGGTCATGATCATCGATGATCAGTGGAAGGCCGTGAATGATCCGCTGCACGACACGCGCCTCGCGGTGATCGCGTATCGGATGCGCAATCCCGGAGCTCCCGCGGGCGCGCCGACGCCGGCGCCAGCGGCCGCGCCGGCCCGCTAGTCCGGCCTCGAGGTTACCAGGCTCCGGTGTTCGGCATCGAGGTCCAGGGCTCCTGGGGCGGAAGCGCCGATCCCTTCTGCAGCAGTTCGACCGACACCTGATCCGGCGATCGCACGAATGCCATCCGGCCGTCGCGCGGAGGACGGCTGATCGTGACGCCGTGGCTCATCAGATGCCTGCAGGTCGCGTAGATGTCATCGACCTCGTAGGCGACGTGGCCGAAATTGCGGCCTCCGGTGTAGGCCTCCGGATCCCAGTTCCACGTCAATTCGATTTGGGCCGCGTCATCGCCAGGAGCCGCGAGAAAGACCAGCGTGAACCGCCCCTTTTCATTGTCGATCCGGCGCAGTTCTCGCAGCCCGAGCGCATCGCAGTAGAAACGCAGCGAAGCGGCCAGATCGGTGACCCTTACCATCGTGTGCAGGTAGCGCATTGCGCAAGCATGCAACAGCGCGCGCCAGGCCGCCAGCGGTGTCCGCAGTCGCGCCCAAGCGCTTGAATCGGCGGCTCGATTAGAGGACAGTACTAAGTCAGAAGAACGAGGCACGGGGAGCTGCGATGCCCAGTCTGCACGTGAATGGCCGCGAGCGCGTCCTGCCCGACGGCATCGATCCGGCCACCCCGCTGCTGTGGGTGTTGCGTGATGCGCTGGGCCTGGTCGGAACCAAGTACGGATGTGGCGCGGGCTACTGCGGAGCCTGCACGGTGCACCTGGATGGTACTCCCGCACGCTCCTGCTCGGTGCCGGTTTCGCAGGCGCTGACGCGGCAGATCACGACCATCGAGGGTCTGGCCGCCAGCGACGGTCATCTGCACCCGCTGCAACAGGCGTGGATCGACATCGACGTGCCGCAATGCGGCTACTGCCAGGCCGGTCAGATCATGACGGCCGCTGCGCTGCTGCGGCAGAAGCCACAGCCGACCGATGAGGATATCGATGCCGCGATGACCGGCAACCTGTGCCGCTGCGCGACGTACCTGCGCATCCGCGCGGCAATCCACAGCGCCGCGCAAATGCCGCAGCCCAAGGGAGGCACCGCCCGTGGCACCTGAACCGACTGGCGCTGCGCTCGCGCGCGGCGCGCTCGAGGCGGCCCTGGCGGATGAACCTGCCGCTGCTGGCGATGGCATGCAGATCCGGATCACCGCGTGCTCGCGCCGCCAGTTCCTGAAGGCCACCGGACTCGCCGGCGGTGGTCTGCTGCTGGCTCTGAGCTGGCGCGCGGGCGGCGCGCGGGCGGCGACGCCAGGCACCTCAGGGTCTGCGGGAGCCGACGCGGGCCGTGAATGGACGCTCAGCGCGTACCTACGCATCGCACCGGACAATTCGGTGCTGATCGTGAACAAGGGGCCGGAGATTGGTCAGGGCATCAAGACCACCTTTCCGATGATCATCGCCGAAGAGCTCGATGCCGACTGGTCGCGCGTGCGCATCGAGCAGGCGCCGGTCGATCCGGCCATCTATGGACCCCAGGGAGCCGGCGGCTCGCGCTCGGTGCCGAACAACTGGGACCGGCTGCGACAGGCTGGTGCGGTCGCACGTGCGATGCTGGTGGCCGCGGCCGCGCAGCGGTGGGAAGTCGGAGCCGAGGAGCTGAGCACGCGCGATAGCGTGGTCACGCACCTGTCCTCGGGCCGACATTCGACTTATGGCGAGCTCGCGCAGGTCGCCTCGACCCTGCCGGTTCCCGACCCACAGACCATCAAGCTCAAGGACCGCAAGAACTACCGGCTGCTGGGGCAGCGCATCGGCGGCGTCGACAATGCGAAGCTCGTGACCGGTCAGGCGCTGTTCGGCATCGACACGCAGTTGCCGGGCATGCTCTATGCCGTCTACGAGAAGTCTCCCGCGTATGGCGGCACCGTCGCGAGCGCGAATGTCGAGGAAGTGCGCGCGCTGCCCGGTGTGCAGGATGCATTCATCACCGCCGGCGAGCCGATCGGCGACGCGCCTCCCGGCGTCGTGATCATCGCGAATTCCACCTGGGCCGCGTTCAGCGCAAAGAAGCGCCTGCAGGTGCAGTGGAACACGAGCGCCGCCTCGGCCGACAGCTGGAGCGGCGCGCAGAAGACGGTGCAGACCCTGGTCAACGAGCACGGCGCACAGGTCGTCACCAAGGTCGGGGACTGCGACAAGGCGCTGCGCGCCGCGGCGCAGACCGTCGCGGCGCTCTACACGTGCCCGTTCGCCTCGCACGCGCCGCTCGAGCCGCAGAACACGACTGCGTGGGTGCACGATGATGGCATCGAGCTATGGACCCCGAGCCAGAATGCGGACCGCGGACGCGCGATGCTCTCCAAGGCACTGAACCTGCCGCTCGAAAAGGTGACGGTCCACCAGACGCGCGTCGGTGGTGGTTTCGGCCGCCGGCTCATGACTGACTACATGGCCGAGGCGGCACTGGTGGCGCAGCGCGTGAAGGTGCCGGTCAAGCTGATGTGGACACGCGAAGACGACATGCAGCACGACTACTATCGCGTCGGTGCGTTCCATGTTTTCCGCGGCGGACTGGATGCACAGGGTCGCCTGATCGCGTGGCGCGACCACATGATCACTTACAGCGCTGACGGGCAGCATCCGGTGGCCGGCGGCGGCTTGAGCGACCAGGAATTCCCCTCGCAGCTGATACCGAATCTCGAATATACGCAGACCATGCTGCCGCTCGGCACGCGCTGCGGACCCTGGCGGGCCCCCGGCTCGAACACGACGGCGTTCGCGATCCAGAGCTTCCTGCACGAAATGTCGGTGGCCGCGAAGCGCGATCACCTTGAGTTCCTGCTCGAGATCATGGGGGACCCGCGCTGGCTGCCGCCTCAGACCGATCGCGCGCTCAACACCGGCCGCGCAGCGGCCGTGATCAAGCTCGCAGCCGAGCAAGGCGGCTGGGGGCGTACGATGCCGGCCGGGCGCGGACTCGGCCTCGCATTCCATTTCAGCCATGCCGGACATTTCGCCGAGGTCGCCGAGGTCAGCGTGAGCCCGGAGCAACGCATCACCGTGCATCGCGTGACCGTCGCCGGCGATATCGGCCCGGTACTGAACCGTAGCGGTGCGGAGAACCAGTGCCAGGGCGCGGTGATCGACGGCCTGAGCACGATGCTCGCGCTGGAGATCACGATGGAGCAAGGGCGCGTCGAGCAGAGCAATTTCGGCGACTATCCTTTGCTGCGCATGGCGCATGCGCCGCCGGTCGACGTGCATTTCATCGAATCGGAGTTTTCACCCACCGGGTGCGGCGAACCGGCGCTGCCGCCGCTCGCGCCCGCAATCTGCAACGCGATCCACGCGGCCACGGGAGTGCGCGTACGCACTCTCCCGCTGAGCCGCTCCGGCTACCGCGTCTGAGCGACACGGCCAGCAGCTCGGCGGGTGCAAGGCTGCGCGCGGCGCTCGAGGCCGAGCGCCCGCTGCAGGTGGTAGGCGCCGTCAATGCGTATACGGCGCTGCTGGCCCGTGAGCAGGGCTTCCGCGCCCTGTACCTGTCAGGTGCCGGCGTCGCGAACGCCTCCTTCGGCCTGCCGGATCTCGGCATGACTTCGCTCACAGAGGTCTGTGAGGACGCGCGGCGCATCAGCGGCGCCTGTGCGCTGCCATTGCTGGTCGATGCGGACACCGGCTGGGGCTCGGCCTTCAATATCGCGCGCACCTGCGCCGAGCTGATCCGCGCCGGCGCGGCCGGCATGCACCTCGAGGACCAGGTCGCCGCCAAGCGCTGTGGCCACCGGCCGGGCAAAGCGCTGGTCCCGGCGGCGGAGATGTGCGACCGGCTCAAGGCGGCACTCGACGCTCGTACCGATCCGCACTTCGTGATCATGGCGCGCACCGATGCGCATGCGGTCGAGGGGCAGCACGCGGCGCTCGAGCGCGCGAGCCTGTACGTCGAGGCGGGTGCCGACATGATCTTTGCCGAGGCGCTCTCGACGCTGGAGGAGTACCGGCAGTTTGCCGCACGCGTGCCGGTACCGGTGCTCGCGAACCTGACCGAGTTCGGCCGCACTCCGCTGTTCACTCGCGCCGAGCTCGGCGCGGCCGGCGTACGGGTCGTGCTATACCCGCTCTCGGCGTTCCGGGCGATGAGCCGTGCAGCGCTCGATGTGTTTGCCGCGATCCGGCACGAAGGCACGCAGGCCGGCGTGCTCACGCGCATGCAGACCCGCGATGAACTGTACGCAGTGCTCGGCTACCGCGCCTACGAGGCGCGGCTCGATGCGCTGTATGGCCGACCGGATGGGGCCGCGTGAGCACCGAGCCGGCCGCACCCGGCGGCAATCTCGCCACTGCAACGCGGGTGAAGAAGTCCGTCGCGCTCTCCGGCGTCGTCGCGGGCAACACCGCGATCTGCACCGTCGGCCAGTCCGGCAATGACCTGCACTATCGCGGCTATGACATTCTGGACATCGCGACCCGCTGCGAATTCGAGGAGATCGCGCACCTGCTGGTGCACGGACGCCTGCCGAACCGGCACGAACTGACCGGCTACAAGCGTTATCTGCAGTCGCTGCGCGGATTGCCGGCGGACCTGCGCCGCGCGCTGGAGACGCTGCCGGCCGCTGCCCATCCGATGGATGTGCTGCGCACCGGTGTCTCGGTACTCGGCTGCCTGCTGCCGGAGGGCGCGGCCCATGCGCCCGAGGGTGCGCGGGCAATCGCGGATCGGCTGCTCGCCTCGCTCGGCTCGATGCTGGCCTACTGGTATCACTACAGCCACGACGGCGAGCGCATCCGCCCCGAAACCGCGGACGACTCGATCGGCGGCCATTTCCTGCATCTGCTGCACGGCCGGGTACCGGACGGCGCGTGGGTGCGCGCGATGCACACGTCTCTGATTCTCTATGCCGAGCACGAGCTGACGGCCTCGACCTTCGCGGCCCGCGTGATCGCCGGCACCGGATCGGACCTCTATTCCTGCATCACCGGCGCGATCGGCGCGCTGCGTGGCCCGAAGCATGGGGGCGCCAACGAGGCCGCGTTCGAGGTGCAGCAGCGCTACGCCGACCCCGATGCGGCCGAGGCGGACCTGCGCACCCGGCTCGAACGGCGCGAAGTGATCATCGGCTTCGGCCACCCGGTCTACACGCAGAGCGATCCTCGCAACGGCATCATCAAGCAGGTGGCCGCCACCTTGAGCCGCGAATCCGGCGATGAGCGCGCGTTCCGGATCGCCGAGCGCATCGAGCTGGTGATGGGAGCGGCCAAGGGCATGTTCGCGAACCTCGACTGGTACTCCGCAGTGGCCTACCACCGCATGGCAATACCAGCAGCGATGTTCACGCCGCTGTTCGTGCTCGCGCGCACCAGCGGCTGGGCCGCGCACGTGATCGAGCAGCGCCAGGACGGCAAGATCATCCGTCCGGCCGCGCAGTACGTCGGGCCCGCGAACCGCGAGTTCGTGCCGCTCGAGGCGCGTCCCTGAGGTGACCAACCCCGACCCGCGCGCAGCGCAGCGACCGCAGCCGGACGCGGTGCTGCGCACGATTGCGCAATACGTGTGCGAGGCGCCGATCGCCAGCACCGCGGCCTACGACAGCGCGCGCCACTGCCTGATGGATTCGCTGGCCTGCGCGTTCCTGGCGCTGCGCTACCCCGCCTGCGCCCGGCTGCTCGGACCGGTGGTTCCAGGCGCCGCGTTGAGCGGTGGCGCCCGCGTTCCGGGTACCACCTTCGAGCTCGATCCGGTACAGGCGGCGTTCAACATTGGAGCGATGATCCGCTGGCTGGATTTCAACGATACCTGGCTCGCGGCCGAATGGGGCCATCCGTCTGACAACCTGGGCAGCATCCTGGCGGTTGCCGACTACCAGGCGCGCCGCACCACAGGAACCCACGGTTCATTGAGCGTGCGCGACGTGCTCACCGCGATGATCAAGGCCCACGAGATCCAGGGTGTGCTCGCGCTCGAGAACAGCTTCAACCGCGTCGGGCTCGATCACGTGCTGCTGGTGCGCGTCGCCTCGACCGCGGTGGCCACGGCGCTGCTCGGCGGCACCACGGAGCAGGTCGTGAACGCACTCTCCAATGCCTGGCTCGACGGCGGCGCGCTGCGCGCCTACCGCCATGCACCCAACACCGGTTCGCGCAAGAGCTGGGCCGCCGGCGATGCGACCAGCCGCGCGGTGCGCCATGCGCTGATGAGTCTCGCCGGCGAGATGGGCTATCCGTCCGCCCTGAGCGTGCGCACCTGGGGGTTCTGCGATGCGCTCTACGGCGGGCGCCCCATCCTGCTGCCGCGCCCGCTCGGCAGCTATGTGATGGAAAACGTGCTGTTCAAGATTGCCTACCCGGCCGAGTTCCATGCCCAGACCGCGGTGGAGGCGGCGCTCCGGCTGCATCCACTGGTCCGCGCTCGCATCGAGCAGATCGAGCGCATCGATCTCGAGACTCAGGAGCCCGGGCTGCGGATCATCGACAAGACCGGCCCGCTCGCCAATCCGGCCGACCGCGACCATTGCCTGCAGTACATGGTTGCGGTGGCGCTGCTCACCGGCATGCTGCGGGCGGAAGACTACGAGGACGCAATGGCCGCGGATCCGCGCATCGACGCGCTGCGGGCGCGGATGCAGGTGCGGGAGAACCCGGCGTTCACGGCCGAGTACTACGCGCCAGACAAGCGCTACATCGGCAATGCCGTCCAGGTGCAATTCAACGACGGGACCAGCACGCCGCGCGTACGGGTGGACGTGCCGCTCGGGCACCGCGAGCGGCGCGCCGAGGCGCTGCCATTGCTGCGTGCGAAGTTCGATGGCGCCGTCGACGGCCACTTCCCGCCCGCGCAGGCGGCACGGGTGCGTGCGTTGTTCGAGGACTCGCAGCGACTCGATGCGATGCCGGTCGGGGAGTTCATGGCGGCACTCGCCCTGTAAAGCCCTGCTTGCACCGGAAGCCTTGAATGCACCTGAAGCCCTGCTTGCTGCTGAATCCCCGCTTATTCCGGCTCCGGCTGCGACACGTCTTCGGTAAATCCGCCGTAGCTCCCGTTCGCATACAGCAGTGGCCTGTCGGGCGCCGGCGCGGTCCGCACCGCCTGCACTGCCCCAAGGATCACGCGATGCGTGCCCACGTCCATGACCTGGGCGATTCGGCAATCGAAGCTCGCGAGCGCGCTCACGAGCAGCGGGGCGCCGGTGAGCAGCGTAGTCCAGCGCGCTCCCTGGAAACGCTCCTCGCTGGCCACACGGCGGGCGAAGCGATGGGCCAGCTCCCGATCGCCCACTCCCAGCACGTTCACGGCAAACGCACCGGCCTCGCGGATCACGTCATGCGAGCGGTTGTCCCGGTTCACGCAGATCAGCAGCACCGGCGGTTCGGCCGAGACCGAACATACCGCGGTGGCCGTCAGTCCCACGCGTCCGCCGTCCGGCCCCAGCGACGTGATGATGCAGACCCCACCGGCAAGTTGCCGCATGCCAGCCTTGAAGGACGCGGAATCGATCGAGTCACCAGGCTGTGCTTGCATCCGAAATCACCCCGCCGGCGTGCGACCGGCGCTGCTCTCAGGGACAGCTGCTGACATCGCCCGGACCGCCGGGACGGAACTGCGCGCTGTCGGCATACACTCGACCCTCGAAGCGCTGGTAGTCCAGCACAGTGATGCGCCCGTCCGCGGCCGGCGCCGAGACCGCAACACAGTGCTGCGCGGATCCGGACACAGGCCTGCCGGTGCGCAGCGCTTCCTCCAGCACACGGCCGACGAGCTTCCCATGCGGGTGTGGTTGAAGATGCAGCAGCCGCTCGAGTGTCGGGGCCACGTCCGCGTTGCTGACGGGCAGCATGTCCTGAAATCCCGCTCGGAAGTCCGGACCCAGGGCCGCCATGAAATTGAACGTATTGTCACGTCCGAAGCCGCCATGCATACCCTGTCCCTGCTGCAGCGGAGTGTCGGCGATCAGCACCGCGTGCTGCAGCGGGTCGTCCGCGAGCCCGCCCGCGAATTCGGGCAGGAAGGTGCGAAAGGACACGACGATCGTCGGTACCGGCAGGCGGGCAGCGCCCTCGAGCGCGATGCTCGAGAGTGGCAACGCCCCGGGCAGCGGCCCGAAGCGGTCGTCGACGAACAGCGCGCCGACGTAGTCGAGACCGGCGAGCAGCGCGAGCACACGTTGCACCTGCGGACCTTGCGCATTCGGCAGATACAGCAGGTCCGAGCCGCCATTGGCGGCGACGATCACGTCGGCATTGCGCGCAGCCGAATCACCTGCGGTGCCGCCGATCACGCCATTGCCGGCGCGTGGATGCGCGCCCGGCGCCACGGGCTGGTACCGATTGTCGGGATCGAACAGCGGCTCGTGCAGCAGCTGCGCGAGATCGAGCGCGAGGAAGCCGGGCGGCAGGAAGCCCTCTGGCACGTCCGGATAGTGCGCCAGCGCAGCCGGACTGGCAGTGCCGTGACCTTGGGCATCCAGGTCGCGCTTGCTGATCGTGGCGTAGCCATGATCGGAGACCACGAACACATCGGTGCGCCGCGCGAGATTGGCGTGCGTGCGCAGGTACTCGAGCAGCGTGCGCAGCTCCTGATCGGCGTGACGCACGGCGGCACGTGATGTGGGCCCGTTGATGCCCGGGGAGAGCGCATTGAGGCTGTCACCCTGGTTGTGCTGCGTGCCATCGGGATCGCGCGACCAGTACACCAGCGCGAACGGCGCCTGACGCTGCCCGAACAGCGGCAGCACGGCTTTCGTGGCGACGTCCAGGAACCAGGACTGCTGCGCCCAGTTGGCCACATGGGTACCGGGCGTGCGGCTGTCGCCCGCGCTCTGCATCCGGGGCGGCGCGGCATGCGACAGCCCGGCGCTGTCGAACGCCAGCTCGAGCGCTGGTCCGAGCGGAGGTGCCTCGCCGCCGGTGGCGTCGTCGATCACGATGGTCCGAGGCACCTCGAACGCCCCTTTGCGCGGTGCGAGCTCGCTGACGTCCTGGAGCGCTACCGGACCCAGCTTGCCGATCGCGGCGGTGCTGTAGCCGCGCTCCCGCGCCATCGCCAGCAGGCTGTCCTCGCCGAGGAAATTGCCACCGAAGTGCCCGTCCAGATCCCCGATCGCCACGTCGCTCTCGATGAACGGCGTGCTGCCCTCGATCTGCCGGCCGAATTCTCCGTGCTCGAACAGTCGGTATCCCGTGTACAGTGAATTACCGAAGTCACCGGTGTCGCCCAAATAGTGCCCGGTCGCGAGCGCTGCCGCGTTCGGCGTCGTGAACGTCGGGAACAGTGCGTGGCTGTTCGGGAAGCTGGTGCCATGCGCGCGCAGCGCATAGAGCGCCGGCGCATCCTCCGCCGTCACGGAGCCGGGGCGCAGGCCATCAGCGACGAAGATCAGCACGTTGCGGGGTTCTGCCGCAGGCGTCGCGGCGCGTGCGCCGGCGAGGGCTCCCAGCGCGGCCAACGCCGCCAGCAGTGCGATGGCGCCGCCGCGCGCGGCAGGCTCAGGCAACGGGAACGCCGGCGGCCTTGGCCGCGATCGAGCCGATCAGCTTGTCGAACGGGGCATTGAACTTGGCGATCCCCTCCGTCTCCAGCCGTGTGGTCACGGCGTCGAGATCGATCCCGAGCGCCCCGAGCCCCTCGATGACGCTGCGCGCCTCGTGCAGGTCGAGCGTCAGACGCGTCTCGGGCTGGCCATGGTCGCGATACGCGTCAATGGTCTCGAGCGGCATCGTGTTGATCGTGTCGGCCCCGATCAGCGCCTCCACGTACTTGACGTCGCTGAACTGCGGATCCTTGGTGCTGGTGCTGGCCCAGAGCAGTCGCTGCACGCGCGCGCCGCGAGCCGCCAGCACGTGGAAGCGCTCGTGCGCGAATACATGGCGGTACATCTGGTAGGCCAGCCTGGCACTGGCGATCGCCACGCGCCCGCGCGCCGCGCGCGCCGCACTGGCGCGCGGCTCGCCGCCCGCGATCAGCGCATCGAGCATTGGATCGACCAGCGAGTCGATACGGCTCACGAAGAAACTCGCGACACACGCCACCGTGGCGAGCGGCAACCCGCGTCGCAGCCGGGCCTCGAGCCCCTCGAGGTACGCATCGATCACAGCCCGATAGCGTGGGAGCGCAAACAGCAGCGTCACGTTGACGTTGATGCCTTCGCCGATCAGCTCCCGGATCGCAATCAGTCCCGCGTCGGTGCCCGGCACCTTGATGAAGACGTTCGGGCGGTCCAGCGCCCGCCACAGGCGCTTGCCCTCGGCGATCGTACCGGCGGCATCATGCGCCAGATGCGGATTGACCTCGAGACTCACGTAGCCGTCGCCACCACGGGACGTGTCGTACACGGCGCGGAACTGGTCTGCCGCCTGCTGCACGTCGCGCTGGCTCAGCGCCTCGTAGATCTGGGACGACCCTTGTCCGCGGCCTGCGAGCGAGCGGATCTCGGCATCGTAGCTCGTGCTGGCGGCAATCGCGTGCTCAAAGATCGCCGGATTGGAGGTCATGCCGCAGACCCCGTCCTGCTCGATCAGCTGCTGCAGGCCCCCGCCGGCGAGCAGGTCGCGATGGATATAGTCGATCCACACGGACTGACCAAGAGTACGCAGTCCCAGGAGTGGATTGGTGAGCATATCGCGTCTGCCTTAAGCGCACGTTGTGCGGCATTGTACCCCCCGGGTACCGACAGCGGATAGCGCGGGAGCTAGTGCGGTGCTGTGACGGGCGGCGTTGGCGCGGCAGCGGGCGCAGCGGACGTCGGTGGCGCGGAAGGCGGGGGCGCCGCGGCGGGTGTCGCGGCCAGGCTCGCGCCCAGTTCACCGGGCGGCACTGCCGCCTTGGCATCGGCACGCAATGCGGCGTCCTCTGCTTCCTTGGTCATTACGATGATGCTAATGCGTCGGTTGATCGGATTGCGCGGATTGTCCTTGTCGAACAGCACCGCGGAGGAGAGGCCGATCACGCGCGCGACCTTGTCGACCGCAATGCCGCCGCCTTCGAGTGCGCGTCGCGCCGCATTCGCGCGATCCGAGGACAGGTCCCAGTTGGTGTAACCGGCCTGCGCGACGTAGGGTGTGGTGTCGGTGTGCCCGGAGATGCTGATGCGGTTCGGGACCGAGTTCAGGTACGGGGCCAGTTCGTGCAGGATGCTCGCGGTGTAGTCCTTGAGGCGCGCGCTGCCCAGGTCGAACATCGGTCGGTTCTGCGCATCGACGATCTGGATGCGCAGACCCTCGGGCGTGATATCGAGCAGCAGCTGGTCCTTGAACGGCCGCAGCGCCTGGCTCATGTCGATCGCCTGGCGCAACTCGGCCATCAGCGACTCGAGCTTCTTGTGTTCGGCCTCCTCGGTGACCTTGCGCGCCTCCTCCTCGGAGGTGAGCTTGTGGTCCTGCAGCGTCTTGGAATCGACCGGCGTGCCAAGTCCGGTCGAAAGCGCAGTCGCTGACTTGCGCGCATCGAGTCCACCATGCAGGTTGATCACGCTGGTGCTGGCCCCGCCGGGTCCCATCTGCCCCGGCGCGGGCTTGGGGCTCTTGCCCTGCTCCATGCTCGGATTCTTGAAGTAGTCGAAGATCGCCGCGCGCTGCTCCTTGGTTACCGAGGAGATCAGCCACATGACCATGAAGAAGGCCATCATCGCGGTCACGAAGTCCGCGTAGGCGACCTTCCAGGCGCCGCCATGGTGCCCGGCGCCGCCGCCCTTGCGGCGCTTGACGATCAGGATCGGCCGCTCGGTCTTCGCGTTCACGCCGCGACGCCTTCCTTCTGCGGCTCCTTCTTCTTGCCCTTGAGATGACTCTCGAGGTCAGCGAAGCTCGGACGCACGTCCGCCCACAGGAGCTTGCGCGCAAATTCCACGGCCACCGTCGGAGCATAGCCGCGCACGCTCGCGACCAGCGCCATCTTCACCACTTCGAATGCCTTGCCCTCCTCGTGTGCACGGTGTTCCATCGCCGCGGAGATCGGGCCGACAAAACCGTAGGCGACGAGGATACCGAGAAAGGTTCCGACCAGTGCCGCGGCGACCTTGCGGCCGATGGTGCCGGTGTCGGCGCCGTCGATCGAGGCCATCGTGTCGACGATACCGAGCACCGCCGCGACGATACCGAAGCCGGGCAGCGCATCGGCGACCCGCTGCACCGCATGCGCGGGCTCGGCCGAATCCTTGTGGTGCGTCTCGAGTTCGTATTCCAGCAGGCTCTCGAGTTCGTGCGGGTCGAGATTGCCGCCGATGATCAGTCGCAGGCAGTCCGTGATGAACTCGAGCATGTGGTGGTCCGCCATGATGCGCGGATACTCGCTGAACAGTTTGCTCTTCGTGGGCGCCTCGATATCGGCCTCGATCGCGAGCATGCCGGACTTGCGCATCTTGACCAGGATGTCGTAGAGCAGCTTGAGCAGGTCGACGTAGTCCTGGCGCTTGTAGCGCGGCCCTTTGAGCAGCGCCAAACTGGAACTGAAGGAGCCCTTGACGACCTTGAGCGGATTGCTGGTCACGAAGGCGCCGAACGCGGCACCGCAGATCAGGATGATCTCGTTCGGGTGCCACAGCAGCAGCAGGCTGCCGCCTTCCATCAGGAAAGCGCCGACGACACATCCCAGGACGATTACGGAGCCGACGATTACGAGCATGGCGGGATGGCGTCTACCAGGTGTGAACTACCCGGTAATGCTATCGGCACGGCCGGCCGATTCTTGATGCCGGCGGCGACGGCTGGGCCACGGAATGGCGCAGTCCCGCGCCACCGGATTGTGACGCACTTCATGGCGCGCGGCGCGCGCTTAAGGTCAGGCCTGTTTGGTGCGCGCCGTGCCTGGTGCCGACAGCCGTCCGGCCACTTCGAGCAGGTACTGGCGGAAGTCCCGCCCGAGGGTCGGGTGCGCCAGCGACAGCTCGACGGTCGCCTGCAGGTAGCCGAGCTTGTTGCCGCAGTCGAAGCGCCGTCCCGTGAAACGATGCGCGTACACGGGTTCGTGGGCGAGCAGTCGGGCTATGCCGTCGGTGAGCTGGATCTCCCCGCCTGCCCCGGCGCCGACCTGCTCGAGTTCCGTGAAGATTCCCGGGCTCAGCACGTAGCGGCCGACCACCGCGAGGTTCGACGGTGCGACCTCGGGCTTCGGCTTCTCGACGATGCTGCGGATGCGGTTCACCGGTCCGTCGCCCGGTTCGGCCTCGACGATGCCGTACTTATCGGTGTCCTGGCGGGGCACCACCTCGACCCCGAGCACGCTGGCCCCCCGCGCGCGGTAGGTATCCGCCATCTGCTTCAGGCAGGGGACCTCGGCCTCGATCAGGTCATCGGCGAGGTGCACGAAGAACGGCTCGTTGCCGACCACGGGGCGCGCGCACAGCACGGCATGGCCGAGGCCCAGCGGCGCGGGCTGACGGATATAGATGCACGAGACCTGGCTCGGCAGCATGCTGCGCAGCTGGTGCGCCAGCGCGCTCTTGCCCTGTGACTCGAGCAGGCGCTCGAGCGCCTCATCAGTGTCAAAGTGATCCTCGATCGCGCGCTTGGAGGAGCCGGTCACGAACACCAGTCGGGTCGCGCCGGCGGCGATCGCTTCCTCGACCGCATACTGGATCAGCGGCTTGTCGACCACCGGCAACATCTCCTTCGGGCTCGCCTTGGTGGCGGGCAGGAAGCGCGTGCCGCGGCCGGCGACGGGAAACACTGCCGTACGAATCTCGCTCACCGCCACGCTGGTGCTCCTGGAGGAATGAGTGGTTCTGAAGGTCGACGGCGTCAGTCGCGGATCGGCTGGCCCGCGCCGTCGTTGACCCGCTCGCGCAGGTCCTTGCCGGGCTTGAAGTGCGGCACGTACTTGCCTGCCAGCGCGACGGCCTCGCCGGTCTTCGGATTGCGCCCCTGGCGGGGCGGACGGAAGTGCAGCGAGAAGCTGCCGAAACCGCGGATCTCGATCCGGTCGCCCTGCGCCAGCGCATCGCTCATGATCTCGAGCATCTGCTTGAGCGCGAGCTCCACGTCCTTGGCCGGCAGATGCTTCTGCTTCGCGGTGATGATCTCGATCAGTTCCGATTTCGTCATGGCGATTCCAGATTCAGGCGCACCGCCCACCGGAGCCCCATCGGCTCCCCGGACGGCGAGCCCGTCAGCTCCGGTCCGGAGAGTTGATCTGCTCCTTGAGCAGGTCGCCGAGGCTGGTGCCGGAGGTCGGCACTTCGGAGCGGTAGTTCTGCACCGCCTCGGCCTCTTCGTGCACTTCCTTGGCCTTGATCGACAGCGAGATCGTGCGCGTCTTGCGGTCCACGCCTATGAACTTCGATTCGACTTCCTCGCCGAGCTTGAGCACCGCGCGCGCATCCTCGACCCGGTCGCGTCCGAGCTCGGAGGCCCGCAGCTGGCCTTCGATGCCGTTGCCGAGATCGATCAGCGCACCGCGCGCATCGACTTCCTTGACCACGCCGCGCACGATGCTGCCCTTCGGGTTTTCGGCCACGAAGGCCGAGAACGGGTCCTTCGCCAACTGCTTGATGCCGAGCGAGATGCGCTCGCGCTCCGGATCGATCGACAGCACCATCGCCTCGACCTGCTGGCTCTTCTGGTAGTTGCGCACCGCCTCTTCGCCCGGATGATCCCAGGAGATGTCCGACAGGTGCACGAGACCGTCGATGTTGCCCGGCAGTCCGATGAAGATGCCGAAGTCCGTGATCGACTTGATCTGGCCGGCGACCTTGTCGCCGCGGTTGTGATTCTCGGCGAACTCCTTCCACGGGTTGGCCTTGCACTGCTTGAGGCCGAGGGAGATGCGGCGGCGCTCCTCATCGACGTCCAGCACCATCACTTCCACTTCCTGCCCGGTATGCACCACCTTGGCCGGATTCACGTTCTTGTTGGTCCAGTCCATCTCCGAGACGTGGACCAGGCCCTCGACGCCGTCCTCGATCTCGACGAATGCGCCGTAATCGGCGATGTTGGTGACCTTGCCGAACACGCGCGTGTGCGGCGGGTAGCGCCGGGCTATGTTCTCCCACGGATCGGCCCCGAGCTGCTTCAGGCCGAGCGAGACCCGCGATCGTTCGCGGTCGAACTTCAGGATGCGCACGTCGATCTCGTCGCCGACCTTCACGACCTCGGAAGGGTGCTTGACGCGCTTCCAGGCCATATCGGTGATATGCAGCAGGCCGTCGATGCCACCCAGGTCGACGAAGGCACCGTAGTCGGTCAGGTTCTTGACCGAACCGCGCACGACGGCTCCTTCCTGCAGGTTGTCCATCAGCGCACTGCGCTCGGCCGAGAATTCCTGCTCGACCACGGCGCGGCGCGAGACCACGACGTTGTTGCGCTTCTGGTCGAGCTTGATCACCTTGAATTCGAGCGGCTTGCCCTCGAGGTAGGCCGTGTCGCGCACCGGGCGCACATCCACCAGCGAGCCGGGCAGGAACGCGCGCACGTGCTCGATCTCTACCGTGAAGCCACCCTT
Organism: uncultured Steroidobacteraceae bacterium; assembly: GCA_964528845.1. Classification (GTDB taxonomy): domain Bacteria; phylum Pseudomonadota; class Gammaproteobacteria; order Steroidobacterales; family Steroidobacteraceae; genus FEN-1191. Next base: position 35,629 of record CAZGVE010000023.1, on the reverse strand, counting down.
GACGCGCCCGGAGATGATGCCGGTCACGATCTCGCCGTCGTTGAAGGCCTGCTCCAGCCGGGTCCAGGTCCTGGCCCGCTTGGCCTTCTCGCGTGACAGGCGCGTCTCGCCGGTCCCATCCTCCACCGCATCGAGCGCGACCTCGACCTCGTCGCCGGCGGCGACTTCGACCTCCCCGCGCTCGTTCTTGAACTGCTCGAGCGGAATCACCGCCTCGGACTTCAGGCCCACGTTCACGATCACGATGTCCGGTCCGACATCGACCACGAGCCCGGTCAGGATCATGCCTGGGCGAATTCTCTGATTCGCCAGGCTCTGCTCGAACATCTCGCTGAAACTCTCGTTCATGTTCTCTCTCGCACGCCCTCGTGCAACTTACGTTCCGCCGGGCCTCCGGCCCTGCGGGTTGGATTGAAGGACGCGCTGCATCCATGCATCGCGCCTGCCTGCTCTCAAGCCCAGAGCCCGCGTTCGCGGCCGAGCCCATGGATCCGCTCGGCAACCTCCACGGCACTCAGGGCCGTCGAGTCCAGCACGATGGCGTCCGCGGCGGGTACCAGCGGAGCCACGGATCGCGTCTCATCGCGCCTGTCGCGCGCGGCGATCTCGAGCGAAAGGGCGGCAAGGCTAACACCGGAATCCTTTTCTTTCAACTGGTTATAGCGTCGCCGGGCCCGCTCTTCCGGGCTCGCGGTCAGGAAGATCTTGAGCTTCGCGCCCGGGAAGACCACGGTGCCCATATCGCGCCCGTCGGCGATCAGTCCGGGCGGGCTGGCGAAGCCGCGCTGGCGTTCGAGCAGCGCCGCGCGCACGGCCGGCCAGGCGGCGACCCGAGAGGCGCCCGCACCAGCCGCCTCGGTCCGCAGCGCTGTGGTGACATCCTCGGCCGCCAGCAGCACCCGCGCGCCGCCGTCGGCGAACACCACCGGCATCCCGCGCGCGAGCGCCGCGTGGGACTGCGCGTCCGTGGCGGCCAGGCCGTGGCGCTCGCCAGCCAGGGCGACCAGCCGGTAGAGCGCACCACTGTCGAGCAGGTGCCAGCCCAGACGCCGCGCCAGCAGGCTGCTGACCGTCCCCTTGCCGGAACCACTGGGCCCGTCAATCGCAACTACGACGACGCCGTCCGGCGCTGCCGCAATGCTCACGCGTCCAGCTCCAGTCCCGCCTGTCGCGCGAGATCCGGGAAGCCAGGGAACGAGGTCGCGACGTTTGCTACGTCCAGGATCTCGATCGGGGCACTCGCCTTGAGGCTCGCGACCGCAAAGGCCATCGCGATACGGTGATCGCCGTGACTGTCGACCCGGCCACCGCGGATGCTGCCGCCCTGGATCCGTAAGCCGTCGGGCAGCAGCTCGCACTCGATGCCCACCGCCGCGAGGCCCTCGGCCATCGCGGCGAGCCGATCGCTCTCCTTGACGCGCAGCTCGGACGCGCCGGTCACGAGGGTCTCGCCGCGTGCGGCCGCAGCGGCGATGAAGAACACCGGAAACTCGTCGATCGCGAGCGGCACCAGGCGCTCAGGTACGCGCACTCCGCGCAGCTCACTGCGCCGTACATGAATATCCGCGATCGGCTCCGGTCCGTCGCCGACCGGTTCGACCTGCAGCTGTGCGCCCATCAGCGACAGCAGCTCGAGCAGGCCGGTGCGGGTCGGATTCACACCGACGCCGCGCAGCGTCAGGCCATCGGTGGCGCCGAGCGCGCCGGCCACCAGGAAGAACGCTGCCGAGGAGAAATCGCCGGGCACGTCGACCGCGCAGGCACGCAGGGGTGCTCCGCCCTCGAGGCGCACGCGCGCGCCCTCGCGCGATACCGGAATGCCGAAGCCACGCAACATGCGTTCGGTGTGATCCCGCGTCGGCGCCGGTTCGGTGACGCTGGTATGACCCTCGGCATAGAGTCCCGCCAGCAGGATCGCGGACTTGACCTGCGCGCTGGCGACCGGCAGCACATAGTCGATGCCATGCAGAGCCGCCCCGCCTCGAATGCGCACCGGAGGCCGGCCTTCGAGCGTCTCTATGTGTGCGCCCATCGCGCGCAGCGGCTTCGCGACGCGCTCCATCGGCCGACGCATCAGCGACGCGTCTCCGATCAGCGTGCTGTCGAACGCCTGGCCGGCGAGCAGTCCCATCGACAGCCGGATTGCGGTGCCGGCATTGCCCATGTCCAGCGCCGCATTCGCGCCCATGAGCCCCTGCAGCCCGACGCCATGCACCAGCACCTGATGCGCGGCAGGGCGCTCGATGCGCACGCCGAGCGCGCGCAGCGCCGAGAGCGTCGCGAGGCAGTCCTCGCTGTCCAGGAAACCGCTGATGCGCGTAACGCCGTCGGCAATCCCGCCCAGCAGCAGTGCGCGATGCGAGATCGACTTGTCTCCCGGCACGGTCAGCTCGCCCCGCACCGCGCGCGACGGTGCGACCAGGTAGCGCTGCGGCACTGCCGAGCTCACGCCAGTGCTCCGGGCAGCGCCGCGAACAGCCGTTCGGTGTGCGTAGGAGTGCCGACCGAGATGCGCAGGAACTGCGGCAGCCCGTAGCCGGCGATCGGGCGCACGATCAGCCCGGCCCGCAGCAGGCGCTCATAGACCTGCGCCGCCGCCGGCCCGACCCGCACCATCAGGAAATTTGCCGCCGACGGTGGCGTCCACAGACCGAGTCGACGGCAGTGCGCCTCGCAGCGCGACAGCTCGGCCATCGTGCGACGCACGTTGCCGCGCATGTACTCCTGATCCGCCAGCGCCGCGGCCGCGCCGGCCTGGGCGAGTGCGTTGACATTGAAAGCCGGACGCATCCGGTCGAGCACCGCGGCGACCTCCGGGTGGGAGATGCCATAGCCGACGCGCACGCCAGCCAGCCCGTAAGCCTTTGAGAACGTGCGCAGCAGCACCAGGTTCGGATGCTCGCGCAGCCACCCAAGACTCTGAGCTTCGTCCTGTACGCCGCGCTCCTGGCCATACTCGACATAAGCCTCATCGAGCACGATCAGCGTGCTGGGAGGCGCGGCCAGCAACAGGCGCTTGAGGTCTGCAGGTGGCACCCAGGTGCCGGTGGGGTTGTTCGGATTCGCGATGAACACCAGGCGCGTGTCTGGCCGGATCGCGGCCGCCATCGCGACCAGGTCGTGGCCATAGGGCATCGGACTCGTCGGCTCGAGCGCCGGCACCTCGATCAGTCGTGCACCGGTGGCGCGGATCACGAGCGGATAGATGGCAAAACCGTACTGCGAGCAGATCGCACTGTGTGCCGGGGTCAGGAACGCCTCGCACAGCAGCATCAACAGGTCATTGGAGCCATTGCCGATGCTCAACGAGGCGGCGTCGATCCCGAGGTGCGCGGCGAGCGTGCGCTTGAGCGCGTGGCAGGATCCGTCCGGGTAGAGCTGCACCTCCGCGAGCGCACTGCGGATCGCGGCCAGGGTGCCTGGACTCGGCCCGTAGGGGTTCTCGTTCGAGGCCAGTTTGATGATGTCGTGCAGTCCAAGTTCGCGCTCGAGCTCTGCGATCGGCTTGCCCGGTATGTAAGGCGAGAGCGCCCGCACCGCGGGAACAGCGAGCTCGCCGGGGTGGGACGCAGACCCCATGCGTTCAGAGTACCGCGCGCGGATAGGAACCGAGCACGCGGAACAGCGAGGCGCGCTGCTCGAGCGCCGCGAGTGCCTTGCGGACCTTGGGATCCTCGGCATGGCCCTCGATGTCGATGAAGAACACATACTCCCATTTCTTGCGACGCGAGGGCCGGGACTCGATTCGGGTCATGCTGATCCCGGAGCGCGCGAGCGGCTCGAGCAGGTGGTGCAGCGCGCCGGGAGACTTCGTGTCGCGCGCCGATAGCAGCAGCGTGGTGCGATCGGCACCGCTCGGACGCAGCAGCTTGGCACCGATGACCAGGAAGCGCGTGGAATTGTCGGTGCGATCCTCGATGTCGCGTGCCAGCACGTTAAGCCCGTAGACCTCGGCGGCCGTCTCCCCGGCGATCGCCGCTGTGCCCTGCTCGTCGCGCGCACGCCGCGCACCTTCGGCGTTGCTCGACACCGCGATGCGCTCGGCCTCCGGCAGATGCTCGGTGAGCCAGCCGCGGCACTGCGCCAGCGCCTGGCTGTGCGAACAAACGCGCAGCACGCGCGGCAGCGCGTCCACCTTGCCGAGCAGACAATGGTGAATGCGCAGTTCCACCTCGCCGCAGATCCGCAACGGGCTCGCAAGGAATCGATCCAGCGTATTGGTGATCGTCCCCTCGCTGGAATTCTCGATCGCGACCACGCCGAAATCGGCGCTGCCGGCCTCGACTTCCTGGAACACCTCATCGACCGTGGAGAGCGCGAGTGCACGTACCGAATGGCCGAAATGTCTCAAGACCGCGGTTTGGGTGAAGGTGCCCTCAGGTCCCAGGAATGCGACCTTCAGCGGCTCTTCCTGCGCCAGGCAGGCGGACATGATCTCCCGGAACAGGCGCACGATCTCCTCGTTGCGCAGCGGGCCGTGATTGCGCGCGAGCGCGCGGCGCAGCACTTCGGCCTCGCGCTCGGGACGATAGAAATCGACTGTATGGCCGTCAGCGTGCTTGGAGATCCCGGCGCGCTGCGCGAGGCGGGCGCGCTCGTTGATCAGCGCGTGCAGCTGCTCGTCGACCGCGTCGATCTGCGCGCGCAGCCCCTCGAGGCTGGAGACCGGCGCCGCCGGCTTTCTGCCAACCGGCTTCTTGGCATTGCGTGCGGCCATCGCTGCTGCCTTCAGTCCGGGGCGCGTACCAGGCGGGCGGAGAGCACACCCTCGATGCCGCGCAGCCGTTCGATCAGCGCAGCGTCGGCCGTGCTCTCCGTGTCCAGCAGCGTATACGCGTACTCGCCGCGCGATCGGTTGAGCATCTCGGCGATGTTGATGCCGGCGCTGGCGAGGCAGGTCGAGATCTGCCCCACCATGTTCGGCACGTTGCTGTTCGCGATCGCGATGCGTGTGCAGCCGGGCTGTCGCGGCAGCACGGCTTCGGGGAAGTTCACGCTGTTGCGGATGTTGCCGTGCTCGAGGAACTCGCGCAGCGTCTCGGCAGCCATGATCGCACAGTTGTCCTCGGCCTCGAGCGTCGAGGCGCCGAGGTGCGGCAGCGTAATGGCGCGCCGGTGATCCTTGAGCGCGGCAGTCGGAAAATCCGACACGTAGGCATGCAGGTGTCCGGAGTCGAGCGCAGCCACGATGTCGGATTCGATCACGATCGGCGCACGCGCGAAGTTCAGCACCACACCGCCGGCGCGCATCAACCGCAGCCGCGTCGCATTGACGAGCCCGCGGGTGGCCTCGAGCAGCGGCACGTGCACGCTGATCAGCTCCGAGCGCGCGAACAGGTCATCGAGCGAGAGCGCCTGCTGCACCGTCGAGGAGAGCTGCCAGGCCCGCTGCACCGTGATCTGCGGATCATATCCGAGCACCTTCATGCCGAGCGCCTCGGCACTGTTGGCGACCAGCACTCCGACCGCTCCCAAGCCGATCACTCCGAGCGTACGGCCCGGAAGTTCGAAGCCGACGTAGGCCTTCTTGCCCTGCTCCACCGCGAGGTCGAGCGCGGCATCGTCGCCGGTGAGGCCGCGCGCGAATTCCCAGGCCTGGCAGATGTTGCGCGCGGCGAGCAGCATGCCGGCGAGCACGAGTTCCTTGACCGCGTTCGCATTCGCACCCGGAGCATTGAACACCGGGACGCCGCGCCGGCTCAGGGCCGCGACCGGTATGTTGTTGGTGCCGGCACCGGCACGCGCCACCGCCAGCACGGAAGGGGACAGCTCCTGCGCGTGCATGTCCGCCGAACGCACCAGCACGGCGTCGGGATGCAGGATCTCCGAGGCCACCTCGTAGCGATCGCGCGGCAGCCGCTCCAGCCCGCGCATGCTGATGCTGTTGAGCGTCAGGATCCGGTAGCCCATCGCCGGGTGCTACCCGTTGCGGCGCGCGAAGTCGCGCATGAAGTCGCACAGGGCCTGTACGCCCTCGAGCGGCATCGCATTGTAGATGCTGGCACGCATGCCGCCCACGGAGCGGTGCCCCTCGAGATTGGTAAGGCCGGCACGGGCCGCTTCAGCCGCGAACGGCTTCTCGAGCTCGGCGCGCGGCAGCAGGAATGGCACGTTCATCCACGAACGGCACGCAGGATCGACCGGATTGCGGTAGAACCCCGACCCATCGATGGTGCCATAGAGCAGTGCGGCCTTGGCGCGGTTGCGCTGCTCCATCGTGGCCAGCCCGCCCTGGCGCTTGATCCACTTGAACACCAGGCCCGCGAAGTACCAGCCGAAGGTGGGCGGCGTGTTGAGCATCGAGCCCTCGGCCGCTACCGTCTTGTAGTCCCAGATCGAGGGGGTGTCCGCGCGGGCGCGCCCGAGCAGGTCGTCCCGCACGATCACCACGCAGATGCCGGAGGGGCCGATGTTCTTCTGCGCACCGGCATAGATGAGCCCGAAGCGGCTGACATCGATCGGGCGCGACAAAATGGTCGAGGACATGTCGGCCACCAGCGGCGCCGCCCCGTCCGGCACGTACGGGAATTCGACGCCGCCGATGGTCTCGTTGGGTGTGTAGTGCAGGAAGGCCGCGTCCGGAGTGAGCTTCCAGGACTCGCGCGGCGGCACCGTCGTGTAGTTCGACCCGGCCGCATCCGCCGCCACGTTGACGCGGCAGTAGCGGCCGCCTTCCCCGATCGCCTTCTTCGACCAGCTGCCGGTGTTCACGTAGTCGGCAGTGCTTTCGGGGCGCGCCAGGTTCATCGGGATGGCCGAGAACTGGGCAGTCGCGCCGCCCTGCATGAACAGCACGCGATAGTTGGCCGGGATAGCGAGCAGCTCGCGCAGGTCCGCCTCGGCCTCGGCCGCGACTGCAATGAACGCTTTGCTGCGGTGACTGATCTCCATCACCGACATGCCGCATCCGTGCCAGTCGATCAGCTCGTCCCGGGCCTGCTCCAGCACCTCGAGCGGCAGCGCCGCCGGGCCCGGTGCAAAATTGAATACGCGCATACCACCCCTTGACGGCCCACCGTGTCGCGCAGGCCGTGCCGATTCAATACGAACCCTGATTCTAGCAGAGCAGCATGTGCGCCCCGCGGCCGCCCGCGCCGTGCGCGCTACTGCGGACTGATCTCGTCGCTCGCCGCGGCCGGGCTGTCCGGGCTACCGGCCTCCTCGCCAGCTTCGAGGCCCTCGACGCGCTCAATGCCGGTGAGGCGCTCGCCCTCACCGAGCCGGATCAGCCGCACGCCCTGCGTATTGCGCCCGACGACCGAGATGTCGGCGACCGGAGTGCGCACCAGCGTCCCGGAGGAACTGATCAGCATCAACTCATGGCCGCCATGGACCTGCAGCGCCGCCACGGTGGCGCCGTTGCGATCGGTGGTCTGCAGCGCGATCACACCCTGGCCGCCGCGGCTGTGGAGCGGAAAGTCCTCGAGCGGCGTGAGCTTGCCATAGCCGTTCTCCGAGGCGGTGAGCACGTGCCCTTCGCCGAGCACGAGCAGCGCGATCAGCCGCTGCGCGTCCCCGAGGCGGATACCGCGCACGCCGGCGGCTTCGCGACCCATGGGGCGCACTTCCTCCTCGTGAAACCGGATCGCCTTGCCGCCGCTGCTGCACAGCAGGATCTCGCGTTGACCGTCGGTCAGCGCGACGCCCACCAGCGTATCCTCGCCGCGCAGCTCCAGCCCGATGATGCCGCTGGCCCGCGGGCGCGAGAACGCGCTGAGCGGGGTCTTCTTGACCGTGCCGGTGCTGGTCGCCATGAACACGAAGTGAAAGTCGTCGAACTGCTTGACCGGCAGCACGGCGCTGATCTTCTCACCCTCGCCGAGGGGCAGCAGGTTCACGATCGGCTTGCCACGCGAACCGCGGCCGGCATGCGGCAGCTCGAACACCCGCAGCCAGTACACCTTGCCGCGGTTGGAGAAGCACAGCAGCGTGTCGTGGGTATGGGCGATGAAGAACTTCTCGATGAAGTCCTCGTCCTTGACCGCAGTGGCCGACTTGCCGCGGCCGCCGCGACGCTGGGCCTGGTAGTCCGACACCGGCTGCGACTTCGCGTAGCCGGCATGCGACAGCGTGACCGCCATGTCCTGCGGCTCGATCAGGTCCTCGGTGCTCAGGTTCAGGTGATCGCGGCTGATCTCGGTGCGCCGCGCGTCGCCGAAGGTGTCGCGGATCTCGACCACTTCGGCACGAACGACCTGCAGCAGGCGCTCCGGCCTCCCTAGGATGTCCGACAGGTCGAGGATCTCGAGCAGCAGTCCCTGGTACTCCTCGACGATCTTGCCCTGCTCGAGCGCCGTCAGCCGGTGCAGGCGCATGTCGAGAATCGCCTGCGCCTGCTGGTCGCTGAAGCGGTAGCCCGCCGCGGACAGGCCGGCCTCTGCGCCGAGGCCTTCCGGGCGCGTGGAAACGGTGCCGGCGCGCGTCAGCAGCTCCGGCACCAGTCCGGCGGGCCAGTCGCGCGCCAGGATCGCGCTGCGCGCGTCGGCCGGTGTCGGGGATGCCTTGATCAGCGCGATCAGCGCATCGATGTTGGCGAGCGCCACCGCGAGTCCCTCGAGGATGTGGGCGCGCTCGCGCGCCCGGCGCAGTTCGAAGATGGTGCGTCGCGTGACCACCTCGCGACGGTGACGCAGGAACGCATCGAGCATGTCGCGCAGCGAGCACAGCCGCGGCTGACCATCGATCAGCGCGACCATGTTGATGCCGAACACGGTCTCCATCGGCGTCTGCGCGTACAGGTTGTTGAGCACGATCTCGGCGACTTCGCCGCGCTTGAGCTCGATGACCACGCGCATGCCGTCCTTGTCGGACTCGTCACGCAGGTCGGAAATGCCGTCGATGGCCTTGTTGCGGACCAGCTCGACGATGCGCTCGAGCAGCCGGGCCTTGTTGACCTGGTAGGGCAGCTCGGTCACGACGATGGCCTGACGGCCGCGCTCGTCGAGATCCTCGAACTGGGCGCGCGCTCGGATCGACAGCCGCCCGCGACCGCTCTTGTAGGCGGTAACGATCTCCTGCGCGCCATTGATGATGCCGGCGGTCGGGAAATCCGGACCGGGCACGTGCTGCATCAGACCCGCGAGCGAAATCGCAGGGTCGTCGATCAGCGCGATGCAGGCGTTTGCGATCTCGGTCAGGTTGTGCGGCGGGATGTTGGTCGCCATGCCGACCGCGATGCCGGAGGAGCCATTGACGAGCAGGTTCGGCACGCGGGTCGGCAGCACCGCCGGCTCGTGCTCGGACTCGTCGTAGTTGGGCACGAAATCGACCGTCTCCTTGTCGATATCGGCCATCAGCTCGTGAGCGAATCGGCTCATGCGCACTTCGGTATAGCGCATGGCCGCCGGGGGATCGCCATCGACGGAGCCGAAGTTGCCCTGCCCGTCCACCAGCAGGTAGCGCATCGAGAAGGTCTGCGCCATGCGTACGATCGTGTCGTAGACCGCCACATCCCCGTGCGGGTGGTACTTGCCGATCACGTCGCCGACGACGCGCGCGGATTTCTTGTAGGCGCGGTTATAGTCGTTGCCGAGCTCACGCATCGCGTGCAGCACGCGCCGGTGCACCGGCTTGAGCCCATCGCGTATGTCGGGCAGCGCACGGCCGACGATGACGCTCATCGCATAGTCGAGGTACGATTGCCGCATCTCGTCTTCGAGGTTGACGGACACGACTTCGCGGGCTATTTCAGTCACTTATTGCATCAAGGGGCGTGGTTGTTCAAGCCGGAAATCATAGCACAGCGCATGCACTTTCCCCGCCCCTTCCGGCGCACCGCTATACTGCGCTGATGAGCACCGCGGCCTCAGGCGCACTCCTCTCGGCGGAGGTGCGGAAATTCGACTCGCTCGCGCACGAATTCTGGGATCCGCGCGGCGCCTTCCACCCTCTGCATGCGCTCAATCCGGTGCGGTTGGGCTTCATCGCACGCGCTACCGCCCTGGCCGGGCGGCGCGTGCTGGACGTCGGCTGCGGCGGCGGCCTGCTGGCCGAGAGCCTCGCGCAGGCCGGTGCGAGCGTGACTGCGATCGACCTGGCACCCGCGATGCTCGAGGTCGCACGGCTGCACGCACACGAGAGCGCGCTCAGCATCGACTACCAGCTGTGTTCAGCCGAGCAGTACGCGGCGCGCGGTCCGGCACCTTTCGACGTCGTGACCTGCATGGAGCTCATCGAGCACGTGCCGGATCCGGCCGCGCTGCTCGCGGCGATCGCAGCGCTGCTGCGTCCCGGCGGGGATCTGTTCGTCTCGACGATCAACCGCAACCTGCGTTCGTTCCTGATGGCGATCGTCGGCGCGGAGTACGTGATGCGGCTGATTCCGCGCGGCACCCATGAATACGAGCGGCTGCTGCGCCCGTCCGAGCTCGCGCGGCTCGCCCGCGCCAGCGGCCTCATGCTGCGCGAGGTCGCGGGCATCGCCTACGATCCGTTCGCGCGCACCGCTCGGCTCAACACCGACCCACGCGTCAACTACCTGGCGCACTTCCGGCGCGAGCCCGTACCGGTCCAGCCTTAAGCGCATGGTCGCCCCCTCGCCGCTATCGGCGGTGCTGCTGGATCTGGACGGCACGCTGCTCGACACCGCGCCCGACCTGGCGGCGGCCCTGAATGTGCTGCGCGAGCAGGAGGGATTGGCGCCGATACCATTCGCCCCGATCCGCGAGCAGGTCTCGAACGGCGGGGTCGCGGTGCTGCGCCTCGGGTTTCCGGGCATCGGCGAGGCGCGCCTCGACACCCTGATGCAGCGCTTCCTGGATCTGTATCGCGACCGGATCGCAGTCCAGACGCGACCGTTCCCGGGATTCGCCGAGGTGCTCGCCGAACTCGAGGCGCACGGCATTCCGTGGGGGGTGGTCACGAACAAGCCCGCCTGGCTCACGGAACCGCTATTGCGCTCACTGGGGCTGTTCGAACGTGCCGCCTGCGTGCTCTCGGGCGACAGCCTGGCCGTGCGCAAGCCCGACCCGCTGCCCTTGCTCACCGCCGCGGCGCGCATCGGCGTCGAGCCGCCCGATTGCCTGTACCTCGGCGACGCACTGCGCGATGTGCAGGCAGCACGGGCCGCAGGCATGGTCGCGCTCGGCGCACGCTTCGGCTACCTGCCCGGGGACGAGGATGTCGCGGCCTGGCCGGTGACGGCCTGGATCGACGAACCGCGCGAGCTGCTGGACTGGGTGGGGTTGCGCGCGCTCGCGCGCTAAAGGACACGGGCGCGCCATGCCGACCCTCTACGCGGCCATCGGTGGAGCGCTGCTCGGCCTGCTGGCGGCGCTGCTGGCAGGCGCGCTGCAGGCACGCCGCGTCGCGCGGACACAGGAGCTGCTCGAGGCCCGCACGCGGGAGCATTTCCAGCAGCTCGCTGCGAGCGCGCTGCGCGAGAACACCGACTTCTTTCTGAAACTCGCGCGCGAGTCCTTCGGGCGCGAGCAGGCCAGCATGCAGGGACTGCTGCAGCAGCGCGAGGCAGCCATCGACGCGCTGCTCACGCCATTGCGCGGCGCGCTCGAGAAAACCGAAGCGCAGGCGAGCGCGCTCGAGCGCGAGCGGCGCGACGCCTTCGCCGCTCTGCGTACCCAGATCGAGAGCCTCACGCAGGGCCATAGCGCGCTCGCGCGCGAGACGCATAATCTGGTCACGGCGCTGCGCCGCCCCGAAGTGCGTGGCCGCTGGGGCGAACTGACGCTGCGCCGCGTCGTCGAGCTCGCGGGGCTGTCGGCGCACTGTGATTTCACCGAGCAGGACAGCCGCGACACCGCGGGCGGCGTGGTGCGACCCGACCTGGTCGTGCACCTGCCCGAGGGGCGCGAACTCGTGGTCGACGCCAAGGCTCCGCTCGAGGCCTACCTCGCAGCGATCGACGCGCCGAGCGAGGAGCTGCGGGCACAGGCGCTCGCACGCCATGCCGGCCAGGTCGAGGCACGGATTCGCGAGCTCGCCGCGAAGGCCTACTGGAATCAGTTCGAGCACAGCCCGGAGTTCGTGATCCTGTTCCTGCCGGGCGACCAGTTCCTGAGCTCAGCGCTCGCCGAACGACCCGAGCTGCTCGAGACCGCGCTGCGCGCCGGGGTCATCATCGCGACGCCCTCGACCTTGATCGCGCTGCTCAAGGCCGTCGCCTATGGCTGGCGGCAGGCCGCCGTCGCGGCCAATGCGGCGCAGATCCGCGATCTCGGACAGGAGCTGCACCGGCGGCTCGAGCGCTTCGTCACACACCTCGGCAAGACCGGGCGCCACCTCGGCGCCGCGGTCGAGTCGTACAACGGCGCCGTCGGCGCCTTCGAGAGCCAGGTGCTGCCTGGCGCGCGCCGCTTCAGCGAACTTGGCGCCGCCGGCGGGGAGCCGCTGTCCGCCGCGCCGCCGGTCGAGGCGCTCGCGCGCGAGCTGCGCGGTGCTGCAGTCGATCCGGGCGCCGGGCCGCAGGCTGATGATCCCGGCCGCTGAACCGGCGCAGCAACCGCCCGGACCTGCGCCGGGATCGGCGCGCTCGTTTGCGCTGCTGTACTGTCCGCGGCGGCAGCGGCGCGAGTTCGGACTGCTGCTCGCGCTGGAATCCGAACTCGGCGCCGGCATGGCACGCGGACTGGATCACGGGTTGGCCCACGCCCGCCTGGACTGGTGGCGGGAAGAGTCAGCGCGACACGCCCAGGGTGCGGCGCGCCACCCGTGGCTGCGCGCCAACGCTGCGGCGGCGGACGCCTCACCGCCAGGCTGGGACCTCGGCGTGCTGGTCCACGCGGCGCTGGTGGACCTCGCCGAGGGCCAGCAGATGCCGCCCCGGGGGAGGCATCTGCGCGGGGCAGTGTTCTGCGCCGCGGCCGGATTGCTGGCGGGGCCCGAAGCCGGTCCGCAACCGCACGACACCCTCGCTGCACTCGGCGCGCGGAGCGCGGAACTCGAAGCGCACCCTGATCGGCTGGCGCAGGCCTCGCGGGCGGAATCGCTGGCAGGCCTCGCACGCGCGATCGCACAGCTCGGAGCCGCGCAGCAACAGCGCTCGGTAGCATTGCTGGTGTGGTGCGCAATCGATGCGCGCCAGAGCGGGCCGCCTGAAACCCGTTCCCGGCTTGCGTTATTCGCCGACAATGTCGCGGCCTGGCGCGCGGCGCGCGCGGCGGCAGCCGGTGTGCTGCGCCTGTCCTGACCCACCAACCCCAGCGCGAGGTTTCCCCGCCCCATGCATCCGACTACGTCCGATTCGACGGCGCCCGAGTCCGCGGCGCACCAGCGCTACGTGGCGGCGTCCGATGCTCTGGCCGGGCGCGTCATCGCCGTGACGGGCGCCGGCGAAGGCATTGGCCGCGCGGTCGCCCTGGCCGCCGCGGCGCACGGTGCAGAGCTGGTGCTGATTGGACGCACGGTGCGCCGGCTCGAGGACGTGCACGCACGCATCGGCGCGCTGGGTCGTGCGCCGGCGAGCATCGCGCCCCTGGATCTGGAGCGCGCGGTGGCACGCGACTACGACACCCTGAGCGCCGCGATCGCCGAACGCTTTGGGAGACTCGACGGGCTGGTGCACAACGCGGCGCTGCTCGGAGCGCTGGCGCCGATCGAGCACTATGATGTGCCTACCTGGTGCCGGGTGCTGCATGTCAATCTGACCGCCGCATTCGCGCTCACGCAGGTGCTGCTGCCCTCGCTGCGCGCCGCCGCGGATGGCTCGATCATCTTCACCAGCAGCGGCGTCGCCCGCCGTCCGAAGGCTTACTGGGGCGCCTACGCGGTCTCGAAAGCCGGCGCCGAAGTGCTCAGCGCCATGCTCGCGCTGGAACTCGAGGACAGCACTGCCGTGCGCGTGAACGTGCTCAATCCGGGGCCGGTGCGCACGCGCATGCGCGCGCAGGCCTATCCGGCGGAGGATGCGCGCAGCCTCGCGGCCCCGGAGGACATCGTCGCGTCCTACCTCTGGCTGCTGGGACCCGCGAGCCGAGGTGTCACGGGCCGGACGCTGGACTGCCAAGCAGCCCGTCCAGCTCCGTAGGCGCCAGCTCCCGCCAGTGGCTGCGCGGGAGCGTGCGCGGCAGGCGCAGCGGCCCCAACTGCGTGCGCAGCAGGCGCACCAGGGTCACCGCGGCGCGCTCGATCAGCTGGCGCACATCATTGCCGCTCGCGCCGCGGACCACGAGTCGATACCAGCGATTGCTGCCCTCTCCGCCGCCCGGCTCGAGCAACAGCACCGGCACCGCAGTGCCGCGGTCGAGTCGCCCGGCGCGAATCGCCTGTTGCTGGGTATCGGACAGCTCACCGCGCACGCGCAGGCTGTATTCGATGTCGAGGCGCCGGATTGCGCGCTGCAGGCGCATCGCCATGGCGCCATCGGCGGTCAACAGTTCCAGGCCGCCGTCGACTCGCGGCAACGGACTGATCGCGATGAAGCGCCGGCCGGCGCGGCGCGGCAATCGCGCCGCAATGCTGCTGAGCGCGGGCTCGGTGCCGGCAGGCTCGACTGCCCTCCCGGGCAGCAGCGGTTCGCCGGGCGAGCGATGACACAGGAACACCGGGACCGCGTGCGCCGTCCGCTGCCGCACCGCGCGCCCGTCGAGCCTGAGCTCATCGTGCGGACCGACGCGCATGCCCAGCACTGCCGGCGTGCCATTCACCAGCAGGCGCCCGGCACGGATCCAGCCTTCCGCTTCGCGGCGCGACGCCAGGCCCAGCTGCGCGAGCACCTTCTGCACGCGTTCGGGCGCGACTGCCGGCGCCGCTCTGGCGCCCCGCGGCGGCCTCATCGGATCTCAGCGCAGCGCATCGTGCGGCCCGGCTACCATGCCGGAAGGTGCCGCCGCAGCGTACCCGTCGGTGTTGGCGGCAGGGTCCGCGGCCGGCTCGTCGCCAGCGACCTGCAGGTCGAGCTGCGGGTCCAGGTCCTCGAGCGCGCGCAGCTCGGCGAGCGGCGGCAGTTCATCGAGGTTCCTGAGACTGAAATATTCGAGGAATTCGCGCGTCGTGCCCAGCAGCTCAGGCCGCCCGGGCATGTCGCGGTGCCCGACCACGCGGATCCACTGGCGCTCGAGCAGGGTGCGGATGATGTTTGGATTGACGGTCACACCGCGCACCGCCTCGATCTCGGCGCGCGTGATGGGCTGCCGGTACGCGATCAGCGCCAGCGTCTCGAGCAGCGCTCGCGAATAGCGTTGGGGGCGTTCCGGCCAAAGCCGCGCAACCGCCGCGCCGTATTCGCGGCGCACCTGCACGCGAAAGCCGCCGCCCGCTTCCCGGATCTCGATGCCGCGGCCGGCGTATTCCTGGCCGAGCGCCTCGAGCTCGGCGCGCAGTGCCTCGTGGGAGGGCCGCTCGTGCTCCTCGAACACGAGCGCGAGCTCCGCCAGCGTCAGGGACTTGCCCGCCGCCAGCAGCGCCGCCTCCACGGTGTTCCTGATCTGCCCGCCACTCATGTTCCGCGCTCCGCAGACTCCGCGTCCGCCTCGATCTGCGTACCGCCCTGCAGTGTACGGTCCGCGATCGCGCGGCGCACGTGCAGCGGGGCGAACGGTTCGGTCTGCGCCCAATCGATCAGCCCCTCGCGGGCGAGCTCGAGAATGGCGATAAAGGTGACGGTCACGCCAGCGCGGCCCTCCTCAGGCGTGAACAGACGCGAGAATTCCACGAACCCCCCTGGCTCGAGCGCCAGCAGGATGCTGCCCATGCGCTCGCGTACCGATAGCGGTTCGCGCCGTACGTGGTGGTGCGCGAACAGCGCGGTGCGCACTGCGACTTCCCTGAATGCCAGCAGCATCTCGCGCAAGCCGACCTGCGGGGGCGAGCGCACGCTCGGCCGGTCGCGCAGTTCGGCACTCGCCTGCCATACGTCGCGCTCGAGGCGAGTCAGCTCGTCGATGCCGAGCGCTGCGCGCTTGAAGCGCTCGTACTCCTGCAGGCGCCGCACCAGTTCCGCACGCGGATCGTCCTCCCCGCCGAGTGCGTCCCCGGCCGGCCGCGGCAGCAGCATGCGCGACTTGATCTCGGCCAGCGTCGCGGCCATCAGCAGGTACTCGCCCGCCAGCTCGAGCTGCAGGTCCTGCATCAGCTCGATGTAGCGCGTGTACTGGTGCGTGATCTCGGCGATCGGGATGTCCAGGATATCGACGTTCTGGCGCCGGATCAGGTAGAGCAGCAGATCCAGCGGGCCCTCGAAGGCCTCGAGGAAAATCTCGAGCGCCTGCGGCGGGATGTAGAGGTCGCGTGGCAGCTGCGTGAACGCCTCGCCGTTCACGACCGCGAACGGCATCTCGGCCTGCTCCGGACTGGCCACGATGTGTACTTCAGGCATCACTGCCGGCGCAGGTGCATCGCGTGGCGCACCTCGTCGAGCGTCGCGCGCGCCACTTCGCGCGCCTTTTCCGCACCCTCGCCGAGCAGGTTCGCCACCAGCTCCGGGTTGTCCTGGAATTCCTGGGCCCGGCGGCGCATGCCGGTCACTTCCTCGACGATCCGGTCGATCACTGGCTGCTTGCACTGCAGGCAGCCGATGCCGGCGCTGCGACAGCCCTGATCGGCCCACTGCCGCGTGGCCTCGTCGGAGTAGATCTTGTGCAGGTCCCACACCGGGCACTTTTCCGGATCGCCCGGGTCACTGCGCCGCACACGGGCCGGATCGGTCTGCATGGCCTTGAGCTTGGCCACGACCTGGTCGGGATCCTCACGCAGCGTGATCGTGTTGCCATAGGACTTGGACATCTTGCGCCCGTCGAGCCCTGGCACTCGCGGCGTCGAGGTCAGCAACGCCTGAGGTTCGGGCAGGATGCTGAGCGAGGTGCCCTCGAGGTAGCCGAGCAGCCGCTCGCGATCGGCGACCGTGATGCGGGTATTGCCCTCCACGAGGGCCCGGCCGCGCTCGAGTGCTGCCGCATCGCCGGCCTCCTGGAAGCGGCGACGCAGCTGGCGGTACAACGTGATGTTGCGCCCGCCCAGCTCCTTGATCGCGCGCTCCGCCTTCTGCTCGAATTCCGGCTCGCGGCCATAAATATGATTGAACCGGCGGGCGATCTCGCGCGTAATCTCCACGTGCGCGACCTGGTCCTCGCCGACCGGCACGAAGGCGGGGCGGTACAGCAGGATGTCGGCGCTCTGCAGCAGCGGGTAGCCAAGAAAGCCGTACGTGGCGAGGTCTTTCTGCTTGAGCTGCTCCTGCTGGTCCTTGTAGCTCGGCACGCGCTCGAGCCAGCCGAGCGGTGTGATCATCGACAGCAGCAGGTGCAGCTCGGCGTGTTCGGGCACGTGCGATTGCACGAACAGCGTCGCGACACCGGGATTCAGGCCGGCGGCGAGCCAGTCGATCAGGACCTCGCTGATCGCCTGCGGCAGGCCCGCGGTGTCATCGTAGCCGGTCGTGAGCGCGTGCCAGTCGGCGACGAAGAAATAGCACTCGTACTGATACTGGAGTTCGACCCAGTTGCGCAGCGCCCCGTGGTAGTTGCCGAGGTGCAGTGCTCCGGTCGGACGCATGCCGGAGAGCACGCGCTTGCCTTGGGGGACGGCATTCATCCGTGGTGGTGATTCCCGCGCGCCGTGGCGGGCCTCGCAAATGCAGCAGCAGTGATTATACGGTGTTCCCGGGGAGTTCGGAGCCAAGCCCGGGGAGCCGGCCCTTGCCGGCGCGCACGATGACCGGCGGGGAGACCGCGAGGTCCACCACCGTCGTGGGTTCAATGCCGCAGTGACCGCCGTCGAGGATCAGATCGATCTCGTGCTCCAGGCGCTCACGAATCTGCGTCCCATCGGTCAGTGGCAGCTCGTCCCCAGGCAGCAGCAGCGTGGAGCTCATCAGCGGCTCGCCGAGCTCGGCGAGCAGCATCTGCGGCACGACGTGGTCCGGCACCCGTATGCCGATGGTCCGCCGCTTCGGATGCTGCAGGCGCCGCGGCGTCTCGCGGGTGGCCGGCAGCAGGAACGTGAACGGACCCGGGGTCGCACTCTTGAGCAGCCGGAACTGCCATGTGTCGATGCGTGCGTAGTGCCCGATCTCGCGCAGATCGCGGCACACCAGCGTGAAATGGTGATTCCGGTCGGCACCGCGCACGCGCCGTAACCGCTCCAGGGCGGCCGGATCGCCGATGTGGCAGCCGAGCGCGTAGCAGGAATCGGTCGGGTAGGCGATCAGACCGCCGCCGCGCACGATGTCCGCGGCGCGGCGTATCAGCCGTAGCTGCGGATTCTGCGGATGGAGTTCGAAGTATTGGCTCATGATCTACAGCGGCGGGCAGTTTGGCTATCATAGACGCCCCGGGCAGAAGGCCCGACTGCAACCTCCGGACAGTACCGACCGCCCTCCCTGAAGACCTGGCGCCCCTGAAGGATGCAAGCACTATTCGATTTGCTGCCGGTCGCGGCCTTTGTCGTGGCCTATTACGTCGCGGGCATCTACACCGCGACCGCAGTGCTGATGGCGGCGATGGTGGCGCTGCTGGCCGTGGATTGGCTGCGGCTGCGCCGCCTCCCGCCCCTGCACCTGCTGAGCGCGGGCCTGGTGCTGGTGCTCGGTGGCGCCACGCTGCTGCTGCACGATGCGCGATTCCTGAAATGGAAGCCGACCGTGTTTCTGTGGCTGGTCGCGATCGCGGCGATTGGCAGCCGCTGGTTCGGCCGAGCGCCTCTCGCGCAGCGGCTGCTGCAACCCATGGTCGAGGGCAGCGAGAGCCTGCCGCGCGCACTGTGGCTGAAGCTGAACTGGTCCTGGGTCGGCTTCTACCTGCTGCTGGGCAGTCTGAACCTGTGGATCGCGTACAGCGCGAGCGAGCGGGCCTGGGTCAATTTCAAGTTCTTCGGCCTCACGGGTGCGTTCGTGGTGTTTGCGATGGTGCAGGCCCTCTGGCTCAGCGCGCGCACCCAGGCCGCGCCGGCTCCACTGGCATGAGCGCGGGCGCCACTGGCATCGGCGCGTCGGCCACGACCGCTGCGCGCATCGAGCGGGTCCTGACCGAGCGCCTGCGCCCGACGCATCTCGAGGTCCGCGACGAGAGCGCGGCCCATGCTGGCCATGCCGGTGCCGGCGGCGGGGGGCACTTTCGGGTCCGGATCGTGTCCGTGTCCTTTTCGGGGTTGAAATCCCTGCAGCGCCACCGGCTCGTGAACGACGCGCTCGCTCCGCTGTTCAAGTCCGAAGTCCATGCCGTGGCCATGGAAACCCTGACACCTGAAGAGTTCATTAAATAATCATCGCAACTATGAGTAAATCAATGAAAATATCCCAAGCAGTCCCACTGGCAATGATGCTGATGCTGGGCGCCTGCGCGAAGCATTCGCCGACGGCGGACAGTCAGGCAAAGCCGACCGAGAAGCCGGTTGCGACCGTCAATGACGTCGCGATCAGCCCCTCGCTGTTCGCGTACTACGTCAAGAACACCGCCGGCAAGCCAACGACCGACCTGAGCGTCGAACAGCGTGGCCAGCTGCTCGACAACCTGGTGCGCGGCGAGATCGTGGCGCAGCAGGCACTCAAGGACGGACTGGACAAGGACGGCGATACCGCCTCGCTGCTCGCCCTCTCACGACTGCAGATCCTCGAACAGGCCGGTGCCGAGCACTACCTGAAGGACAAGAAGCCCACCGATGCCGAGGTGCAGGCCGAATACGATGCCCAGATCGCAGCAATGCCCAAGACCCAGTACCACGCGCGCCATATCCTGGTCGCGACGCAGGCCGCAGGACAGCAGGTGATCGATGAGCTCAAGAAAGGAGCGAAGTTCGAGGACCTCGCGAAGAAGGAGTCGATCGATTCCTCGAAGGACCAGGGCGGCGACCTGGGCTGGTTCTCCCCGGGAAACATGGTCAAGCCGTTCGCGGACGCCGTGGCCTTGCTGAAGAAGGGCGAGACGACGCAGGCGCCGATACAGTCCCAGTACGGCTGGCACGTGATCCAGCTGATCGATACGCGCGAGACGCCCGTGCCCCCACTCGCCCAGGTCAAGGATCGCGTCGATCAGCTGGTGCAGAACAAGAAGTTCCGCGCCTACCAGGACGATCTGCTCAAGACCGCCAAGGTGGACAAGAGCCTGTAGATCGCGCAGGCGCCACACCGCCCCGGCAGATTTGCCGGGGCGGTGTGCGCAAGCAGCGCGCGCTGCTGGGAAAGTATCTCAGATAGGTGCTTCAACCGGCTGTGGGTAAAGCATCTTTTGGCCGCTCGCCGCGCAGCAGGCGGACCAGCCCGGGCTCATCGAGTACCGGGACACCGAGCGCTTGAGCCCGCTTGAGCTTTGAGCCGGCGTCCGCTCCGGCGACGACGTAACTGGTCTTCTTCGAGACCGAACCGGCCAGCCGCGCGCCCAGCGCGGCAAGTCGCTCGCTTGCCTGCTCGCGGGTCAACTCCGTCAACGTTCCGGTCAGCACGATGGTCAGGCCGGAGAGCGGCAGTACTGCGGCCCCGGCGGCGGCGGTTGAGGCGGGCGCGCCCTCCGGCCACCGCAGGCCGGATGCGCGCAGCCGCGCGAGTTCGCGCCGATGGCGGCCATCGGCCATGAACCCGTGTACTGCCTCGGCTACCACGGGGCCCACGTCCGGCACCTGCATCAGCTGCTCGGGGCTTGCGGCCTGCAGTGCATCGAGTGCGCCAAAGTGCTCCGCCAGCGCCCGCGCGGTGCTCTCCCCGACCCCCGGGATCCCAAGCCCGTGCAGCAGCCGCGCGAGCGTCGTGTCGCGGCTGTGAGCGATGGCCTCGATCAGATTGGCCGCGGACTTCTCGCCCATGCGGGGCAGCTCGGCCAACCGGTCGGCCCGCAGTGCATAGATGTCGCTGGGCGAAGCGAGTTGCCCGGCGTCCACGAGCTGGTCGATCAGCTTTTCGCCCAGACCCTCGATGTCCAACGCCCTCCGGCTCGCAAAGTGCCGCAGCGCCTCCTTGCGCTGTGCCGGACAGTTGAAGGTGCCGGAGCAGCGTGCCGCCGCCTCGCCTTCGCCTCGCACCACCAGCGAGCCGCAGACCGGGCAATGCGTCGGCATGGCTGGAACTGTTGCATCAGGCGCTCGACGCTCGGGCAGCACGCGCACGATCTCGGGGATCACGTCGCCGGCCCGGCGCACGACCACGGTATCGCCGCGGCGCACATCCTTGCGCCGTACCTCGTCCATGTTGTGCAGCGTCGCGTTGCTGACCACGACGCCTCCGACCTGCACCGGCTCGAGCCGGGCGACCGGCGTGAGCACTCCGGTGCGACCAACCTGGAACTCGATGTCGCGCACGACGGTCAGCTCTTCCTCGGCCGGGAACTTGTGCGCCAGCGCCCAGCGCGGTGCGCGCGCGACATAGCCCAGCGCCTCCTGGTCGGCGCGTGCATTCACTTTGTACACGACGCCGTCGATCTGGTACGGGAGGCTGCCGCGGCGCGTGCCGAGTGCACGGAAGAACTCGAGGCAACCTTGCACGCCATGCACGACGCGCACTTCCGGGCAGGTGCGCAGGCCCCAGTCCTGCAGGGCCGCGAGCAGGCCGCGGTGGGTCGCAGGCGGCCGCCCGCCGTGCCAGGCGCCCACGCCGTAGAAAAACACCGCCAGCGGCCGCCGGGCGCTGACCCGGGCATCGAGCTGCCGCAGGCTGCCGGCCGCCGCATTGCGCGGATTGGCGAAGGTCTTCTCGCCGGCGGCTGCGGCGGCCGCATTCATCCGCCGAAAGCCGGCGAACGGCATGAAGACTTCCCCGCGTACTTCGAACTCGGACGGCGCGGCGCCTCGCAGCCGCAGCGGCACATCGCGGATCGTACGGATATTCGCCGTGATGTCCTCGCCGGTGGCGCCGTCGCCACGCGTCGCAGCCTGCACCAGGGTGCCGGCCCGGTAGGTCAGCGAGACCGCGAGCCCGTCGAGCTTTGGTTCCGCGCAGTACTCGACGGTGTCGTCGGGGCGGCCGAGGCGCGTACGCACGCGCCGGTCGAAGGCCTCGAGGTCCTGCTCGCTGAAGGCATTGTCGAGCGAGAGCATCGGCACCTGGTGCGCTACCGGTGCGAAGCCCGTCGCGACCTCGCCGGACACGCGCTGGGTCGGTGAATCGGCAGGCACGGCCTGCGGATGCTGTGCCTCGAGCGCACGCAGCTCCTGCATCAGCCGGTCGTACTCGGCATCCGGCACGGCCGGATCGTCCAGCACGTAGTAGCGGTAGTCGTACTGACCGATCAGCGCACGCAGCTCGGCCATGCGCCGCTGCGCCGCAGCTTTCACCCAGAAGGCTCCGCGTGCGTCGGCGGCCCGGACAGTCCCTGCGCGGTGCGCCGCATGCTCTCGAGCCGTGTGGCATCCAGCGGCGCGCCGTGCTCGTCCTGCAGGCGCGCATTCAGCCGCTGCGCCAGGTCGCGCGCGGTGTGCAGCAAATGATCGAGCGCGGCGCTCGCCGCAAGCGGTCCGGGTAGCACGGCGAACAGGCTCAGGCCGGCGAAGCGTTGAAAATCCATCGTCGCGGGGTCGAGCGTGCCGGGATTGCGCAGGCTCGCGGCGCTGAGCAGCGCGCGTCCGTCCTCTGCCGGCTGGTGATAGATCTGCAGCGCACCGTGCACGAAGCCACAGGCTCCGAGGGACTGGCGCACCGAGCGTCCGGACAGCGGCTCTTCGCCCGCAGCTACGATTCGCAGCGCGAGCACGCAGCGCTGCGCATCCGGCGGCCACTGCACGCGCACCGATCGCTCAGAGGGCAGCACCGCCGGCGCCGACGGCTGCGCAAAGCCGGCATCGCCAGCGTCGGCCCCCGGGGCGCCGCGCGTTGCGTGCGGCGCTTGCGCGCCCGGGTCCGTGTAGCCTTCCGGCTCGAACGGAATCTCCGGCTCGAGCGGCGGCAGGTCGACGCGCGGCGGCGCGCTCGCGCGCTGCCGGGGCCCGCTTGCCGCGCTGGGCGCCTGCTCCGGCACCGCGCCCGTTTCGCCGGCGGACCCGAGTGGGGGTTCGCCGCGCTCGGCCGCCTGCCGCGGCCGACGCAATTCCCAGGCCGCGAGCGCAACCAGGAACAGCAGACCGATCCCGAGCAGAATCCAGCGCAGCGCTGCCATGTGCCGACCGTCCCGAATCCTTCAGACCGCGGCCAGCCGGACCGCCTCATCGATATCCACGGCGACCAGGCGCGAGACGCCCGGTTCGTTCATGGTCACGCCGATCAGCTGCGAGGCCATTTCCATGGTGACCTTGTTGTGGGTGATGAATATGAACTGCACGCGGCTGGACATCTCGCGCACGATATCGCAGAACCGGGATACGTTGTGCTCATCGAGCGGCGCATCGACCTCATCCAGCAGGCAGAACGGCGCGGGGTTGAGATCGAAGATCGCGAACACCAGCGCCACTGCCGTCAGCGCCTTCTCGCCGCCGGAGAGCTGCGAGATGCTGCTGTTGCGCTTACCCGGCGGACGCGCCATCACGGCAACGCCGGCCGCGAGCGGATCCTCGCCGACCAGCTCGAGGTAGGCGTGACCGCCGCCGAACAGCCGCGGAAACTTTTCCGCCAGTCCAGCATTGATCCGGTTGAAGGTATCGTCAAAGCGCGTGCGGGTTTCGCCGTCGATCCGCCGCATCGCCTGCTCCAGCGTGTCGAGCGCCTCGCTCACGTCGGCGAACTGACGATCCAGATAGCTCTTGCGTTCCGCCTGCTCCTTGAGCTCGTCGATCGCGGCGAGGTTGACCGACCCCAGGCGCTCGATATCCGCGCGCAACTCCGCGAGCCGCTGCTCCCAAGGCGGGATCTGCGCATCGAGTGCGAGGTTCTGCAGCACTGTTTCCAGCACGCACTGCGTCGCGGCGAACTGTTCGAGCAGCGCTTCACGCCGCAGTCGCGATTCCTGGGCGGCGAGTCGCGCGTGCTCCATGGCCTCGCGCGCCTGCTGCACGAGCTGCTCTGCCGCGGCGCGCCGCTCATCGAGCGCGCGCAGCTCCTGCTCGCACTCCTCGAGGGAACGGCGGGCGTTGCCGAGTTCGGCCTCCACCTCGACGCGCCGCGCCAGCGCGTCCTGCAGCTGCTGCTCCAGCTCGGCGATCGGCGCATCGGCCGCTTCGAGTGTCGCGGCGAGGGATGCGCGGTGCGCCTGCAGCTCCGAGGCCCGCTCCAGCATGCGTGCCAGCGCCTCGGCCATGGAGGCCTCGCCCGAACGCCGGCTCTCGAGCCGGACCAGCGCATCGCGCAGCTCGAGCTGCGCGTGCTGTGCCTGGGCGCGCGCCTGTGCCGACTGGCCGCGACGCAGTTCGCGCTCCTCTTCCAGCCCGAGCCGCTGCTCATCGAGGTTCGCGAGGCTCGCCAGCGCCTCGTCGTGAGCGTCGCGCGCGCGCCGCAGACTCTCGGCCGAACGCTCGATGTCGGCGGCGACCTCGGCCTGTTCGGCCTCGATACGCCCGCGGCGCATGCCCGCTTCATCCAGTCGCGCCTTGTGCGCCTCGAGTCGACCGCGGTGCTCGGCATGCTCGCGGTGGGCACCGGAGATCCGGCTCTGGATCGTCTCGCGCCGCTGTTCAGCCTGCACCAGCTGCGCGCGCAGCCCAGCCAGCTCCTGTTCCAGCGTGCGCACGCGGCCTTCGGCCGCTGCCCCCTGCTCGCGCAGCAGCTTGAGCCGCTGCTCGCGCTCGAGCACTCCGGCGTGCACGTCGCCACCACGGTTGACGCGCAGCCAGTCACGTCCGAGCCATTCCCCGGCGCGCGTGACGATCGATTCGCCGGCGGCCAGCGCGCGGCGCGCGGCAAGCGCGGCGCCCAGCGATTCGCCGACCTGAACCCGCTGCAGCAGCGAGCGCATCGGCGCCGGGCCGCGGACATGGGCCGCGAGCGTGCCATCCACAACGCCGGTCCCCGACTCAGCCGGCTCGAAGAAGCTCAAGGAGCCGCCATCGAGGCCGTCGAGCGGTGCCGCCAGCGCATCGAGCGTCTCGACTTCGACGGCCTCGAGGTAGTCACCCAGCACGGTCTCGACGGCGCGCTCCCAGCCTGCGTCCACCTCGAGCGTCTCGGCCAGGCGTGGCCGAGCCTGTGCACCCGGCAGCGCAGCGAGCCAGCCCTGCGCCCGCGCATTCTTCTCGCGCAGCGCCGCCTGCTGCAGTGCCTCGAGCGACATGAGCTCGGAGCGTGCGTGCTCGCGCTCCTGCCGCAGCCGTTCCAGCCGGGCATCGGACTGCTGCTGCTCGACCCGGAGCTGCTGGACCTGCTCGAGCGCACCGGACAGTTCGGCGCCGAGCGATTCGGCGAGCGCACGTGCCTCGGTCTCGCGCGCACCGAGCGCGAGCAGCTGCGAGTCGGTCTGAGCGGCAGTGAGGGCCTCGAGTTCGAGGGCGAGACGGTCAGCCTGCGCCTGCAGCCGGTGTCGCTGGTTCTCGAGCTGCTCGATGCGTGCCGATTCGACCTGCGCGCTCTGGCCGGCGGCGCCGAGCTCGCCGTTGAAGGTCTCCCAGCGCTGCTGCCACTCGGCGAGTGCGGCTTCGGCTGCGCTCAGTGCACCGGCGGCCACCGCCTCGCCGTCGCGCCGCGTGGCCGCGAGCGGCTCGAGGTCGGCCAGCTCGCTGCGCAGTGCCGCGAGCTGCTCCTCGTCGCGGCGCTGCTGCTGCGAGAGGGTATCGGTCTGTGCGTGGATCTGCGCCAGATCCGCGCGTGCGCGCTCGCGCAGCTCGCGCCGGTAGCGGATGTTCTCCTCGGTGCGCGTGACCGCCGCACCGAGCTCGTAGTAGCGAGCCTGGATAAGTGCCAGCGCCGCATTGAGCTCGACCTGAAACTCGCGCTGTCGGTCGATCGCGGCCTCTGCGGCGCGCTGGTCGGCCAGCGAGCGCTGCATCGAGAGCTCGCACTCGCGCACGGTGTGGTCCTGCAGCGCGGCCCCCGCGTCCAGCTCGCGCAGGCGCAGGGCCAGCAGCTCGGCGCTCAGGTAGCGTTCCTGACTCCGAAGCTCCTGGTAACGGCGTGCGACACCCGCCTGGCGTTGCAGGTGGCGCAGCTGCTTGTCGACCTCGTCGCGAAGGTCCTGGACCCGCGCGAGGTTCTCGCGCGTGTCGGTGATGCGTCCCTCGGTCTCTCGGCGCCGCTCCTTGTACAGCGAGATCCCGGCCGCCTCCTCGATGAAGGCACGCATGTCATCGTGCCGCGCCTCGATGACGCGCGAGATCATGCCCTGCTCGATGATCGCGTAGCTGCGCGAGCCGAGTCCGGTGCCGAGGAACAGCTGCGTGATGTCCTTGCGGCGGCAGCGCCCGCCGTTGATGTAATACGCCGAGCTGCCATCGCGAGCGACCGTGCGCTTGAGTGAAATCTCGCTGTAGGCCGCGTACGGGCCGCCGATCTTGCCGTCGCCATTGTCGAACATCAGCTCGACCGACGCGGCACCCACCGGCTTGCGCGCGCTCGAGCCGTTGAACACGACGTCGGCCATCGACTCGCCCCGCAGGTGGCGCGCGGACAGCTCGCCCATGACCCAGCGGACTGCGTCAATGATGTTGGACTTGCCGCAGCCGTTCGGGCCGACGACTCCGGTGAGGTTGCTCGCGAACTGTACCTGCGTGGGATCCACGAAGGACTTGAAACCGGCCAGCCTGACCTTGTTGAGCCGCATCGATCCTGTTCCGGTGCGCCGGGCACGTTGGGAGGGGGCGGCCCGCCTCGCGCCGCGCCCGGGGGCCGGCGTCATCGCAATCGGGGCGTGCCGGGTGCGCGCTAGTGTAAATTATCCGGACGCCGCAATCGATGCGGTCTCCTGCGGTGATCACGCACCATGCCGACACAGCCTGCGACCCGGATCCAGACCTTTCCGAATCCGGCGCCTGAACAGGACTATACCGTCCGGATGAGCGTGCCGGAATTCACGTGCCTGTGCCCGCTCACGGGCCAGCCCGATTTCGCGACGCTCGAGCTCGAGTACGTGCCGGACCGGCTGTGCATCGAGCTCAAGGCGTTCAAGCTGTACCTGTGGTCGTTCCGCGACCGTGGCGCCTTCCACGAGGCGGTCACGAACGAGATCATCGGCGAGCTTGCCGGGGCAACCGCACCGCGCTTCATGCGCCTGCGGGCGCACTTCAACGTGCGCGGCGGCATCACGACCAGCGTAATCGCCGAGCGTCGCGCCGCGGGCTGGCGCGCGCCGGAGGCCGTAAGCCTGCCCTGAACGCCGCCCGGGGGCGGAGTCGGCCGCGCTCTGTACAGCACCCCTCGCGCCGGTATAATCGCGCGTTCTCAAAATGGCCGACCCTGAAACGGCCAGTCGTGGATCAGGAGCGCGCCGATGCCCGGCAAGAAGCCCGGACCTAAGAGCACCAAGCCGAAGAAGCCCGCCCCGGCGAAAGCCGCGGCGCGACGCGCCGAGCCGAAGAAGAGCGCTCCCCCGAGCCGCAAACCGGTTGCGCCTCCTGCCCGCACACCGGTGGCCAGGAGCACCCGACAGGCCGAGACCCGACCGCGCCCCGCACCGAGCGGGCTTACCCCAGTGCCGACGACGCCGCACCGGAGCGCCGAGCGCGAGCGGGTAGTACTGCCAAGCTCGCTGCCCTCACGCCTGACCGTCAGCCCCGAGGCGGACGATGGCGAGGGACCGGAGCCGGGCAGCCTGCTGGCCGGCCCGCGCAACGTCAAACCCTACGTCGCCAAGCGTGGCGAGCAGTACATGAGCAAGGAGCAGCTGTCCCATTTCCAGCAGATCCTGCTCAGCTGGAAGCGCGACCTGATGGAAGAAGTCGATCGCACCGTCTCGCACATGAAGGACGAGGCTGCGAATTTTCCTGATCCAAACGACCGTGCTACGCAGGAAGAGGAATTCAGCCTCGAACTGCGCACACGCGACCGTGAACGCAAGCTGATCCGAAAGATCGAGGAAGCGCTCAAGCGCATCGAGGACGGCAGCTACGGCTATTGCCTCGAAACCGGCGAGGAAATAGGCATCAAGCGCCTGGAGGCGCGGCCGGTTGCGACGCTGTCGATCGAGGCCCAGGAGCGTCGAGAGCGTCGCGAGCGCCAGTATGGCGACCGCGACGACCGTTACCGGTAGCGCGACTGCAACGACACTTCGTACCGTGGCACGGCGCGTGCCGGCTGCTGAGTCCTCCCTCCGTCCGCTCATCACCTCCGACCGTTCACGTCACCGTCCGGCGACGTGCTGGTTGGTTGGTGGTTACGCGAGTAGTATGTCGGGCGAGGCTGGATAAGGGGGGAACAGCCGGGGTCGAGCGGACTTCTAGCACAAGAGGGCTGCCGTATGAGCGAAGTGCGCATCATCAAGAAGTACCCGAACCGGCGT
Organism: uncultured Steroidobacteraceae bacterium; assembly: GCA_964528845.1. Taxonomy (GTDB): domain Bacteria; phylum Pseudomonadota; class Gammaproteobacteria; order Steroidobacterales; family Steroidobacteraceae; genus FEN-1191. The sequence goes on along the minus strand of CAZGVE010000023.1, from coordinate 7,463 downwards.
CTCTACGATACCGTCGAGAGCCGCTACATCACGCTGGAAGATGTCCGGCGGCTGGTGCTGGGTCACACCGAGTTCTGCGTCATCGACAAACGTACCCAGCAGGACATCACGCGTCCGGTGCTGCTGCAGGTGATCGCCGAGCAGGAGCAGCACCACGGCACACTACTCAGCCAGGACTTCCTCGCGCAGTTGATCCGCAGTCACGATGCCGGCATCGACGGCATGCTGTCGATCTACCTGGAGCAGAACCTGCGAATGTTCCTGCATGACAAGCCACCGGCCGGCGACCAGGCCGCAGCGGCCAGTCAGCTCGCGCACCAGAACCACGAGCGTTGGCACAGCGCGCAGGATGAGATCTTCAGGACGCTGATGAAGGTGACCCACGCCCCGCAGGCGGCCCCTCCGGGTTGAAGGGGCCGGTCCGAGCCGATTGCAGGCCGGGGCGCGCGGGAGCCGCGCTTCAGGCCGCGTCGACGTTGCGCATCGAGAGCCGGATGCGACCCTGGCGGTCCACTTCGAGCACCTTCACGCGGATCTGGTCGCCTTCCTTGAGCTTGTCCGACACGCGCTCGACGCGCTCGTCGGAGATCTGCGAGATATGCACCAGGCCATCGCGTCCGGGCAGGATGGTCACGAACGCGCCGAAATCCATCAGCTTCACGACCCTGCCCTCGTACACCTGACCGACCTCGACGTCTGCCGTGATCAGTTCGATGCGCCGCTGCGCTTCGCGCCCGGCCAGGCCGTTCACCGACGCAATCTTGACCGTGCCATCGTTCTCGATGTCGATCGTGGTCCCGGTCTCCTCGGTGATCTGCCGGATCACGGCACCACCCTTGCCGATCACATCACGGATCTTCTCCGGATCGATGCGCAACGTGATGATCGACGGAGCCCATTCCGACATGGTCGCGCGCGGCGCGCTCAGCACCCTGCCCATCTCGTCCAGGATATGCAGCCGTCCGACACGCGCCTGCCGGAGCGCGACACGCATGATCTCAGGCGTGATGCCCTCAACCTTGATGTCCATTTGCAGGGCGGTCACGCCCTCGCGCGTTCCGGCAACCTTGAAATCCATGTCGCCCAGGTGATCCTCATCGCCCAGGATGTCGGTGAGCACCTGGAAGCGCGCACCTTCGAGCACCAGGCCCATCGCTACACCGGCGACCGGCGCCTTGACCGGCACCCCCGCATCCATCAGCGCGAGGCTGGTGCCGCACACGCTCGCCATCGAGCTCGAACCGTTGGATTCCAGGATCTCCGAGACCACGCGAATCACGTACGGGAATGTAGTCATGTCCGGCATCACGGCGCTGACGCCGCGACGCGCCAGGTTTCCGTGGCCGATCTCACGCCGCTTGGGCGAACCCATCATGCCGGTTTCGCCGACCGAGAACGGCGGGAAATTGTAGTGCAGCATGAACGGCTCGCGACGCTCGCCTTCGAGAGCGTCGATGATCTGTGAATCGCGCGAGGTGCCGAGCGTGGTCGTGACCAGCGCCTGTGTCTCGCCGCGGGTGAACAGCGCCGAACCGTGGGTACGCGGCAGCACGCCGACACGCACGCTGATCGGGCGCACGGTGCTATGGTCGCGGCCATCGATGCGCGGCTCGCCGGCCAGGATGCGCTCGCGAACGATGCGGCTCTCGAGCCTGAACAGCTCGTCCTTGACCGCTTCGGGCTTCCACTTCGCCTGCTCGCCGGTCGCGAGGGCGCCAAGCAGCTCGTTCTTGATCTCGGACAGCCGCGTGGTGCGCTGCTGCTTCTCGGTGATGCGGTAGGCCTCGGCGAGATGACTCTCGGCGGTCGTTGCCACTGCCTGGCGCAATGCGTGCTCCGCATCCGCCGGCTTCCAATCCCAGCGGGGCTTGCCGGCTTCTGCCGCCAGCTCGCGGATATTGGCAATCGCAACCTGCATCTGTTCATGGCCGAACACGACCGCGCCCAGCATGACGTCCTCGGACAGTTCGCTCGCCTGGGACTCCACCATCAGCACCGCCGGGCCGGTTCCGGCGACCACGAGGTCGAGCTTGGACTCGAGCAGCTCGGCTCGGCCCGGGTTCAGCAGGTATTGGCCATCGCGGTAACCGACGCGCGCAGCGCCGATCGGGCCATTGAAAGGTACGCCGGCGATGGCGAGCGCCGCAGAGGCACCGAGCAGCGCAGGAATGTCGGCATCGATGTTCGGATCCAGCGACACCACGGTCGCGACGACCTGCACCTCGTTGTTGAAGCCGTCGGGGAACAGCGGGCGAATCGGGCGGTCGATCAGCCGCGAGGTCAGGGTCTCGCGCTCCGTCGGGCGACCCTCGCGCTTGAAGAACCCGCCGGGAATGCGTCCGGCCGCGTAGGTCTTCTCAATGTAGTTGACGGTCAGCGGGAAGAAGTCCCGCCCAGGTATCGCGGTCTTCTGTGCGCACGCGGTGACCAGCACGACCGTCTCGCCCATCGTCGCGAGCACCGCGCCATCGGCCTGGCGTGCCACCTCGCCCGTCTCGAGGCGAACCGCATGGGGACCATAGGAAAAAGTCTTGTGGAAGACAGTCACGCTTCAGACCTCGGAATAGCTACCGTGCAGACAGCACAAGCGGCCGCGCATCCTCGACGAGGATCGCGCGCGACCGGACTTTGAGAATCGGCGGCAAGGCTCAGCGACGAAGACCCAGGCGCTCGACCACTTCCTGGTACTTGGCCGGGCGGGTGGCCTTCAGATAGTCGAGCAGCTTGCGGCGCTGGTTGACCAGCTTGACCAGTCCACGGCGCGAGGAGTGATCGCGCTTGTGCACGCCGAAATGCTCGCCCAATCCGTTGATCCGTTCGGACAACAGCGCGATCTGCACTTCGGGCGATCCGGTATCTTTCGGATCGCGGCGGTACTGCGCGAGTACACCGCTCTTCTGTTCCGTCGACAAAGCCATGCTTTCCTAACCCTCTGTGCCAGAAGCGCTGCGCTCGAACTTCGCCCGAGCTTCGCTTGGTGATGTATGCCGTTTTGAAGGTCGCGCATTCTAACCGCAGACCCCGCGGGCCTCAAGCCGAACAGGCAGTTACACCTCCAGTGGCTGACTGAACAGGCGCCGGACCCGCAGTTGCCCGAGCGCGTCGGTGCTCCCTAAGCCAAGGAAGCGCCCCGCCGCGTCGTATAGGCGCCACGATGCGCACGCTCCGGCCGCCACCGGGACCGGGCGCCCATGCATGAGTGCCGTCGCCTGTGCGCCATCGAGGTGCAGCGGCGGCAGGTGTTCCACGGCACGGTCTGCGGGCAGTACCGGCCAATGCGGCAGTGCGCCGGCACCGCCCTCGCGCTGCTCGAGCTGCTCGAGCTGCACCATCGGCAGGCCGGCGAATGGCTCGACGAATTCGCGGCGCAGGCTATAGAGCCTGCCGCAGGTTCCAAGCGCACGGGCAAGATCCTCGGCCAGTACGCGCACATAGGTCCCCTTCGAGCACAGCACCCGCAGCTCCAGGCGATCCCCCTCGAGCGCGAGCAGCGTGAATTCCTCGATCGTGATCGCTCGCGCCGCCCGCTCCACGCTCATCCCGGCTCGCGCCAGGCGGTACAGCGGTACGCCATCGCGCTTGAGCGCCGAGTACATCGGCGGGACCTGCTGCTGCGGACCGTGCAGCCGCTCCAGTGCCGCGCGCACCATCGGTTCGGACAACACCGGAACGGCGCAGCGCTCGACGATTGCGCCCTCGGCATCGCCGGTGTCGGAGCGCTCGCCGAGCTGTACCCCGAAACGGTAGGCCTTGCGGCCTGCCAGCAGCTCGCCGGCCAATCGCGTCGCCTCCCCCAGGCAGATCGGCAGCATCCCGCTTGCCAGCGGGTCGAGACTGCCGCCGTGCCCGGCCTTGATGCCGCCGGCCAGGCGGCGCACCCGCTGCAACGCAGCGTTCGAGGACAGACCGACGGGCTTGTCGAGCAGCAGCAGCCCGACCAGTGCCTCGCTCACGCCTCTGGATCCGCAGGAGGATCCGCGGACCCGTCCGGCAGCGCTCGCGCTCGGTCGGAATCGACGGCGTGGTCGATCAGCTGCGTCAGATGTGCGGCACGCTCGATCTGGGTGTCCAGTTCGAACTCGAGCCGTGGAGCGTGCCGCAGCTGCAGCTCGCGCGCGACCTCGCCGCGCAGGTAGCCGGCCGCGCTGCGCAGCCCGGCGATGACTTCCTGCGCCTCATGTGCGCCGGCAAAGGGCAGGAAATGCACACGTGCGACGCTCAGGTCCGCTGCCAGCTCGACCGCGGTGACGGTCACGTTGCCGACCCGCGGATCCTTCACGCCCCGTCGCAGCAGGCTGCTGAGCGAGCGCTGCATCTGCGCCGCGATCCGCACCGCACGCGCACCGGACTTCGTGGCCATCGGCAGCTCCGCCCTTACCTGAGGCTTATTGAATCGTGCGTGTGATTTCCACGCGCGAGAAACACTCGATCTGGTCGCCGACGCGCACGTCCTGATAGTTCTTCACCCCGATACCGCACTCGGTGCCGGCCCGCACCTCGCCGACATCATCCTTGAAGCGACGCAACGACTCGAGTGCGCCCTCGAAGATCACGACGTTGTCGCGCAGCACGCGGATCGGATTGTTGCGCTTCACGGCGCCCTCGGTCACGAGGCATCCCGCCACGACACCGAATTTGCTCGAACGGAACACTTCGCGCACCTGCGCGATGCCGACGATCTGTTCCTTGATCTCGGGCGCGAGCAGGCCGCTCATCTTCTGCTTCACGTCGTCGATCGCCTCGTAGATGATGCTGTAGTAACGCACTTCTACGCCGGTCTCCTTGACCGCCTCGCGCGCCGCGGAATCCGCGCGCACGTTGAACCCGATCACGCTCGCCTTCGAGGCCGCCGCCAGCTGGATGTCGGACGCGGTGATGCCGCCGACGCCGCTGGCGATCACGCGCACCTGCACCTCGTCGGTCGCGAGCTTGACCAGCGCATCACGCAGTGCCTCGGCGCTGCCCTGCACATCGGTCTTGATCAGCACTGCGATCACGCCGGCTTTGGCCTCGCCCATCTGCGAGAACACGTCCTCGGCGCGGGTGGTATTGCGCGCCAGTTTGACGTCACGGAACTTGCCCTGGCGATACAGCGCGACTTCGCGCGCCTTGCGCTCGCTCTCAACTACCAGCAGCTCGTCGCCCGCGTTCGGGGCACCCGACAGCCCCAGCACCACCGCAGGCATCGATGGCGCCGCCTCGGTGACCGGCTGACCGCTCTCGTCGAACATCGCGCGTACCCGGCCGAACTCCGAGCCGGCGAGGATCGCATCGCCCACCCTGAGTGTGCCGCGCTTGACCAGCGCGGTGATCACAGCCCCGCGCCCCTTCTCCATGCTCGATTCGATCACGACGCCGGCGGCCAGCCCGCCACGCGGTGCCTTGAGCTCCAGCACCTCGGATTGCAGCAGGATGCCCTCGAGCAGTTCGTCGATCCCCTGCCCGGTCCGGGCCGAGACCTGCACGAACATGTTCTGGCCGCCCCAGTCTTCCGGGATGACGTCCTGTTTGGCCAGTTCGGTACGCACCCGCTCCGCGTCGGCGTCTGACTTGTCGATCTTGTTCACTGCCACGACGATCGGGACGTTGGCGGCGCGCGCATGCTGGATCGCCTCGATCGTCTGAGGCATCACGCCGTCGTCCGCAGCGACCACGAGCACGACGATGTCGGTGGCCTTGGCGCCACGCGCCCGCATGGCGGTGAACGCGGCGTGACCGGGTGTGTCGAGGAAGGTGATCTGGCCGCGCTTGGTCTCGACATGATAGGCGCCGATGTGCTGGGTGATGCCGCCGGCCTCCGCCGCGGCCACCTTGGTGCGCCGGATGTAGTCCAGCAGCGAGGTCTTGCCGTGATCGACGTGGCCCATGACCGTGACCACCGGCGGACGGGTCTGCTGCTGCTCGGCGTCGGCCTCGGCTCCCTGCAGTCCCTCCTCGATCTGGTCTTCCTTGACCAGTCTTGCGCTGTGGCCGAGTTCCTCGACCACGAGCACGGCGGTGTCGCGCTCGATCGGCTGATTGATCGTGGCCATCACTCCGAGGTTCATCAGCAACTTGATGACCTCGGTCGCCTTGACCGCCATCCTCTGCGCCAGCTCTGCGACCGTAATGGTCTCGCCCAAGGCGACCTCACGCTTGACCGGCGCGGTCGGCATCTCGAAGCCATGCTTGGCCTCCGCACCGACGGCCGGAGCGCGCGTCTTCAGGCGCTTCTTCTTCTTGTGCCGCGCGCTCACGTCGCCGGCAATGTGCAGTTCCTCGCGGCCGTAGCGCGTCCGCTTGTCGTCGACCTCCTCGCGTGGGGCCGGGGCCACGTGCGCCGGCGGCTCGCGCGCAGGCTCGGTGGCGCGCCGCGCGCGGGTGCGCTCAGCCTCCTCCAGCGCCTGCTGCTCGGCGACGCGGCGCTGCTCTTCGGCCTTCTTGCGCGCCTGCTCCTCTTCGATCCGGCGACGATTCTCCACCTCGATGCGCTCGCGCTCGCGCCGCTCCGCCTCGGCGCGCTCGCTCTGGGCGCGCTGCGCCTCCTCGGCCTCGCGCTTCTGCGCATCGATCTGTTCCTGCTGCGCGCGCGCCTGGCCTTCGAGCACGTCGCGCTTGATATAAGTCCGCTTCTGGCGCACCTCCACGTTCACGGTGCGTGCACGGCCCTGCGCGCCGGCGAGCTTCAGCTCGCTCTGCGTCTTGCGCTTGAGCGTGATGCGGCTCGGGGCGCTGCCCTCGGAGACCTGCCCGTGGCTGCGGCGCAGATGCGTGAGCAGCTCGAGCTTCGCCTCCTCGCTGATCATGTCGTCCGGGCTCTGGACGCTGATGCCGGCCTGGTCCAGCTGCGCGATCAGACGGTCGACCGAGACCTTCAGGACATCGGCGAATTGTGCAATGGTTACATCAGCCATGTCGGTTCACCCGGCGCCGCGCGCCATTCAATGCTGCGCCTCGAACCAATGCGCCCGCGCCTTCATGATCAGCACGCCGGCCTCGTCGCTCGAGAGTCCCTCGATGTCCGCGAGATCGTCGATCGCCTGGTCGGCGAGCTCATCGCGGGTGCGCACGCCACGGCGCGCGAGCGCGAGCGCCAAGTCCGGTCGCATGCCATCGAGCGTCAGCAGGTCGTCGGCCGGCATCGACTGATCCAGCGACTCCTCGCTGACGATCGCCTGCGTCAGCAGGACGTCACGCGCGCGGTTGCGCAGTTCCTTGACGATGTCCTCGTCGAATTCCTCGATCGCTGCAAGCTCACCGGCAGGCACGTAGGCGACCTCCTCGACGGTGGAGAAACCCTCCTGCACCAGGATGCTGGCCACGTTCTCATCGACATCCAGCTGCTTCATGAAGGTTTCGACCAGCGCCCGGGCTTCCGACTCGCTCTTGGCCTCGGCATCCGTCTCGGTCATCACGTTCAGTTCCCAGCCGGTGAGCTGGCTGGCGAGGCGGATGTTCTGGCCGCCGCGGCCGATCGCCTGCGA
>CAZGVE010000022.1:47179-59249 GCA_964528845.1 uncultured Steroidobacteraceae bacterium | reverse complement strand
TCGAAACCGATCCAGCGTACGGAGGCTCTCGGTTGTGATCAGCGCGCTGGAGACTCCGCGATCGATCTGTCGCCATTCCGGCAACGAGTCCGGCTGGCCGAGCGCCAGACGCAGCAGGACCGATGAATCGATGTACGCGATCATCTATGGCTCTGTCGCTCCTCCAGCAGCAGCTGGACAACGTCGATCTCGCTGGCGATCGACTTTGGCAGCAACACCTTGTTCGGCTTCGGTGAATCAACCGCTGGCTTGCGGATACGCAGGCCCGACCTTTGGGGCATCGGAACGATTTGGGCGACAGCTCGGTTGCGGTCCAGTACTGCAATGGTCTCGCCCCCCTGCACGAAGCGAAGGAACTCGCTCAGCCGCGACTTCAGTTCAGCGATACCGACTTGCCTCATGGTCATATATGACTATAAATAGTCATGACATGCAAGAGTGATTCATTCAAAACTTTCGGCCGCGGTAAAATGACCATCGTGCCTTTGACGCAGCGACATGAGCCGCGCTTGACGGGAATCGTCGGCGCCCTCGCTTTGTCCGCAATGCTGGCGGCTTGTTCCAGCACAGTGGGCGGGAATCAAGCTACCGGGCACGGGCCGGGAATACTGCTGTTTAACGGTGCGGGCACGTCGTCGAATGACGTCGCCGCAATCGAGACCCTGCTCCAGCGCAATCATCTCGAGTACGCGCGCGTCAACTCCCAGCGCCTGGATGCCATGAACCAGTCGCAGCTGCAGTCCTATCGATTGCTGGTCGTGCCTGGGGGCAATTTCGTCGAAATCGGCAACCATCTGGCGGCCGGTACGATGCTGAACGTTCGTAATGCCGTGCAGGGCGGTTTGAACTACCTCGGGATCTGCGCGGGCGGGTTCCTGGCCGGCCATTTTCCCGCTCCTTACAGGAGCTTCGATCTGACCGGCGGTGTGAAATTCGGCTTTTACTCCGGCGAGAGCCGAGGGGTCCGAAAGGCGGCCCTGAGGATCAGGACGCCGCAAGGCGAGGCGCTCGATCAGTATTGGGAAGATGGCCCGGAGCTATCAGGCTGGGGCGATGCGGTTGCCACCTACCCGGACGGAACGCCTGCTGTCGTTGAAGGATTCGCCGGCAAGGGATGGGTGATCCTCACCGGCATACACGCCGAAGCCCCCGAGACGTGGCGGCGGCACTTGGCATTCTCGACGCCAACTAGCGCGAGCAATGCGTACGCGATGACGCTCATTGACGCTGCCCTGAATCGCGGCAACCTGCCGCACTATTGAAGGACCTGCATCCATGTTTGACTGGCTCAAGCCCAAGAAGCCGGCGGCGAAGCCCGAGCCTTCCGCCGGCCGAATACCGCACGAGGAGCTGCCGAGTTCCTATGTAGAACCCGAGCGCTACAAGGGTCGGCCGTTGCTCAGCATCCTCGAGAACTACGTCCTGAGCTGCATCGGTGCGCTGACGCCGGAGCAGGAAGCCGGCATGGTGGCCATCGTGCAGCGAGTCTGGCAGGGTTCAAGTGACTGGAAGAAGACCGTTCGCGAGCATCTGGACATGAAGGACACCCTCGACCAGTCGCTTCGCGACATGTGGGCGCGCAACCTTGAGGCGGCCAAGCGCGGCGGCAAGGAAATCCACCCGGTCCAGTTCGCGAAACTGGTGGCAGACAAGAACTTCGTGCATATGTTCGACGGGCCGAAATGACACGGCAACGCCGGAACTCGCGGGCGATCACAGGATCCGGCTGAACCAGAGCAGCGACAGACCTGCCGAGAGCAGCGCGAGCAGTGCCGCCACGGCTGCAAAATACGACGTGATCTCCGTCTCTTTCGTCTCCACGACGATGCTGCGGCTCAGCAGCTTGTAGACGGCCTGCAGATCTTCGGCGCTGCCCGCTTTGTAGTACTGGGCGCGCGTCATGTCCGCGATCCGCTTCAGGGAATCCTCATCGAGCTGGGCGCGCATCAGTCGTCCGCCAAATCCGACGATGTCGCCGTTGGCCGTACCGAAGCCCACGGTATAGACCCGCACGCCGTGGTTGGCTGCCTGGCGCGCGGCCTCGACCGGATCCGGGCCCGCATTGGTGGCGCCGTCGGTGAGCAGGATGATCACGGCCGACCTGTTCGACCCGGGCTCCACGAGCACCGGCTTCTTCTTAGGGGTGACGCCCGCCCCGCCGAGCGGCGTGCCCTGGCCGCCGAAACCGCTGAAGCCTGAACCGTAACCGGCGCCGAAGCCCGGCTCGAAGGCATTGCGCCCGCCATACGGGTTGATCGCGAATTCCTCATCGGGAAACAGCGTCGCCAGCGACATCAGGATGCCTGAGCCAACCGCCGTGCCGCGCTGCAGTTCGAAGCGATCGATCGCGGCGTTGAGGCTGGTACGGTCGGTGGTCGGGGACTGGACCAGTAGTGCGCTGGAGGCAAACGCGACGATCCCGACCACGACATCCTTGGGCTGCTGCGCGATGAAGGCCTTCGCGGCGGCCTGCATTGCCTCCACGCGCGAGGGTTTGATGTCCCCGGCGCGCATGCTGCCCGACACGTCCATCGTCAGAATGACGGTCGACTTGTGCGAGTAGACGCTCATCACCGCGGTCGGGCGTGCGATGCCGATCAGCATCAGGGTCAGCGCGGCCAGGAACAGCGCGGGTGGAATGTGGCGCCGGATCCGGTTGCCATTGCCGATCGCCCGCTTGAGCATGCCGAAATTGCCATATCGCAGCGCGGCGCGCGCCCGCCGGCGCAGCAGCATCAGGTACAGCGCCACGGCCAGCGGCACGGCCAGCAGCAGCCAGAGGTTCCAAGGCGACTGGAACGACATCGCTGGCAGGTGCAGGTGGGGCAGGTGCACGACGGGCAATGCCATGGTGTTCAGCGCGGCTTCACGCCGCACCCGCCACCGCGCCACGGGAGCCGCCACGCTGACGCTGCCGGCGCATCCGCGCGAACTGCACGACCGCGTCCGTCAGCTCGTCCTCGGTGGACAGCTCCAGGCAGTCCACGCCGGCGCGCGCGAAGCTCGCGCGCAGGTTCTCCTGTGCTTCCTGCGCCGCCGCCTTGAAGCGCCGGCGGAAGCCGCGATCGTTCGTGTCCACGAGGATCTGCTCACCGGTCTCGGCATCCTGGAAGCGCAGCAGACCGATGTCGGGCATCTGCGCTTCGGACGGATCGCACAGGCGGACCGCCACGACTTCGTGCCGGCGGGCGAGAAACCCGAGCGAGCGTTCCCACCCGGGATGGCTGATGAAATCGGACACCACGAACACCACCGAGCGGCGGCGGACGACGTTCGCGGTCTCACGCAGCACCGCGCCGAGGTCGGTCACGCCGGCACGTACCGGTCGCGGTCCCACGGCCAGCATGTCGAGCAGGTGCAGCACGTGCCGGCGGCCGGCGCGCGGCGGGACCACCCGGTCCACGCCGCCGCTGAACAGCAGCGCGCCGCAGCGATTGCCCCTGCCTGTGAGCAGCCGGGCCATCAGCGCGGTGAATTCCGCGAGTACCATGCGCTTGGAAATGCTGTCGGATCCGAAGTCCACCGATGGACTCAAGTCAAGTACGAACCACGCGGTGAGTTCACGGTCCTCCTGGTACTCGCGCACGTGCAGGCTCTGGTGGCGCGCCGTGACGTTCCAGTCGATGTACCGTACGTCATCGCCCTCCTCGTATTCGCGCAGGTGCGCCAGATCGATCCCGGCGCCGCGAAACAGCGTGCGGAAATCGCCCTGCAGCAGACCGTCGAGACGGCGCAGCACCGTCCACTCGAGGCGGCGCAGAATCGATTCAGGCGTTCGCGCTGATGCGGGCATGGGCGTCCAGCACCTTATCGGGAGCCGGAACGCGGCGCATGATGCGCAGCACCAGCTCGTCGGTATTGAGGTTCTCGGCCATCGCTTCGTAGGACAGCACGATCCGGTGCCGCAGCACGTCGAGCGCGACATCGGTGACGTCCGCGGGCAGCACGTAGTCCCGTCCGCGCAGATAGGCCAGCGCCCGCGCACCCTCGATCAGGTAGATCGTCGCGCGCGGCGAGGCTCCGAACTGGATCATCGGGCCGAGCTCCTTGAGCCCGACCCGCGTCGGATTGCGGGTCGCGGCGACCAGGCGCACCGCGTAGCTGATCAGTGCCGGATCGACGTACAGCGTACGCGCGGCACGCTGCGCCGCCAGCAGTTCCTCGGCGGTCGTGACCGCGGCGACCTCGGCGGGCGGCCCAGTCACACGCTCGACGATCACGAACTCCTCGTCATCGCTCGGATACCCGACCAGCACCTTCATCATGAACCGGTCGACCTGCGCTTCCGGCAACGGGTAGGTGCCCTCGGTCTCGATCGGATTCTGGGTCGCGATCACGACGAAAGGCGTCGGCACTACATGTGTCTCACCCGCGATCGTGACCTGGCGCTCCTGCATGACTTCGAGCAGCGCGCTCTGCACTTTGGCCGGTGCACGATTGATCTCATCGGCGAGCAGCAGGTTCGCGAATACCGGGCCGAGGGAAGTGCTGAACTCACCGGTCTTCTGGCTGTAGACGCGCGTGCCGATCAGGTCCGCCGGTACCAGGTCGGGCGTGAACTGGATGCGGCGGAACTTGCCGCGCATCGCGCGGGCGAGCGTATTGACCGTCAGCGTCTTGGCGAGTCCCGGCACTCCCTCGACCAGCAGGTGTCCGCCCGCGAGCAGCGCGACCAGTACGCGCTCGAGGAAATGGTCCTGGCCGACGACGACCTTCTTCACCTCGTAGAGCAGATGCTCCATCTGTGAAGCTCTCGTCGCGCCTGCCCCGACCTGCTGGTCCGTCATGCCTGCTGCCTCCTGAAGGATTACCGGTGGAAAGGGATTGGCGGTGGAACTAAAGCGGATTCTCGCCGAGTGCGCGCGCCGCGTTCTCGATCGGCACCGCGAATCCGATCCCGGCGAACACGCCGGCACCGGAAGGATTCACGATCGCGGCAACGACCCCGACCACTTCGCCGTCCCGATTCACGAGCGGCCCGCCCGAATTACCCGGGTTCACCGCCGCGTCGAACTGGATCAGGTTGGTCAGTTTCAGGTGGTCGTGTTCGGCGTCGACGAATTCGCGCTTGAGGCCGGAGACAACGCCCGCGGTCACCGATGGGCCCATGCCGAACGGAAATCCGGTCGCGACCACCTGGTCACCGGGCCGCAGTCCGGCCGTCGAGGCGAGCACCGCGGGCTTGAGTTCATCCGGCACATGCTTCGCCTTGATGACGGCGAGATCGTTCTCGGGTTGGGAGCCTACGAAATCCGCCTCGGACTCGGAGCCGTCGGCGAACTCGACGACCCAGCGGTCGGTGCCCGAGATCACGTGCAGGCTGGTGAGGATACTGCCGTGTTCATCGACCACGACGCCGCTGCCGATCGCGTCGGGCTGATCCTGATCGCCCGCACCAGCCTCGAGTGGCTTGTCGCGTGACGGCGGTGATACGCCCGGCGCCGTCTGCTGCTTGCGCTTGGCGGCTTGCGCCGCGCGGGCGGCTGCCGCGGCGGCATGCTCCGGCGACAGGAATCCCTTCACCTCGACCACCGATGGCGCGACGATCGCGGCGGCGCGGGCGGAGTCGGCCGGCGGGCGCGGGTTGTTGGACAACGTGTATTGCACGGCGCCGTCGATATCGCTTTGGGTCAGCGGCCGCGGCGGAGGATTCAGCAGCGCCCACGTTCCAACCAGCGCAACGGTGATGAGTACGCTCGCCGCAATCAGCAGCGTGCGCGGATGAGCCTGGCCGACGCGCCGGACATGACCCCACGCGATGCTCGCCAATCCGGGACCGTCATCGAAGCTGTCCTCGAGTGGCGGCGAAGACTGCGCGTGCGAAGGCGCCGCGGACACGGCAGCGGAAGCCACGCTGCGCTTGCGCGTTGCGCGGCTATACAGGGCGTTTCGCTTCACGACCCCAAACCTATGCCAACTTCGCGCAACCTGCAAAAGCTGCGCGCGGGGTCGGCGCCGGCAGGTGCGCCCGGCAGCAGCGGGCAGGGGTCAGATATGATTCTAAGTATTTGAAAGAATAATAGTTTTCTACAGACCCTTGGCCGCGGCCTCGGTCTCCAGTCGTTCCTTTTCTTGGGCCGCCTTGATCACCGTGTCGAACCACTGCACGACCGCCTGATGGCTCTGCACAAAGGGGTGCGGTTGCCCCGGCGCGCGGCCCGGCAGCTTGTCGCCCAGCTCGAGTACGTCGTTGATCTGCGGATGGTCGGGCAGCAGCACCTGGATGTTCGGCAACGCCCGCATCCGCTGCATGCTCTCGATGTAGGGGTGGGTCCACTCGGCCGGGAAGTTGAAGCCGGTGCCGCCGAGGCTCAAAGCCTCATAGGGCTTGCCGTGGTCGTACACGGTGTACTCCATGCTGAGGCAACCAGGCGTATGGCCCGGCGTCACGTGGAAATGGACCTTCGTATTGCCGAGCGTCAGGACGTCGCCCTCCTTGAACACCAGGTCGCGCGGGATCGTCGGGTAGGGATGCGCCGCCTGCGGGGTCTCATAGATCTCCCAGTCCTGGGCCGCCATGCCGACCCGGGCCCCCGTGGCCTTCTGCAGCGCGTAGACGCCGGAGGTGTGATCCCAATGGCCGTGCGTGATCAGGATGTACTTGATATCGGCCGGACTGAAGCCCAGCTTGCGGATATTGGCGAGCACCATATCGGACGCCCAGTTGTAAGTCGGATCGATCAGGATCAGGCCCTTGTCGGACTTGATCAGAAAGGTGCTCGCGGTCTGCGGTCCAACGTAATACAGATTGTCGAAGATCTGAAACGGCTCGCGTGCCTGCGCCTCGGCGGTCGGCGGCAGCCGCAGCGCTTTCTTGTCCCACGGCAGCAGATAGTCGTAGTCCACGGCCTTTCTGGCTCCCGATTCCTCCGCGGCGACCGTAAACTGGGCGGACGATGCCGCGACGCACAGCGCGGCGAAGCAGACCAGGTGACGCAATGGGTTCATGGCAATGCCCTTCCGGTGCGCACGCGCGGCGCGGTCGTTGTTATGGCGAGGCAGGCCCGCGGAACCTAGTGAATGGCGCGGCGCAAGTCAAGGCGCCCGCGTTGCCGTGCTTCCACCGTCCCGCGCTCCCGCCAGCCCGCGGATACGCCGGATCGGCTATGCTTTACCGGGAATAACGCAAGGGGGTTTCATGTTCCGCAAGTCCGCCACCGCCGCCGTTCTGTCCGTATTGCTCGCCAAATCCGCGTTCGCGATCACCGTATCGGTACCGGAGAAGTCCCAGCCCGAGAGCATCACGATCGCGCCGAATGGCGATCTGATCCTGGGCAGTGCGAGCAGCCCGAAGATCTATCGCGCGAAGCAAGGCGCGGTGAAGGCCGACGTGTTCGCGGACGTCACTGCCGACGGCACGGTGTTCTTCCTTGGCGTGCTCGCCGACGCGCCGACTAACACGCTTTGGGCCTGCGAGATCTATCCCGCTCCGCCCGCCCCACCCGGCGGAGCGCCCGCGAATCAGACCCACAGCGCGCTGCGCGGCTTTGACCTCAAGAGCGGCAAGGCGAAGTTTCGCTGGGATCTGCCCGGCGAACAGAACCTGTGCAATGACTTCGTGATCGGTCCCGACAAGGCGCTCTATATCAGCGATACGCTCGGCTCGAAGATCTGGCGGCTGCCGCCCGGTGCGGCGGCGGGCGAGGTGTTCAGTGATGACCGCACGCTGCTCGGCATCGACGGCATCACTTTCATTGGCAATGTGCTGTACGAGAACAACGTGATCTTCAACAAGCTCTACCGCGTACCGGTGGACGAGCATGGGAAGGCCGGCAAGCCGGTGGACATCTGGATGGACAAGCCGATCAAGGGGCCGGATGGCATGCGCGCAGCAAACGGCAAGCTGTTCCTGACCGAGAACGGCGCCGGCAAAGTGGACATGGTGACCGTCAACGGAGACGCCGCCAGCATCACGGTGCTGCAGCAGGGACTCGCGACGCCGACCGCCATCGAACCGGCCGGCGATACGCTCTGGTACGGCGAGCGGTCGGCCGACAAGGCGCACTCGATGCCATTGCCGAAGTAGCCGGGCCGCCCCCCCGGGGCCCGTCGGTGGGGCCCCCATCGGTCGGGCCCCCATCCGTTCAGTGGCGCCGCGCCGGGCGCCGGTGCATTATTACCCGTTCAGACAGAGCCTTAAATCGCCAGGGCAATGCCACGGGGCCGCGCCCGAAGGAATAAATCATGGCTGTCATCGGGGTGGAAGAGTCACGCGCTGGGTGGTTGCCGCTCACCGCGGTGGTATTTGCGGCCGCGCTGTTTCCGGTGCCTTCGCGGGCCCAGGACGCGCAGCTCGGCAGCGCAACCTTCGCGAGCAACTGCCAGGCCTGCCACGGTGCGCACGCGGACGGCGGCCAGGGCCCCTCGCTGCTCGTCGCGGCGGCCTATGCGCACGGCTCGGACGACGCGAGCGTCGCCCGGACCATCCACGACGGCTTCTCCGAGGGCGGCATGCCGGCCTTTGGGGCGGTGCTGTCCGATGCGCAGATCGGCGGCATCGTCGCGTACCTGCACCAGCTGCGCGAGGCTCCGCCCCCGCCGTCCACGAAGCCGAACGTGGTGCTCGACTATCAGCCCGTCGGTGTCCCGAAGGGGGTCGTGAAGACCGAGCTGCAGGACTTCCGCGCCGAGACCGTCGCGCAGGTGGGGCAGCCCTATGCCTTCGACTTTCTGCCGGACGGCCGTATCCTGATTACCGAAGTCGACGGCAACCTGCGGGTCGTCGAGCACGGGCACCTGCTTCCCGATCCGGTGGCCGGCGCGCCGCGCGGCAATGCGCTCGGGCTGATGGGCGGCGGCGGCCGCAGCCTGCTCGACGTGCTGGTCGATCCGGATTACGCGCACAACGGCTGGATCTATCTCGTGACGGCGCACGCCGTGAAGAACGCGCAGGGCAAGCTCGACGGCTTCGCCCGGATCAATCGTGGGCGCATCGTCAAGGGCCACTGGACCGACTATCAGGTCCTGACCGAATTCTCGATCCACTACACGACCGGGCTGCGGATGGCGTTCGACGCCAGGAAGCGCGAGATCTATATCGGCACCTCGTTCCCCGACGGCGACTACTTCGCACCCGAGACGCTGGGCAAGCTCCCGCCGCAGCTGCTCTCGAGCTCGTGGGGCAAGATTCTGCGATTTACGGCGGACGGCAAGGTGCCCGCGGACAATCCTTTCATCGACACCCCCGGTGCGGTCCCGTCCGTCTACGCCTATGGGATTCGCGCGCCGCTCGGGCTGGCCATCGATCAGAACGGCGAGCTGTGGGAATCGGAGAACGGACCGCGCGGTGGCGATGAACTCAATCACATCAAGGCCGGACACAACTATGGCTGGCCGCTCATCACCTGGGGCCATCGTTACGATGCGACGCTGATGCCGGCGCACCCGGAGCCGGAGGGTGCCGAGGTCGGAAAATTCGACCAGCCCATCATCGACTGGTCGCCCTCGCCGGCGCTGTCGGCGATTGCGTTCTATGAGGGCAAGGCCTTCCCGCGCTGGAAGGGCAGCCTGCTGATGGGTTCCCTGAAGCAGATGGACCTGTTCCGGATCGTGCTGGACGGCGATCGGCCCGTCGTGCAGGAAACGCTGGTGCACGGCCTGCAGCGCATCCGCGACGTACGCGTCAGCCCGGAAGGCTATGTCTACGTACTCACCGACGCGGGCCAGCTGGTGCGACTGGTGCCGGCGCACTGAGCGCGCCTTGCTGAGCGCCCGCCGCGTGCCAGCCACCGCCCATTTCGTTCCGGCGGCGATCCTGCTGGTGGGGAGCGCGGTATTGCCGACGTGTGCGTGGGCCGACGCGGCACCGTCCGGCACTGACACTTTCGTGCAGAACTGCGCGGGTTGCCACGGCGCCGAAGCCGATGGCGGGCGCGGTCCGTCGCTCCTCAATCCCCGCTATGCACACGGCGTGGACGATGCGAGCGTCACGCGGAGCATTCGCGAAGGCTTTCCCGAGGCCGGCATGCCGGCGTTCGCCGCGGCGCTGTCGGATGCGCAGATCGGCGGCATCGTCGCGTTGCTGCACCAGAAGCGCGAGGCCCCGCCGCCACCATCGACGCGACTGGACGTGGCCCAGTCCTACCAGCCGATCGGACTGCCGAAGGGCATCGTGCGCACCGAGCTGCATGATTTCCGCGTGCAGACCGTCGCCGAGGTGGGACAACCCTATGGCTTCGCGTTCCTGCCCGACGGCCGCATCCTGATCACCGAAACTGCCGGCAATCTCCGCATGGTCGAGCACGGGCATCTGCTTCCCGATCCGGTACCGGGGGCGCCGCGCGGCAACGGGCTGGGGCTGCGCGGAGGCGGCGGGCGCAGTCTGCTCGACGTACTGGTCGATCCGGACTATGCGCACAACGGCTGGATCTACCTGGTGACGTCCCACGCCGTGAAGAACGCGCAGGGCAAGCTCGACGGCTTCGCCAGGATCAACCGCGGGCGCATCGTCAAGGGTCGCTGGACGGACTATCAGGTACTCACCGAATTCTCGGTTGACGTGACCACCGGCCTGCGGATGGCCTTCGATGCCAGCAAGCGCCTGCTCTACATCGGTACTTCTTTTCCCGGTCCTGAATATGTCGCGCCCGAGAACCTGATCAAGCAGCCACCACAGCTGCTCTCGAGCCCGTGGGGCAAGATCCTGCGCATGACCGAGGACGGCAAGGTGCCTCCGGACAATCCGTTCATCGACACCCCCGGTGCGTTCCCGTACGTCTATGCCTATGGGATCCGCGCGCCGCTGGGACTGGCCTTCGATCGCAGTGGCGAGCTGTGGGAAGCCGAGAACGGACCGCGCGGCGGCGATGAGCTCAATCACATCCACGCCGGACACAACTATGGCTGGCCGCTCATCACCTGGGGCCACCGTTACGATGCGGCGCTGATGCCGGCGCATCCGGAGCCCGAGGGCGCCGAAGTCGGGAAGTTCGATCAGGGCGTCGTGAACTGGTCGCCCTCACCGGCGCTGTCATCCATCGCGTTCTATGCAGGCAGGGCCTTCCCGCGCTGGAAGGACAACCTGCTGGTCGGTTCGATGAAGCAGATGGACCTGTTCCGGATCGTGCTGGATGGCGATCGCGCCGTCGTGCAGGAGACGCTGCTGCACGGCGTGAACCGCATCCGCGACGTGCGCGTCGGCCCCGAAGGCTATGTCTACGTTCTGACCGACGCCGGGCAGCTGCTGCGGATGGTGCCGGCCCGTTGACATAAGAACATTACCGCGGTAATGTAACGCGATGGCAATTGCACATTCACGAGTTACCGCACAGGGCCAGATCTCGGTCCCGGCCGAGGTGCGAAAGAGACTCGGCATAGGACCGGGATCCGTGCTCGAATGGCACGAGCAGGACGGGAGTGTGCTCGTCCGGAGGGCCGGCCGCTTCACATCTGCAGACATGCATCAGGCGCTGTTTCCCAACCGCGCTCGAAAGGTCAAACCGGTCCCCGACGTCAAGCAGGCCATTCGAACCTACGCTCGACGTCGGCATGCTCGCGATTGACACCAACGTCCTGGTGCGACTGATTGCACGGGATGATGCCGATCAAGTCAGCGCGGCCGAAGCATTCATTGCAAGCGGCGCCTGGATATCGCATCTGGTGCTGGCCGAGACCCTGTGGATGCTCGATTCCGTCTACGAACTCTCACGCGCCCAGATTGCCGACGCCGTCGATATGCTGCTCAATCATCAGCATTTGACCGTGCAGGACTCTGAAGTAGTGGTCGCGGCGCTGGTCAATTTTCGGTCACGATCCGGAGTGGACTTCTCCGACTGTCTGGTCCTGGCGATTGCGAGCAAGGCCGGTCATTTGCCCATCGGCACGTTCGACCGGAATTTCGGCAAGCTGGACAACGTCCAACGATTGCACTGACGGGAATATCGAGTTGCTACCTGCGCGGCGGCGGCGGCGCCAGCCGCCCGTACACGGCCCCCTCGAACTCACGCAGCGTGCGCATGGCCGCGTCATCATAGAACGGCAGATACTGCATCAGCAGTACTGCGCCGAGACCGCGCTGCGGATCGATCCAGAATTCGGTGTTGTAGATGCCGGCCCAGCTCAGGCTTCCGGG
>CAZGVE010000022.1:45151-47079 GCA_964528845.1 uncultured Steroidobacteraceae bacterium | reverse complement strand
GTGACGGGCTTGGTCATCGACGCAATGTTGAAGATCGCATCGGTGCCCAACGGTGTGTCATGCGCGACGTCGAGCACTCCCGCGGCGCCCTGGAACAGCACCCGGTCGCGATCCACGACCAGCCCTACGACTCCAGGCGCATCTCCGCGCTCGACCGCGCGGGCGAGGACTGCCGTGACCGCCGCCGTCGACTGCGCGCGACACGTCGCACCCAGGCCGGCCAGCGCCAGCGCAATCCAAAGCGCGAATCCCGATCGTGCCGAGCGCAGCGTGATCGTGACTCCCAACGTACGCGGCCGCGCGCTCTAGACCCCCGGTACGATCCGGATGTCCCGTACCGCGCCGCCATCGAGCGCCGCGAGTGCGGCCTGGTAAGCAGGACCGTCATGCATGGCGATCGCCTGCGCCACCGAATCGAACTCGATGATCACCGTTCGCTCCAATTGCCCCGCCTCATAGGCGTGGGCAGCCGCACCCCGCGCCAGAAACCGTCCGCCGGCCGCCTCGATCGCCGGCCCCGCGAGTTTCGCGTAGGCCGCAAGTTTTGCCGGATCGGTGATCTGGCGATAGCACGAAATGAAATACGCCTTGGCCATGCCTGCTCCCAACTTGATTACGAGTCTCAGATTCTGCCGTCCGAGCGGCCGCGGCAGCGTGCTACTGGAGCACTCGAGTAACCGGAATCGAGCCATCCGCAGTCGTTAGGACTCGGCAATCTTCTTCGCACCAGCTGACTGGCGTGCCGATACGCAGGTCCTTCACGGAGGCGATTTCCACGGTTCTTCGACTGCCCTTTTTGTCGGCGATGGTAACGAGATTGCCCTTGATCGCGATGATGGTCGCGGCCGGAGCGCGCTGCAAGGGCGCGCGCACGCCCGGTCCACTCTGTGCATGGAGCGCGCCGCTGGCCACCAGTAGCAATCCTGAACAGACTGCCGCCGCGATCGTTCTGCTCATGACTACTCCCGTAGCTGCTAACGGTGATGAAACACGACGCTCACTTCGCGTGGCGTGACCTTGCCGGCAGCCAACTCCTGGCCTGACAGCGGGTCGAGTGCAAAGCTCGTCGTGCCTTCCACCCCGATCTTCTCGATGTCGCGCGTGTGCACGTCGATGCCGCGGGATGCCGTCGCGTCACAACTTTCCAGCCGCAGGGCGGGCGACGCGGCGGCCGCCGGAGCCGGCGCGTCCATGCGCACGATGTCGCGGGTTGCGGCGAGCAGTTGCGGGGTCGAGCACGGACTCAAGACCAGCCGCAGGTTTTCGTCGCCGGCCTGGTTCGTGAATTGATAGGGACCCAGCGCCACCATTTGTCCGGCAGCCATGTTGGAGGAGTCGATCAGGGTCTGCTGACCCTGAGGATTGACGTTATAGATCTCCATATGTCCTGGCAGGGTCGGGCGGTAGTACAGCATGAACTTGTCGCCCGTATGGAACTCGTAGGTGGCGGCGTTGATCGGCGCCGTGTGGCCATCGGTGCCGATTGCATCGACTTCGTAGGCGATGCCGGCGTAGACCCCGTGCTCCATTCCGACGCCGCGGGTCGAATAGGGATTGGCCGCTCCCGTCAAGAGCTGCCCGGTACGCGCGTCATAGACTTGGGGGGCGGGCGGGCCATAGGTCTGTCCCGGGGGTGCACCGGCATACGCCGTCATGGTTCCGGCAGTATTCGCCGGTGGGTAGCCTGGCGTGGCAGCTGCAGCACCTGGATTACCGGCGTTTGGGTACCCGGCACTCGGATAGGCGGTATTGGGTGCGGGGTACGCGTTCCCCGCCGGCGGATACGCCTGCGCCGTTGCCGGATAGGCATTCGCGTTCGGATCGGTGGTGGCCGGATACCCAGAATTCGGATAGCCAGTTGCCGGCGGCGGATAGCCGTTCGCAGCAACGGTCCCCGCGTTGGGGTAGGTATTGGTGCCGGGGTACGT
>CAZGVE010000022.1:40203-45051 GCA_964528845.1 uncultured Steroidobacteraceae bacterium | reverse complement strand
TCTGGCCTGGATAGGTCGCCTGCTGGGCCTGAGCCTCCGCGCCGACCGTCGCCATAATTGCCAGTGAGACGGCGGCCAACCGCGCACTCAATGGACTCGAGTTCCCGCTGCCATCGATCATTGTGCATTCCTCATGACGCCCCTGCTCTCGCAGTACGCTATGGCCGGTATGTCGTGAAGGGCGCGAGAATCGTTCAACCCACTGTAAGGCCCACCCCAACAGCCGTCAATTGAACCTGCCCGTGGATATCGCTGACCAACAAGGAGTTTCAGATCACGAACTCGTCGCCGCTAGCGCGTCGGGTGACGGCCAGGCATTTGAGCAGCTATATCAACGCTATGAACGTCGCGTATACAACTATGTGCGGACTTTCGTGCGCCGGCCGACGCTGGCGGAGGAAGCCGTCATCGACACCATGATGGCTGTATGGAACGGGGCGCGCGGATTCGCGGGAACTTCGCGCGTGTCCACCTGGATCCTGGGTATTGCGCGTCACAAGGCGCTTGATGCGGTGCGCAGGTCGAAGCACGATCGCGACGCCGCGCCACTGGATCAGGCCGATGAGATCGCCGATACCGCTGCGGCGCCGCCGGAACTGGCGAACCGTGATCATCAGGCGAAACTGATGCAGGACGCCATGGGCCGGCTGTCCCCCGATCATCAGGAGATCCTGCGCCTCGCCTTCTACGAGGATCTGCCGTACGAAGACATTGCCGCACTGCTCTCGATTCCGGACAACACCGTCAAGACTCGCGTGTACTACGCCAAGCAGCAGCTCAGGCACCAGCTTGCCAAGCAAGGAGTCGGGTCCG
This sequence comes from uncultured Steroidobacteraceae bacterium, assembly GCA_964528845.1. Taxonomy (GTDB): domain Bacteria; phylum Pseudomonadota; class Gammaproteobacteria; order Steroidobacterales; family Steroidobacteraceae; genus FEN-1191. The sequence goes on along the minus strand of CAZGVE010000022.1, from coordinate 44,238 downwards.
ACTCATGAACGAATCCGATCAATCCGCAGCGCCACCGCACGATCAGGCGCGCTCGCTCATCTGGTATGTCAACGGGACGCTGCCGGATCGCGAGCGACTGGAGCTCGAGCAACACCTTGCCTCCTGTGAGGCCTGCCGTGCCGAACTGCAATCGGTGCGTGCCCTGCGCGGGGACATGCGTGCCGCCTATGAAGCGGAGCCGGGACCGTCGCCGCGGGCCAGGCGCGAGGTGTTCGATCGCATTCGCGCCGAGCAGGCCGGGGATCCGGCACGATTGGCCAGGCCGGCGCGGCCTGAACGGACCGTGCCGCGACTGGGACTGCTGGGCTCGATCGGCGCGTGGCTGCGCACGCCACTCGTGCCCGGCTGGGCTTCCGCCGCGGCAATCGTGCTGATCGTGGTCCAGGCGGGTGTGCTGCTGCAGTGGAAGTCGGACCGCGGGATCGAGCGTGGCGACGTGACTACCCGTGCCATATCCAGGGCACAGACGCGCCTGCGCCTGGTATTCAATCCGCAGGCATCAGAGCCGCAGATCCGGCAGCTGCTGCAGTCACTGAACGCCCGTATCGTCGACGGGCCCACTGCGGACGGCGCCTATGTCGTCGAACTGGCGCCGATGGATCCTGTGACCCTTGAGGGTAAGCTGAAGTCCGCGCGGGCGAATGCCGACGTGCTGCAGTCTGTGGACTTCGCGACTCCATGAAACTGCCGTCCAAGCTGCTGGGCATTCTGCTGTGCCTGTGCCTGGCGCATGCCGTGGGCGCACAGAGCCTCGCCGGGCACGCTGCCGTTGGGCCGGGTGGGGTAAAGCGCGCGCTGCTGATCGGTATCAACCGGTACAACGCGGTACCCGGCCTGCAGGGCTCGGTCAACGACGTCGAAACCATGCAGGAGATCCTGACGAAGCGCTGGGGATTCCTGCCCCGCAACATCACCGTGATCACCGACGAGGCGGCAACCCGCGAGAGGATGCTGGCTGCCATCACGGACATCGTCGCGCAGTCCGGTCCGGAGGATACGCTGTATATCCACTACTCCGGTCACGGTTCGCAGGTACAGGATCTCAACGGCGATGAGGCCGACGGACTCGACGAGACGCTCGTTCCGGCGGACGGTCGTACCGCCGGTGTGCGCGATATCGTCGATGACGAGCTGGACGTGATCTTCTCCAGGCTGCGCGCACGCAGCGCGGTGATCGTGCTGGATTCCTGTCACTCCGGTACTGCCACCCGTTCGTTCGACATCCGCGCGCGCTCGGTGCCGCAGGACTCGCGCATCGATCTGTACCGCACCGGCGTCACCGGCACACGCACGCGCGGCATCACGCCGTTGAAGAAATCCCAGTACGTGGTGTTCGGCGCGGTTGCCGACAACGAAGAGGCCCTGGATGGACCGGTGGAAGGCAGCTACCACGGATTCTTCACCTACGCGCTGGCGCGCACGCTGATGACGGCAGGCAACGACGCATCCCCGCGCGCCATCATGGCGGGCGTGTCGCGGGAACTCGCCCGCATCCAGACGACCTACGGTCGCACTTCGATGCCAGAGCCGCAGCTCGACGGTCCCACGGATGCGCTGGACCGGCCGCTGTTCGCGCCACTCGACTCGTCGGGATCGACCGATGCCGGCACTGCACCCGCGGATGCGCGTCTGGCATGGCTTACCGCGCAGCCCGCCGCCAGCGGTAAGGTCCGCTTACTGAACGGACAGGCACTGGGAGCGGTGACCGGTTCGATCTGGGCCATTTATCCGCCTGGGGAGACGCAGTTTCCCGCGGGCAAGGCACGAGCAGTCGCCACCGTGACCCGCCTCATCGGCAAGGACGCAGAGGCGGCTGTCTCCGGCACGGATCTCAGCGTCGAATCCGGCGCGCGGGCTGTCGCACTGATGCCCGCGCCCTCCTCGTCCCGCGTCGCCGTCCGCATCCTCGATGTTCCGGGCCAGCAGCGCGAACGCATCGAGCAGCTGCTGCGACGCCACATCAGCAATCTCGACCTGGTGGGCAACGAGCAGCCGGCACGCTTCCTGGTCGACATGAAGGGCCAGACCGTCCGGCTGCTGACCGCGGATGGTCTGTACGAGGTCGGTCATTTCGAGGCCGGCGATGAGAATTCCGCCGCCGACGTAGCCCGCGTCGCATCGCGATCCGCGCGCGCGGCGGAACTGCTGTCGCTCGACAATCCTGCATCCCAATTGAAGGTCAGCGCCAGCGTCGTCGGCCGTCCATTGAGTGGCAGTCGCGATATCCAGCTGGCCGCCGAGGCGGCCACGGCGCGGATGCACAGCCGCCACGCCGACGAGCCACGCAGCGCCGGGAACAGCCTGCAGCTTGCGATCAGCGTGAGCGCCGACTCTTATATAACGATCGTCGATGTGGATTCCGAGGGCAATACGAACCTGCTGTTTCCCAATAGCTACCAGCACGCCGACTTCCACGCCGACGGCGCCGTGCGGGCGGGCGATCAGGTGCTGATTCCCGACTCGCTGCAGGCCGGCAACCGCGCCGGATTCTACTGGGACTACAGCCCGCCGCGCGGTACCGACACGATACGCGTGTTCGCGAGCACGGATCTCGGTGTCGCCACCAGCATTCGCCAGCGCATCGCAGCGCTGCAACAGCCGGCCCATCAGGGTCAGGCTGCCGTGACGCGCGGGATTGGCGGTGATCTTGGTGCGCTGAGGGAGGACCTTGGCCAGACCGCGACGCGCGGCATCAAGGTGGTGGCGGATTCGCACGCTGCCCATTCCGAACTCACGGCGCCTTCGGGCCCCATTGACTGGGCGGCAACGTCGGTGAGCGTCGAGGTATCCGATTGAACCGCTGCCATACTCGGCTCGACCCAACGTAAACAGGGAGACACGCGATGAACGAAACAGAACGGGAACGCGGCTGGCCTGGAGCATGGTCGCGACGCGAACTGATCCGCGCGCTGGGATTGAGCTCCAGCGGAATGCTGCTGCTCGGCCCCACGGCATTGCTGGGGTCGTCGGCGGCCTCGGCCGCGCCCCAGCTGCTCCGTTCTCCAGCCGACCCCATCCGCGCGGCGCTGGAACTGGATGGCCAGTCCTCGTACCTGCTGTCGGTCGCAGGCGGCAATCCGATCGCCAGCATCGCCGTCGCAGCGGCCACGGGGCCTGGCGCAATTCCCAACAAACATCCGAGCGGCATTGCCTTCGAAGACATCGTCCTAGGGCTGCCGCTGCTGGCATCGCCAACGCTTGCGGGTTGGATCAATGACTCCCTGAGCAACGGCTTTATCCGGAAGAGCGGCGCCATTGCCTATGCCGACGCCCAAGGGAATGTCCTGAAACGGCTTCAGTTCTCGGATGCGCTGCTCACGGAAATCGACCTTCCCGCCTGCGACGCCACGCAGAATAATCCGGCCGTGCTGGTACTTCGCCTGGCTCCCGAGACGACGCAGTGGACTGGTGGCACGGGCAAGCTCCAGGTATTCCCGCTTGCACCCCGCGCGGGCGCGACTCTGGCCGGGAACTTTCAGCTGAGTATCCAGGGTCTCGAGGCTGCCTGCCAGGCAGTCGCGCTCGTCAGCAGCCTGACGGCAAAGCGCACGGTACAGTCGTCGCCCGTAGGGCAGGCAAGATTCGCGCAAATTACGTATTCGCCATTCGATATCGCGACGCTCAGCATCACGCTGGCGGAGTCGCGTGCCGCGCCTTTCTTCACCTGGTTCAACAACTTCACTCTGAAGGGAAACATTGGCCCCGGCGCCGAGCTTCCCGGGGTGCTGCAATGGTTCGCCGCCGACCACAGAACCGTCAGTGCCACGGCGCAGTTGGTCAATTTAGGCGTGGTGCGCTATGCGCCCGAACCGTTCAGCAGCGATACGGCCACCATCGGTCGCGTCCAGGTCGATATGTATTGCGAGGCGATCAGCTTGACTCTGCCATCGGCCTGAGGAGTACCTGACCATGACACGACGCAATTTCTTCGCACCGGGATTCATCGCGGCGCTCGGTATCCAGTTTGCCGTAGCTGCCGAATTGCCGATTTCCCGCCCGGAGCTATCGCCCGCG
>CAZGVE010000022.1:13190-40103 GCA_964528845.1 uncultured Steroidobacteraceae bacterium | reverse complement strand
CGGCGGCAACTAGCCGCTCGCGACCGTCGGCGGTCAGGTACAGACGTCGCGGTCGGGCAGTGTGCCCTTCCCGGTGCGGTACATGCTGCCCCGTCAATAGATCTCGAAATCGAAATCCAGGTTTTCCTGCCGCACGGTCGGATTCTGACCCCCGGCGGTGAGCTTGCGAACTTCATCGATGACATAGGCCTGTAGCTCGCCTACGGTGACGACGCCGTCCTTGTTCGCATCGGCCCGGCCCTCTTTGAGACCGCTCAATACCGCGTACGTGAATACGCCATTGTTCCACCGCTCCCCCTCCAGGGCGTACTCGTTGCCGCTGGCGCTCGAGATGACGACGGCGCCGGTGCCACGCCGCAGATCGGCAAACAGATTCTCGAAGTGGCGTGTGCCAGCGGCAATCGACGTGGACGCCGATGCACTTGCCGACGCGCTGCCCGTCGCATCGCCGACCAAGCTCACGCCGCGCGCGGCCCGGAATGACCGCATCTTCACGGTGCCGTTACCATCCGTGGCAGCGCCCTCGACGACGGAAGTCTCCTCCCGGTCGATCTCACCCGAAAAGCAGGTATCCAGAAGCAGCATCTTCTTCAGAGGCGGAATTCCATCCAATAGATTCTCGAATTCCTCGTAGCCGAGGCCGTTGACCTCTGGATTCGCCGCGTCGATGTCATACGTGCCGAAATAGTAATCATCATGGGCATCGGTAACGCCATGTCCCGCCGCAAACACGATTGCCAGATCATTCGGGCGCGCCTGGGCAAGCCAGGCTCGTGCCTGGCGTATTTCCGCGCGCGTCGCTCGCTCGTTGGTGAGGTCGAGAAGATGAACCTGACCGTGTGCTGCTCCACTCCGAGCGCCGCTGTAGAGATTCATCAGATCGTCCGCGTCCTTGGCCGCGAACTTCAAGTTGTATCTCGGGTTCTTGTATTGGCTGACACCTATGGCCACGATGTAGATGTCGCCCGGCGGCGGTGTCGCGGAGTTCAGGGTGTAGAACGTCTGCTTGAGTGATTCCACTCCCTGCTGATTCAGCGCCGATACCTGGATCTTGTTGGCTCCCGGAACCAGCGGCACGACAACTTGCTGCTCGTCACTGCGGGATTGACGATCCGCGACCGGAAATCCGGACGTGCCGGAGATCGGCACATCGTTGACGAACACGTTGATTCGATCCAGAGGATACTGGCTGTCCTCGGCCCTGACCCGCAACGGAAGCGAGCTGGCCGCGACCCTCGCGGGTGGCTCGCTCCCTACCACGCGCGCGTCTGGCAGATGGAACGTGCCGGTCAGCATCGCTTCCGTAAAACCCATCTTTCTCAGCCGATGCTCGCGCGCCTTGCGATATTCCTGTATTTCCTCTGGCGTCGCGCGCCCGAGCCCTTCGGCCACCAGGTCGGGACGATTGAAGCGCAGGTCAAATTGCTCGAACGGGTACAGCTGGTCCTTCACCCGGAAGGAAATTCCGGACAATCGCGCCTTGGACGCGCGGTAGAACTGGTCCGGCGTGACCGCCACATAGTCCATGCCGCCCAGGGCGTACAGCGAAACAACTTCCTTCCTGGTTGCGACGCTCCACACCCGCACCGAGCCATCGTCCGATCCGCTGACCAGAGCCTTGCCATCCGAATCGAATGCCAATGAGGTGACCTGACCGGTGTGCCCGAGCAGGTCACCCATTTCCTGGCCCGAGGCCGGGTCCGTCAGCCTGACCACCTGGCCAACTCCACGAACCAGCAGCTTGCCGTCCGGGCTCAACGCCGACGTCGTGTCGCAGCATGCGGACATCCCCGCCGACATTCGGGCCATGTACATGCGGGCCATGGCTATTCGATCGGCTGGGTTAGTTGCTGCCGGTTGTGTTGACGCGGTAATCGCCTCGCCTGAGGACAAATCCCAACTTATGCCGCCGGGTCCGTAAAGCGTCCGGCCATCGGGCGCGAAGTTCAACCCGCCTCTCACGCGGCCCGTTGCATACGCTTCCGGCACTTTCAATGTGCGCAACAGCTGGCCCGTCTGAAAGTCCCAGAGGCTGACCTCCCCCGCTCTGACCAATGCGATCCGGTGGCCGCTGCCATCGATCGCTAGTCCCGTGATCTGTCGTACCGCGGTGCCGAGCATTTCCAGGTATTGCGGATCGGAAAGCTGCTCACGAATTTTGGCGTAGCCGGATTGTTGCGCATTGACCAGGGCCTGGTTGAGCTCGCTCTCGCTTTGAGACGTGGCTTTCAGCGCTTCTGTATCGCCAGGTGCGTTGGTGGTGGCCGCGGCCTGACGCAATGCTGCCACCGGATCCATCGCCGCCGGAACGGGCATGCCTTGGGTCGTGATCCGGGCGATTGTAGTGTGCGCTTCGAGATTCCAGATCGTGACCTGCTCATCGGCGGCGACCGCGAGCAGCCGGCCATCCGCGCTGAAGTGCACATCGTCTCCGGCCCCGTACCAGTGCGTGCCCACAGGAACGCTGGCCTTGAACGCACGAACCGACGGAGCGTCCGGGGTCGCTGCGCTTAACTGCTGCTTCCATTGTGCGGAGGCCTGATCCCAGAGCGCTACCGAACCATCGCTGCACTGTGCCGCCACCAGGGCTGCTATCGGACTGGGTCTTGCCGATAGCACGATCGAGCCGCCCGGACAGGTGCGCAGGTTGCCGGCCAGCTCTCCCGTAGCCAGATCCCAGAGCCGCGCCCCTCCGGGCGGGACGCTCGTTGCAATCGCCAGCCTGCCATCGGCGCTGACCGCGACTTCCACGACCGAATCCAGGTGGACACCGAACGCTTCTTCCTTGCTGGTAGTCAGGTCATGCAGTATCGGCGCGCCTTCGTCCGACCGGCCAAGGATGGCCGTCCGTCCGTCCGGGCTGAACGCAATCGAGGATGCCTGGGTCTGCAGCACCGAGCGTCCGGTGGCGAGCTCCCACACATGAATACGCTGCGCCGCTGAGCCCACTGCAATCAGTTTCCCGTCCGGGCTGAAGACCGGAACAATGGCGGATACATTGCCGAGCTTCGAGAGTGGACTCGGTGCTTCGGAATTGGAATCTGTGGAAAACACGCGCAGCTTCTGACCCGAGAGTGTGTCGAAGATCTCGACGGAGTCGTCCTCGCACTGGCGTGCCAGTGCGCCCCCGTTCGCGCTGAGGACCAGCTTGTCGTGAATAAAAACCGGGCTGGCCAAGGTCGCATCGGGAGGCGCAATCCGTTGCTTTTGACCGCTCGCCAGATCATAGGCTTCGATGGACCGGTCCTTGTTCTCAACGAATAACCGACGGCCGTCAGCGCTCAGTGCTGCCAGGTTGCTCAATCGCGACGTACGCACCGACAGCAGCTTGCGGTGCGCTGGGACATTCCACGCTTCAATGTCCATGGTCAGTTCCTGCGGCGAGGTACCCACCACCGCGTCGGTTGCACTGCCGCCGATCAATGCGGCGACCGAACCCGCGCCGGGCACTACAATAGAGGCAACTCCTCCCGCAATGTCCACCAGGCCGGAAACGCTCGACCGCCATCCGTTGGAATTGACGCCAAAGACATTCGTCAGCAGCGTCTGCCCGTTGGCACTGATGGCGAGCGCCGAGCTGCCGGCGGCAGCCGGCAGAACCGACTGACGGCCCGTAGCCAGTTCGGTAATGGTGAGCCCCGCGTTATTGGGGCCCATGACGGCCAGTCCCTGTCGCAACTGGGTGGTCGCATCCGACACCGAGATGCTGCCGTCATCACTGATGACGGATGCACTCGCGATTTCGTTTCCAGTCACGCAATCGCGCAGCGTCGCCGTCCCGACGACTGATTGCCTGCCAAGGAGCAGTCGACACCCACCCGATGTGACCCGGAAGGTCGATTGCAGGCTCGGAGTGCTGTTCACCGTGAAGGATCGCACCTCGCTGTGACTGGCAACCTCCCAGACCTTGACCTGGGTGGCATCGCTGGAAATGACGTAGCGGCCGTCGGCACTGATGCCGACCGCCGCGACTCCTGCGACGTGTCCGGTGGTCAATATCACCTGTACCCCGTCCGCGGTGCGCTGCTCTTCAGGGCCAACAATCCCCGCCGCGCGCCTGTCGGCAGCGTCCCGTTCCTGAATTGCCAACTGTGCAGCACGGGTGTCGGCCTGCAGACGGGTCTGAAAGTCCTGCATTGCCCGGGTTGAGGATGAAGGCAAGGAACTACAGGCCGCCAACCCGGCGAGCATGGCGAATCCCGAGAGGCAAGCCCATCGCAGGGCTCCAGACAACGCGCGTGGTGCAGTCGAACCGCGATGGCGGCAACGCTCTTTGATATCAACGGCAATGCCCATGTGCCACGCTACAATACCGAGGCGGCGTTTGGCAAAACGCCGGGCTGGTACTCCATGCGCCTGAGCTCGAGCCGTCCGTCAGCCTGAGGAGCCCCTGACCATGACACGATACAACCGCTTCGCGCTGGGATTCGTCGCCGCACTCTGCAGCCAGGTTGCCGCAGCAGCCGAGGTGCTGGTCGCGCGTCCGGAGCTGGTGCCCGCCCCAGCAGCCCTCGCACAGCAGGTCCAGGTGCTTCAACAGCAGCTGCAGGTAGTGCAGCAACAGCTCCAGGTACTTCAGCAGCAGGATGCGCAACTGCAATCGCAGCTCGCCGCAGTGCTCGCCGCCGTCCACGTGACGCCTGCGGGAGTCACGCTGCAGGGACCGACCGTCACGATCGCGGGCAATGTGATCGACGTCAACGCGCAAAGCGACCTGAGATTGAGTTCGAACGCCGCGTCCACGTTTAGGACGAGCACCAGTCTTGCCGTTCAGGCAGGCGCCGACGCCACTCTGATGATTGGCAGGAATTTCATGGCCCGCAGCAGTGGTACTGCAATCCTGCAGTCTTCGGGTGAACTCGACCTATCCGGATCGACGATCAAGCTGAACGGTGGCAGGAAGTCGCTCGCCACCGTCGGCAGTCAGGTGCAGGGCGTCACTGCCGGTTCGTCGGTCGCGGGCCAGATCGTCACCGGCAGCCCGGACGTTCTGGTGGACTGAGCCTCGACGACACCTTGCGTCAATCCGCCCGCCCCAGGACGTTGAACGCCGCCCAGTACCAGGGCTGCGGATACTGCTGGCGCGTTTCAATCTGGGCGAGGCGCAACGCCTCGCGCTTGTCGTTCTTCTCCAGATTGCGATAGAAGCTCACCATCAGCTGCTCCGTCGCCGCGTCATCCACTTCCCAGAGGCTCGCGACGATCGAGCGCGCGCCGGCATAGAGGAATCCGCGCGTCAGTCCGATCACGTCATCGCCATTCGCGACCTGTCCCAGGCCGGTCTCGCACGCGGACAGCGTGACCAGGTCCACGTCCCACCGCAGTGAATACAGGTCGCTGACGGTCAGCACGCCGTCGCTCTCGCTGCCCTTTGCGAGGTACAGGCCCGAGCTCAACGGAGCATTCGCGTCGAACTTCCCATGGGTTGCGAAATGCAGGATGGAGAATCCATTGCCGAGCTGCTTCACGGCGCTCTTGCTCGCGTCCGCTCGCACCAGTGCGCGGGAACTCGGGAACATCGCCGCTACCTGAACGGCTTCGACCTGCGCGTTCGGCAGGTCATAGGCACGGGCACCAAGATCGGGGTTGCCGAGCGCCAGCAGCTTTCCGGCCTTCTTCGACGGTTCGGTCCGAAGGTACAGCAGCGTCGATGCGCTCGGGATCAATCGCAGGCTGTACTGGTCGAGAAGATAGCGTTCGCCATCGTTGAGGGCGGCGAAGGGGAGATAGTGCAGCACACCGTGGGGAGCGATGACGAGTTTCGTGCTCTTCAAGTCCGGCAGCAGAGGGCGTACCAGTCGATCGTAAAGGCTCTTGCCGAGATCCATCGCGTGCGGATCGCGCCGTGCGATCGCCTCACGGAAGGCACGGACGTCCGCCACCAATCCCCGCGCCGAGAGCGGATAGCCTTTGATCGCGCCAGCCTGCAGGACGAAGGCGTAGAGTTCGTTGCCCTGCGAGTAATAGTCGATGAGGCTTTCATCGGCGCTCATCCGTGAACTGATGCCGGGAATGTCGATCTTCTGCACCGAAATCAGCGAGGCCGCCTCTGGCGCGACGGTGGATAGCGCATCGCGCGAGTCGGCGACGACCTTGATACCGCGCGCCGTGTCATCGGTGGCGGCATAGCCCACGCTGGTATCGACCGTCGTGGCACGCGCGAACAGCTCGCGCACCTTGTCATCGACCGAGGGCGGCGGCCCGAGATCGCCGCGCTGCGCGAGCAGGTCCACCAGGGCCCGGGCCTTGGCGCGCTCGGTGTAGAGGAATGCCTGTCGCCAGTCGCCGGATTCGGCCAGTGCGCCGATCAGGATCGCATAGACGGTCTGCTTGTCACCCGCGAAACCGATCTTTCCCGCCTCGAACGAGATCGTGCTGCGTACGGATTCGATGGCATCGACGGATTGCACCAGCAGGCGTATTCCTTCCTCGCCGTGACCCTCCTGAAGCGCCAGGAGGCCACGCTCATAGAGTGCCACCCAGTACAGGTTGCCCATCGCCCGGATCTCGGGCAGCGCCAGCAGCGTATCGAACATGGCTGCAGCCTGTTCGGTCCTGCCGAGTCGCGACAGGCTCTGCGCATAGAGCAGCGCGTTGGAGACGTCTTCGACGGCAACGGCGAACAGGCGCGCGTCGGACGGGTGCAGCCTGCCGTAGAACGGGGCCGTAATGGCCGTCTTGACGGCCTTTTCGAACAGGGTATAGGGCAGGAACAGGCTCCAGTCGACCGCATGCATGGCGCTTTCGCGCCGCCGTGCGGCGGTCACCTGCCGCGCAATGGGCTCGTAGTAGGCGACGACCAGCCCGTAGTCGCCCTGTGCGAACAGCGGTCCGATCGACATCAGCTGTGCCCGGCCCGCGAAGGGTCTGATGCCGGTGGGGAAAAGGGAGAAGTCGTCCTTCAACCTTATCGCCTCCCACCGCTTGAGATCGGCGAGCGCCGCCTTCGCGCTGTCAGGCTTTCCGAGCCGCTGATAGAGGAGTGCCCGCTGCACGGTCAGCGCCATGGCCACCATCGGCGGACGGAAATCCAGCGCCGCCGGGTTGTTGCGGCCTTCGCGGAACATGCCCTCTTCATCCTCGGAAGCATTGGTGCCCCAGCCCCTGCTCCCGAGGGCGGCTCCGACCCAATAGACGGGCTTCTGATCAGCCGGGATGCCGCCGAACATCCGCTGCTTGCCGATGCTCGGGTCAGCAGTGCGATACGCGGCAGGCAACGCCGCCCACGCGGATTCCGCCCACTTGAGCGCGGTTTCCGGCTCGCCCAGTTCGGCGTAGGCCGACGCGCGCAGCCACCCGGTCATCACCGGTGCACCGCGCCGTACCATCGATGCTTCCGCAACGCGCGCGCCGCCCGCGGCAATCTTGGCATCCAGCAGATCGAGGCAGCGGAAGAACTGGTCGTACTCGCGGAACCGGTACTTCAGTCCACAGACCTGGAAATGATCAGACCAGTTCACCGTATCGCGCGGCGTCTGGATCTGCTGCCACTTGAGCTCCCATTGATCGGCCTCCTGCAGGGCATTGCCGCTGCGGTACTCCGCGCTGGGCTCTGGAGCAACTGGTACCGGTGCCGCAGCGCCCTGCGCCACCGGTGCCGAGGGCTTGGCGGTAAGCGGATCGCCCATGTGGTACGTGGCAGTGCAGCCGGCGAGCAGCAGCAGGATACTGGTCGGCCATTGTGCTGCCGGGTGGCATCGTGTAGCCATGGTCGCGACAGTCTACCGTTCAACGGCTGCCGCCCGCCAATCTACGGCGGCGGTCCCATTCCAGAATCCATAGCGAAAATCCGCCGATAGGCGCAACCGGTCGCCGCTCCGATTCTCCAGGGAACAATGCAGTGTATGCGGCCGAAACAGCACCACGTCCCCGCACTGGAAGTTCGTGGTACTCCACACGGCATCGTCCGGTACGCCAGTGCAGCGCTCGCCAATCGTTCCGGCGGCATGAGGCGCCAGGCCACCCAGGTGCGATCCGGCAAGGAGGGCAATCGGTCCCAGTTCCAGCGGGCAATCCTCCAGCGGAATCCAGGCGGTCCAGAAATCCTCGATGTAATGTACGAAGTGCGCGTCCTGATGCGGCGGCGTGGCCAGTTCCGGATGAGGCGAGATGACCCGGCAGCCGTTCGCCGTGCTCAAGGTCAGACTCGGAGACCGGCCGTCCGCAGCGCACAGCGCCCTGTGGATCTCAGCTGCCATGCCCAATGCCCACATCTCTGGTGCTTGGTTCACTTGCACCTGCAGGTCGATCCAGTCCGGATCCTGGTAGTGCCCGACCCGCCTGCCGGCCTGCGCACGTGCCTCGCTCACCGGAGCGCTCGGGTCCAGCCAGCCGCTCCGGTGCGCGTGCTCGAGCACGCGGTGTCGGAGCCGGCGCACCAGGTCGGCGGGTACCAGCCGGCCGAGGTAGACGAAACCGTCGCGCGCAGCTCGCAGCCGGAGCTGCTCCGGTTGCTCCAGCAGCGCCCCGCAGTCCTCGAGCGGACGCAGGCGCAGTGCGCCTACGCGCTCCAGGCCGTCCATCCGCGCCACCGTTCCCATTTCCACGACTTCCGGTCGACACGCAATAAAGCCTCATCGATCCTTCTGGCTCGCTCCGCCGGCGGCAGCAGACCCAGCAGGCGCTCGGTCATGACGGGAATCTTGAGCCACTGGGCATAGGATTCCTGCGTCAGGCGCAACCGGAAGGACCAGCATTCAACGCGCTGAAAGCAGGCACCCAACCACGTGCCGATGGCATCCGCGCGCAGTGCTTCGGACCCCTGACCACCATGCTCCCCGCGGGCGGGCACCTGATCCGGACGTTCCATCAGCAGCGCGGGCAGCGATAACAGGCACGGATCGCTGCCGCCGCCGGGCTCGTCGGGCTCGAGCAGGTAGGCTGCCGGAATGTTGAAGCACAGCGCCCCAGCGGGACGCAGCAGGCGCTCCAGCACACGGAACGTCTCCGCGAGAGGAAGCATTTGCCAGATCGCCGCACCACACAGAATCCGATCGAACGAACCGTTGGCACCGGGCAGGTTCGGGGTCCATTCAACCCGCGGATCGCTGAGCCGTCGCATCCCTTCGCTGCGCATTCCCGCAGCGGGTTCCACACACAGCACGCTACCGAATTCGCCAAGATGCCGGATGGCCTGCTCAGCCGTCCGGCCCGTGCCGGCCGCGAGATCCAGCAGACGCATGCCGGGTTCGACGCACGCGCGCGTAATCAGCGCCTCGTTCGCCTCGGCATAGCGGGAGTGACTGACGCAGAAGGCCTCATAGTACTGCGCGGTTTCCGGATCCGCCCAGCCGCTCATCGCACGCCGAGCTGGGGCAGGAGCCCCATCTTCCTGAGATTGTGCTCGGCCTTGTACCGCAGGCATTCCTGGATCCAGCGTCGCGTCTCCTCATCGTAGTGGAAGAAATCGAGTTCCAGGTTGGCGTCATCGATGTAGTAGCGATAGTAGCGCTCGGTGTCATCAGCCACGGGTGGTGTGGAATAGCGGCTATAGGCAGGTTGCAGCCACCATTCCGTGAAGCCATACGTGGCGTGATAGTCGTCATAGATCGGGGTGCCCGGGAATGGCACCAGGACCCCCATCGTGCTGAATGCATCCACCAGCGGTGCGATCCGCTCCATGAAGCGCAGCGTCCGCTCCAGCTCCACGGGGGTTTCCTGCGGAAACCCCAGCATGAAATTGCAGGCGGTGACCAGTCCCTCCTCTTTGGCCCACTCGAGTGCGCGTACGACCTGGTCCGTCCGCAGGCCCTTCTTGATCGCGCGCAGTATGTCGTCGTCACCGCTCTCGACGCCAAAATTGACGTTGACGAGGCCAGCCCGGCGCATGGTGCGCAGCATGTCGCGTGTCACCAGGTTGGCACGCGTGATGGCGCCAAAGGCGAACGGGAAATGCACGTCCCGTTCGATTGCCGCACAGAGCTGCAGCAATCGCCCTGACTTTGCTGTCAGCGCGTCGTCCCAGCACGGGAAGTACTCAATGCCGCAGCTCTCATGCCACGCGTTGATCTCCTGCGTCACGTTCCCGGCGGACCGATGGCGGAACGAGCGGCCGGTCACCGCGTTGGAGCAGAAGGTACAGCGTGCCGGGCAACCGCGACTGGTCAGGATTCCGCCGGGAGCCGTATTGCGTCCTGACGGGTCGTACCAGCGCGGATCGAACAGGGGCTGCGCGAGGTGGGGAGGCGCTAGCGCATCGAGATTCTCGACGGCTTGGGGCGGCGGTCCATACCCGATGCTCGCGTCCGGCCGGCGAAACACCGCCCCCGGTATCGACCCGATGTCGTCCTCGCCGTCGAGCCACGCGCCGACGCGCGTGAGACCGTGCTCTGCCTCGCCCGTCAGGGCGACGTCAAAGCCGAAGTTCAGTGTCTCCTCGGGACGGACCGTCGTGTGTGCGCCGCCGGCCACGAGCAACCACGTTCCTCCCCGGAGCCGTTCGACCAATCGATAGGCATGCGCGACCCACCGGGTAAAGAGGCTGACCCCGATGATCTGCGGCGCAAAGGCCAGCGCTTCCTTTGCGATCCAATCCGAGTCATACGAAAAGTGACGCGCGGCCGCGTCGATGACGCGGACCTCGTATCCCCGCGCGAGCAGCGACGACGCGACATACTGAAGTCCGAGCAACGGCGACCCGAGTTGCTCCGGCGAGGGCGGATTGATGAGCAGGACTTTCATCGATTGCCCATTCGATAGCCCCTGTCGGCTGCCCGTGCGTCAGGGCCCGGCGATACCGAATCGAGGGCCGGCGAACAGCGGTCCCGCGCTGAAGCTCTCCCCGGCCGTCACCGGCCCGACCGGCACGTAGGGCGGCGAAAATGTCGGGACGGGGCCCCTGCCCATCAGGCCCGTGAGCGAAACGCCGCGTTTCCACTCGATGAAACTGTTTTGCACCCACACGGCCAGCGCCTGCATGGCCTGGTCGGGAGGTGTTCGCAGGTCCTTCGCTGCATAGGCGCGCAGCGCCGAGATCAGCCGGTTTGCCAGCACGGCTGCCGTCAGTGAGGCTTCGCCGGCGGAGCTTCCCAGCGCCAGCGGGGGTGCGATCGCTGCCCGAGTCGGCGGCGCGGACGGTCCCGGCACCGCCGTGAATGCCGGATAGGCCCCGGGAATGCGGATCTGGAAACCCGCCGCCCAGTCGATCCACGCTGCGGCCAGGACTCTCGCAAGTGCCGTCGCTATCTCCGGCGCCACGCGCCAGCCGGCCAGAAGGGTCAACATTCTCGCCTCGATGTTCACATCGCTGATCAGTGTTCCGGGCGGGAGTATGGCGGCAGCTCCACTTACCTGGCCCCCCTGGATCCTGGCCCGGCCGATCCACTCGTTGACCGCCATGTCGAACGCCTGCTGCACGAGTTTCGCCGTAGCGTTCCAGTCCGGGCCGGGGCCTTCCCCCAGCAGGAAGGTGGGCAAGCGAGTTTCCGACGCGGCGGCGAGGGCGGTGGAAAGTCCAACGCTGCCGAAGAAAAAGCGCCGGGTCAGCGGATTGGACGCCGGGTCCGTGTTGGGCTTCTGCAGGTCCGTGTCGGGCCTCTGGGTACTGGCCTCTTCTGGGTTCTGCGCCGGTTCCCCGCCTGGCTTGTCATTGGCGTCGCTGTCTCCCATGCCGGCTGAACTTAGTCCAGTTCCCGGGCGGATTCAAATATCAGGCCGGTACCGCCGCCGTCACGCGCGTCACGCGATGGATGCGCAGCACGAGGATCGCAGCCAGCACGCACAGTGCACCGGAGATCATGGTTGCTGTCGTATAGCTTCCGAGCCCGTGGCGGAGCATGCCGCCCCCGAGAGCCGCAAAGGCTGCGCCGAATTGATGTCCGGCGAACACCCACCCGAACACGACGGGCGCCTCACGTGTCCCGAAGACGTCGTTGGTCAGCCGCACGGTCGGCGGCACCGTGGCGACCCAGTCCAATCCATAAAGGATTCCGAAAACGGGCAGACCAAAGTACGCGTAGCCAAACGCATAGGGCAGGAACATCAGCGCCAGTCCGCGCAGGCCGTAGTACCAGCACAGCAGCACGCGGTTGTTGAACCGGTCGGAAAGCCAGCCTGAGAGCGTCGTGCCGAGCAGGTCGCAGACGCCCATCATCGCCAGCATGCTCGCGCCCCGGACCTCCGACAGGCCGTAGTCGCCGCACATCGCGATGAAGTGCGTCCCTATATAGCCATTGGTGCTCGCGCCGCAGATGAAGAACGTGAAGAACAGCAGCCAGAAATCCCCGACCCTGGCCGCCTTGCCCAGTATCGTGAACGCGCTGACCAGCGGATTCTGTCCGGTTGCGGTCTCGGCCACGGCCAGCGCGTGCTCGCCGAAGCGCGGCAGGCCAAGGGCAGCAGGCCGCTCCGGCAGCCGCCACGCCACCAGTGCCGCAACCGCGGCGGCCAGCGCTGCGAGCACCAGCACGATCGGGCGCCAGCCACGATGCTCCACCACCCACGCCATCGCCGGCAGGAACAGCAGCTGCCCCGTGGCCGAACTCGCCGTCAGCAGTCCCATCGCCAGTCCACGCCGCTGCGAGAACCAGCGGTTCACGATCACGGCGCCGAGCGTGGTCGAGGTGGCACCGGTCGCGGCACCCACCAGCACACCCCAGATCAGGATCATCTGCCACGCCGCCTTCATCTGACTGGAGAGCGCCACCGCGAGCGCCAGCACCGACAACGCCGCGGTCACCGTCCGGGTCACGCCGAAGCGCTGCATCGCGGCCGCGGCAAACGGCCCCATCAGGCCGAACAGCAGCAGGTTCAGCGCCAGGGCGCTGGAGATCAGCGTGCGCGACCAGCCGAAATCCCGTTCCAGCGGCACCATCAGCACGCTGGGCGTCGAGCGCACGCCGGCCGTCAGTAGCAACACCAGGAAGGTCACCGCCAGCGCCACCCAGGCGTAATGCAGCCGTTCCGGGCTGCGCGTGGTCAGCGTCTTCATGCTATCATGTGACCGCTCAGTAACATCACATTGGATATTAGTTACCGCATGGTCACAATGTCAACGCCGCGCGGGCAGGCCCGTGCCCGCCGCAGCACGCCTGGCGAGCTCGCGCAGGCCAGGATCCTGGATGCGGCTGAGGAGCTGTTCTACCGGGAGGGCGCACGCAACGTCGGCATCGAGGCGGTCATCCGCCTCGCCGGCGTCAACAAGATGAGTCTGTACCGGCAGTACGAGTCGAAGCAGGACCTGCTGCTGCAGTACCTCCGTCGCCGCGAGGCCAGGTTCTGGCAGTACATCGAGGCCAGCGTCGCGCAGCATCCCAGCGATCCGGGGCGCCAGTTGCGCCAGGTGTTCCGCGACCTGCGCGCTCGCGCGGCGGCACCGGGCTACCGGGGCTGCCCGTTCGTCAACGTGGCCGCGGAGTTTCCGGATCCGGCGCACGAGGTGCGGCGGCAGGTTGCCGCATTCAAGACCCGCGTGGTGCAGCGCCTGGCGGCACTCGCGCGCGCCGCGCACGCACGGCGACCGCTGGCACTGGCACGCGCGCTCGCACTGCTGCTCGAGGGTACCTATGCCGCGAGCCAGACCCACGGACCGGGCAACGCGCTCATCGCAGCGATGCCCGGAATCGCCGATACGCTACTGAAGGAACATGGTGTCGGGAGCGAATAGCGCCGACCCGTCGCGCCCTCCCATGTCGCGCGCCGCTCGATCCGGACCCGCCGATCAAGGGCTAGTCCTCGGCCGGCAGTGCCTGCAGCACCTCCCGCGCGTCAGCGCGCTGGGCAACCGCTTCGTCGCTGCGCACGCGCCCATCCCGGAAAACGATGACGCGCCCGGTGAATCGGGCGACGTCGGGCTCGTGCGTCACCATGACGATGGTGAGTCCCTCTTGGTTCAACTCCTGCAGCACTCCCATGATCTCGATCGAGGTGCGGCTGTCGAGATTGCCCGTCGGCTCGTCGGCCAGCAGGATCGAGGGTCGATTCACGAGCGCGCGGGCGATGGCGACGCGCTGCTGCTGGCCGCCGGACATCTGGGACGGATAGTGCTGCTCACGGTCGGCAAGACCGACGCGGGCGAGTGCGGTACGGGCCCGGGCGGTACGCTCCTGGCGGCCAATCCTGGTGTAGACGGTCGGCAGCTCGGTGTTCTCGAGCGCCGTCGTGCGCGCCAGGAGATGGAAACCTTGGAACACAAAACCAATCGTGCGGTTGCGGATCATCGCGAGTGCACGCTTGTCGTGCTGCGCGACGTCGGTGCCCTCGAGCAGGTAGCGCCCCGAGCTGGGACGATCGAGGCAGCCGAGAATGTTCATGAAGGTCGACTTGCCGCTGCCGCTCGAGCCCATGATCGCGACGAACTCGCCGTGCCGGATGTCGAGGCTCACTCCCCGCAACGCGCGCACGCGCGTCTCACCGAGCTCATAGTTCTTGTGCAGGTCCTCGACGCGAATGACCGGCTCTGGCTCCACGAGGCTGCTACCGCGGCAGTGTGCCCGGCGTCTGGCCTTGCGGCAGGACGGCGCGCACCACGACCGCGTCGCCCTCGTGCAACGTGCCGTTCAGTACGGCAGTGACCTCGGTGAAGGCGTGATCCGTGATCCCGAGCTGCAGCTGGACCGGAGCGACCGTATTGCCCGCCTGCAGCTTCCAGACGACGGTGCGCTCTGAGCCGACGATGCCGGCGCTCCTGTAGATCGCTAGGATCTCCTCAGGCGTCAGCGGTGGCTTGTAGCGCAGCGCAGTGTTCGGCAGCTTCAGGACGCCGCGCACCGAGGCCACCGGGATGGACACGTACGCGGTCATGCCGGGAAACAGCTTCAGGTCCGGGTTCGCGAACTCGACGATCGTGTCATAGGTGACCACGTTCTGCACCGTAGTCGGGTTCATCCGAACCTGGCTGACCTTGCCGCTGAACGTGTCCTTCGGGAACGCATCCACCTTGAACGTGACCGCGGTGCCGGGGCGAACGTTGCCGACATCCGACTCATCCGTCTTGGTGTACACGAGCATCTTGGTGAGGTCCTGCGCGATCGTGAAGATCGTGGGAGCCTGCAGCGACGCCGCCACCGTCTGACCGAGCTCGACATTGCGCGCCACCACGGTGCCATCGATGGGTGATCGGATCACCGTATAGTCGAGGTTGGTCTGGGCCACCGCCTGGGCGGCCGCCTTCTGGCGCACCTGCGCCTCGGCCTGCGTGACATTCGCCGCGGCCGCGCTCACCGCGGCACTTGCCGTGTCGTAGTTCGCCTTGACCAGATCCAGCTGCTGCTGGCTGATCATCTTCACGCTGGCGAGCGGAACGGTGCGCTCGTAGTCCGCCTTGGTCTGCAGCAGGGATGCGTTAGCCTTCTCGAGGTTCGCCTTCGCGGCCAGTACGTTCGCCTTCGCATTGTCGAGGTCGGCCGTGGCCTGCAGGAGTGCCCCGCGGAACAGCGCGGGATCGATCATCGCTATCACGTCGCCCTTGCGCACGCGCGAATTGAAGTCCGCATTGAGTCTGGCGATCGCGCCGGAAACCTGTGATCCGACCTGCACGGTGGTAACGGCATTGATCGTGCCGGTTGCATCGACGACGTCGAAGATGTCGCCGCGCTCCACCACGGCCGTGAAGTATTGCGGCTGGGCACCGCGGTGCATACCGAACAGCGCCAGCATCCCGGCCACCAGCGCCACGCCCCCGGCGATCAGCCACCTGCTGCCGGGCATCACGGTTCACTCATAGCGCAATGCCTCGATGGGGTCGAGACGGGAGGCTTTGTGCGCCGGGTAGTACCCGAAAAAGACTCCCACGGTCACCGAGAAGATCGCGGCGACGACGACCGATTCGAGCGACATCCGGATCGGCCAATGCAGCATCCTCCCGACCAGCGCCGTACCGATGAATCCCACCAGTACGCCAGCGGCGCCGCCGACCAGACTCAGGGTGATCGATTCGCCCAGGAACTGGAGCTGGATGGCTTGTTCGGTGGCTCCGACCGCGACGCGGACCCCGATCTCGCGGGTCCGCTCGGTCACGGACACCAGCATCACATTCATGATGCCGATGCCGCCTACCAGCAGCGAAATCGACGCAACCGCGATCAGCAGCACGCTTAAGGTGCGGCTCGCGTCCAGCTGCGCCTGGATCACGTCCTCGGGATTGCGGATGTTGAAGTCATCTTCCTCCTCCGGACGCAGATGGTGGCGGTCGCGCAGCAGCGCCGTCGCTTCCTGACCCGCGGTCTTGACGGCCTCCGGCGAGACGGCCGAACACAGGATATCGTCCAGCCAGTTGATCCCCTTGAGCTTCTTCTGCGCGGTGCTGTAGGGAACGATGATGGTGTCGTCCTGGTCCTGCCCCGAGAGCGATTGCCCTTTGGGCAGCAGTGTGGCGACCACCTTGCATGGCAGCGAGCCTAACCGCATCACTGCACCGATCGGATTCTGCACGCCGAACAGCTGATCGCGTACCGTGCGCCCGATCACGCAGACGTCGGCCGCCCGATCGACGTCGTCCTGCGAGAAGAAGGCGCCCTGATCCACGACCCAGCGCTTGATGTCGAAGTATTCCGGCGCAACACCGCGGTAGGAGGTATGCCAGTTCTGATTGCCGAAGATGACCTGCGCCGGATCGTCCACATTCGGAGAAACGCTCTTGATGATCGAGATCTGATTCTTGATTGCCATCGCGTCGGCAAGGGTCAGCGTGGTCGTCGCGTGGGTGCCGGTCCGAACCCCGTTGACCGCACGCCCTCCGGCTTCGATCCAGACGAAGTTGTCGCCGAGCGCGTTCAATTGCTGCGCGACGCGGGTCTGGCCCGCATTGCCGATGGCCACCACGCAGATCACGGCCGCGATGCCGATCGTGATGCCGAGTACCGTCAGGATGCTGCGCATCTTGTTGCGCAGTAACGCCCGCAGCGATGTCAGGAACAGTTCCGTGTAGTCCATGAGCGTGCTCGCACCGGCCCGGTAACCACGATATCATTGATGTTGGACGAAGGGGCGTTCCGGATCTGGAATTAGAACTATAAGGAGATCGGGTATGACACACCGCTGGACTCGACGGGACTTCGTCGCTGGAGTAGGCGCGATCGCACCGACACTCGCTCTGGCGCAGGCGCAGGCAGCCAAACCGGCCATCGCCATACCGCCCAGCGTGATCACCAATCCGCCGCGTCAATGGGACTCGTCAGCGCCGCCGGAGATCTATCCCGATCCGGACATCGTGGTCGTCGATCGGCGCTTCAACGAATTCCTCGTCGGGCTGTCCGCGATCCATCGCGTGCAGACCGGCTTCCAGTGGGCTGAGGGGCCGGCGTGGAGCGCCGAAGGCAACTACGTGGTCTTCAGCGACATCAAGGCCAACATCCAGCATCGCTACATCTGGGAAACCGGCGAGGTTACGCCGTTCCGCAATCCATCCTTCAACAGCAATGGCAATACCTTCGATTTCCAGGGGCGGCAGATTTCCTGTCAGGGGTTCTTTCGTCGCGTGGTGCGCTGGGAACTCGATGGTTCGCTGAAGATCATCGCCGATGCTTATGACGGCCAGCTGCTGAACTCGCCGAACGATCTGGTGCCACACCCTGACGGCAGCATCTGGTTCACCGATCCCCCGTATGGCACCAGTCTGAGCGAGGGCCACCCGGATCTCGCCGGCGGTCCCGGCAATCCCGACGGGATCTTCGATCCTGCCCTCGGCGATATCGGCGTCGGGCTCATCGGCAGGATGAAGCGCGAGGCGCCGGTCGCCACCTATCGCTGGGATCCGAGCGGTCGTCTTGATCGGGTGGTGCCGTTCGAGCAGGCGCCGGCACCGAACGGTATCTGCTTCTCCCCCGACTATAGGATCCTGTATCTGATCAACGCCGGGAAGATCTTCGCTTTCGACGTCAAGGATGGCAAGGCGACCAACATGCGCGTCTTCACCGACTGCATGGTTGACGGGGTGCGTTGCGGGCCCGATGGCATGCGTGCCGATCGCGCTGGGAATATCTGGGTCAGCTCCAACGCCCCGCTCGGCTACAGCGGCGTCACCGTCTGGAGCCCGGCCGGCGAGCTGCGAGGTCGCATCCGGCTGCCCGAAGCGTGTGCCAATCTCTGCTTCGCCGGACCGAAGCGCGACTGGCTGTTCATGTGCGCCAGCCAGTCGGTCTACATGCTGCGCGTGAACGTACAGGGTGCGAGCCCCGGATGAATACTTATCAGAAGTGGTGGGCGGCGATGGCGATGTTCGCATTGGCTTCCACGGCGCTGGCGGACGGAGCGCCGGGCTCCTATGCCGTGCTGAAGAGCGCTCGGGTGGGAGGGGAAGGCGGCTATGACTATGTCTTCGCCGACGTCAAGAACCGCCGGCTGTATATCCCGCGCAACGGCCCGGCCGGACGCCTCACGGTCTTCAATCTGGACACGTTGGAGCCGGTCGGCTCGATCGCGAATGTCAGCGCCGGCGGCGCCACGGTGGACCCGAAGAGTCATCACGGGTTCTCCACGACTCACCCTATTACGATGTGGGATGCGCGCACGCTGACGGTGCTCAAGAGCATCGACGTGGACGGCCGCCCCGATGGCATCCTGTTCGATTCCTATAACGGGCGTGTATGGGTCTTGAGCCACGTGCCGCCCTTTGCCACCGTCATCGACGCCAAGCAGGGAACCGTCGTCGGCACCCTGGACCTCGGAGGTGCGCCCGAGCAGGCCGTGAGCGACGGCAAGGGGACGATCTATGTGAACATCTCGGACAAGGCGCAGATCGCCGTCGTCGATGCGAGAACCATGACTGTCACGGCGCACTACGACCTGAGCGCAAGGGGCAGCGGCGGCAGCGGGCTCTCCTACGATGCCAGGCACCACGTCCTGTTTGCGTACTACCGCCAGCCTGCACCGACCGTCGTCATCGTCGATGCCAGGAACGGCAGTGTCATCACGACGCTGCCGACAGGCGCGGGCGTCGATACGGTCGCGTTCAATCCCGCTACGCAGGAAGCCATCAGCGCCGAGAACGGCGGCTCGATGACCTTCATCAAGGAGTACGGTCCCACCAGCTTTGCGGTCGAGCAGACGCTGTCGACGAAGACGGGAGCCAAGACCCTGGCTCTGGACACGCGCACGAATCACCTGCTCACGATGGCCGCTGAGTACGGGCCGCCGGCCGCAGACGCTCCACCCGGACCGGCTGGGCGTCCAGCCCGCGGACCGATGGTGCCGGATTCGTTTTCGATACTGATGGTCGGCCGGTAGCGCGATCGGGCTGCGGTCTGTTGCCCGGCCGGCACCCGCACCCGGCTGTTGCGCCGCGCCACCTTAATTCTGTGACCGCTCGCACGCTAACCGCGTGCCGGCACCCGGTTCTGCTGGCCCGTAGCCGCGTAACATGTACGAAGCATAAAGAGGCTAAGCGGGTGCCACTGCAACGATTCAAGAGCCTCCCTGACTCGGTGTTCCTGCAGGAACTGGGCAAGGGAGACGTCGGGCTGCGCTTTGGAGCGGAGCTCGAACAGCAGTACCTGCTGCAGCACCTGCAGCGCGTACAGGTTCGTGTGCGTGTCTGGTTCACTTTCCTCGCCGCGCTCAATCTCGGCTATTCGCTGGCAAACCTGGCGCTGGCGCTGTTCTCGAGCGCCCCAAACCGACCGCCCGTGGTCGGAGTCATGATCCACATTCTGTTCTCCACACCGTTGACGCTGGCGATGTTATGGCTCGTCTGGAGCAGGAGCTACCTGCAGCGGTACATTGCCTGGTCGCGCGTCATCGTGCCGCTCTACGGCATCGTCTCCGGATTTTTCGTCGCCGAGGCGATGACTTCTGGAAGACTGGATGAGCTGACGAGCATGGTGATGTTCGTCGTTGCCCCCTACTTCTTTGCCGGTCTCAAGTTCCGCAGCGCCTTGTTCGTCAACGTAGTGACGGTGCTTTCCTTCAGCATCTCGGCGCTGTTCATGGCTATGCCCGATGGCGAATTCCTGAAATCACTGGTGACACTGGCGATCACATCCGTCCTGTGCGCGCTGGTGTGCCGTGACGCGGAGCGCATGGCCCGCCGCAGCTTCCTCGAGACCGCCTTGCTGGCGGAGTATGGGACGCGCGACGGACTGTCCGGGCTGATGAACCGGGCAGCCCTCGATGACCACCTGCTGCGCGTCTGGCAGCAGGCTCTGCGCGACGAACGCACGCTGGCCCTGCTGATGGTCGATATCGATCATTTCAAGGTTTACAACGATACTCACGGTCATCAGGCCGGCGATAGCGCG
The DNA here is from genome assembly GCA_964528845.1 of uncultured Steroidobacteraceae bacterium. Lineage (GTDB taxonomy): Bacteria > Pseudomonadota > Gammaproteobacteria > Steroidobacterales > Steroidobacteraceae > FEN-1191. The sequence continues at coordinate 19,932 of CAZGVE010000022.1, read as the reverse complement.
CTGCGCACAGTGGCCCAGGTCCTGAAAGGCTTCGCGCGCCGCCCACTCGATACGGCGGCCCGCTATGGTGGAGAGGAATTCGTCATCGTCCTCTACGACCTGCCTCGCAACAGTGTCGAGGCAATTGCCGAGCAGGTGCGCTCGGCAGTCGAAGCATCCAGCGCGGCTGGCGGTGAGAGCGGCGCCCGCAAGGCGCACACCGTCAGCATCGGTGTCGCGTATGTGATGCCGATGATCAATCGCACTCCTGAGGGAGCCATCCAGCTGGCCGACCAGGCCTTGTATGAGGCGAAGCGCTCCGGTCGCAACCGAGTCATATTGAAGGGGATCGACGAGTTTCACGCGCTCACGACGGGCTCTTTCCGTACCGTCGCCGGCTCCGCCTAAGCCGCGCAACGTCACGCCGCGCAATGCTACGATGCGCGGATGAGTTCAGGCGCGAGTCGCCGGCACGTGCTGTTCGCCAGCATGATCGGCACCACTATCGAGTTCTTCGATTTCTATATCTACGCCACCGCCGCAGTGCTGGTGTTTCCGCGCCTGTTCTTCAAGGCGGGTGACCCGGCGACGGCCACGCTGCAATCGCTGGCAACCTTTGCGCTCGCGTTCTTCGCGCGGCCCGTGGGCTCCGCGGTTTTCGGACATTTCGGCGACCGCATCGGGCGCAAGGCGACGCTGGTAGCGGCACTGCTGACCATGGGGCTCTCGACCATACTGATCGGGCTGCTGCCGACCTATGCGTCCATCGGCATTCTCGCGCCCTTGCTGCTGGCGCTCTGCCGCTTCGGTCAGGGCCTGGGTCTGGGCGGCGAGTGGGGTGGTGCAGTGCTGCTGGCCACGGAGAACGCACCTCCCGGAAGGAGCGCCTGGTATGGCATGTTTCCCCAGCTCGGGGCTCCGGTTGGCTTTCTGTGCTCAACCGGGGTATTCCTGCTGCTGACCGATCGACTGTCCGAGGCGGAGTTGTTCGCCTACGGATGGCGCATTCCATTCCTCGGCAGTGCGCTGCTGGTGTTCGTAGGCCTGTATGTCCGCCTCCGTCTCACCGAAACGCCGGCATTCCAGCGCGCGATCGAAAATCACGAGCGGGTGCGCGTGCCGATGCTGACCCTGTGGGCGCGGCATGCGCGGGTAGTGCTGCTGGGCACCTTCGCCGCCGTCGCGACGTTCGTGCTGTTCTACCTGATGACCGTGTTCTCGCTCAGCTGGGCAACTTCGGCGCTCGGCTACACGCGCCGGGAATTCCTGGTCCTGCAGATGGCCGGAGTGCTGTTCTTTGCGCTGACGATTCCGGTCTCGGCGGCCATCGCCGATCGATACGGGCAGTACCGGATGCTGGTGGCTGCCACACTTGGAATCATCGTGTTCGGATTGGCCTTCGCTCCGCTCTTTGGATCGGGCAGCCGTCCGGCCGTTCTGGTCTTTCTCGCACTCGGTCTCGCGCTGATGGGACTCACCTACGGGCCGCTAGGCAGCGCGCTGACCGCGCTCTATCCGACCGCGGTGCGCTATACCGGCGCGTCGCTCAGCTTCAATCTGGCCGGAATCGTCGGAGCATCGCTCGCGCCCTACCTCGCCACGTGGCTGGCCACACACTACGGCCTCAGCTTCGTTGGCTACTACCTCTCTGCGGCAGGCCTGCTGACGCTGATCGCGCTGCTTTGCCTTGGATGGCGGACTCAGGGTGCCGGTATACCCTCGACCGCATAGGTTCGACCGATCGTCGATTTCTCGCGCAGCGGCCGCGCGGCCGCGTAGGCCGGAGAATTCCACCAGTCCTGCAGCGCTTTCATGCTGGGAAACTGCAATACCACGATCTTGCCCTGCGGTAGCGTCGAAGCATCCACGGGCACCGGCGAGGCGTCGCGTACCAGCGCATGGCCGCCAAAGGGCCCCTGGGACTTGCCGGCCGCGGCGCGGTATTGGGCGAAGGTCGCCTCGTCCGTCACTTTCTCGATATTGCCGATCAGGTACGCGGGCGCCGTAGCCGTCTGCGCGTGCAGCACCTGCATCGCGGAGGCCCCGGCCAGGAACCCCAGCGCGCCGATCAGTGACAACTTGACCGTATTCTTCATGATCCATCCCCTTTATTAGTTGCGTCTCCGCCGGCACAGCATCACACAATTCCGGCTGGAATGGGGAGGGGGGGATCGGAGAGCCCTGGAACCTTAAGTGCGCGGAACGCCCGGCGGCAACACTCGGTGCTACCGTGCGCTCGTGACCTGCGGGGATCCCGGGGCTGCGATGTCGAGCGCGAGTGCATCGGCGAGCCTGTCGACGGTCGCGGCCATCGCCGCGACCACGGTGGCGTCGAGCGCTGGGGATGCACCGGCGGCCGGAGTGACGAATACCGCCTGCCTGCGCAGCGCCGGCAAAGCGGAACCCGGCACCGATATCGTCCAGCTGGCGCGCAACTCGCAGCGTCCATCGCGGCCGACGTCGAACGCGGTCACATCGACCAGTACCTGGCGCGCAAGCGGGTCCGGCGGACGGGCGGGGGCCACCCTGTAGTCCGGCAGCCGCGTGACCAGCGCCGCCGCCAGCGCGTGGGTCATGCCGGCGGACAGGCGCTCTCCCCACCTGGCGCCTGGACTGGCCGCAAGGCCGTGCGCGCCCTCCCGCAGCAGAATGTCCTCGGTGTCGAGATAGTCTGGAACCGTGACGGTCTGCAGCTGCACCGGCACCCCATCACTGCCCACGGTCGGCGAAGTCGCATCTGGCACTCGCGTACCCAGCAGGAACGTGCGCGGCACGGGGCCCGAGGTGCACGCCGACGTGATCAGCACCGCGCAGGCGATCGCCGGGAGAACTTTGCTCATCGGGACGGCTTCCTCATCAGGGTGCCAAGAGGATTGCGTTCCAGATCGTGGGTAAAGAGGCGCAGCGAGCTCGAGCTCGCCGCCAGATCGCGCAACGTGCCATCCAGGTCTGCACGCACCGGCGAGCGGGGCGAGGTGAGTTCATCGAGTGACACGGCCAGGGCGTCGACGTGGGCGGTCGCCTGCTGCGCGGACTTCAGCAGCTCACTGAGCTCATTGCCATTGATCGTCACCTGTCGCTGGCTCTCGGCCGAGAGGCTTCCGACCTGGTTGAGCGTGAGCGTCGACTGCTTCTGCAGACTCTCCACCGTCGCCGTGGCGGCCGCCATCGTAGTCTGCAGACTCTGCGCCATCGGAGCGATCTGGGGCTCGAGCGTCGCGACGAGGTGCTGCAGGGCACCCAGCACCTGGCGTGTCTGGACCGCGATGTCAGGCAGATTCATGTCACGCACCTGGTCCTTGAACTGCTGCAGGTCCGAGGCGATCGCCGGAATCTGCAGCGGTTCTTCGCCGGAGTCGACCAGCGCGACCGGTGCGTGCGGGTGAAAATCCAGATCGACGCTGAGTTCGCCGGTCACCAGGCTCTGCGAACTGAGCTGGGCGCGAAGGCCGGCGATCACGGCGCTCTGAAGATCGGCGCGCGCGCTCGTGGACGGTCCGCTGGTCCAGGAGATCTTGTCTGGTTCCAGATCGAGGAACACCTGAATCACCGGCGCGATGGCCGGCGCATTGACGCGCACCTTGATCGACGCAACCCGCCCGATCGTGACGCCCCGGAAGGTCACCGGCGAGCCGGGGGTCAGCCCGGCCAGCGAATCGGTGAATATCACCATGACATGCTCGGTGTGCGAGAACCAGCGTGTACCGCCGAACACGAGCGTTGCGCCAACGCCCAGCAGCGCTGCGCCCAGTACGAATCCGCCGACGACGGCGGGCCTAGCGGGCGTCACTGCCGGTACCGGGGTTCATGAAGGCGTGCACCAGCGGCACGGTGCACTGCTCTCGCATCGTTCGCGGGGCACCGTGGGCAATCGCCGTGTGGGACTCGGCATCGAGAAACACGCCGTCGTCACAGGTCGCGAGCAGACTCGTCAGCTCGTGGCTGACCATGACCACGGTGACACCGAAGCCATCACGCAGCTGCACGATCAGCTTGTCGAAGTGCCGCGCCGAGATCGGATCGAGTCCCGCCGAGGGCTCATCGAGGAACAGGATGTCCGGATCGAGAGCCAGGGCGCGGGCGAGCCCGACGCGTCTTTGCATTCCGCCGCTCAGGTCCGACGGCAGGCTTTCACGGCCAGTTTCGAGGCCGACCAGTGAGAGCTTCACTGCGACCAGCGCGTCGATCAATACGTTGCTGCTGTTGGTGAACATCTGCATCGGCAGCGCAACATTCTGCGCAGCCGTCAGCGAGCTCCATAGCGCGCCACCCTGAAACACCACTCCGAAGCGGCGGCCACGGATGGCACGCTGCTCTTCGGCCAGAGCCCAGTAGTCCTCCCCGTCGAACAGGACCGATCCTGCGCTGGGCCGCAGCAGCCCGATCAGGGCGCGCAGCAGCGTGCTCTTGCCGCACCCGGAGATTCCCATGATGCCGAAGATGGACCCACGCTTGACGTCGAACGACACGTCGTGCTGAACCGGGGTGCCGCCAAATCCGACGGACAGATCCCGGACCTTCAGCATCAGTGATGCGTCCTGGTCCGGCATGCAGCTAGAGTCCCCAGACATTGGCACAGGCGGCGAACACGGCATCGAGCACGATGACGCCGGCGATGCCCAGCACCGCCGCCTGCGTCGCCGCGTGGCCGACCTCGGTGGTGCTGCGACCGGCGGCCAGCCCCAGCCGGCACCCGGTGATGCCGATCCAGGCGCCAAACACCGTGCTTTTCGCCAGCCCGAACAGGAACTCGGCCCCGGACACCGCGCTGCGAAGCTGGGAGATGAAAGCTTCCGGCGAGATCTTCAGCATCGTGACCGCGACGGCGAAGCCGCCGCCGATCCCGATGGCGCTGGCGTACAGATAGAGCAGCGGCATCATCGTGCACAGGGCGGTCACCCGCGGCAATACCAGGTAATCGCGGATCGGAATGCCCAGAGCGCGCAGCGCATCGGTCTGTTCGCTGCCCTGCATTGAAGCCAGCTCTGCTGCGTACGCACTGCCGGTGCGGCCGGACATCACGATTCCGAGCATCAGGGGCGCCATCTCGCGCACCACGCCGACGCCAACGAGGTCGGCGACGTAGATGGAGGCGCCGAAACGCCGCAGCTGCACCACGCCGACGAAGGCGAGAATTCCGCCCACCATCAAGTTGACGAGCGCCACCATCGGCAGCGCGGCGATGCCGGCGTCGCGAACGTTGATGAGCAGGTCGATCGCGCGTACCCGCGCCCGGCCCCGAATCCAGCTCAAGGTGCCCAGAATCTGCTCGCCCAGCAGGCTCACCGCCGATCCCCACTGCGAGCCCTGCCGAGTGGCCCAGCGGCCGAGCACTTCGAGCAGCGTTCCCGGGCGTGCAGGCGCCGCCACCGCGGCGGGCTGTACGGCAAGCAGCTGCAGCAGGTCACGGCTCGCACCCGGCAGCGCGCTCTCATCGACGGCCATCGCGCGCTGGGCCGCACGGTGCTGCAGCATCGAGACGAACACCAGCAGCGAGCTGTTCCAGCGCATTGGCTCGGTCACCTGGAGCGACAGCGCGTGTAGCCCTTCTCGATCAATGACTTTGCCCGCGAGCTCTGCCTGATCGATGCCATCCAGTCCGGTCCAGTCACCGGCAATAGTCAATACCGCCGTGCCGCCGTCGATTCGTGCCTGCCAGCCAGTTGCAACGGATGCCTGCGAGTGGCGCATTACGGCGGGGCAATGTGCCAGTCGGAATCCGGATCGTACGCGGTGATCTGGCTCGCGATGAACGACGTGCCCAACCCGAGATTCCGTTCGAAGACGATACCGTGGTCATTGACGATGAAAGTCATGATGCCGGAATCGCCGTGGATTGCCGGATAGGCGATCAGCGCGAATCCGCCGGTCATCCTGCCGTTGACGACATAGCTTCTGGCGCCACCCGGTGCATTGGGGCCCTGCGACGTGAGTATGCGGAAGTAATAGCCGTAATAGGGCTGGGACGCGGCACGCTCCGATGGCGGCTCGCCCGCACCGTAGCCCCGCGCCTGCGCTTGCGCGACCAGGGGTCCGAGCGGACTGGCCGTCCTGCCCGGCTGCTCCGGCCAGTACAGCCCATCGTGTTGATCGTGCGTACTGATGAAGCGCTGCGCGTACTCGCCCGGTGCGCCTGCCTTCAGCGCCAGGTATTCGCGCTGTGCGACAACGTAGGCCCTGCAGACCGCGATGACCGCAAGCTCATTGCGGCCGATGCGCCGATCGAGAATCTCCTGCTTGCCCGCCTGGGTATCGAAGCGCCATCCGCCAGGGCCGTCGATCAGCGGGATCGGCAGCGGCCATTCCTCGGTGCCGACGATCAATACCGCCTTGTTCGTGCCTTCGTGCTCGACGCGGTGGCCCTCATCGAATGCCGCGACGAATTGCGCACGATTGAGGTGATCCGCCACCGGGTCGCCGGACCGGATGAGCCGCGCACCGGGAGCACCCAGCAGCGCGAGCAGCTCGGCGCGATTGTTGGCGCGATTGGCGCTCACCAGCGCGTCGACCGCGGCCTCGGGAGTGGCGAAGTGCCTCTGCGTCGCGCTACTGGCCGGCGCGGACTCCACTGCACCGGCGATGCCTTCGGTCACGAGCGCCGACACGAGGATCATCAACCATCGAGCGAGCTGGATTGCCATCGTGCCCCCCTAATGCCGATCGCCGCCGCGCCCGCCGCCACCGCGCGCACCACCACCTCCGCCGGCTCCACCACCACCGCCACCGCCACCGCGTGCACCACCACCGCCACCGCCGCCGCCGC
>CAZGVE010000022.1:10089-13090 GCA_964528845.1 uncultured Steroidobacteraceae bacterium | reverse complement strand
CCGCCGCCGCCGCGTCCGAACCCACCCCCGCCGCCGCCGCGAGGACCGGGCGCGGCAGGTGCCGCACGGCTGAATGCGCCGCGCGCCGAGTCCTGGTGTACCTGTGATCCGCGACCCATGGATTCAAAGGCTGGCGGCGCAGTGCGGAAGGCGGGCCCCACAGTCCTGCCGGGACCTTGCCGTGCGTCCGGTCGTGTGCCCCGACCGCCCTGAGGAGCTGTGGAGAAGCCGCGCACGTCGCGGCGCGCCGCGTCGGATTGAGCCTGAAAGCGCCCGCTCAACCCGGCATCACGGTACGGAACGCCGCCGCGATGCGCGGGGTCATGCGCCCATGGGCCTGCCCTAAACCCGCCGTAGCCGCCCGCCACGCCGAATCCATGATGGCCCCAGTCCCAACGATCCCAGCCCCAGTACGGGCCAAACACCGGCAACCCGAGTCCAAATCCGAGCCAGATCCCCGGGCCGATGCTGATGCCGGGCGGGGGCAGGAAATAGAATGGGGGATACTCGGACCATGCCCACGGACCGAAGATCACGCTGGGATCGTAGTACGGCACGTAGACCACTTCCGGGTTGGTGGGCTGGATCTCGATCTGTTGGTCCTCGGTCGCCACCGTCTGCTGCGGCGTGGTCTTCAGCGCACCCGCGGCCGTAGCCTTGTGGCGCAGCCGCTGGATCGAGTCCATGAGTGGACCTTGCTGCGCAAGAAAGGCGTCACCGATCCGCTCCGTCCATTCGAGGTTGCTGTCCATCATCTGCAGAACCTGCGGAAAAGGCACCAGCGATTTGACGCTCTGGTCCCAGCCCTGCTGTTCCAGTGCTGCTGCGAGTGCATCACCCTTGAGTGCCGAGTTCGCGGGATCCTGGAGCCAGCGATGGGCTTCGACGACCTCCAGCGGATACGTTGATGCAGCCAGGATCTGTCCGATCAGCGGATCCGGGTACAGCGCGATCGGCGCGGTAAGCTGGTCCAGCTGTCCTTCGCCGAGCGTAGAGCCCGCAGCTTCTGCGGGTGCGGGTTGCGCCGACGCCTCCGGCGCTTGCGCCGCGGCGCCACCGAAACTCGCCAGACCTACGATGCCGGCCACGCAAGCCGCAATGTCGACGAACCGACTCATGTATGACCCGAAACTGAAATCTGTCCCTCAACTACAGTGTTCCGTCACAGCCCGTCGGTCGGTGCGATGTCGCACAGAGCGGGTACCGGGCACGGCTCAGGCTGAGCTTTTCCCAGTCGGAATGCCATGACGCCCGAGTCAGAACTGTTGCCGCAGCGGGTGAACCAGAACATCGACAGCATCGTCGCGTTCCATCAGCGTGAACAGGAAAAGCTCAGTCGCACCGAGCGAGGCTTCGAACGCGCAGGCGCGCTGATCGGGCGCCCGGTATACCTGATAGGGTTGCTGTCCTTGGTCGCGGTGTGGATTGCGGGCAACGCGGTCGCTGCCGCCTTGCGCTTCTCGCCACCGGATCCGCCACCGTTCGGATACCTGCAGGGTCTGCTGACACTGGCCGCACTCGCCACGACCACGATCGTTCTGATGACCCAGCAGCGCCAGGGGCGCCTCGAGAGCCATCGAGCCCATCTGGATCTCCAGGTGAATCTGCTCACGGAGCAGAAGGTGACCAAACTGATTCACCTGCTCGAAGAGCTGCGGCGCGACCTGCCCATGGTCCGCGATCGGGTCGATGCGGAGGCGACCGCACTGCAGCGACCCACCAATACCGCACATGTGCTGTCGGCACTCGAGGAAGTCGGTGTCGGCGTGGGTGTCGACTCACCAGGCGCTGGCGCCACGCCGGATGCGCCCTGAATATCCATCAGACGTTTGTTCGTAATGTGGGACAACGAACAGAGCCATATGCCCGTGCCTGCTATCCATGCATCGTAGAGCGTTGGGTTGAGTCTAGGGGCGGCGACCGCGCTGGCCCGGGAGGCAACGATGAACATGGACCAGATGTGGGGACGGCTCGGCGAGGCAAGTGCCAAGGCCAAAGAGTTGGCCGGCGCCTTGCTTGGCAATCGTGCGCTGATCCTGCAGGCCAGGATTGATTACGCGGAGCGTAGGGCGCAGGCCGCTTTCGGAGACGTCAAGTCAGCCGTTTTGGACCGACGCGCCATGAGCGCCCGCGCTCGAATGCCCCGCGGGAGCTGAGGCCAGTGCGCAGTCAGCTGCTGGCCGCTGCTCCGGCGCCAAACGGAAGTTGTTCATCTGCGCGCAGCCGCGTTGACATACTTGTTCACCGCGATATTCAGGAGTAGGACTGATGGTTCAAGAGCTCACCGGGAAACTACCGACCACCCGAATTCTTCCGCGCCGCCTCTTTTCCCTGTGCGCGAGCGTCGTGCTGGCAGCGGGGCTATGGCTCGCCGCGCCAGTAGCGCACGCACAGACGCCGGAAAGCGTGAGCCTGAATCTCTCCACACAGAATTTCACGGTGACGGGCATTGGTCCTTACGCCGGCAACCTGGGCGAATGGGACCTCGCACAGGGCGCATGCGTGACCGGCGCGACGATCACGTCCTGCACGTTGAGCGGCACGATCAATTCCTCATCGATTGGCGGACTGGCCGGCGGGAGCTATTCATTCCTGACCAGCTATGCCAACGGTACTGGCGTACCGGTCGGAATCTCCTCCAGCCCGACGGCTCCGAACAACGAGTACTTCAACTACCTGTCGCTGCCGCCCACGACCAGCATGGTCCTGACCCTGACGCCGACCAGCGGCACGCCGCTCGTGGAAACACTCGTGTCCGGCGGCTTCGGGCAAACCGGAGTGAGCTTGAACTTCCTCTATGGAGGCACCCCTGTCTGCAGCAACAAGGTCATCAGCTGCGATCCCTATGTCGTGGGCCTCACCAATGTCGGCAACACCTACAGCGCTCCAGTGACCACGACCGTGGACTTTGACATCCCGACGGTCGTTCCGCTGCCGGCCAGCTCCGGTCTGCTCGGCGGCGGCTTGCTGTTGCTGATCGCGCTTCGACGAATGCGGCCCC
>CAZGVE010000022.1:0-9989 GCA_964528845.1 uncultured Steroidobacteraceae bacterium | reverse complement strand
AACAACTTGCCCGTATAAAAGGTCAGGTTGCCCGGCGCGATCACAGGCGTCCAGTAGATGACGGGCTTGGTCAGGTCCGGGCGCGTATCGGGACTGGGGATCGGCACACCATCGTAGTTCACCGCATACGAAACCAACGGCCAGCCGTAATTCTTGCCTGGCTCGATCAGGTTCAGCTCGTCGCCTCCCCTGGGACCATGCTCCAGTTCCCACAGCCGGCCGTCCGGCGCAAAGGCCAGGCCATACGGCGTGCGGTGCCCGACGCTCCAGGTCTCCGCAGGCGTCAGATTCGGTCCCGGGAAGGTGTAGGTTCGAACCACCGGTGCGCTCTTGGCTGCCTCGGTGTCCTTCGGCGGCTCGATGACATCGACTGTGGCCGCGCCAGTCTTCCCTGCCATCGGATTGCCCGGAGCCGGCTTCCCATCCAGCGTCAGGTGCAGGATCTTGCCCAGTGGCTGATTGGGATCCTGGGCCGGGGTCATGCGCTGGCGGTCGCCGGAACTCAGAAACAGGGATTTGCCGTCGGGTGCAAAGGCGACCGCAGCGCCAAACTGCCCGCCCTTGCCCCTCTCTCCATCGCGCCAGATCACCTCGAGTCCTTCCAGTCTTGCACTGCCGTTTGCACTCACCAGTCGCGCGCGCGCCAGCGCGAGACTGGAGCCATCATCGCCCGGCTCCGAATAGGTGAGGTAGATGGAGTGGTCGCTTGCAAAGTGGGGCGAGGTATAGACCCCCAGCATGCCGCCCTGCCCGCCATACAGCACATCGGGAATATTGGCGACCGGCGTCTGGGCGCCCTGCTGCGTGACCAGCCACAGGCCACCGACTTTCTCGGTAATCAGCATGCTCCCGTCTGGCAGGAACGCGATGCGCCACGGTAACTTGAACGTGGCCACGGGAGTCATCGTGAACGGCAGGCTGGCTTCTGGCGCCAGCGCGCCCGCATTGATCTGCGCATCGACTCGTGTCGCCATGGCCAGCAGCATCGCGGCCGTCACCAGCTTCGTCATATCTCTCTCCAGATCGTTCCAGCGGACGCTCGGAATCTCATCATCGTTATCGCCACTTCGCAATCAAGATCATTGTATCCGAATACATATAGCGGATAAGTGATCGCACGATGGGGTGATTGTCTATTACAGGCTTGCGGCCGCTCCGTAGCTCAACCCCGGCTCTCCCGCCGGGAATGCGCTTTGGGCAATCCCGCGGCGAGCGAGGGCTTCGAGCAGCAGTTCGAGCGGTTCGTCCCGGCGCTCATCGGTAAGCTGGAACACGCCCCAGTGAATGCCGATCGCGCGGGCGGCTTCGAGGCTCTCCAGTATCTGCACGGCTTCGTTGGGATCGGTGTGCTGCGCGCTCATGAACCAGCGCGGCGCGTAGGCGCCGATCGGGATCAACGCCAGATCGGGCCTGCCGATTCGCTGCCGCACGTCCCGGAAGATCCGTCCGTTCCCATAGCCTGTATCGCCCGCAAAATAGACTCGTCCGCCAGGGCTGCTCAGCATGAACCCGCACCAGAGCGCCATGCGCCGGTCGCGCCCCGTTCGGGACGACCAGTGATAGGCCGGGACGATGGTCACCTCGCCACCCTTGCCGATGTCGATTAGGTCCCACCAGTCACCGGCCGCCACCCGGACGCCCTTGATGGCACGCCGCAGGATCACATCGTTGCCCAGCGGCGCCACCATCAGCGGAGAGTGCTCGATGTGGAGCCGGCGCAGCGTCGCCAGATCCATATGGTCGTAATGATTGTGGCTGAGCAGTACGGCGTCGATCCGCGGCAAGGACTCGAAGGCGATCCCGGGGGCCCACACGCGCCGGGGACCGAGCAACGACAGCGGGCTCGCCCGTTCCGACCATATGGGATCGGTCAGGACATTGAGCCCGGCCACCTGAATGAGCACGCTCGCGTGCCCGACAATCGTGACACGCAATCCGGCGACGCTGGCCTGCGGAACGACCTGCCGCGCCGGGACCGACCGCGGCCACGGGGCGGCTGTTTCCTTCAGCTTCCAGCGCAGCAGGTCACCGAGGCTGCGATCGGTATCGGGATGATCCGGGTTGAAGAACCGCGACCCATCGAAATGGTCGCTCAGTGGTCCGGCATGATAGGGATTAACGGGTTTCGGCACCGCACTCACTCTCTCGCTTGCTGCCATGATCAGGGAAGCAGAACCACAGGACTATTCCGGCGAACGCCGCGCACAAAACTCGCAGGGCCTGACTGACCCCTGAATGCTGCGCCGCAACTATGTTTTGCGGCACTCCTTTATTATGATTTTTTGTTGCCTGCACCGGCGCGTCGCGCGCCGGACCGCATTATGTCGTGGTGGGTGCGAAAATCACTGACCTCGTCGGGGAGAATGGCCGCGTGGTGCAGCTTGCGAGCTCCAACAAGATCAGCGAGTTGCTGATGAGATGGCTGGCTTTGACCTTTCTTCTCTCCGTATCGGTCCCGGCCTTTGCCGCCGATTCCGGTGATCTTCAAAGTCGCCTGGACCATACGGTGAAGCCCTTTGTCGCCAAGTATTGCATCGCCTGCCACTCAGGCGCGCAGCCCACCGGCCAGTTCGACCTCAAATCCTATGTTTCGATGGACCAGGTGAAGGAGGATTTCCCACGCTGGTCGCTGCTGGCCGAGCGGCTGACCAATCATGAAATGCCGCCCAAACCCAACCGGCCGCCACCGCAGGAGGCGATCGACCCAATCGTCGCCTTCGTACATGACGTGCGCGCCGAGGAGATCCAGCGGCTGGGCGGCGATCCCGGCATCGTGCTGGCACGCCGTCTGAGCAATGCAGAATACGACAACACCATCCGCGACCTGACCGGACAGGACATGCAGGTCGCCCGCCAGTTCCCGGTCGATCCCGCCAACACCGCAGGCTTCGACAACTCCGGCGAGACGCTGACCATGTCGCCGGCGCTGCTGAACAAGTACCTGCAGGGCGCCCGCCAGATCGCCGACCATGCGGTGCTCACGCCCGATGGCATCGATTTCGCGCCCTATTTCATGCGCGTGGAAAGCGATCGCGACAAATATTCCATCCAGCGCATCATCGCGTTCTATCAGGCCCAGCCGACCAGCTTTGCCGCGTATTTCCAGGCCTCCTGGCGCTATCGGTACGCTAAGGAACTTGGCAAGCCGGGCGCCACCCTCGCCTCCACCGCCGCCGACATGAAGCTCAGCGCCAGGTATCTGCCGATGGTGTGGGCCATCCTGCACGACCAGGATGCCCTCGGGCCCGTGGCGAAGCTTCAGGCCATGTGGAACGCGCTTCCGGCGCCAAAGGCCGGCAGCAGCGACTCGCCTGTCGTCGAGACGCAGGCGATGGAGAATTTCGTCACGCGCATCCGCGCCCACACCGCGATGCAGTTCGCCGCTCCTATCGTGAAAGGACTACCGGGCCAGTCGGAGCCGCTGCACAACTGGCGCCTGCAGGAATATGCAGACAATCACAGGAAAAGCGACCCCAACGACCTCCGGCCCGACGATGTCCCCGAGCCGGCGCCGCCGCCGATCCCGAAATATCCGCCGCTGCATCAGGATGCGTCCCCGCGCTGGGCCGCCCTCGCGGCGAACGACCGCTACGGCGATGCGGATCTGGTCTATCCGGCGGGGCAGAAGGCGAAATACCAGAAGGCCTTCGACCGCTTCGCCTCCGTATTCCCCGACGCATTTTATGTCAGCGAACGCGGTCGCTACTGGCCGGATCAGTCGACCGATAATGGGCGACTGCTCAGCGCGGGCTATCACAATACCGGCGGCTATTACCGCGACGACACCGCGCTGATGCAGCTGATTCTGGACAAGCGAGGTCAGGACCAGCTCAACCGGCTGTGGAACGAATTTGACTTCGTCGCCAACCAGACCGAGCGCACCTGGGTGCAGTATTTCTTCAACCAGAGCGGCGAAGTGGACGGCGATATCAACGGGCCGATCGCCGCCGAATCCGGCTCCCCTCGTCCGGTCGGCCACGAAGTGACCGACCCGTTCGTGATCCTGCAGATGCGCGACAAGTATCTGGCGCGCTGGGCGATGGACAAGGAGCACAACGATCCGATCGCGCCCAAGGCGTTCGAATGGCACTTCGGCCTGATCAACGCCACGTTGCGTAATCTCGAGCAGGAGCATGTCGCGGCCGTGCCGAAACATCTGGCCGCGCTGGTCAGGTTCGCCGAGCACGCCTATCGCCGCCCGCTGACTGCCAAAGAGCGCACCGATCTGCTGGGCTACTACCAGATGCTGCGGACCCGGAACCAGATCTCCCATGAAGACGCGGTACGCGACACCATCGTCAGCGTGCTGATGTCGCCGGATTTCCTGTACCGCTTCGACCTGAACGGCCAGACGGCGCGAAAATCCGCGCTGACCCCGGCCAGCCTGAAGAGCGCCAGGGCTTTCCAGAGCGAGCCGCTGTCGGACTACAGTCTGGCCAGCCGCTTGAGCTACTTCCTGTGGGCCAGCATGCCGGACGCCGAACTGCTCAGGCACGCGGCCGCCGGCGATCTACACAAGCCACGGGTGCTGCTGGCGCAGGCCCACCGGATGCTCAAGGACCCCAAGGTCAGCGGCCTGGCGACCGAGTTCACGGGTAACTGGCTGGTGTTCCGCCAGTTCGAGACCAACAATTCCGTGGACCGGATGCGCTTCCCCACCTTCGACGACAATCTGCGCGAGGCGATGTTCCAGGAGCCGATCCACTTCATGCAGGACAATATCCAGAACGACCGTTCGGTGCTGGACCTGCTCTATGCCAACTACACCTTCGTCAATCCGCCGCTGGCCCGGCATTACGGCATGCCCGAGGTCCAGGGCGACCCGGACACCTGGGTCAAGGTTGATGGCGCCGACCAATATGGCCGGGGCGGTATCCTGCCGATGGCGGTGTTCATGACCGAATATTCCCCGGGCCTGCGCACCAGCCCCGTCAAGCGCGGCAACTGGGTCGTGCAGAAAGTTCTCGGAATTCGCGTGCCGCCGCCGCCGCCGGTAGTGCCTGAACTGCCCGGCGACGAATCCAAGACCGACAAGCCGATCCGCGAGATGCTGGCCGAGCATCACAGGAATCCGTTCTGCGCCGGCTGCCACCTGCGTTTCGATTCCTTTGGGCTGGCCTTCGAAGGCTATGGCCCGGTGGGCGACGCTCGGACCCGCGACCTGGCGGGACGGCCGATCGACGCCTCCGCCACCTATCCGGGCGGCATCGCGGGCGACGGACTGGTCGGGCTCAAGGATTTCATCCGCGGTTACCGCCAGGACAATTTCGTCGGCAATCTGTGCCGCAAGCTGATGGCCTATGCCTTGAACCGTTCGCCCCAGCTGTCGGATGAATCGCTGGTGGACAAGATGAAGGCCAACCTGGCCGCGGATGGGTACCCGTTCCGCAGCCTGGTCGACACTATCGTTCAGAGCCCGCAATTCCTGAACCGCCGCGTCACAGAACAGGCCAGCACGCCGGCATCACAGCCCGCTGGCGGCAAGCTGATCAAAGCCGATTTCCGCAAGGAGCACTGAGATGGCCACGGACCGCTTTTCGCAATTTCGCTCGAAGACCATTTCCCGCCGCGTCGTCCTGAAGGGCGCCGGCTGTTCCGTGGCGCTGCCGTGGCTGATGTCGGTGAACGCCCTGGCCGATACACCCGCGGCGGCCGATTTCCCCAAGCGCTTCGCAGTGATGTTCCTCGGTTGCGGCGTCAATGAGAATTACTGGAGCGCCGAGGGCAGCGGTGCCGACATGAAGCTGTCCAAGACGCTCTCGCCGCTGGAGCCCCTCAAGCAGAAGATCAATGTCATCGACGGCCTTAATGTGAAGGCGCTGATCAACCAGGGCATCCATCCGGCCCAGACCGGCAGCCTGTTGTCGGGCGAGCACATCACCAAGGGCGCGATCATTCATTCCGGCGTCAGCGTCGATCAGGTGATCGCCACTCATGTCGGCGAGGACACGCCGCAATCCTCCATCGTGCTGGCCTGCGAACAACCAATGACCGGCTTCCATGAGACCAATTACAGTCTCGCCTACAGCTCGCATCTGTCCTGGCAGACTCCGGATTCGCCGGTGCCGGTGGAAGTCTATCCGGCGCTGGCCTGGGACAGCCTGTTCGACAATCGCGGCAGCCTGCTCAATGTCAGCGTTCTGGACCGCATCAAGGACCAGGCCCAGGCACTGTCCACCAAGATCAGCGCCACCGACAAGGGCAAGGTGGACGAATTCCTCACCAGCGTGCGCGAGGTCGAAAAGCGCGTGGAACTGATGCGCAAGGACCAGGGCACGGCGCAGGATGCGGCCAAGGGCAGCAACATACCGGTCGCCATGATGCAGCGCCCCGCCAACGGATTGCCCGAGGACCTGCGCGAACATGCCAGGCTCATGTGCGACATCGTCGCCATCGCATTCCAGACCGACAAGACGCGTGTGGCCTCGCTGATCATCTCCCGCGACCTGTCAGCGATGTACTATCCCTTCCTGGATGTGAAGGAAGGCCATCATGCCGCCAGCCACGACAATGCCTCGGAAGGCTATGAGCGCATTTCGCGCTTCCATGTCGAGCAGTTCGCCTACCTGGCGAGCCGGCTCGACAGCATGCAGGAAGGCAGCGGCACGGTTCTGGACCACAGCTGCCTGATGTTCCTGTCCAACATGTTCGTGGGCAGGAAGCACGACAATACCCGCCTGCCGGTGGTCCTGGCTGGTGGCTTAAGCGGCACGCTCGAGACCGGGCGAGTGATCAACCTGCTGAACGCGGCCGACGACAACCGCAAGATGTGCAGCCTGTATCTGTCGCTGATGGATCGCTACGGAGTGAAACTGGCTAAGTTCGGCGATGCCGATACCCGGCTCGAGCAGATCTGATCATGTATCGCGCAGGCTCGCCTGGCCGCGATCACATCGGGGGGTCGCCCAGGTCGGCCACTGTGTCCTCCCAAGGGAACGACAGCGTGGGATCGTTGGCGAAGCGTTTCATCTTGATGGTGAGCCGTGCACCCGCCCCTGGCGCCAGCCGCAGCGGGAAATGGGGCGCATCCACGTCCACGGTGATCTTGCCATCCGACACCGAGGCGATCTGATGCTCGCCATAGGCGCCGCCCTGCACGATCAGATTGCGGGCCACGCTCGGGCTTAGATTGACGAAGGTGGCTGTCAGACCATCATCGCTCCAGCCGTCTATCAGCACCGCCACATCCGGCGGCAGGCCGGCGCGGCGGAGCTCCGGATCGAAATAGCGCAGCCTGCAGAACAGCAGCGAGCCACCCTGCGGCGGGGTGGTCTTGGCCCAGCCCGGATGCTGGATGTAAAGCCCCGCTTCGATCAGCTGCGTCAGGGGCGTTACCGTCGCGGGATTGAAATCCAGCGCCGAATCCGCCAACCGCATGTCCGGCGAGGTCGAATCCGCGTTCACGATCTCCATCTGCTTGCGGACGCGGCTCAGGCCTTCGCGCAACGCCTGGACCGGATAGCCGGGATTCTTGCCTTCCAGGAATTCGTACCAGCCCGTCTCCTCACAGCGGGCGCGATCCGACGGCTTCATCGATAGGTGGTAGATTTCCAGGAAGTTGTAGCGGTACCTGCCGGGCTGGAAACCGTACCAGCCCTGCTCGCCGTACATGGTGGGGGAGGAAGGCTTGCCGTCCTGCAACTTGGCGTTGGCATCAATCCGATCCGCGGTCTTGCGCCAGACATCGAGATACCTGTCGTCACCCTTCGACAGCAGATAAGCATTGAAAAAGCCTACGATGCAGCGCGGAACCCGGTTGCGGTCGCTGGGCTTGCCGGTCATGGGCACGATGGGGGAAAACCCCCAGCCGTACGTGCCGCCATACCACTTGCCATCGGCGGCGCCGCCGATGGCACCGTCCAGTCCGACATTGGAGGGGATGATGCCGTTGTTCGCTCGCGCCCGCTCGGCCCAGGCGTCGCAATAGCCCAGCACCCAGTCCTTGTACTTCTGCTCATGGGTCAGGAGATAGGCGTTGGTGGGCAGGGTGGTCGCCACCAGGTTGAGGGGATGGTCGCCCACGACATCCTCATAGCCCACGAAATGCCGCAGCATCATCTGGTAGTCGTCCTCGCCGTGCCCCAGCGACGGGAAGCGGTTCTTCACGTCAATCGGATCGCCGGTCCAATCCAGCGGCGTCGCCTTGCGCAGCATCGGGCCGCGGGAGCCGTTCATCAGGCTTTTGATCAGCTTGAGCTTGGGATCGTAATTGGGTGCGCCAGGGTCTTCATCCATGTAGAAGCCGGAGAAGCGCCTGATCCGCTCGCGATAGCTGCGGCTGTAGGGATCCCCCAGCGGCATCAGGTTGAACACCGTCAGGCCCTCGCCATTGTGCTGCCAGTCGAACTGCGCCGGAAATTCCTTGTAGTACATACCCTGTCGGCCGGCGGGAACGTCGATGGTCCTGGCCGCCGTGTATTGGCGGACATGGCCTTCATAGGCCTTGGTGTACATCTGCTTGAGCACGGCATCGCCGCCCAAGGCATAGAGGTGGGGCCAGTCATTGACATTCTCGATGGCATCGTCGGGGCCGTCATCGCCGCCAAAGCGCACCGTGGTTTCCAGCCAGCCGTCAGACGGATCGAAATAGCGCTGAAAGAACCCCAGGCAGGCCGCGGTGTGAGCGTGCAGCAATTCGCGCTCGAGCAGCGCCCATTCCGGCGGGTCCATCGGCGCGTTGATGGTGAAGGCATGCCCGGTTGCGAGCGCCGGCCCCGGCAGCGCCAGGGACGCGGCGGCGGCGGTAGTTCCCTTAAGGAATGCGCGGCGGGTGCGAATCATGGTCATCTCCCGGTATTCTTGCCCCGGTTGTGAGGGCGACGGGTTGGGTCCCGCCAGCACAATGCCACGATGAATTGTGGATTGAAACGATGGGCACGGCCTTGATCAACAAAACAGTGAGGGGCACCGATCATGGACATCAAGAAACGCGAATTCCTGGCCACCGGTCTCGGCATCGGCGCCGGGCTTGCTGCCGCTTCGGCGCTGACGTCGGCTGAGGCGCAGGAGCGAAGCCCGGCCATTCATGCCAACAGCCAGCCCTCCACTGTGGACCCCAATTACAAACCCCGTCGCATCAACAAGGCGATTGAATTGTGGGAAGACGGCCAGCCGATCTATTACAACGGTGCGGGTCTGGGGCCCGGCGTCGATCCTTATGCGCAGGGGCTTAAAATGGCGCGCACCTGGATGGATGCGATCAATGTCGAGGTCGAACACAACGCCCTCGACTTCATGCAGCTGCGGGAATTCATGCGCGGGTTGGCGGATGGCGGTCCCACTCGCAGCGGCCATCGCACGCCGGCGGTGTTCGTGGAGACCTGCATCATCGCGCTGGACGAGCCCTATATGCGGGCCAACAGCTGGGTGATCGAGCAGCTGCTGGATTGCGGCGTCCACGGCATTCACATGTGCCATGCTCGCGACACCGGTGCGGTGCAAGTCGCCACCCAGATGGCGTGCCGCTATCCGTTCGATCGGCCCGGTATTGCCAAATTGCCGATGCAGGGTCTACGCGGCTCGTCGCCGGGTTATGCCGCCCAGATATGGGGCGTGACAATGAACAAATACCTCCATCTCGCCGATTTGTGGCCGCTCAATCCCAAAGGCGAAGTGATTTTCGGCGTGAAGATCGAGGACACCTACGCCGACAAGACGGTGGCGGGCACCTTGGCGCTGCCCGGTATCGCCATGGCCGAATGGGGCCCCGGGGATCACAGCTACTGGCTGTATGGTCTGGAAGCCTATCCGGAGGACGGACCAGCGCCGCGCAATCTGCAGGATCGACCGGAAATGGTGGCCGTTCGCCAGCGGGTGCTCGATCTTTGCAAGAAGAACAACGTGCGGTTCCTCAATGCCGGGAACAATGATCCCAACAGTTCCGACTACGTCCTCCGACAAATCCAGGATGGTGCGATGGTGATCGAATGCGATGAGGCTTCGGCCGTCGCTGGCCGGGAGTTCAGCAAGCGAAGAATGCCGGTTTGAGG
>CAZGVE010000021.1:32166-63929 GCA_964528845.1 uncultured Steroidobacteraceae bacterium | reverse complement strand
ACCGGGTGCGACACCCTGGGACGGCTTGGGACGGTGATTTGGCTCCCCGGGTTGGACTCGAACCAACGACCAACGGATTAACAGTCCGACGCTCTACCAACTGAGCTACCGGGGAGTAGACGGTAAGGATAGCGGGCGGCGCGAATTCTTGGGTTTGAAGCCCTCGACGTCAAGGACTTGCGCCGCGACCTTAAGTCAGGCGGTACGTGCCTGGGCCTCCCGCGGCAGCACCGCGCGGATGCGCTCGATTGCCTTCTCGAGCGTCTCGCGGCTGCACGCGAAGGACAGGCGCATGTGTCCGGGGGCGCCGAAGCCGGAGCCGGCCACCACCGCGACCAGGGCCTGATTGATCAGGAACTCACAGAACGCATTGTCATCGCGCAGCCCAAGGTTGTGCATGGCGCCGCGCACGTCGGCAAAGGCATAGAACGCGCCGGCGGCAGGTACGCACGAGACTCCCGGCAGCGAGTTCAGCGCCGCCATCAGGTAGTCGTGCCGCGCTCGGAAAGCCTCGTTCATCTTCGCCACGCTGCTCTGCTCGCCGTTCAGGGCCGCAACGGCTGCCTTCTGCGAGATGCTCGACGCATTCGAGGTCGACTGGCTCTGGATCGTGGTCATCGCGGTGATGATTTCCTTCGGTCCGCCGCAGTAGCCGATGCGCCAGCCGGTCATCGCGTAGGCCTTCGAGATGCCATTGATCGTGATGGTCCGATCGTAGAGCTCCGGGGCCACCGTCAGCAGGCTCGCGAAGGGTTCTGCACCCCAGTAGATCTTCTCGTAGATGTCGTCGGTGCCGATCACGATACGCGGATGTGCGACCAGCACGTCGGCGAGTGCGCGCAGCTCCGAGCGTGTATAGGCCGCGCCGGTCGGGTTACAGGGGCTGTTGAACAGCACCAGCCGCGTGCGCGGAGTGATCGAGGCCTGCAGCTGGGCCGGAGTGATCTTGTAGCCCTGTTCCGGACCCGCGAACGGGGTCACCGGCACGCCATCGGCCAGCAGCACCATGTCCGGGTAGGAGACCCAGTACGGCGCCGGGATGATCACTTCGTCGCCCGGGTCGAGGACTGCCATGCACAGGTTGTAGATGGTCTGCTTTGCACCGCTCGAGATCAGGATCTGGGGGCGCTCGTAGCTGATCCCGTTGTCGCGCTTGAACTTCGCTATGACCGCGTCCTTGAGTTCGACGATGCCATCGACGTTGGTATAGCGCGTGAAGCCCTTGCGGATCGCGTCAATTCCGGCCTCCCCGATATGCACCGGGGTATCAAAATCAGGCTCGCCGGCTCCGAGGCTGATGATGTCCTTGCCCTCCGCCTTCAGGCGGTTCGCCAGCGCGGTGACGGCCAGGGTCGGGGAGGGTTTGACGCGCTGCGCGCGCCGGGAGACGGTCTGGGGCACGGGTATTCCCTCGATGTTTGCAGCGGGCGGTATAGTACGAGATTCGTTCCGGATCCACCACGGCGGCCCATGGATAAACCAGCCCAGCGCTTCGAATTGAAGGCCGATTATGTGCCCGCGGGCGACCAGCCGCAGGCGATAGACCGGCTCGTCGACGGCCTGGAGAGCGGTCTCTCGCACCAGACCCTGCTCGGGGTCACTGGCAGCGGTAAGACTTTCACGATCGCTTCCGTGATCGCGCAGGTGCAGCGCCCGACGATGGTGCTCGCGCACAACAAGACGCTGGCGGCCCAGCTGTACGGCGAACTGCGCGATTTCTTCCCACACAACGCGGTCGAGTATTTCGTGTCGTACTACGACTATTACCAGCCCGAGGCCTATGTGCCGTCGAGCGACACCTATATAGAGAAGGACGCCTCGACCAACGAGCACATCGAGCAGATGCGCCTGTCGGCGACCAAGGCGCTGCTGGAGCGCCCGGACGCGATCATCGTCGCGACGGTGTCCTCGATCTACGGCCTCGGCGACCCGCAGGCCTACCTCTCCATGGTGCTGCACCTGGTGCGCGGCGAGCGCATCGACCAGCGGCGGCTGCTGCGGCGCCTGGCCGAGATGCAGTACACGCGCAACGACGTGGACCTGCAGCCCGGGACCTACCGGGTGCGCGGCGACATCATCGACATCTTCCCCGCGGAATCCCCGCGCGAGGCGGTGCGGGTCGAGCTGTTCGATGAGACGATCGAGAACCTCTCGCTGATCGATCCGCTGACGGGCGCCGTGGTCGGGCGCATTCCGCGCTTCACCGTGTACCCCGGCACGCATTACGTGACGCCGCGCGACCGGCTGATGCAGGCGATTGACCTGATCCGCGAGGAGCTGCGTGAGCGCCTCGCGGCGCTGCATGCAGCGGGCAAGCTGGTCGAGGCGCAGCGACTCGAGCAGCGTACGCTGTTCGACCTCGAGATGATCAAGGAGGTCGGGTACTGCTCTGGCATCGAGAACTACTCGCGCTACCTGTCAGGACGCGAGCAGGGTGAGCCGCCGCCGTGCCTGTACGACTATCTGCCTCCCAATTCGCTGCTGGTCGTGGATGAGAGCCACCAGACGATCCCGCAGCTCGGTGCGATGTACCGCGGCGACCGATCGCGCAAGGAGACCCTGGTCGAGTACGGGTTCCGCCTGCCCTCGGCGCTGGACAACCGGCCGCTCAAGTTCGAGGAATGGGAGCGGCTCGCGCCACAGATGATCTTCGTGTCGGCGACGCCGGGCCCGTACGAGGCGCGCAAGGCGGGCCAGGTGGTCGAGCAGCTGGTGCGGCCCACCGGACTCGTCGACCCGCCGATCGAGATCAGGCCGGTGCGCACGCAGGTCGATGACGTGCTCTCCGAGATCCACCTGTGCGTGGCGGCCGGAGAGCGGGTGCTCATCACGACGCTGACCAAGCGCATGGCCGAGGACCTGACCGAGTACCTGCACGAGCACCGGGTGCGTGTGCGCTACCTGCACGCCGACATCGAGACCGTCGAGCGCGTGGAGATCATCCGTGACCTGCGGCTCGGCAAGTTCGACGTGCTGGTCGGCATCAACCTGCTGCGTGAGGGCCTGGACATGCCCGAGGTCGCACTGGTCGCGATCCTCGATGCCGACAAGGAGGGGTTCCTGCGCTCCGAAGGCTCGCTGATCCAGACCATAGGGCGGGCAGCGCGTCACGTGCGCGGGCGGGCGATCCTGTATGCCGATACGATCACCGGATCGATGCAGCGGGCGATCGCCGAGACTGACCGGCGGCGTGCCGTGCAGGTCGCCTACAACCTGCAGCACGCCATCACCCCGCACAGCATCATCAAACCAGTCGCCGACATCATGGAGGGTGCACGGGTCGGCGGGGCCTTCAATGCGCGGCGGGCCGAGCGCAAGGCGCGCAAGGAAGGGAGCGCGGGCCGCGACACCCTGAGCTTTCGCAATGGCGCCGAGATCGCACGGGAGCTCAAGCGGCTCGAGACCGAGATGTACCGCGCGGCACGCAATCTCGAGTTCGAACAGGCCGCGGCGCTGCGCGACCGGATCGATGCGCTGCGCAAGCTCGAGCTGGAGCTCAGCGCCGGCGCGGCGATCGATTATGATGTGCCGGTGCGTCGCGAGGCGGGGCACGAAAGCTCTTAAGAATCCGCGTATTAGCTTGCCTGCCGCGGGACGCTCCGGTATCTTTCGCGATCCCGCGGGGCGCGGAATCGGCAGGCGCGTAGCTCAGTGGTAGAGCACCACCTTGACATGGTGGTGGTCGGTGGTTCGATCCCACTCGCGCCTACCAGCTCAACGGAAAGGATTCATGGAACACGCCCACAAACCCGAGCTTGCGGTACCCGTCAGCGCGAACGATCACGCTCAGGGTCCCGCTCATGCGCCGGTCACTATCGTCGAATACGGCGACTTCGAGTGCCCGAGCTGCAAGCTCGCCGCGCCAGCAGTCACGATGCTGCTCGAGCGCTTTCCGGAGCGCGTGCGCTTCGTCTACCGGCATTTCCCGATTGAGACCGCCCATCCGCATGCTCTGGTGGCCGCCGAGGTGTCCGAGATCGCCGCGGCGCAGGGCCGGTTCTGGCCGATGCACGCAGCGCTGTTCGAGCACCAACCCCATTTCGCACCTAAGCAGCTGCACCGCTATGCGGAAGATCTCGGGCTCGACATGGCGCGCTACGAGGCCGAACTCGACGATCACATCTATCTGCAGCGCGTGCGCGAGCACGAGCAGGGCGGACGGGCAAGCGGCGTGCGTGCGTCCCCGGGTTTCTTCGTGAACGGTCGGGTCCAGGACGTATCCTTCGGACTGCAGCACCTGCACGATGCGGTGGCGGCGTTGCTCGCGCGCGTGTGAGCATGCCCGTCGTGCCGCAAGCCGCACCAGTGGACCCGGAGCCTGTAGTGATCACGCTGCCGGACGGCAGCCAGCGCTCCTTTGCCGGGCCGATCAGCGTCGCTGCGGTGGCGGCCAGCATCGGCGCCGGGCTGGCTCGGGCAGCGCTCGCCGGACGGGTTGATGGCAAGCTGGTCGATACCTCGTACCTGATCGAGCGCGACGCTACTTTAAGCATCGTGACCGACCGGGATGCGGATGGCCTCGAGATCATCCGGCACTCGACCGCACACCTGCTCGCGCAGGCGGTCAAGCAGCTGTTTCCGGCCGCGCAGGTCACGATCGGTCCGGTCATCGAGGATGGCTTCTACTACGATTTCGCCTACGAGCGCGCGTTCACGCCCGAGGATCTCGCGGCGATCGAGCAGCGCATGCGCGAGCTCGCGCAGGCCGACGAGCCGGTGCACCGCCGCGTGCTGCCACGCGACGAAGCAGTCGCTTATTTTCATGGCATCGGCGAGCACTACAAGGCCGAGATCATCCAGGCGATCCCGACCGCCGAGCCGATCAGCCTGTACGGCCAGGGCGACTGGGTGGACCTGTGCCGAGGCCCGCACGTGCCGTCGACCGGCAAACTGCGCGCGTTCAAGCTGATGAAGCTTGCCGGCGCGTACTGGCGCGGGGATTCGCGCAACGCGATGCTGCAGCGGATCTACGGCACCGCGTGGCCGGACCAGAAGCAGCTCGACGCCTACCTGCACCGGCTCGAGGAAGCCGAGAAGCGCGACCACCGGCGCATCGGGCGCGAGCTCGACCTGTTCCATATGCAGGAGGAGGCGCCCGGCGCGGTGTTCTGGCACCCGAAGGGCTGGCAGATCTTTCAGACCCTGATCGGCTATATGCGCGCCAAGCAGCAGGCCGCCGGTTTTCAGGAAGTCAATGGCCCGGAACTGATGGACCGCAGCCTGTGGGAGGCGTCCGGTCACTGGGAGAAGTTCGGCGAGAGCATGTTCACGACGCGCACGCCGGATGAGAGGGTGTACGCAATAAAGCCCATGAACTGCCCGGGCCACGTGCAGATTTTCAAGCAGGGCATCCGCAGCTATCACCAGCTGCCGATCCGCTACTCCGAGTTCGGCAAGGTGCACCGCTACGAGCCTTCCGGTGCGCTGCACGGGCTGATGCGGGTGCGCGCATTCACGCAGGACGATGCGCACATCTTCGTGACCGAGGAGCAGATCACCGACGAATCGGTCGCGGTCACGCGGCTGATCCTCGATATCTACCGGGATTTCGGTTTCGACGATGTGCGGATCAAGTTCTCCGACCGTCCCGCCAAACGTGTCGGGGCCGACGATGTGTGGGACAAGGCCGAGGCGGCGCTGAAGATCGCAGCCTCCGTGGCCGGAATCGAATACGGACTGAACCCGGGCGAGGGGGCCTTCTATGGCCCGAAGCTCGAGTTCGTGCTGCGCGATGCGATCGGCCGGGACTGGCAGTGCGGCACGCTGCAGGTCGACCTGAACCTGCCGGGACGACTCGGCGCTCATTACATCGACGAGCACAGCCAGAAGCGCACGCCCGTGATGCTGCACCGCGCCATCTTTGGCTCGCTGGAGCGGTTTTTCGGCATTCTGCTCGAACATCACGCTGGCAAGCTGCCCGCCTGGCTATCCCCGGTGCACGCCGTGGTCATGGGTATAACCGACCGCCAGCACGCCTATGTACGCCAGACAGCGGATTTCCTGCAAAATCAGGGGGTTCTGGTACAGTCCGACTTGCGCAATGAAAAAGTCGGATTTAAGATTCGCGAACATACACTGCAGCGCGTCCCGTACCTCTTGGTAGCGGGCGACAAGGAAGTCGCATCGCAGCTGATTTCTGTGCGCTCCCGTAGTGGCAAGGATCTGGGCGCGATGACACCGCAGGCGTTCGTAGAACGGCTGCGCATCGAGCTCGATAGCCACGGGCGCCGAACGTTGGAGGATTGATATATAGCCATTTCATCGAAGCGGGTCCGGCGTAATGACGAAATCACGTCGCCCACGGTGCGCGTGATCGGAGCGGACGGAGGGCAGGCGGGCGTGATGACGCGGGCCGAAGCGCTGTTGCTGGCTACCAGCTCCGAACTGGACCTCGTCGAAGTCTCGCCCATGGCGGAACCGCCGGTGGTGCGGGTAATGGACTACGGCAAATTCCTGTTCGAACAGAACAAGAAGGCGCACTCTGCCAAGCGCAAGCAGAAGCAGATTCATGTCAAGGAAGTGAAGTTTCGTCCCGGCACGGAGGAGGCGGATTACCAGGTCAAACTGCGTAATCTGATCCGCTTCCTGTCAGAGGGCGACAAGGCCAAGGTGACCTTGCGGTTCCGTGGCCGTGAAATGGTGCATCAGGACATCGGCCGGAAACTCCTGGACCGGGTGCAGGGCGATCTCGCAGCGCATAGCGTGATCGAACAGCAGCCGCTGATGGAGGGACGACAGATGGTGATGCTGTTTGCACCGAAAAAGAAGTGATCGTTCAGCGCTGGCCGTAAGGTCCGCGCCGGGATGATCCGCGAGCGAGCGGGCAGGCGGGCATGCAGATGCCGGTCGGCCTTGCGACCTCTGGCAACAACGAGGAGTGAGCGATCGTGCCTAAGTTGAAAACCAACAAGGCCGCAGCGAAGCGTTTTCGCAAGACAGCGAACGGCTTCAAGCGGTACTCGGCTTCCCGCCGCCATAACCTGGGTCACAAGGACTCCAAGCGCAAGCGTCATCTGCGCTCCGGCGGCAGCAGTCTGGTCAATGAGAGCGACGTGGGTCGCCTCGAAAAGCTGCTGCCCAACCATTGAGCCGACGCACGCACTAACGGAGCTTCATCATGGCAAGAGTCAAACGTGGGGTGACGGCCGGGCGTCGTCACAAGAAAGTCCTCGCTAAGGCCAAGGGCTACTACAACGCGCGGCGCAAGGTCTATCGCGCCGCCAAGCAGGCGGTGATCAAGGCCGGGCAGTATGCCTACCGTGATCGTCGCGTGAAGAAGCGCGAGTTCCGCGCACTGTGGATCATGCGCATCAACGCGGCGGCGCGTGTGCATGGGCTGTCCTACAGCCGGCTGATCGCGGGTCTGCACAAGGCGGGTCTGGAGATCGATCGCAAGGTGCTCGCCGATCTGGCGATCAACGACGCCAGCGCCTTCGGTCTGATCGCCGAGCGCGCCAAGACCGGTCTCGCCGCCGCCTGACGCGCAGCGACGGCAAATAAGCCGCTGTGGCAGAGCTGGCCGCCCTGACCGAGGCCGCGCTGGCGCAGATCGCCTCGAGCGCCAGCCTGGCGGCGCTCGATGAGGTCCGCGTCCGCTGGCTTGGGCGCAAGGGAACGCTAACCGAGCAGCTGAAGTCACTCGGCGCCCTGCCCGCGG
Organism: uncultured Steroidobacteraceae bacterium; assembly: GCA_964528845.1. Taxonomy (GTDB): domain Bacteria; phylum Pseudomonadota; class Gammaproteobacteria; order Steroidobacterales; family Steroidobacteraceae; genus FEN-1191. The sequence goes on along the minus strand of CAZGVE010000021.1, from coordinate 56,272 downwards.
CCGAGCGTCCGGCCGCGGGCGCGCTGATCAATCACGCGAAGGAACAGCTCAGCGCCGCGTTCGACGCGCGCGCGCAGCAGCTCGAACGCGCGCGCGTCGAGCGCGAGCTCGCGCAAGGCACCCTCGATGTCAGCCTGCCGGGGCGCGGCGAGGCGGCCGCGGGACTGCATCCGATCACGCGCACGCGGCTGCGCATCGAGGAGATCTTCCGGCGCGCCGGTTTCAGCGTGGCCGAGGGGCCTGAAATCGAGGACGATTTCCACAATTTCGAGGCGCTGAACATCCCCGCCGACCATCCGGCGCGGGCGATGCACGACACGTTCTACCTCGAGGACGGACGGCTGCTGCGCACCCATACCTCGCCGGTGCAGATACGAGCGATGCTCAAGGCCAAGCCCCCGCTGGCACTGATCGCGCCGGGCCGCGTGTATCGCTGCGATTCGGACGTCAGTCACTCGCCGATGTTCCACCAGGTCGAAGGCCTGTTCGTCGACGAGCAGGTCAGTTTTGCGAACCTGAAGGCCGTATTGCACCGCTTCATGGAAGCGTTTTTCGAGCGCGATCTGGCGATGCGCCTGCGGCCGTCGTATTTTCCTTTCACCGAGCCCTCGGCCGAGGTCGATATCAGCTGCGTGCTGTGTCAGGGGCAGGGCTGTCGCGTCTGCAAGCACACCGGCTGGCTCGAGATCGCGGGCTGCGGCATGGTGCATCCGCGCGTGCTCCAGCACGGTGGTATCGATCCGGAGCGTTACAGCGGCTACGCCTTCGGTGCCGGCATTGAGCGGCTCGCGATGCTGCGCTACGGGGTCAACGACCTACGTCTGTTCTTCGAGAACGATCTGCGTTTCCTGCGCCAGTTCGCCGGAGGCGGTCCGTGAAGCTGCCGCTCTCGGCGCTGCGCGAGTGGATCAGCGTTCCGTGGGCGCCGGCGGAGCTCGCGCACAGGCTTACGCAGGCCGGATTCGAGATCGAGTCCCTGACGACCGCCGCTCCCGCGTTCCACGGCGTCGTGGTCGCGCAGATCCTCCGCACCGCACCGCATCCGCAGGCGGCGAAGCTGCAGGTCTGCGAGGTCAGTATCGGTGCCGGCCCGCCGTTGCAGATCGTGTGCGGCGCTGCCAATGCCCGTCCCGGGCTGGTGACGGCGCTCGCCACGATCGGGTCCGTGCTGCCGGGGGAGCTGCGCATCGCGGCGGCCCGGCTGCGCGGTGTCGAATCGGCAGGCATGCTGTGCTCGGCGCGCGAGCTGGGGATCGCGGAGAGCTCGGACGGGATTCTCGAGCTGCCTGCGGGGCTCACCCTGGGTACGGATCTGCGCGTCGCGCTCGATCTCGATGACACGATCCTCGAGGTCAACGTGACGCCCAATCGCGGCGACGCGATGTCGGTGCTCGGCATCGCTCGCGAGATCTCGGCACTCACCGGGGCACCGCTGCTGTGGCCTCGCGACACCGCGGCGGGCACCGCAACCGGTTCCGCGCCGCCCGAGCGGGTCACCGTGCAGCTCGCGCCTGGCGCTGGGGCGGCGCGCCTGGTGGCGGGCGCCGTCTCCGGGGTCGACAACACACGCTCAAGCCCGTGGTGGCTCACCGAGCGGCTGCGACGCTCCGGCTTGCGGCCGATCAGCCCGATTGTGGATATCACCAATCTCGTGATGCTCGAGCTCGGGCAGCCGATGCATGCCTATGACCGGCAGGCACTGCGGGGCGCCGGACTCGCCGCGCGCCGTGGACTGCCTTCCGAGAAGCTGCAACTGCTCGACGGGCGCGAAGTCGAGGTCGATGCGCAGGTGCTCGTGATCGCCGATGCGGCCGGCGCCGTCGGACTGGGTGGCATCATGGGCGGCGCGCGTACCGCGATCCAGCGCGCGTCGCGGGAAATCGTGTTCGAGGCGGCCTGGTTCGCGCCTGCGGCCATCGCGGGTCGCGGCCGGCGCTTTGGACTCACGACCGACGCCGGCCAGCGCTTCGAACGTGGCGTGGATTATCGCGGCCAGGAGCGCGCCATGGCGCTGGCGACGAAGCTGACGCTTGCGATTGCCGGTGGGAGTGCCGGCCCGGTGACGGTCGCGGAGCTGTCCGATGAGCTACCGGCGCGACTGCCGGTCCCATTGCGCGCGCAACGGCTCGAGCGCCTGCTCGGCGTCAAGGTGCCTGCCGGCGAGGTCGAGCAGCGCTTACGTGGTCTCGGGCTCGAGGTGATAGCGGATGCGACCTCGGACGGCTGGAGCGCGACGCCCCCGAGCTGGCGGTTCGACCTGGCCATCGAGTCCGACCTGATCGAAGAGGTCGTGCGCATTGGCGGCTTCGAGTCGATCCCGGAACGCGATGCGTCAGTGCCGGTGAAGCTCGCGCCGATCGATTCCGGCGCGGTGGAGGAGCGCGTCGTGCTCGAGGCGCTCGCGGCACGCGGCTTCCAGGAGGCCATCAGTTTTGCGTTCGTGGATCCGGCACTGCAACAGCAGCTGTTCCCGGACCGACCGGCGATCGCGCTGGCCAACCCGATTGCGGCGGATCTGTCGGTGCTGCGCAGCTCGCTGTGGCCCGGACTGCTCACGGCGGCGCGCGAGAACCTGCGCCGCCAGCAGGACCGGGTGCGGCTGTTCGAGATCGCGAGCCGTTTCCAGAGGCCGGGTGAGGAAGGTGTCCGTGAGGAGCAGAAGATGCTGGCCGCGATCGCGCTCGGCGCGCGCTCGCCCGAACAGTGGGCCAGCCCCGCGGACGCCATGGACTTCTACGACCTGAAGGGTGAGCTCGAGCGCCTGCTGGCACTGACGGGGCAGGCTGCGCAGTTCCGTTTCGAGCCGAGCGCGCTGAGCTGTCTGCATCCCGGTCGCAGTGCGCGCATCCTGCGCCAGGGAAGGGAGGTCGGGGCCATTGGTGAGCTGCATCCGCGCCTGACCCGGGCGCTGGACTTCACATATTCTCCGATCCTGCTGGAAGTGGATTTCGAGGCCACCTTCCGGACCGGATTGGCGAAGTTCCAGGAGGTTTCGCGCTTCCCGCAGGTACGCCGCGACCTGTCCTTCACGGTCCCGGAAGCCATCGCCTTCAGAGACATAGGCGAACGTGTTAGTGTTGCGGCGTCGAGCCTGTTAAAAGAACTGCGGCTTTTCGACGTCTATCAGGGAAATGGCGTAGAAGTTGGTCGAAAAAGTGTCGCTTTGGGCTTGATTTTGCAAGACTTAAATCGCACCCTTACAGACGAGGATGCGGACCGCGTCGTTGAGGCGGTGCGAGCGGATCTGCGAACGACGCTGGATGCCAGGATAAGAGAATAACGATGGCGCTAACCAAGGCGGAGATGGCTGAGGCACTGTTCAATCAGCTCGGGCTCAACAAGCGGGAAGCGCGTGAACTCGTGGACCTGTTCTTTGAGGAAGTGCGTGGGGCGCTTTCCAATGGCGAGCAGGTCAAGCTGTCCGGATTCGGCAATTTCGATCTGCGGGACAAGAACCAGCGGCCGGGTCGCAATCCAAAGACCGGCGAGGAGATTCCGATCAGTGCGCGGCGCGTCGTGACGTTCCGCCCGGGCCAGAAACTCAAGGCGCGCGTCGAAGCCTATGCTGGAACCAAGGAACAATAACGAACTGCCGGCGATACCCGGCAAGCGCTATTTCACGATCGGCGAAGTGAGCGAGCTTTGCGGCGTGAAGCCGCACGTGCTGCGCTACTGGGAGCAGGAGTTCCCGCAGCTCAAGCCGGTCAAGCGCCGCGGCAACCGCCGCTACTACCAGCGCCAGGACGTCATCATCATCCGCCAGATCCGCAGCCTGCTGTACGAGCAGGGCTTCACGATCGGTGGCGCCCGCAACAAGCTCGGTGGCGATGAGGCGCGCGTGGACGTGACCCAGAGCCAGCAGATCGTGCGCCAGGTGCGCAGCGAACTCGAGGAAGTACTGCGGATCCTGCGGCGCTGAGACGTAAACCGGGTATCATGCGGCGTCGGCGAGAAGAACAATCGATCCTGTCGGAGCGTGGCGCAGTCTGGTAGCGCACTTGCATGGGGTGCAAGGGGTCCCGAGTTCAAATCTCGGCGCTCCGACCAATTAAGTCGATCGAAATCCCGGGCGGAGCCGCAGGAAGCCCAGCGCGCTCAGCAGCAGCCACGCGCTCGCAGGCAGCGGCACGGGCGTCATCGAAGTAATCGTGTAATCGATTCGACTTCCCGTAGAAGAAATCAGGGAGCCGTTACGCATAGTTGCGTTGGCGAACAGCGGCAGTCCGTTTGCATCGTACGGCGCGCTGGCTCCGGTACCTCCGTTCAGTTGGAAATAGCCCTCCTGCCAGGTGCTGGAATCCGAGAAGCTCTGATCCTCGAATAGATAGCTATTTGGCGGACCGGGGCTATTTGCAAAAGCCTCGACGATATCATCGTTACCAAAGCTGCTTGGGGCCGTGTCGGAGAAGCTCACGCCGCCGCTGGTCAGGGTGGACCCGGTCACCAGCGCACTCAGTGTTGGAAGGATGTAGAAAGCTCCACCTTGCGCCCGAGCAAGCCACGGAGCCGCGGTCGACCCGACGGTACCACTGCTGAAAGCCAGGATTCTTGCGTCTGTATTGATACTGAAGGTACCGGTAACCGTCGCGCCAGCGGACGCATAAATTCCCGTGGCCTTCGTTACGGTGCCGGTGAAATCGAACGTGACCGTGCTGGCGTGCGCCGCGATCGCGCTGGCTGACATTGCCGCCGCGGCCATGAGCTTGATCAACGCTTTCACTTTGCTCCTCTTGATCGACGCGGTTGTGAGTTCACCGACCGCTACGACGCCCTACCCATATTTGCATGCTGACACGGGAAAATCGATCCCTCTGGCGGGCTTCAGGTCGTAAATTGTCGACGCTCCCGACGGTATCCCGTTTCTAATGAAGGTCTCCCGGCGTCGCTGGGGAGTGTCGACCCCATATCGCAAGGGAGTCACTGATGAACCAGAAGCTATCGCGCCGCCAGGCGCTCCAGGGTGTCGGGGCGGCCGGTCTGATGGCCGCCGTTCCAGCGTCGTTCGCGGCGGCGATGCCGGACTGGGACCGGCCGATCGACATCCACATTCATGTGGAGCCGCGGACCAGCAACTATGCCCCGTTCGGCACCCGCGACCAGATGGTCGAGCAGCACTACGACGAGCTGCTGAAGTACATGGACCGCTACAGCATCGCGAAGATCATCCCGTCGGCCGGCTATCGCTATCGCCGGACCGAGGGCATTGTCGACACCCGGGCGATGAACGACATGATCGCCGGGCTGGTGTCGAAGAATACCGCCCGTTTTCCCGCCGGCATCGGCACTGTCGAGGTGCAGCACGGGGAAGCGTCGCTGCGGGAGCTCGAACGCATGAGCCACGAGCTGAAGCTCAAGGCGGTGGGCTGGCATCACGCGGACGACGGTACGGTCATCGACCACCCGTTCATGCGCCCGATCCTGAAGCAGGTGCAGGCGCTGAACATGATTCCGTTCATCCATACCCGCGAGAAGGAGTACGAGGCGTGGTGGCGCCTGGAGGTGCTCGCGGAGGAGTTCCCAGACCTGACCTTCGTCGCAATGTCTGGACTCGCGACCACGGACGACCGTACGCACGCGGCAGTCATCGGACGGCGGCACAAAAACATCATGGTCGACACCGGTCCGGCGCTCTACGGCGGCGAGAGCGCGCTCCAGGAGCTCGTCCAGGCCATCGGTGCCGAAAGGGTGCTGTATGGCAGCGATGACAACACGACGCTGACCCTGCAGGTGATCCGCAACAGCGCGCTCAGCGACCATGAAAAGCAGCTGATCCTGTCCGGGAATGCCGCCAGGCTGTTTGGCCTTGCTGCCTGAACTCGATGGACTTACGGCCTGGCGAGGGGCCGGCGGCCGGCTGGCGGGCCGCCTCATTCTCCCGGCGGCACGAGGCACGGGATAAAATAATATTAAATTCATAAACTTGGCATACTAGTCGCGACTTTGCCTCATACTTGCACCGTGCAGCACGGCGGTGCTGCAGACTCCTTAGCAAACCGGCCGCAATCCGCGTATCCTGCCGCGCCGATTTGCCCGCTGCGGATTCAAGCGGTGGCGGGCAATCGTCCCGATCATTCCTTATTCTTGGTGGAACCAGATATGCCCCGTACGACAGCACTTTCCGACATCCGCAACATCGGCATCATCGCCCACGTCGATGCCGGCAAGACGACCACGACCGAGCGGATCCTGTACTACACGGGTCGCAAGCACACGATCATCGACATCCACGACACCAAGGACCTGAAGACCTCGACCACGACCGACTATCTGGAGCAGGAACAGAAGCGCGGGATCACGATCCAGAGCGCCGCGGTGTCGGCGTTCTGGCGCGACAAAAAGATCAACCTGATCGATACGCCGGGGCACGTCGACTTCACGATCGAGGTCAACCGCTCGCTGCGCGTACTGGACGGCGCGGTGGTCGTATTCGACGGCGTCGCCGGAGTCGAGCCGCAGTCCGAGACCAACTGGCGCCTCGCGGACAACTACGGTGTGCCGCGAATCTGCTACGTGAACAAGATGGATCGCAGCGGCGCAAATTTTCTGCGCTGCGTCGACATGATCAGGAAGCGACTGGGCGCGCGGCCGCTGCCGGTGCAGATCCCGATCGGGTCGGAGGATAACTTCAAGGGGATGGTCGACCTGGTCGAGATGAAGGCGCTGGTCTGGGATTCGGACGACAAGGACTCGGTGTGGCAGGTTCTCGAAGTGACGCCGGACCTGGCCGACCGCCTGCAGATCACGGTACCGACCGACCGCGCGCTGCTCGCCGATGTGCCGCGGTACCGGACCGAACTGATCGACACCTGCCTCGAGCTGGATGATGCGGCGCTGGAAGCCTATATCACCGACGGCACGGTACCTTCGCCAGATGTCCTGCGCGGCTGCCTGCGAAAGGGCACGATCACGTCGGCCTTCACCCCGGTGCTGTGCGGCTCCTCGTACAAGAACAAGGGTGTGCAGCAGGTGCTCGACGCGGTGGTCGACTATCTGCCGGCGCCAACCGACGTGGCCTCGATCAAGACCGTCGACGCCGACGGCCAGCCGATCGGCGAGCGTATCTGTTCGGATGATGAGCCGTTCTCGGCGCTCGCGTTCAAGGTCATCAATGACGCCTATGGTGCGCTGACCTTCATCCGGGTGTATTCCGGCGTGCTGACCAAGGGCGCCCAGGTCCACAATTCGACGCGCGGCAAGCGCGAACGGATCGGCCGGATGGTCGAGATGTTCGCGAAGGAGGCCAATCCGATCGAGGAGGCGCGCGCAGGTGACATCGTCGCACTCGTGTCCATGGCCGACACCGAAACCGGCGATACGCTGTGCGATTCCGCGAATCAGGTAGTGCTCGAGCGCATGCGCTTCCCGGACCCCGTGATCAGCGTGTCGGTCAAGGCGAAGCTCAAGGCGGAGCAGGAGAAGTTCAACGCGGCGCTCGGCAAGATGGTGCGCGCCGATCCCTCACTGCACCTGGAGACCGATCGCGAGACGGGCCAGACCATCCTGCGCGGAATGGGCGAGCTGCACCTGGAGGTCACGCTCGATAGGATGCGCACGGAATTCGGCGTCGAGGGCACGATGGGCGAGCCGCAGGTGGCCTATCGCGAAACCTTCACCAAGACCATCGAAGAGCACTACACGCACAAGAAGCAGACTGGAGGCTCGGGCCAGTTCGCTGAAGTCTGGATCATCTTCGAGCCGCTGGCGCGCAGTGCCGGTTTCGAATTCGTCGACAAGACCAGCGGCGGCTCGGTGCCGAAGGAATTCATTCCGGCGGTCGAGAAGGGCCTGCGCATGCAGAAGGAAGACGGGGTTCTGGCGCACTATCCGACCGTCGACTTCCGCGCGACGCTGACCGATGGCAGCTACCACGACGTCGACTCCAACGCGCTGACCTTCGAGATCGCGGCCAAGGCGGCGTTCCGCGAAGCGCTGCGCAAGGCCTCGCCGATACTGCTCGAGCCAGTGATGCGGGTGGAGACCGTGACCCCAGCCGACAATCTTGGCGACGTCATTGGTGACATGAATCGACGCCGCGGCATGATCCAGGAGCAGCTCGAGCGCGGAACCAATACGGCTGTCGTGGCGCTGGTGCCGCTGTCCGAGATGTTCGGGTACATCGGCCAGTTGCGCAGCATGACGAGCGGCCGTGCGTCCTACACGATGGAGTTTTCGCACTACGACCCGGTACCGCGGGCAGTGGCCGATGAGGTCATTGCCGAGGTCGCGAAGCTGAAGGCGGCGGCACAGGCCTGAGCCGCAGCGCGCTGTGCGGACGGTGGCGCCGGACTAGAATCAGCGCATGGCAATCCTGCGCCGGCACCACCTCGGTCTGCTGGCCGCCGCGGTCGTCGCCGGCGGACTGATCTACTGGCTCGCGGCGGGCCATCGTGGCGCCCTGGCGCCCGAGCCGCCGGCGGCGGTCGCGGTCGCGACCGCCCTGGTCACGCGCGGCGATGTGCCGGTGGCCATCAGCGAGCTCGGCGCGGCGCAGTCCTGGCAGGCCGTCACGATCCGTGCGCAGGTGAGCGGCCGCCTGCAGCAGGTCGCCGTGCAGGAGGGTTCGGACGTCCGCGCGGGTGAGCTGATCGCACTGATCGATCCGGCGCCGTATCAGGCGGTGCTGCTGCAGGCCCAGGGTACGCTGCGCCGCGACCAGGCCCAGCTCTCGATCGCGAAGCTCGATCTGGATCGCTATGGGCAGCTCACCGCACAGAACCTGATCTCGCGTCAGCAGATCGACGCGCAGCGGGCGCTGGTCGAGCAACTGTCCGGCACGGTCTTGAGCGATGAGGGGGCGGTCGATGCGGCGCAGGTCAACCTCGGCTATTGCCGGATCAGCGCGCCGGTCACTGGCCGGGTCGGGGTGCGACTGCTCGACGCCGGCAATCTGGTGTCAGCGACCGACACCGGCGGCATCATCACGATCAACCAGCTGGCGCCGATAGCAGTCACGTTCTCCGTGCCGCAGGCGGACTTCCAGCGTCTGTCGGAAGCGTCGGATGCCTTTCGTCACACGCTCAGTGTGCAGGCCACGAGCCAGGACACCGACGCGTTGATCGCGACCGGCGTGCTGGTGGTCGCGGACAATCACGTCGATGCCGCCAGCGGTACGATCGCGCTCAAGGCGCGATTCGAGAACACCGACCGCAGGCTGTGGCCCGGGCAGTTCGTGAACGTGCGCGTGCTGCTGCGCGTGATTCCCGCTGCCATTACGATCCCGCTCGCGGCGGTGAACCGCGGTCCGACACAGAGCTTCGCCTACGTGATTGGCGCGGACCACACGGCGGCCATGCGCCCGATCACCATCGAGTCGGTGCAGGGCAGGACCGCAATCATCCGCTCGGGACTGCAGTCGGGTGAACGGGTGGTGGTCGACGGCCAGATGTCGCTGAAGCCGGGGATGCCGGTGATCGTCAGCGATGCGACAGCGCGCGCTCCCGCGGCTCCATGAGCATCTCGACGCCGTTCATCCGTCGTCCGGTCGCGACCTGGCTGCTGGCGGCCGCGCTGCTGCTGGTGGGCGCCGTCGCATTCCGGCGCCTGCCGGTCGCCGCGCTGCCGCAGGTGGATTTTCCGACGCTGCAGGTCTCGGCCTCGCTGCCCGGCGCGAGCCCCGAGACCATGGCCTCAAATGTCGCGACACCACTCGAGCGCCATTTCTCGCTGATCGCCGGTATTGAGCAGATGACCTCGACCAGTTCGCTCGGGCAGAGCTCGGTGCTGCTCCAGTTCGACCTGTCGCGGGACATTGATGGCGCCGCACAGGACGTGCAGGCGGCCATCAACGCCGCTGGCGGACAGCTGCCGACCAATCTGCCGGCGCCGCCTACGATCTACAAGGTCAATCCGGCGGACGCGCCGATCATGATCGTGGTGCTGACCTCCGATACGCTGCCGCTGAGCCAGATCAGCGACTACGCTGACAGCCTGCTCGCCGAGCAGCTCTCGCGCATCCAGGGCGTGGGCCAGGTCTACATCGGCGGCGCCCAGAAGCCCGCGGTCCGCGTCCAGATCGATCCGCGCCGCGCGGCACAGCTCGGGCTGCAGCTCGACGCGGTGCGCGCGCAGATCGCGTCCAATACCGTGAACCTGCCCAAGGGCACGCTGATCAGCGCGCAGCGCAGCATGACTGTCTACGCCAATGACCAGGTGTTCGATGTGGGGCTGTGGAACCAGATGATCGTCGGCTACCACAACGGTGCACCGGTGCGGGTGAGCGATCTCGGTCGTGCGATCCAGGACGTCGAGAACAACCAGACCGGCGCGTGGACGTTCCCCGGAGGCGCCAGTCCCGATCCGGGGCTGCGCGCCGGCCGCGCCATCATCATGCTCATGTTCAAGCAGCCGGGTGCGAACGTGATCGAGACCGTCGAGCGGATAAAGGCGCAGCTGCCATTGCTCCAGCAAAGCATGCCTCCCGCGATCACGGTGCATATCGTGGCTGACCGTACGCAGACGATCCGCGCATCGGTCCGGGATGTCGAGATATCGCTGATGATCACGGTGCTGCTGGTCGTACTGGTGATATTTCTGTTCCTGCGCAATGCTCGCGCGACGCTGATTCCGAGCGCCGTGCTGCCGTTGTCCCTGCTGAGCGCGGCGGGGCTCGTGCTGCCGCTCGGCTTCAGCCTCGACAACCTGTCGCTGATGGCCCTCGCGATCGCGGCCGGCTTCGTTGTCGATGATGCGATCGTGATGCTGGATGTGATCTGGCGACGCATCGAGCACGGCCAGAATCCGATCCAGGCGGCGCTCAACGGCGCCGGCGAGGTGAGCTTCACGATCCTGTCGATCTCGATCTCGCTGATAGCCGTGTTCACCCCGGTGATGTTCATGGGAGGCGTGGTCGGCCGCTTCATGCGCGAATTCGCGATCACGCTCGCCGCGGCGGTCGTGATGTCGCTGATTCTCTCGCTGACCCTGACGCCAATGCTGTGTGGGCAGTTCCTGAAGGCGCCACAGCCGGCCACGGGGCGGCTGATGCGCGGGCTCGAAGCCGGCTTCAAGGCCCTCGAGACCGGCTATGCGCGCGCGCTCGATCGCGTGATGCGCCATATGCGCCTGACTCTGGCGGTGTTCCTTGGCACCGCGGCACTCACGATCCTGCTGTACGTCATCGTGCCAACCAGCTTCTTCCCGCAGCAGGACACGGCGTTCCTGAGCGGGGTCACTACCACCTCGCAGGATGCGTCCTTCGAGAAGACCGGTGCCAAGGTCGAGCAGGTCGGGCGCATCATCAGCGCGGACCCGGATGTCGCCGAGGTGCATTTCTACATGGGCAGCTCGAGCGTGAATCAGGCCAATTTCAGTGTCGCGCTGAGCTCGCGCGACGGTGGGCGCAAGGCCAGCGCGAACCAGATCATCGACCGCCTGCGTCCGCGGCTGGCGGCCGTAGTCGGCGCGGACACCGTGATGCAGGCCACTCAGGACATCAACATCGGGGCCCGCCAGGCCAAGGCGCAATACCAGTACACGCTGTCGGATGCGAATCTCGAGGAGCTCAATACCTGGGCGCCGCGGATGATGGAGGCGATGGCCAGCCTGCCGCAGCTGCAGGATGTCAGCACCGACCAGCAGTCGCAGGGCGCGGCCGTGAATCTCACCATCGATCGCGACGCGGCCGGGCGCTTCGGCATTTCGCCGGGCGACATCGATGCGGCGATCTACGACCAGATCGGCCAGCACCAGGTGGCGCAGTACTTCACGCAGCTCAATGCCTACCACGTCGTGGTCGAGGCGCCGCCGGACCTGCAGGCCACGCCCGAACTGTTCGATTCCGTGTTCCTGCAGTCTCCGCTCACGCACAAGCGCGTACCGCTCTCGACCTTCGTGAAGGTCGATGCGAATGCGCAGGGAAGCCTCGCGATCAGCCACCAGGGACAGCTGCCGGCCGTGACGCTGTCGTTCAATCTCAGCCCCGGGGCGGCGCTCGGCGAGGTCACGCGTGCGATCGAGCAGATGCGCGAGAAGCTTGGGGCACCGGCCACGCTGTACGGCGCGTTCCAGGGCACTGCCCAGGCCTTCGAGCAGTCGCTGGCCGACGAGCCGGTGCTCATCCTTGCGGCGCTGGTATCGGTTTATGTGGTGCTCGGCGTGCTGTACGAGAGCTATATCCACCCGCTCACGATCCTCTCGACACTGCCGTCCGCGGGACTGGGCGCGCTGCTGGCGCTGCTGATCGCCGGCCAGAACCTGAACGTGATCGGCATCATCGCCCTGATCCTGCTGATCGGCATCGTCAAGAAGAACGGCATCATGATCGTGGATGTCGCGCTGCGGTTGGAGCGTGAGCAGGGGCTCTCGCCCGAGCGCGCGGTGGTGGAGGCCTCGCATCAGCGCCTGCGTCCGATCCTGATGACCACGGCTTGTGCGTTCCTCGGCGGCTTGCCGATGGTATTCAGCCTCGGGACCGGATCGGAGTTCCGTCAGCCGCTCGGAATAGCGATCGTCGGCGGTCTCGTGGTCTCACAGGCGCTGACACTGTTCACGACGCCGGTCATCTATGTGTATCTGGACCGGCTGCGCACGCACTTTGGCGGCGATGCGCAGCGCGCAGCGCTCGCCGCCGAGGCTCCGGGCACGGACGGATCGCGGGCCCTGCCGCGCGAGGCCTGAGAATCAGCCGCGCAGGAGGTCGCGCGCCACCGATACCTGCGCGCTGTCCGGGAACACGTCGGCCAGCCTCGCCTCCGGGACGCCGACATGATCACGCAGAATTCCTTTTGCGAACGCGCGTAGATCGGCAGTCGGCATCAGATCGCGCCCTTGATAGCGGTGACGCTCGCCCAGTCCGGGCCAGTCGGCGAGCACGCGTCCGCCGCGCACCGCCCCTCCAAGCAGGAAGGCCGCGGAGCCGGTGCCATGGTCGGTTCCACCGGTGCCATTGACCTGCACGGTGCGTCCGAACTCAGTGCAGACCAGCACCGCGGTACGCTGCCATTCCGTGCCGAGGCCGCTGCGCAACGCATCGAGCACCTGGTCGAGGCCACCGAGGCGCCCCGCCAGCTGACCGGCGGCCCCGCCTTCCCCGGCGTGCGTATCCCAGCCCTGGGCGTCGAGTACTGCGATACGTGGCCCGCCCGGCGCGGCGATCATGCGTCCGGCCGTTTCGGCGATGGTCTTGAGCCGCCCGATGCCGCCGCTTCCGGGCGCTCGCGTCGCGGCTCCCGTCATGGCTCCCCCCATCGCGCCCGATGCGCTTTCTTCGCCGGCGAGCGCGTCCATGCGCGTCGCCGCGTCGAGCCGGGCCGAGAGCGTCGGGTCATCGCTGTACAGATCACGCAATCGGGCAATCAATTCCGGCTCGACCTCAGGCAGCGCCGATGGGGCCCAGGACCCGACCGGCACGGGTCCGCGCAATATCAATGGTACGTTCTGGCCGAGCGCCAGCCCGTCGATGCCGCGGCCCGGCAGCGCGCCGAGTGCGCGGTTGAGCCAGCCGCTCGCGCTGCCCGACGGATGCTCACCACCGTTCTCGAGCACATTCTGGCCGTCGAAGTGCGAGCGTTCCCGGTAGGCGGACGCCGTAGCGTGCACGACCAGCAGTTCGCCCGCCTGGTAGCGCCCGTGCAGCAGAGGCATCGACGGATGCAGCCCGAAGAAACCGTCAAGGTCGAGCGCGCCATTGGGCTCCCCTGGCCGCGCGATTGCGATCGGTCCGCGCGCATTGCGATAGTCCGGGTCGCCGAATGGGGGCACCGCGGAAAGGCCATCGAGCGCACCGCGCAGGATCACGACCACGAACGGCCCGGCACCCGGCAGTGCGGCAAAGCTCACCCCCGGCAAGGCCTGGACCAGCAGCGCGCCGAGGCTGAGCTGCGCGCCCGCAGCGAGAAAGTCACGACGCGTACGCATGGCTCATCTCCTCTGGAATTCCGGGCTCATCAGCAGCAGCGCAATCGCCTGTGAACCCGATGCCGCGCGCTCGAGCGCCGTGCGAGTATGCGCGGTCGCGAGCGGACCCAGCGCTGCCTCCGCGGTATCCAGTGCCGGATGTGCGTCCCCGACGCGCTCGCCCAGCGCGACGCTCCACTGGATGCGCTGCATCAGCGCGTCGGCGCCGTCCCAGTCGGCTGCGGAGTCGGGCCATCCCGCGGGCGAGCCAGGGCTCCAGTGGCGCTGGCCGAGCGCTTCGAACGAACCCAGCAGCGGCCGGGGCTCGCGCGGTGCGACGTCCAGCGCGCGCAGCGTCGAGTAGATGAATTCGCAGGGCTGCTTGTACTTGTACGCCTCGCTGCGCCACGCGAGATCTGCGCGCACCAGCGCTTCGTACACCGCCGGCAGGTGTCCATCGTGGACCATATAGGCCCGGGTCAAACGCTCGATGAGCTCCGCGGGCGGATCATCCGCGACGAAATGGCGCGCGAGCTTCTTCGCCAGGTGCCGTGCCGTGGAGGGATGTGCCGCGAGGTCGCGCAGCACCGCGCGGCCCTGTGCCATCCCGCCTTCCGCGTAGCGCCGGCCCAGTACCACACGCGCCCCCGGTTCGTGCAGGGCGTCGCGGAATACGAAGGCACCAGGCTCACCGGCCGCGAATCTTCCCTCGCCGCCGCCGATCGACCAGCCGGTGATCACGGCAGCGAAGCTCGTGACATCCGCCTGGCCGTAGCCGCCATCCACCCCAAGCGTATGGAGCTCGAGGATCTCGCGCGCGAGGTTCTCGTTCAGCCCGGTCCGGCCCTGGGCCGTTTCAGGCGCACGCCGCGCGACGCGCTGACCGAGATCCGAGTGCGGACCCATCGAGCGCTGGTTGTCCAGGTAGGTGATCATGGCCGGATGCGTCTCGACCGCATACAGCAGGTCCTCGAAGCGCCCGTCGATGTAGGGCCGTATCGCCTCGTTCTCGAGCGCACCGGCCAACCCAAGGCAGATCGGCTTATCGATCGAGACGGCAAAGTGGTTCGACCAGAAGTGCACCAGTCGCTCGCGGAACGACGTGTCGCTGGCAATAGCAACCCGGCAGCGCGCCGCGGCCTGCGCAACGTAGTGCGGCAGCAGCCGCTCGCGCACCGTGTCGAGACCGGCCGGCGCCGCGGTAGTGCCGGCACCGGCTCGGCCGCCCGCGCGGCGTTCGGCCGCGCGCTCGGCGCGCACCGCCAGGAACGCTGCCAGCAGCTCCTGGCCGGATGCCAGACCCGCCAGTTCATCGGGTGGGCGATACGGGTGGCGCAGAGTCTGGAGAATCCAGCCGCGCGGGTCGCTGCGGGCCGCCAGCAGCTCGCCCGGACGCGCGCCGAAGCCGAATCGATTGGTGGCGATCGCGGCGAGTGTGGCGGCATCAGCCGTCATGCGGAGTTCTCGTGGTCATCGGGTGGGCAACGCAGCGTGCGGGATTCAGTTGACAATGACGCAGTGCCGCGTAACGGCCGCGACCTGCTGTGCCGCGGGCTGCTACAGAGGGCGTATGATCGGCGGCCAGCGGCGCCATCCACAGCACCGCAGGCAAGGGGGTCGAAGATGGCAACCGTAGCCCAGCTGCTGGCGCACAAGAGTCCGGCGGTACACAGCATCGAACCCGACGCGCCGGTGCTCGCGGCGATCGCGATGCTCGCCGAACACGGTATCGGGGCGCTGCTGGTGATCGAAAACCAGCGGCTGGTCGGGATCGTTTCCGAGCGTGATTACGCCCGCAAGGTGATCCTGTGTGGACGCTCCTCGAGCGATACGCCGGTCTCGCAGATCATGAGCGCGCCGGTGCTGACTGTGCGCCCCGACCAGACGACGCGTGATTGCATGGAGCTGGTGACGAACTACCGGGTCCGGCACCTACCGGTCCTCGAGGGCGGCCAGGTGATCGGAATTCTTTCCATCGGTGACCTGCTGCGCGCCGCGCTCGTGGAGCAGCAGCAGACCATCGAGGAGCTCGAGCGCTACATCCACAGCTAGGACCCAGCTACTGCTTCGCCAGGCGCGCGGCAAGATGTTCGATCGCGAGCCGGTAGCCATCGACGCCGAGGCCGGTGATCACGCCTGTCGCGGCGGTCGCGAGCAGAGATTTCGACCGCCACTCGGGTTCGCGACGATAGATGTTGCTGATGTGCACCTCGATCACCGGGCATACGCAGACCCGCAGCGCGTCGAGAATCGGCACCGAGTGGTAACAGAATGCCGCCGGGTTGATCACGATGCCCGCCGCGCGGCGGGCCTCCTGCAGCCAGCCGATCATCTCGTGCTCGGCATTGGTCTGACGGGCGACGAGTTCGAAGCCATGGCGCGTGGCAGTTTCCCGGCACAGCGCTTCGACATCCGCGAGCGTCTGATAGCCGTAGACCTCCGGTTCGCGCTCTCCGAGCAGGTTAAGGTTCGGTCCGTTGAGCAGGTAGATGCGCTTGAGCATGCGGAGTCCTCTTCCCAGTAGCCGCATATATTAAACGCAAATGCGCCGGTTCAAGGCTCCGGCGCGGGATACCCGACGGATTGGGCAAACAGCACGCGCTGTGTCGGCCCCAGCCGCAGCCGGTGCGCGAGCCCAGGCTTGTCGCAGTTGTGGAACCAGGCGGCGAGTTCCTGCGCGGCCGCGAACAGGTGGACATTGCCGGCGATCAGTCCGGTCGCGACATAGGCATAGGACAACTGCACATCGGGATCCTGCAGTCCCGGCTCCTGATAGCCGCGGGAATAGGTGAGCCGGTCCAAGTCCGCTACGAAGATCAGCTGCACGGGGGCCGAAGCCTCGACACCCCGCTGCCCGGGCGTCAGCGCGCCGGCGCGCAGGTCGCCCGCGACCACTGGGAGCAGCACATGCCGCGTGGCCTCATAGAGCCAGGCCCAGTCCGGCAGTGCGACATAGAGATCGATTTCCTGCGAATTGCTGGCCGACGCCGCGGTCCTTCCGGGCACACTCCCGGCCCCGACCGACCGATTGATGCCCCACGCCGACCAGAGCAGGTTCGACAGCACCTGCAGCGGCAGCGGCGCGGCGCTGATGCGCCGCGTGGTCCGGCGCTGCGAGAGCGCCATGAAGACGGTGCGATCGCGCTCCACGCGTGGAGGCGGCAATGCGATCGGCTGCGGCGGGGTTGGCTCGGGCGATGCAGGATTCATCTTTCGATCCTTGAAACAGGTCGCATTACATACCATTGCAGCGGCGATGTGTGTGCACTCTGCGGCAACTACGTAGGGGCGCGGTCTCAGGTCTTTTGTACCATGCGCCGCGTGCACGGATGAGGCAACCCATGAACGAAACCTACAACGACAAGGTGGTACGGCAGTTCGCGATCATGACGGTCGTCTGGGGCATCGTCGGGATGCTCGTCGGGGCCTGGATCGCGGCCGAGCTGTACTGGCCGCAACTGAACTTCGACGTGCCGTGGCTGACCTACAGCCGGCTGCGTCCGCTGCACACCAACGCGGTGATTTTCGCGTTCGGCGGCAGCGCATTGTTCGCGACGGCGTACTACGTGGTGCAGCGCACTTGCCACGTGCGCCTGTTCGGCGACCGCCTGGCTGCCTTCACCTTCTGGGGCTGGCAGGTCGTGATCCTCGCGGCAGCGATCAGCCTGCCGCTCGGTATCACGCAGGGCAAGGAATACGCGGAACTCGAGTGGCCCATCGACCTGCTGATCACGGCCGTGTGGGTGGCTTTTGCGGTGGTGTTCTTCGGCACGCTCGCGATCCGGCGCGTCAAGCACATCTATGTCGCGAACTGGTTCTATGCGGCGTTCATCGTGACGGTGGCCGTGCTGCACATCTTCAACAACCTTGCGATACCGGTGACCTTCACCAAGTCGTACGTGATCTACGCCGGTGTGGTCGACGCGATGATGGAGTGGTGGTATGGCCACAACGCCGTGGGGTTCTTCCTGACCGCGGGCTTCCTCGGAATGATGTATTACTTCGTGCCCAAGCAGGCGCAGCGTCCGATCTATTCGTACCGACTCTCAGTGGTGCACTTCTGGGCGCTGATCTCGGTATACATGTGGGCCGGACCGCATCATCTGCATTACACCTCGCTGCCGGACTGGGTGCAGTCGCTCGGCATGGTGTTTTCGGTGCTGCTGCTGGCGCCGTCCTGGGGAGGCATGATCAACGGCATCATGACGCTCTCGGGAGCGTGGTACAAACTGCGGACCGATCCGATCCTGAAGTTCATGATCACGGCGCTGTCCTTCTACGGCATGTCGACGTTCGAAGGCCCGATGATGGCGATCCGGACCGTCAACGCGCTCTCGCACTACACCGACTGGACGATCGGGCACGTGCATTCCGGTGCGCTCGGCTGGGTCGCGATGATGACGATCGGATCGATGTACCACCTGATTCCGCGGCTGTTCAATCGCGAGCAGATGTACAGCGTCAAGCTGATCGACGTGCACTTCTGGATCTCGACCATTGGTGTCGTGGTCTACATCGCGGCGATGTGGAGCGCAGGGGTCATGCAGGGACTGATGTGGCGTGCGTTCAATGCCGACGGCACGCTGACCTATAGCTTCGTCGAGAGCCTCAAGGCGACCTACCCGTTCTATCTGGTACGACTGATTGGCGGCCTGCTGTTCCTGTCGGGGATGTTCCTGATGGCCTACAACGTCTGGATGACGATCCGCAACGAG
Source organism: uncultured Steroidobacteraceae bacterium (assembly GCA_964528845.1). GTDB lineage: Bacteria > Pseudomonadota > Gammaproteobacteria > Steroidobacterales > Steroidobacteraceae > FEN-1191. The sequence goes on along the minus strand of CAZGVE010000021.1, from coordinate 37,724 downwards.
AAGCCGGTGCCGGTCCCGGTGCGCGCGGCACTGCCCGCCGGGGCGGTAGCATGAGTCACGAGACCGTTGAGAAGAACGTCAGCCTGCTCACCGTGCTGATCGTCGCGGTGATCAGCGTCGGCGGACTGGTGGAGATCGTCCCGCTGGCAGCCGGCGCCTATGCGAAGCAGGGCGACGTCGAGGTCCATCCGCGCGATCCGCTGCAGCTCGCCGGCTTCGACATCTACGAGCGCGAAGGCTGCTACAACTGCCATTCGCAGCAGATTCGCCCGTTCCGCAGCGAGACCGAGCGCTACGGACCGTATTCCGTCGCCGCGGAGTCGCAGTACGACCATCCGTTCCAGTTCGGGTCCAAGCGGACCGGGCCGGATCTGGCGCGCGTCGGCATGCGCTACAGCGACGACTGGCATCGCGTGCACCTGAACAATCCACGCGACGTGGTTCCGGAGTCGAACATGCCAGGCTATCCGTGGCTCGCGAACAGCACCGTCGACGGCGCGCTGGTCGCCAAGAAGATGCGCGTGCTGCGGATGCTGGGCACGCCCTATACCGACGCGCAGATCGCGGCGGCACCGGCGGCGGTGGCTGGCAAGACCGAGCTCGATGCGCTGATCGACTACCTGCAGTCGCTGGGCACGGCCAGGCCGCGGGGCTAGGGGAGGGGACGTGAATCTCGTCAGGAGCCTCACGACGGTGGCGCTGTTCCTGCTCTATCTGGCGCTGTGCGCGTGGACATGGAGCCGGCGGCGCCGGGCCGAATTCGACGCGGCCGCGCAGATTCCACTGGATCCTTCCAGCGACGGCGCGCCCACCACAGGGGAGCGGCGATGATGTCAAGCGGCTTGAGCATCTGCGTCACCGTGCTGGCGCTGCTGAACGTGATCGGCTGCGGCTGGCTGGTCTGGTGGACCACGCGTCCGCGAACTCACGAGGTCGGAACGGGCGAGGTCATCGATCACGTCTGGGACGGGGATCTGCAGGAGCGCAATAACCCGCTGCCGCGCTGGTGGCTGCTGCTGTTCTTCCTGAGCATGGGATTCTGCTTCGTCTATCTGACGCTGTTTCCGGGACTTGGTACGTTTCGTGGAATTCTCGGGTGGAGCAAGGAGTCGCAGTATCGGCAGGAGATGGTCGCGGCCCGTGCCAAATATGACCCGATGTATGCGAGCTTTGCCGGCCACACGATCCCTGAACTGGCTGACGACCCGCGTGCGATTGCGCTCGGGCGCAGCCTGTTCCTGAACAACTGCACCGCCTGCCACGGCTCGGATGCGCGCGGCGCGGTGGGATTCCCGAACCTCACGGACGCAGACTGGCTGTATGGCGGCACGCCAGACCATATCGTGGAGACGATCACGCACGGACGCCAGGGCGTCATGCCGCCGCTCGGTCCGGTGCTGGGCGATGCGGGCGTGCAGGAAGTGGTTTCGTATGTACTCTCCTTGAGCGGTCGTCCGGCGCCTGCTGATCAGGTGGCAGCCGGCCAGGCGCGCTTCGTGCTCTGTGCGGCCTGCCACGGTCCGGACGGCAGGGGCAATCAGGATGTCGGCGCACCCAACCTGAGCGACGATATCTGGCTCTACGGCGGATCCCGCGCAGCGATCACCAAGAGCGTCACCGAGGGACGCTCGGGCAAAATGCCGGCGCACGACTGGATGGGCCAGGACAAGATCCGATTGCTTGCGACCTACGTGTACAGCCTGTCGCGCGGGCATTGAAGGCCATGGGCACGGAGGCGCCTGAGGCAGGCGGCGAGCTGCTCGATACTGGGCGCGGCGCCAATGTCGCCCTGGTGCTGTGGCCGTCGTTTCTTGCCGCCTGCGTTGCCAGTCTGCTGTTCTTCGCGGCCGTCGATCCGCAGCTGCTCAGCGATGCCGGGCCACGGATATTCGCCGACCTGAGCCGCGAGCAGGGCTACGCACTGGGATTCCTGTTCTTCTGGATCATCGCTGCGCTGGCGAGCTCGGTCAGCGTGTTCCTGATCCGCACGCGCCGTCCGCCACCACCATGAGCGTGCAAGCTCCGATCGCCTTCTACGCGGCCGCCGAGAAGATCTATCCGCGCGAAGTGAAGGGGCGCTTCGCGCGGCTGCGCAAGGCGGCGGTGGTCGTGCTGCTCGGTCTCTACTATGGAGTGGCGTGGCTGGATTGGCGCGGCCACCAGGCGGTGCTGTTCGACCTGCCGGCGCGCAAGTTCCACCTGTTCGGCCTGACGCTCTGGCCGCAGGACTTCGTGTACCTGGCGACGCTGCTGATCATTCTGGCCTTGTCGCTGTTCTTCGTTACGGCACTCGCCGGTCGCCTCTGGTGCGGCTATGCCTGCCCGCAGACGGTGTGGACCGAGCTGTTCGTCTGGATCGAGCAGTGGACCGAAGGCCCGCGGGCGCGTCGCATGAAGCTCGACCGGGGAGCGTGGACACACGAGAAGATCCTGCGCAAGGGAGCCAAGCAGCTGCTCTGGATCACCCTCGCGGTCTACACCGGATTCACCTTCGTCGGCTACTTCCTGCCGATCCGGACGCTGGGCGTGCAACTGCTCGCCGGCGCCATCGGCGGCTGGGCGCTGTTCTGGATATTCCTGTATTCGCTCGCGACCTATGGCAACGCGGGATTCCTGCGCGAACAGGTCTGCAAGTACATGTGCCCGTACGCGCGCTTCCAAAGTGCGATGTTCGACAAGGATACGCTGATCATCTCCTACGACGGCGGGCGCGGCGAGCCGCGTGGCGCGCGGCCGCGCGGCAGCGATGCCCGATCCCGCGGCCAAGGTGACTGCATCGACTGCACGCTGTGCGTACAGGCCTGTCCGACCGGCATTGACATCCGCGCCGGCCTGCAGTACGAGTGCATAGCATGCGCGGCCTGCATCGACGCCTGCGATGCCGTCATGGACCAGATGGGCACCGCCCGCGGACTGATCCGCTACACGACCGAGCATGCCACGCACGGCAGCACGACCCGGATCCTGCGGCCGCGAACGATGGTATACGCGCTGCTGCTGACCTGCGCCGTCGCGGCACTGCTGTATTCGCTGGGCACGCGCACACCGCTGATCCTGGATGTGATCCGGGACCGCAACGCGCTGTATAGGGAAGTGCACGGGGACCGCATCGAAAACGTCTACGTCCTGAAGCTCATCAATCTCGACGACCGGGTTCACCGCTACCGACTGGAGGTATCAGGCATGGAAGGGCTGGAAATCGCGGTACCGCAGGGGGTACTCGAGGCCGCACCCGGCAGCGTCAGCACGATACCGACACGCCTGGAGGCACCGGAAGCGACGGCCGGGGGCGTGCACCACATCGTGCTCTCGCTCCAATCGGTGGACCAGCCGCGCATCGGCGTGCACGAGAAGGCGCGGTTCATAGGACCGATGCCATGACGCCCGTGCGTCCGTGGTACCGGGAGTTCTGGCCCTGGTTCGTGATCAGCCTGCTGATGAGCGCCGTCATCGGCAGTTTCGTGAGCGCCTATTTCGCCGTGCATACCACGGACGTCGTGCTCGAGCACGCCGACGCTTCCGACTAGCGACCGATTGTATGGTGGTGAGCACGCCCCCGGCCTGTTTTCACTGCGGTGGACCGGTACCCCGCGACAGCCCGTGCGCAGTGCGGGTCGCGGGCGTGTCGCGACCGGTGTGCTGCAGCGGTTGCGAGGCGGCGGTGCATCTCGTGCTCGCCCAGGGACTGGAGCGCTACTACGAGTTCCGATCCGGCAGCGGCGCGCTGCCGCCGCGGCCGGGCCGCGACTGGTCGAGCTTCGATCGGGAAGCCTCACTGCGTCGCTTCACTCACCTGCGCACCGACGGCGAACGCGAATTGAGCCTGCAGGTCGACGGCCTGCACTGCGCCGCCTGCGGCTGGCTCATCGAAAACAGCCTGCGCCGGCTCTCCGGCATCAGCGCGGTGCACGTGAGTGCGGGAACCGGCCGCGCCGAGCTGCGCTATCAGCCGGGACGCGTCGCGTTGAGCCGCGTGCTCGAGCGCATCGATGCGCTGGGATTTCAGCCGCACCCATTGAGCTTCAGCTCCAGCGGGCCGGATGGCGCCGCGGAGCGCCGCGATGCGCTCAAGCGGCTGGCGGTGGCCGGCTTCGGCATGATGGAAGTGATGACCTATTCTGTCGCGCTCTATGCCGGCGCCATGCAGGGGATTGCGCCGGACATCGAGCAATTGCTGCGCTTCGTGAGCCTGGTCGTGGCTACCCCGGTGGCACTCTATTCGGCGCGGCCGTTCTATGACGGTGCCTGGCGAGCCTTGCGCGCGCGCACGCTCGGGATGGATGTCCCGGTGGCGCTGTCGATCGGCAGTGCGTATCTGTGGAGCGTCGTTGCCGTGCTGCGTGGCAGCGGAGCGGTGTACTTCGACTCGGTCGTGATGTTCACGTTCTTCCTGGGGCTGGGTCGCTTCGCCGAAATGACGCTGCGCCATCGTGCCGGGCTGCAGCAGGATGCGTTCGCGCGCATGCTCCCCGACAGCGTGCTGCGTATCGTGGGCGAGGGAGCGGAGCGAGTGCTGCCGGAGGAACTGGTCGCGGGAGATCGCGTGCGCGTCCTGGCCGGCGAGCGCATTGCGGCCGACGGGGAAGTGCTGACCGGCGCCACCGAGGTCGATGAGTCGCTGCTGACCGGGGAATCCGCACCGCAGGTGCGCGGCCCGCACGATGCGCTGATCGCCGGCAGCCTGAATCTCAGCGGCGTGGTCGAGATGCGCGTGCTGCGTGTAGGCCAGGACTCGACGCTGGCGGCAATTTCGCGGCTGCTCGAACATGCACGCGCCTCGCGCCCGCGTTTCGTCGCGCTGTCGGATCGGGCGGCGTCGTGGTTCATCGGTGCAGTGCTGGTGTTCGCGGCCGCGGTGGGGTTGCATTGGCTGCATACCGATCCGGCGCGCGCCTTCCCATGCGTGCTCGCGGTGCTGGTCGTGACCTGCCCGTGCGCACTGTCGCTGGCGGCACCCGCCGCGCTGGCCTCGGCCACGACGCGGCTGGCGCGTGCCGGTCTGCTCGTGACCGGCGGGCGTGCGCTGGAGCGACTCGCGCGGGCCGATCGCATCGTGTTCGACAAGACGGGAACGCTCACCCGCGGGAGACCGCGGCTGCAGAGCGTGCGTGCGCTGAGCGCCAGGGCCGATCCGGAGCGATGCCGTGCGATTGCGGCCGCGCTCGAGCGGCATTCCGAGCATCCGCTGGCGCGAGCCTTCGCGTTGATCGCTCCGGCGCCGGGTTTGCGCCAGGTGCAGCTGGCGGTCGGACGGGGACTTGCGGGCGAACTCGACGGAGTCCGCTACCGCCTCGGGCGGTCCGACTTTGTACACGAGTTTTGTCACGACGCGGCGGCGTCGCGCCTGCCGGGCATGGAGCGGGGCCGCAGCGACTGCGTCGAGATCCTCCTCGGCGACGAGCAGGGCCCGCTCGCTCAGTTCCTGCTCAGTGACAGCCTGCGCGAGGACGCGCCTGACACCCTCGCGGCGCTTGGCATGCTGGGAGTGACTCCGGTGATCGCAAGCGGCGATGTGCCCGGGATCGTGACGCTCGTCGCGCGTCGGCTGGGCGTGCGCG
>CAZGVE010000021.1:15908-32066 GCA_964528845.1 uncultured Steroidobacteraceae bacterium | reverse complement strand
AGCGGCGATGTGCCCGGGATCGTGACGCTCGTCGCGCGTCGGCTGGGCGTGCGCGAGGCACACGCCGCATTGAGGCCCGCCGACAAGGTGGCGTTGGTGCGCACGCTGCAGGCTGCGGGCCACGGCGTCGCGATGGTGGGTGATGGCATCAACGATGCGCCGGTACTGGCGGCGGCGGACGTCTCGATCGCAATCGGCAGCGGTACCGAACTCGCCAAGGTCAGCGCCGAGCTGATCCTGCCCGGTGAGGCGCTCGCGCCATTGATCGATGGCGTCGAGACCGCGCGCCGGATGCGCCGGATCATCCGCCAGAATCTCGCGTGGGCAATCCTTTACAACGCGACCGCGGTGCCGATCGCGGCTGCCGGATGGCTGTCACCATGGATGGCCGCGGCCGGCATGTCGTTGAGTTCGCTGCTGGTCGTGATCAATGCGATGCGACTGCTCGGCGACGGCGCCACGCGCACGCCGTCGCTGGGCCTTGGGGCAGCACCGGTACAGGCGGCGCGCGCGTGAAGATCCTGTTCCTGCTCATACCGCTCGGTCTGTCGCTGTTCAGCTTTGCGCTGTGGGCGTTCTTCTGGGCCGTGCGACGCGGACAATTCGATGATCTGGAAGCGCCGGCAGTGCAGATCCTGCTCGATGACGACCGGCGCCCGACCCGCGACGAGCGAGGCGGCCCCGATGCATGAGCTGGCGCTGGTCACGGCGTTCATGGCCGGTATGCTTGGCAGCACGCATTGCCTCACGATGTGCGGCGGGATCGCGAGTGCGCTGGGCGCGACGCGTGCCCCGGGCGCGCACCGCGGCTACCCGCTGCTGTATCAGTGCGGCCGACTGACGAGCTACGCCGCGGCCGGCGGACTGGCCGGCGCTCTGGGGCTGGCCGCGGGCAGTGGGTTCGCGCTGGCGCGGTGGGGCCAGGTGTTGCGGCTGGCCACCGCGGCTGTCGTAGTGCTGATCGGACTGGATCTCGCGCTTGGCAGCAGTATACGACTGCGCCTGCTGCGCCTCCCGGAGCGCGTCGGTGCGCGCCTGTGGCGGCGCACCCTTCCGATGGTGACGCGCACGCTGCCGGCAGGCGGTTCAGCGCGCGCCTACACGCTCGGGATGCTGTGGGGATGGCTGCCGTGCGGTCTGGTCTATTCCGTGCTGGTGGCGGCCGCGGTCGCTGGCAGCGCGGCGCGCGGCAGTGCCGTGATGCTTAGCTTCGGCTTGGGTACTCTGCCGGCAATGCTGGGCGTGAACTATGCGGGTGCGCATCTGGGTCTGCGCGATGGCACCGTCGCGCGGCTGTTCGGCGCCGTGATCGTGGCCTGCGGTTTGTGGTCCGCCTCGATGCCTCTCGCGATGCTGCGCGCGCCGCCCGTGTCCCACGTCCCTGGCAGTGCAGGCATGTCGGAAATGCCCGGGATGCCCGGCATGAGCGCGCGCTAGCGCAGGCTGATGTCCCAGACCTTCGAGTGACGCGAGCTGCCGGTAGGCCCCGTGACATCGAGGATCACGACGTACGGGCCCGGCTTGTCGTACTGGTGCAGGGGATACTGTTCGCTCGAGGACGAACCATCGCCGAAATCCCAGTGCCAGCCTGTGATGTTACCCACCGAGAGGTCCTTGAACGCGACCAGTCGGCGATCCATGTCCACCACGGTATGGCTCCATCGCGCCTCGATGGACTTGCGCAACTGTGGCTCGAGTGGCATCAGCTGGAACGCGCACAGCTCCGAGGCATTGCCGTACATCATGTGCTTGGGCGAGAGGTTCCAGAACGCGTTGTAGGTCTTCGCGTTCACATCACCATAGTCCAGCACCGCCCACGCGAGACCGATGATCTTGTTCTCGCGCAGCACTGATTCCACGGCTCGCTGCGGGCCTTCGGGGCCCGCATAGTCGAACGGCGTGACCCAGAATTCCAATGTGAGCTTGCCGCCCTGACCGGGCTTGAAGTCGTAGGAATAGGCGGCGTTCGCCCATGGAAAATCCTTGATCCAGGTCGGCGCGCCCCAGGCCATGGCCCAGTCCTTGTCCAGCGCGGGCGTGAAAATATGGTAGTTCTGCGCCTGTACGCCGTGGATGGCCCAGTTTGCCTCGTCCCGGCTGATGCGCTCGTCGGGCGCGGCGGTGGATGCGCCGACTTCCTCGGGGATCCAGAATTCCTTGTGGGCCTTGTCGATCAGCGGGCCGCCGGAGGCGTCGCCATCGACGACGATCTCGAAGGTGTCGTTGTGCAGACCTGGCAGCGAGAAGTCCCAGTAGGGTTTGGTGGCCTCGTACAGGAAATACAGCCGGTTCTGCCCCTTGACCCAGCCGACGCGCACCCGCACGGTGAGTTGCTTCGGGTCCGGCGGGCCATGAGTCTTCACGTCGTCGGTGAGCTGATCGCCACCGATGACGTAGCTCTCAGGCACGATCGCCCAATCGTCCGCATTGCCGTCGATGCGCGGGATGCGGTCCGCGGGAAACTGGAACACCTTGTAGGTGACGTCAGGCTTTTCGAGCGCGCTCGCCGCGGACGGCAGGCAGGCGGCGATCATCAGTGAACCTGCGCACAGCAGCGCGGTCTGGAAATCGAGCCTGGAACTCACGGTGGTGTTGATCGGCATGGTGGTATCCGCGTCGGTAGTCTAAAGTTCGGTTCTGCCCAGCGATCAGCGAATGCTCCGGGCGCTCGCCGCGCTCTGTAATAGGACTGACTGCGCCATCATGAAGCACGGTCTGCACCAGAATTTGCCGTTGACGCTATCAAACTCATCCCCTAATATCAAATATTGGGACGGCGTTGTACTTGTAGGGAGAATCGCCATTTGAGGGCAAGCAACAGCGCGGTTCATTCACAAGAACTCGATTACATAGGCAAAGGGGGTCTCCCATGACTGCGATGGCAGGTCGTTTCGACGGCCAGGTGGCCGTGATCACGGGCGCCGCTTCCGGTATCGGTCTGGCCGTGGCTCAGCGGCTGATCTCCGAGGGTGCCCGGGTCAGCGCGTGGGACATCTCGGAGGCTGCACTGAATGCGCCCCAGGCGGCGTTCGCGCACAAGATCGTGATGGATCAATCCGATGAGCACTCGGTCGCGCGCGCGACCACCCAGACCATGCAGCAGCTGGGCCGCATTGACATCCTGGTCGTGAGTGCCGGGATCACCGGCCCGAATGTCCGGCTGGTGGACTATCCGACTGATGCCTGGCGCAAGGTGATGGATGTCAACGTAAACGGCGTATTTTATGTCAATCGCGCAGTGGTCCCGCACATGGTCGCGCAGAAATATGGCCGCATCGTCAACGTCGCATCCGTCGCCGGCAAGGATGGCAATCCAAATGCCTCGGCCTATTCGAGCTCGAAGGGGGCCGTGATCGCGATGACCAAGTCTTTGGGCAAGGAGCTCGCGACCACCGGCGTGGCCGTCAACGCGGTGACTCCGGCAGCGGTGCGCACCGCAATTTTCGACCAGATGACGCAGGCGCATATCGATTTCATGCTCTCGAAGATCCCGATGGGACGCTTCGGCACGGTCGAGGAGAATGCCGCGCTGATCGCCTGGCTGGTCAGCCGCGAGTGCTCCTTCTCGACCGGCGCCGTGTTCGATATTTCCGGCGGCCGCTCGACCTACTGAGCGTCTGCTGATCTCCCACCGCCCTCAAGGACTTCCCATGAAGCTATTGCGCTATGGTCCGGCAGGAGCCGAACAGCCCGGGGTGCTCGACAGCCAGGGTCAGATTCGCTCGCTCGCCGGAGTCGTCAGCGAGCTGCGCCCAGAGTCGCTTGGCCCCGCCGCACTGGCGGCGCTGGCCCGACATCCGATCGAGAGTTTGCCGCTCGTACCGGGTAGCCCCCGGCTCGGCACGCCCTACGCGGGCATCGGCAAGTTCATCGCGATCGGGCTCAACTACAGCGATCATGCCGCCGAGTCCGGATTGCCGGTGCCGACCGAGCCGGTGGTGTTCATGAAGGCGACCAGCTGCATCGTTGGTCCGAATGATGACGTGATGCTCCCCAAGGGCTCGCTCAAGACGGACTGGGAAGTGGAGCTCGGTGTCGTGATCGGCCGCACCGCGCGCTACGTTCCGGAAAGCAGCGCACTCGACCATGTCGCGGGCTACTGCCTGATCAATGACGTCTCTGAGCGCGCTTATCAGCTCGAGCGCGGCGGCACGTGGGACAAGGGCAAGGGCTGCGATACGTTTGGCCCGGTGGGTCCATGGCTCGTGACGGCCGATGAGGTGGGCGATCCGCAGACTCTCGACATGTGGCTGGACGTCAACGGCAAGCGGATGCAGACGGGCAACACGCGCACGATGGTCTTTTCGGTGCGGACCATCGTGAGTTACGTCAGCCAGTTCATGACGCTGCTGCCGGGGGACCTGATCACGACCGGCACGCCGCCCGGGGTCGGCATGGGCAAGAAGCCTGCGCCGATATTCCTGCGGGCCGGGGATACGATCACGCTGGGTATATCGAAGCTGGGTACGCAGCGCCAGACTGTTGTGCCGTGGTCACAATCGGCCTGAGGCAGCGGGGAAGACCGATGCGCGCACGGCGCAAAACCGGTATTGCAGTATTTTTAAAATGTAGTATAAAGTCCCAAAATATGCCAACGAGGGGTGGGGCGTAATCAGAACGAGCTGGGGGAAACAGCCGCAGGCATACAGCACTGCGGCGGCACGATAGGGCATCAAGACCAATTCGCTCACCGTGTGTTCTCGCAGTCTCTGATAGTCGTCCGTCGCTCGCGCAGCAACTTGATTGCAGGTCTCGACGGTTCAACGATTGGGGGAGATAGCCACGTGAAGAAGATTGTTGTGACGGCGGTTCTGTCTGCGACGAGCGCTGCGGCGCTGGCGCAGAATGCGAGCGTCAACTCGGGCGCGGATACCGGCAACGAATTGCAGGAAGTGGTCGTCACCGGCACCTTGATCCGCGGCGCGGCGCCGAACGGCTCGCCGCTCGAGGTGGTCTCGTCGGCGCAGATCGCGGCTACCGGCACGACCAATACGGCGGACCTGCTGACCACGGTGCCGTCGATGACGAGCTTCAATACGACGCCGATCGGCGGCAACCAGCAGTTCCGCAGCGGCGGCCAGACCATCCCTGGCATGCGTGGCCTGCCAGGCACCGCGGTGCTGGTCATGATCGACGGCCATCGCCTGGTCGGCGATTCGCCGCTGCTGACCACCGCGGATCCTTCCTCCATTCCCCCGGAGGCGATCGACCACATCGAGGTGGTGCAGGACGGTGGTTCGGCGACCTATGGCTCGGACGCGGTCGCCGGTGTCATCAACATCATCCTGAAGAAGAATTTCAACGGTGCCGAGTCGTATCTCAGCTACACCGGTGCCAATGACTACAGCGCCCGCAGCATCGGCCAGCTGCTCGGCAAGACCTGGTCCGGCGGCTCGGCGCTGCTGGACTTCCACTATGAGGACAATTCGCCGCTGTACAACACCGATCGCTCGTTCTACACCGAGGATCTGCGGCCGTACGGTGGCGTGTTCTCCAACAACACGACTTGCGGACCCGCGGTGAACCTCCGCATCGGTTCGCAGTACTACAACGCGGTCACCGGGACGCCGGAGCAGGGCCTGAACGTGACGCAGGCCGCGACCTGCGACCCGAGAGCCGCGACGCAGCTGATCTATCCGAACCGCCGCTATGCCCTCATTGGCAACATCCGCCAGGACGTTGGCGAGAAGCTGCACCTGGCCCTCGACGCGAAATACACCGATGACAAGTCGAGCGGGCTCTATGCCCCGCAGACCCTGCAGATCAACAACGCAGGGTTCACCGGCATTCCACAGGGCCTGGTCATCCCCGGTCCGAACATCGCGGCCGACAATGCGGTGTTCGGTGCGGGCGTTATCACGGCCGGCAATCCGTACTACATCCAGCCGCCGAACGTGCCGTGCGTCGGCGGGGCGGGCACGGTAACGTGCCTGCAGGGCGCCCCCGAGACCGTGTTCGCGAATTCCGGTGCGTTCGGAGCGCTGGGCAACATCGTGAACCAGTTTCGCGCACAGTCCGCCACGATCGACCTCGGCGCGACCTATGACTTGACCAAGACCTGGGAGATCAGCACCGATTTCGACTTCGGCATCAGCAGCAGCACCGCACTGAACCCCGACAGCTCGTCAGTCAATCCGGGTGCGCTGTATGCGGCCGAGATCGGCACCACGACCAGCACCGCGCTGAATCCGTTTGCCCAGACCACCAATCCGAATGTCGCCGGTGCGATCATGAACTGGCCGCTGCTGTTCAAGGCCATCCAGCGCATCTATGACTTCAACGTCAAGGCGGACGGTACGGTGGTGACGCTGCCGGGCGGCGATGTGAAGCTCGCCGTCGGCGGGGCGCTGCGCGATGAGCAGTACGTCGGCGAGGATCCGATCGGCGTCCCGGGCGCCGTAGCTCCGGTCAGTGGTGTGCCGAGCTTCACGCCGGGCAACTACCAGAGCCACAGCCGCCAGGTGCATGCCGTCTACGGCGAGTTGTCGTTGCCGATCATCGGCGCCGGCAATGCGCTGCCCGGCATCCAGAAGCTGAGCCTTTCGGTGGCCGGTCGCTACGACCACTACAGCGACTTCGGCAATACCAGCAACCCGAAGTACGGCATCACCTGGTCGCCGATCCAGGATATCTCGCTGCGTGCGACCTACGGCACGTCATTCCATGCGCCGCAGCTGGCCGACATCTACGCGATCGATACGCGCGTCGGCGTCACGCAGGTTCAGCCCGGCGCCAATCCGGCGTCCTTCCCGGGTAACATCGCGGCCCTGGTTGCTGCTGGTAACGCGGGTCCGGTTGCCAACTTCCCGGCCATCTACACGATCGGCATGCCCGGCGGTAAGCCCGGCCTGAAGCCGGAGACGGCCAAGACGGGGACCTTCGGCGTCGACTTCACGCCGTCGTTCCTGCCGGGTTTCAGGGCCAATATCACGAACTTCCTGATCCGGTACTTCAACGAGGTCGAGATTCCGACGACCCCCGGTACGGCGGCGAGCACGAACTTCTGCAATCCGTCCTACATCGAGCTGTATACGTTCAACGGCATCAATAACTGCGCCGCCAATCCGACGCTGGCGGGCGTACCGGCGACACCGCTCAATTCGGCGCAACTCAATGCCGTCCTGTCCGGCCTCCGCTTTTACGCGCCCTTCACGCTGGCACAGGTGGAGGCGAGCGGCCTGCCGGTGTACCTGGTCAGCAGCGCACAGCGGCAGAACATCGGCACCACCGACATCGATGGTTGGGACTTCGATTTCAACTACGTTCGGACGCTGCCTTTCGGCATCGTGACCGCCGACTTGAGCGGTGAATATCTGTACAAGTTCCAGTCGCAGACGGCCCTAGGCGCGCAATTTGTCGATAACCTGAAGAGCGGTTCGCAGTACTTCCAGAACGATGCGGGTGCACAGGACATCATTCCGTGGCACTCCCGCTTCACGCTGGGGCTGCAGAGCGGCCCCATCAGCCAGCAGGCGGCGGTGAATTACACCGGCCACTACAACTATCTGTATTCGAAGGTTGACTACGTCGCGAGCCCGACGGGCAAGACGACGCCGGCGATCCAGTGGGTGCAGCAGTTCATCACGATCGACTACTCGGCGAACTACAACTTCCCGCAGGAAGATGGCTTTCTCAAGGGATTGAAGCTGCAGCTCAACGTTTACAATGTTCTCAACACGCCGCCGCCGCTGGTCTATATCACCGGCACGTCGCCTTCCTCTGGGTTCAACTCTGCCGGTGCCAGTCCGCTGGGAAGAGCCTTCAGGATCAGCCTGGACAAGCGCTGGTAACAAGATCGACCGATAGACCGTCCTATAGAACTGATCTGACCGGGTAACGTGCCGGCGGGCGAGAGCTCGCCGGCACGTGCACGAGGCGGACCTCAAGACCTGATCGACCGGGTCCGACTACCAGTACGGGGGGAATGGCTGCGATGATCGAACCCGACACCCGTGAAGCGCTGGACCGGCGCAACTTCCTGCGATCAGCCGGAGCACTCGCCATGACGCTCGGTGTCGCAGGCAGCCTCGATGCGGTAGCGAAGGCTCCCGCCGCCAGGAGCCTGCGCGGCCTGTTCCCGATCGGGGAAACACCGTTCACGCCTGACAATGTCCTGGATCTCGACGGTTTGGCCGCCGAGGTCAAATTCTGCAGTCGGGGTGGCGTGCCTGGCTTCGTCTGGCCTCAGATCGCGAGCGGCTGGTCGACGCTCAGCGAGAAGGAGCGGCTCGACGGTGCTGAGGCGATCCTGTCAGCGGCCAAGGGCGGCAAGACCGCCGTGGTGATCGGCGTGCAGGCGATCGGCGGGGACATGGATACCACGTTGCGCTATGTGAAGCATGCGACCGAGCATGGCGCCGATGCGATCATTTCGCTGCCGCCCGAGAAGGTGGACGAGCAGGCGATGCTGGATTACTACAAAGCCATAGGGGCCGCGACACCGTTGCCGCTGTTCGTGCAGACCCTCGGCGACATGAGCGTCGATCTGATCGTGAAGATGTATCAGCAGATCCCGACGATGAAGGTCGTCAAGGACGAGGCCGGCAATCCGCTCGAGCGCGTCATGCCGATCCTCGAGCGCACGGATCACAAGGTCGCCGTGTTTGCGGGGCAGGGTGTGCGCACGATGCTGGATGAGATGCAGCGTGGCTTCACGGGCTTCTGTCCGCTGCCCGGGCTTGCCGACGTGTTTCAGAGGGCATGGCAACTGTGGGAGTCAGGCAGGAAGCGCGAGGCCTTCGACATGTTCGGCCGAGTGCTGGCCTTCGATTCGATCCAGGGCGCGACGCAATACACGATGATTGCGCGCGGCGTGTTCAAGGAGGGCACCACGCGCCGCCCGACACCCGGCATGGGAGCGGGCCGCCCGCAACCGAAGCTCGACGATGCGCAGAAGCAGGTGATCCGCGAGGCCTTCGATACCTATCTGAAGCCGCATGTGCATGCGTAGCGCACTCTGGCGAGCGACCGCTGCGCTGGTCGTACTCGCGGCGGCTCCGGTGACGTACGCGGCGGACACGGTCGCTCCCGCGGCGATCCAGCCAGCGGCGTTCGGACCCAACTGCTCGGTGTGCCATGGCGGGGATGGCGCCGGCTCGGATCGGGCACCGACCCTGGTAGGAAGCCGACACCTGCGCGGCCAGAGCGAGGCGGAGATCGCGACCGTCATCACGAACGGGCGCGGCAACATGCCGTCCTTCTCGTTCCTGCCTCCTGCCCAGATCGAGGCACTGGCCTACTACGTGCGCAGCCTGAACGCCGATGCCTTCGACATGAAGCCTGCCGGCGACCTAAGCTCAGGTGCCAGCGTGTTCTTCGGCGCTGGACACTGCGCGGAGTGCCATATCGCGCAGGGACGCGGCGGGATCAACGGACCGGACCTGTCCAACATCGGACATCTGTCCACACTGGCCGAGCTCACGCAGTCGATCCTGCAGCCTGACGCCCGGATCTCGAACGGCTACGGGATGGTGACGGTGAATATGCGCGACGGCAACGCGCTGCGCGGGTTCGCCCGCGCGCAGACTGCACACAGCATCGACCTGCAGACCAAGGAAGGCCGGTTGCTGCTGCTGTCCGATGAGCAATACAAGTCCGTGGTGACGGACAAGACCTCGCTGATGCCGGCGTTCCGGGGTACCCCGGAGGAGCAGCGGGATCTGATCGCGTACTTGAGCAGCCTCGCGGGCGTCGCGGCGGGTGCCAACCATGCGTTGCCCGACACGGTGCCCCCCGCGGCGATAGACGAAGTCCTGCATCCCAAGCCGGGGGACTGGCCGACCTACGCGGGCAACGTGAACGGCAATCGCTACAGCACGCTCGATGCGATCAACGCGAAGAATGTCTCGCGGCTGCGGCCGGCCTGGATCCATCCGATGCCGTACACCGGGCTCGAGACCACGCCGCTGGTAGTCGGTGGGGTCATGTATGTGACCGCTCCCAACCAGGTCGAAGCGCTCGATGGCCGCACCGGCACCGAGATCTGGAGTTGGACGCGGCCGCGCAGTGCCGCCGAGAACATCTCGGGCGATGCGGCCAAGGGTGCCAATCGAGGCGTCGCTGTGCTCGGCGACCGGGTCTATTTCATCACCGACAATGCGCACCTGGTGTGCCTGCAGCGCCTGAACGGCGCGCTGCTGTGGGACGTCGCGATCAACGACCAGCCCGGGCACTATGGTGCAACTTCCGCCCCGCTCGTGATCGGCGATCTGGTGATCGTTGGCGTGTCCGGTGGCGATGAGTCGATACGAGGGTCCTTCGTGGCCTACAAGGCCACGACCGGGGATCTCGCGTGGCGGTTCTGGACCGTGCCGAAAGCCGGTGAGCCCGGTTCTGAAACCTGGGTAGGTGCTGACACGCCGCTGGGTGGTGGAACCTGGACCACCCCGAGCTACGACACGGCGACCGGGGTGCTGTATGTACCGGTCGGCAATCCCTATCCGGACACCGACGGTGATGCGCGCGGCGGCGACAACCTGTATACCGACAGCGACCTCGCGATCGATCCGAAGACCGGCAAGCTGCTGTGGCATTTCCAGTTCACGCCGCACGATCTGCACGACTGGGACGCGAACCAGCCGATCGTGCTGGTCGATGCGCCGTTCGGCGGCCAGCAGCGCAAGCTGCTGCTGCACGCGAACCGCAACGGCTTCCTCTACGTACTGGACCGCGCCACCGGCAAGTTCCTGCAGGGCACGGCGATGGTCAAGAAGCTGACCTGGGCCAGCGGCGTCGGCGCCGACGGGCGCCCGATCCTGCTGAGCGCGAACGAGACCAATGACGTCGGCGTCAAGACCTGCCCCGCGGTGCGCGGTGCGACCAACTGGTATTCAACCGCATTCAATCCCGTGACGCAGCTCTACTACGTGATGACGGTCGAGGACTGCTCGACGTATCGCAAGGCGCACGACGGCGGCTACGGCTTCCTGCGCGATCCGGCTGATCCGTCGAAGAAGGTGCTGCGCGCGTTCAAGGTGGATTCCGGCAAGGTCGCGTGGGAAGTGCCGATGGATGGCAACCCCGAACGCAATTACTCGGGCGTGCTCAGCACCGCCGGCGGCCTGGTGTTCTTCGGCGAGACCAGCGGAGCCTTCGCCGCGGTCGATGCACGCAATGGCAGCAGCCTGTGGCACTTCGATGCGAACCAGGGCTGGAAGGGTTCACCGATGACGTACACGATCGACGGCCGCCAGTACGTGGCGATCGCCTCGGAATCCAACATTCTTTCGTTTGCCTTGGCAGACAAGTAAAGCAGCAGCGGAGCAGGAGAGAGCGCATGAGCAAACAGGACATGTCGCGGCGGAACTTTCTGTCAGGGTCTGCGGTGGGTACCGCGGTGGGAGCGGCGGCTCTCTGGGATCCGGGCCTGCTTGCCGCGCAGGCGGTCGGCGTCAAGCGCAACGACCTGCTCGATCTCCAGATCAAGGAAGTGAAGATCTACCAGACCGACCTGACCGGAATACATCGTCTGAATACGACCGAGACCGGTGAGCTGTTGTCGGTGGTCACGAACAACGGCATCGAAGGCAATTACACCATCGGCGATCGCAACATCACGGTCGGCTGGCTGGATTGGGCCAAGGCCAATCTGGTCGGCAAGAGCGTGATCGACCTGCTGCCGACCATCACATCGACCAGCGGCCTGAAGGGCGGCTTCGGCTTCGATGCCTCGCCCTTGCGCCGGCCGGGCGGTCCGCCGCCGCCGGGGTTTGGTGGTCCGGAGGGTCCGGGCATGGGTCCGGCCTTCGGCGGCGCGGCGGTGAACGGCTCCGGCCTGACCCCGCGGGGCGGTGGCGCCTGGCCGAACTGGTACACAGCCGCGGCCGATGTGCTGCTGTGGGACATCCTCGGCAAGGCCGTGAACCGGCCGATCTACAAGCTGCTATCGGGCGGCACCAGCACCAAGACGCGCGTGATGGCCTATGCCAGCTCGCAGCACCTCGCCACGATCGAGGACTACGTGCCGGATCTGATGAAGGCGATCGAGCAGGGCTACAAGGGCTACAAGATTCATCCCGGGCGCGGGCAGCATGCTTCGGGCCCGGAAATCCCGACCTTCCGCGGGCACATGGAGATCATCAGCCAGCTGCGCAAGGCCGCGCCTGCCGATTACGTGCTGATGCACGATCCGGTGCAGATGTACGATCGTTACGAGGCGCTGCAGGTCGGACGCCTGCTCGATGAACTGAACTACCTGTGGTTCGAGGATCCGATTCGAACGTCCGACCTGGAAGGACTCATCGACCTGCGCAAGAAGCTCGATCTTTCGCTGCACGTCGGCGAGTTCCTGTATTCGATCGCGGACTTCGCGGAGTACATCAAGCAGGACGCCATCGGCGCGGTGCGCCTGATCGCGGATAACGTCGGCGGCATCTCCGGCTCTATGCGGGTCGGACTGCTTGCCGATGCGCACGGTATGGAATGTGCGCCGCACAACTGGGGCAACGTGCTTGACCTCGCGTTGCACTTCCATCTCGAACTCGCGCTGCCCAACGTGTACTGGTTCGAGATGCCGTTCCCGGCCGACTACACCGACCGTCCCTATTTCAAATACAAGTTCCGGATCGACTCAGAGGGCTACATCCCGGCTCCGACGGAGCCCGGGTTGGGTTATCCTATCGACCACGACGCACTCGACAAGATCACGAAGAAGATCAGCCGGTAGCAAACGTGCCGGTCAACGCGTTCCTGGTGCGGCTGACGCTCGAGCAATTACCCCACTCGACTTTGTTGCTAAAGCATCGCCCAGACCCCCCCGTCGGGCTTTGTGAGCGTCAGCCGCCCCGGGGGCTCATGACGGGCATCGCAGCGAGTCTGCTGGGCGCAGCCTTCTCGGCCGGCCTGGCAGCCGCGCAGCCGGCGGCGACGAGCCAGGCGCAGACGGAGCAGCTCGCTCGCGGTGAGGATATCTACTACGCGGATTGCACGACGTGTCATAACGATGATCTGAGCGGCGGCGCGATGCAATCCGCACCGGCGCTCGCAGGCGACGCCTTTCTCGCGCGCTGGAACGGGCGCAGTGCCCGGGATCTGCTGGAGCTCGCGCGAATGACGATGCCCCAGGGACAGCCGCGGAGCCTCACCGACCAGCAGTACCTGGACGTCATCGCATTCGTACTGTCACGTAACAGGATCGCGCTCGGTGACGGGGCGCTGACCGAACAGGGTGCCGGCGGGATTGCGCTGCACCGATAGGGGGAAAGAGGAATGAACATGCATCGGATGCTCGCACTGCCGGCGCTGTACGCGCTGGCTCTGGCCTGTGGCCCCGTGGGTGCAGCGACTACGGGAGAACTCAGTGCGCTGGGCAACCCAGGCGACTGGGCTGCCTACGGCCATGACATGGGCGGCGGTCAGTATTCGCCGCTGAAGGACATCAACACGGGCAACGTCGCGGGACTCAAGCGGGCGTGGGCGCACGAGTTGCCCGATCGCGGTGCGAGCATGGTCACGCCGATCTACGTCAACGGCAGGATCTACTACTGCTCGCAGCTCGGCAAAGCAGTCGCCGTGGATCCGCTGAGCGGCAAGGAGATCTGGCGCGCCGATCCCTATGCCGCGCAGGATGGCGGCGCGCCGGTGAGCGGCAACGGTGGCAAGCAGGCCGCCTGTCGCGCGGTCACCTATTGGGCGGCGGCCCATCCGAAGTCCGGCGCAGCGTGCGAGAAGCGGGTGTTCTGGGGAGATGCGAATTCCCAGACCTACGCGATCGACGCCGACACCGGCAAGTTCTGCCGAGACTTCGGTGCGCAGAAAGGGCATCCAGGCTACGTGAGCAACTGGGATTTCGAGAACCATGGCAAGGGTCTCACGAAGGCCGTCTCGCCCGGCGCCGTGGTCGGTGACGTGCTGATCACGACCCAGGGCGTCAGTGACCGGCTGGGGCCCGACGCCGCCGACGGTTACGTGCGGGCTTGGGACGTGCGATCGGGCAACCTGCTGTGGGAGTTCGATCCGATCCCTGAGGACAAGCGCGAAGTGGCCGGTGCGGCCAATGTGTGGTCGACGATCAGCGCAGATCCCAAGCTCGGCCTGGTTTACATCCCGACCACGTCGATGTCTCCGGATTACTACGGCGTCGCGCGACAGATCGACGAATCGCTCGCGGATGCGCTGATCGCGATCGACGCGAAAACGGGGAAGATCGCGTGGTACCACACGCTGGTGCGGCACGATATCTGGGACTACGACCTGCCCGGTCACGCGCTGCTCTCGACCATCACCAAGGATGGCGTCAAGCGCTACGCGGCGATCCAGCAGACCAAGATGGGCTTCGTGTTCGTGTTCGACCGCGTGAGCGGCGAGCCGATCTTTCCGATCCACGATCTGCCGGTTCCGCCCTCCAGCATTCCGGGCGAGAAAGCCTCGCCGACGCAGCCGATCACGGACATCGAACCGTTTGCGCTGCAGGATTTCACGCGCGATCAGATCTTCGGGCTCACGCCTGAGGATCGCGCCAGCTGCCAGGCCGACTTCGACCGGCGTCGCCACGGCCTGTTCCAGCCCGTCAGCGTCGAGGGCAACGTGCTGCTGCCGTCCAACGGTGGTGGCGGCGATGTCGGAGGCGTGGCTTTCGACCCCAACTCCAACCTGCTCGTGGTACGCGCGCTCAATGATGCGATGACCGCACGGCTGATCCCGAAAGACAAACCGGAAGCGAAGCCGCCTGGAGTGCCGTACACGGGCGTTCCGTATGACAGCGAATCGCAGGCGGACTTCTGGCACTCGCCGGCGGGTGCGCCGTGCACGCCGCCGCCCTGGGTCACGCTGACGGCAATCGATATGAACACGGGCAAGCACGTGTGGCAGCGGCCGTACGGTCAGGCAGTGCAGTTCGCAGGCAAGCCCTATCCGGATGCTCCGGCTGCATGGGGTGCCACGAGCGTCGTGGGCGGGCCGATCGTGACCGCAGGCGGACTCATTTTCATGGGCGGTACCGAGGACATGATGTTCCGCGCGCTCGATGTCCGTACCGGAAAGGATCTCTGGCAGGACAAGCTCAGCGCGCCGGCGACCACCGTACCGATCACATTCAAGGCCAAGGGGCGGCAGTACGTCGTGGTCACCGCGGCCGGGCGGGGCATGCTCCCCGGCACGCGGCCTTCGATCATCGCCTATGCACTCGACTGATACGCGCTCGACTGACGGTTGCGGACCGCACAACATCAAGGAGATCACGATGGACGAGGAAAGGGGTCAGAGCTCTGGGGATCGGCGGGCCTTTCTGCAGACCTTGAGCGCACTGGCGCTGGGCGCTGGCGTGCTGGACGGGCGCGTCGCTGATGCGGCTGACGTCAAGGGTGCGCAGCTCTCGACGCCGAGCGGCAAGCCGCTGCGCGGTTTGTATCCGATCGTGGAAACGCCATTCACGCCGGATGACAAGATCGACACCGATGCGCTGGCGGCCGAGGTCAAATTCATCAATCGCGGTCGCGTGAACGGCATGATCTGGCCCGTGTTCGCGAGCGCCTGGTCGACGCTTTCGGACGCGGAGCGGATCGAGGGTGCCGAGACGATGCTGGCCGCGGGCAAGGGTGGCAAGTCGGCGATCGCGATAGCGGTGCAGAACACGACCTGGGACATCGCCACGTCGGTGCGCTATGCGAAGCATGCGGCCGCGCATGGCGCCGACGCGATCGTCGCGATTCCACCGAACAACGGCTGGAACGTCAGCGACGCGACCGTTCTCGACTACTACAAGCAGATCGGCGCGGCGACCGATCTGCCGTTGATCGTGCAGACTCGCGGGACGATGAGCGTCGATCTGATGCTGCAGATGTTCAAGCAGATCCCGACCATGAAGGCGACCAAGGACGAGGTCGGCAATCCGCTCGAGAGGGTCACCCCACTGATTCAGGGAACGGATAACAAGCTGGCGGTATGGTCGGCCGGCGGCGGCACCGGCACGGGTCTGCTGCAGGAGCTGCCGCTCGGGGTCGTCGGACTGTGCCCGACGCCGCAATTCGCCGATGTGCTGCAGCAGGTGCAGGAGCTTTACTGGGCCGGCAAGAAACGCGAGGCCTATGACATGTTTGGCCGCGTGCAGGCCTTCGCGACCATACCCGGTGCGGTCGAGTACGCAATGGTGGCGCGCGGCGTGTTCAAGGACACCAACAAGTCGCGCCAACAACCGATGGAGCCCGAGGCACGTCCACCCGG
>CAZGVE010000021.1:0-15808 GCA_964528845.1 uncultured Steroidobacteraceae bacterium | reverse complement strand
CCGCTGACCGACGCGGAGAAGGAATTCATCACCGACGCGATGAATACCTACCTCAAGCCATACCTGCGGGCCTGAGCGTCCCCGGCACTGCGGCCCTCGACCCTGCGCGTCGCTACTGCACTTTTCGATTGGTGGCGGCGGTCGACCTGAAGAGTTTCAGGTCGATCGCATCGCCCATCGCCGCGTAGCCCTCGTCGTTAGGGTGCAGGTGGTCGCCGCGCTGCAGTGTCGCGCGCACCTGCGTCGGATGATCCGGATCGCGTAGGGCAGCATCGAAGTCGACCACGCCGTCGAACGCGCCGCCGGTGCGGATGAACCGATTGACGTCCTGACGCAGCTGCTCTCCGTGCTGGTCATAGTAGTGGGAATCCTCGAACGGGGTGATCGTACCGGCGACGATCGCGAGGCCGTGCGCATGCGCGCGAGCGATCAGCTGCTGGTAGGCTTCGATGATCTGCTGCGAGCTCACGGCCTCGGCCGGCGTGGTCTGGCTGTAGCCGATGTCATTGATGCCTTCTAGCAGCAGTACCATCGCGACTCCCGGAACGGCGAGCACGTCGCGGTCGAAGCGCGCGAGCGCACCGGTTCCGGGGACGTTGTGCAGCAGGCGGTTGCTGCCGATGCCGGCATTGACGACCGACCAGCCGCGCGTCGCTGGATTCGCGCTGAGGCGATCCGCGAGCCGGTCCGACCAGCTCTTGAATGCGTTGGGCGTGCTGCCGACTCCTTCGGTGATGGAATCCCCGAGCGTGACGACGACCCGCGTCGCCGTCGGCGAGACGATCTCCACTTCGGAAGCCAGCGCACCGCTGCGCACCAGCGCGGCGCCCGGCATCTGCGCCGCATCGACGAAATTCCCGGCGGAAGAGACATATTCCATCAGCCGGTGTGCGGGCGGAACGGTGTCCTCAGGCAGATACACGCTGACCGCGAGCCGCGCCAGCGCAGGCAACTTCCAGTCGACCGGGTCACTGAGCAGCGGTGCGCCGGCGGGAATCGTGATCGCAGACTCACCGGAAAAACGCAGCGCATGGTCCGACCCCGGAACGATCGCGCCATCCTCGCCGAGCAGCGCGACGTGAGCGGCCCCGATACGCATTGGCTGGTCGCTGAACTCATCGCTGAAGCGGATCCGGAGTCGTTCGGCCGCAGCGGAAATGCGCACGATCTGGCGCACCGTCACGTTGTTCAGATCTGGAGGCGGCGCCGGACCCCGGCTTGGTGGCGCATTGGGCGCGGCGGGTACCGGGGTGAATGAGGTCGGTGCGAATCCCCATGCCCCGACCCACGCACCGTTCCCGGGACTTGCGGCATGCGTGATTCCGCCGATGAGCAGCATGCCTGGCACAGTAACGGTGCATGCGATGAGAATACGGATGGATCGATGCATGACCGGGCCCCTTCGGATGGAGAGTGACGATCTGACCCCGTCAGGCGCAGATTAAATTAAGGTCATCGCGCCTGATCATATAGTGTGACGCCTTTTCATATAGTATAAAAGACGAGAGACGCATGACTGGGGTGGGGCATCGCGAGCCACAAGCGGCTTGCGACAGCGAGGGCGCAGATCTGCCCGGCGGGTGCGGTGCGCCGGATTCAGATCGATCCCAAGAGCAATATCAATTGGAGGGTCAGCCATGAATTTCAAATCGGTATCCCAATGTGTGGCCGCCCTGCTGCTGGCTGGTCCGCTGCTGGCGATGGCGCAGATGCCTGCGCCGGCCGCAGATGCCCCGGGCGCTGCACCGCGGGGTCCCGGAGCGGGTCCGCCGAGGCCGCCGGGAGATAACTTCCGCCCCCACGCCAAACATCTGATCTATGTCACGCTGCCCGGCTCGATCGAGCGGCCGGCAATGCAGAGCGGTGTGGGCATCGTGGTGCTGGACGCCAACGACAATTACCGCTTCATCAAGCGTATCCCGACCTGGGATTACGCCGGTGCCATCAGCCCGGAACAGATCTCCGGCGTGGCTGCCAGCCCTGTGACCAACATGATCTACCTGGCGGCCCGGGGCAGGCTCGGCGCGTTCGACCTCGCAACCGACAAACTGGTGTGGTCATCGGTGGAGGATGGACATTGCTGCGAGCGCCCGCAGGTCACTCCGGACGGCAGTACCATCATCGTAGGTGCCGATCCGGCCTGGTACTCCTATTGGCTCAAGGTCGACGCTAAGACGGGCAAGTACCTCGGCAAACTGGATGCGCCGATGAGCCGCGGCGTCCACAACCTGAACCTGAGCGCCGATGGCAAGACCGCGTTCATGTCGCCGAATGGCAAGACCATGACGATCTCGGACGTGCAGACACTGCAACCGATCCGCACCATCACGTTGCCGGACAACATCCGCGTGTTCGTGCTGAACAAGGACTCGACCAAGATCTTCACCAACCAGAATAACTTCATGGGCTACCTGGTCGTGGACGCGAAGACCGGTCACATCGACAAGACCGTCGAGGTGACGAGCGTGGACTGGAAATCCAAGTGGAACGTGACGCCGCGGCCGCGCATTCCGCATGGCTGCCCGAGCCACGGCATCGCGCTGAATCCGGAGGAGACCGAGGTCTGGCTTGCCGACGGCATCTATAACAAGATTCACATCTTCTCCAACACCGCCGATCCGAAGGAAATCGACACCATCGATACTCCTGGGGGTACCTACTGGTTGACTCTCGGGATCGATGGCAAGCTGATGTATTCCTCATCCGGCGACGTGATCGATGTGAAGACGCACAAGATCGTCGGCGCATTGAAGGACGAGTACGGCCGGCCCCTGCAGAGCGAGAAGATGCTGGACATCACCTTCGTCGATGGCCACGCCCAGCGCGTGTCCAACCAGTTCGCCAACGGCTACGGCGACTATGTGACGGCCGAGCAGCTGGGCTTAGGGCCGCACGTGACGCCGCTGCCTGGAGCGGCGCCGGTGACGGCGACGGGTCTCGAGACGGAACCCAATCCGGGACTGGCAGCGGCGACGCCGCAGGTGGCCCCGCCGGCGCGCCTGTTCCGGCCCTGAGCGGGCAGAATCGTTCGGATACCTGGTTTGAGTTCCGGTGGATCGTCCAGTGCAGCGCGCCGCCTGCGGGTCCCGTTAGGGGGCGCGCTGTTTACTGCGGCGGCGCTGCTGGCCGGTGGATCGGTGCGACTATCCGTGGCAGCGGATCATGCTGCGGCAGCGAATCATGCTGCGCCAGCGGATCAACCTGCAGCAGCCGATCAGACGCCGGAACTCGCACGGGAGCACCGATCGCTCGAGATCGTCTGCGGCAGATGCCACGGCCTCGAGCTAGTGATGGACACGCCGATGGGGTACGACAACTGGCACGACACCGTGCAGAAGATGGTGGACCAGGGCGCGGACGGCACCGACGAGCAGTTCGACGACGTGATGGATTACCTGCACCGCACGATGACGACTATCGACGTGAACCATGCCAGTGCCGACGAACTCGAGATCGTGCTGGCGGTATCGGAGAAGGTCGCAAACGCGATCATCGCGCGCCGTACGGCTAGCCGTTTCACGGACCTGTCGGATCTCAAATCCGTGCCGGGAATCGCCGCAACCAGCCTGGATGCCAGATCGCGCCTGATCTTCTTTCAGTAGCGCCTTGTAGCAGGAATAATACCGCCGCCGCAGCAGCCGCGAGGCCGTTGTTGCCCGATGTAGAGAATGTAGTATAAGCTCCCAACATATGCGAACGACGGACTGGCCGGCTCAGGTCCACGTCCGGCACACGAAAGCGCATCGACGGGTTACACGTCATACCGGAAGGGGGAAGCACAATGAACCACGTTCAAGGTCTCAGGCTTGGCAGTCTGGCGGTCGCAGCGCTGATCGGTCTGACCTTCGGCGTCGCAGCCGATGCGCAAGCGCCGGCTGCCGCGGCCGGCGCCGCGGCGCCCATTGAACTCGAGGAAGTCGTCGTCACGGGCACGAGCATCCGCGGTGTCGCGCCTGTCGGCTCCAACCTGATCACCCTCGGTCGTGACCAGATCGACCAGACCGGTGCACAGACCATCCAGCAGGTATTGCGCGACATCCCGGCGATCACTGGTCAGGCCTCGACGCCGCAGGGCGGCAATCCCGGCAATGCGTTCTACGCTCCAACGATCCACGGCATCGGCTCGAGCTCCAGCAATGCGACGCTGGTGCTGGTGGACGGCCACCGCATTTCTCCGGGCAGCCAGCAGCAGACGCTGACCGATCCGAACATCATTCCGCCGATCATGCTCGAGCGCGTGGAAGTGCTCGCGGAAGGCGCCTCCTCGACCTACGGATCCGACGCGGTTGCCGGCGTGGTCAATTTCATCACCCGCAAGAATTTCGACGGCGTGCTTATCACGGGGCAGGGCGGCATCGGCGATCAATACCATACGCAGACCGCCGGGGCGCTGTGGGGAACGCATTGGGAAGACTCCTCGCTGCTCATCGGTTACAACTACTCTTATCGAAGTGACCTCGCCTTTGCGGCCCGCAGCTTCCTCAATCGAAACCACATTGCGCAGGGCGGCACGAATTCCGACACTTTCAACTGCAACCCGGCGAGCATCGCGCCGGCCAAGCAGTCGCTGATCTTCATCTCGCCGACCTCGACGACCGGAGTGGCGAACACGGCGGCGAATGCGCCGTGCCAGAACGTCGCCACGGGCGACATCCTTCCCGCAGAGCAGCGCAACAACGCGATGCTGAAGTTCAGCAAGGCGTTCGGCGCGAATTTCGATATCAGTGTGGACGCCGTGGTTTCCACGGTGACCAATAACACGCAGACCGCCAGAGGCAGCGTCTCGGCGACCGTCTATGGCGCCGGCTGCAATGCGCTGACCGGTCCCGGCGGCACGGCGCTCACGCCTTGCCTGGCGAGCCAGATCAATCCGTTCTTCCAGCCGATAGCTGGTCAGACCGGCGCGGGCGCCGTACAGGAAACCATACGCTACGATTCCGATGCGCTGCTGGGGGCAGGGCATGCGAACAGCTACAACAACAACAATGATTACTACATCGCCGGCAACTTCGAATACCGCCTGGCTCATGACTTCCGGATCACGGCCTTAAGCCTGTTCGGCGGCGAGCAGAGCTACGTCGGCAACACCGGCTTGCTGTGCGCGAGCTGCGCCAACCTCGCGCTCAACGGCACGACCAACAGCAGCGGCAGCACAACCACCACGTCCATTCCCGGCACCAGCACGATCGTGACCAACCTGCCGCTGACCGCGGCGAACGCCCTGGACGTCTGGAATCCCAAGGCCACGAACCTGACCTCGGCCGCGGTGCTCGCGAACCTGACCAACAATGTGACGGATTCGCGCTGGTACTACTCGATCGTACAGCAGCGGCTGGGGGTCGATGGCACGGTGTTCACTCTCCCCGGTGGGCCGCTCAAGGTCGCCGGCGGCGTCGAGTGGGTGCACTACGGCGTGAACATGGACAAGACCTATCCGAACAATGCCGGCCCGTCCAGCCTCGCGTCGCAGACTTTCATCCTGTCACTCGGCCGCAACGTCGAGTCCGCCTACGCCGAGGTGCTGGTGCCGATCGTCGGCGAAGACAACGCGCTGCCGTTCGTGCGCAAACTGGACCTGAGCCTCTCCGGTCGCTACGACGACTACGTGGGTCTGGCCAATACCGTCAACCCGCACTTCGGCCTGGGGTGGGAAAGCTTTCCCGGCGTGACCTTCCGTGCCAACTACTCGACCTCGTTCGTGGCTCCGCAGCTCACCAGCGTCGGCGACCAGACGCAGGGTGGCCTCACGAGCTTCAGCGCCTATGGTGGCTCGAACACCCAGCTGATCGTGCCGATCGCAAGCTTCCCGCTCGCGGCTCAGCTCGGCGCGATTCCGGGCTCCGGCGTCACCTGCGGCGCGACGACCTGTACGGTCAGCAGCACGGTCAATGGCATCACGGCGAATGGCGGCCCGCGCAATCCGCAGCCCGGTCATGGACAGAGCTGGTCCGTGGGTTTCGATCTCGCGCCGAGCTTCCTGCCGCACTTCCGCTCGAACTTCGCGCTGTTCAACGTGAACCTGTCGAATCAGATCTCGGGTAACAGTGCGTCCAATGCGATCAACAGCGCGGCGCTCAACAGCGATCTGGTGTTCTTCCCTGGTGGCAGCACGATTGCCAATGCGGTGGCGGCGATCGGCATCCCTGCCAGCTGGCCGCAGAACTCGGCGATCAACACCACCAACGGACTGGTCTACTACGCGCTGTCGGTGCGACAGCAGAACCTGCTGAACCTGTACATCCAGGGCATCGACGCGGATGCCCATTACGATTTCCCGACCGCCAATCTCGGCACCTATCGGGTCGGCGGTACGGTCACGTATTTCACCAAGTTCAACCAGAACATCGCCGGCGGTCCGACCTTCAAGGTGCTCAACACGACCGGATTCAACAACACCTTCCCTTCGATCCAGCTGCAGGGCCGCGGTGACCTCGGCTGGGACTTCGCTCCGGTGTCGGCGGACCTGTTCGTGAATTTCGTGGGGTCCTACCGGAACTGGTCGAGTACTTCGGTCGCCCCGATCGTGTCGCAGAACGGCGTGCCCGTCAGCGGCGGCGATTGGGTCGCCCCGACCATCACGCTGGATCTGCATGCCGCCTACAACTTCGGTGGTGGCAGCGGCAGCAGGCTCGGCAACAGCCAGCTGTACCTCGATGTTTCGAACCTGCTGAACTCCCCGCCGGCGTTCTATAACGGCGCCAACGGCTACGATTCCTACGCCGGCAACGTCCTCGGACGCATCGTCTCCGCCGGCTTCCGCGTCAAGCTCTAGCTCCCAGCTCCAGGAGTCGATTTCAGGCCTTCAGACCGCCGCGCAGGCCACCTCGCATCGGGCGAGGTGGCCTGTGTGGTCGATCGCACATTTCTCGCCCGACTTTCCCTGTAAAAGCATTTCCGCTATCCCGGATATTGGTTTTCTATTCGACAATATTCCAAATGATGGGAATCAGTGATGCTAAAAGGCAACATACTGACAAATAAGTAGCGCGTTGATCTTAGTATGTAATATAAAGTACCAAGCAGCTTAGATACCGATTGTGGCGCGGTTTCACGCAGCAGAAATCGCGAGTGAGCGGGGTGAGGACTAAGGGGCGCGGGCAGGTCAGCCGCCTCAAGCCCAGGGAGGGACGGGGCCAGGAAGCAACAAGGCCCGGGCAGGACAGGGAATGATTCGTGGCTCGCGGTCGCGGGCAGATGTCTAGAAACAATTTTCTGATGAGTGAGGGGTAAATCATGAATAAGCAATTAGCGCTGACGCTGGCGCTGTGCGGCACGTCCGCAACGGCCCTGGCGCAGAACGCCACCACGGCATCCGGGTCGGAGCAGGGCAGCGAACTCTCTGAGGTGGTCGTCACCGGTACGTTGATCCGCGGCACAGCGCCCACGGGTGAGCAGCTCGTGACGGTCGACACCGCGGCCATCCAGAATGCCGGAGCGGCGACGGTATCCAATCTGCTGGCCACGGTGCCGGCCCTGAACAGTTTCAACATTGCGCCACAGGGCGGCCAATCGGAATTCAACAGCGGCGGCTCCTCCACGCCCGGCCTGCACAGCCTGCCGGGCACCGCCACGCTGGTACTGATCGACGGCCACCGCGCAGTCGGCGATACCCCGCTGCTCAACGTCCCCGATCCCTCGTCGATCCCGCCGAGTGCGATCGATCATATCGAGATCGTCGCGGATGGCGGCTCGGCCACCTACGGATCGGACGCCGTGGCCGGTGTCATCAACATCATCCTGAAGAAGAACATCAACATCAACGAATCGACGGCGATGTACGGCGGTGCGTCGGCGTACCACCAGGCGCAGATCGGTCAGACCTTCGGCAAGACCTGGGAAGGCGGGTCGGCACTGATCGCGGCGACCTTTGCGAACAATTCGGATCTCAAGAACAGCGATCGCAGCTTCTATCAGACCGCGCCGGCGGGCCTGGCGTTCAACCCGGTCAGCAACTGCAATCCTCCGAACGTCCAGATTGCCGGCAAGAACTACTACGGTCCCGGCCTGCTGGCCGGACCTGCCACGACCTGCGATCCGAACCTGAATGCCGACCTGTACAACCAGGAACGCCGGTATGCGTTGATCGCCACGGTTCGGCAGGACGTCGGCAGTCGCGTTCACCTGTCGCTCGATGCCAAGTACACCGACGATCTTGCCAAGGAACAGATTGCGCAGGTCTCGAATGAGACCGTCACGATCCCCAACACCAATCCGTTCTTCACGCTGCCGGCCGGGGCTCCCGCGGGTACGACCTCTGAAACGGTGCAGTGGAATACCGGCAACCTCGGCCAGAATCTCCAGGACCTGTTCCGGTCCCGGTCCGGCATGGCCGATCTGGGCGCCGACGTCGATCTCGGAGCGCGCTGGCAGCTGAGCGCCGACGTGGACTACAGCTGGAGCAGCAGCGCCGCCCTGAACGAAGACAACGGCGGTGTGAATATCACGGCGCTCAACGCGGCTGTAAATGGCACGACCACCGCCACGGCCCTGGATCCGTTCAGCAATCGCACCAATGCGAGCGTGGCGGCGGCGATCCTCAACTATCCGTTGTGGTTCTACGGCACGCAGCGGATGTGGGACTTCAATGCGAAGGTCGATGGCCCGGTCTGGACGCTGCCCGGCGGTGACCTGAAGGTCGCGCTCGGCGTCGCCAATCGGCACGAGTACTACAGCGGCTCGGATCCCATCGGACTGCCGGGACAATCCGACTACACAGACAATTTCGTGGATGTGAGCCGCTCCGTGAGCGCGGTGTTCGGCGAAATCGCCGTGCCGATCGTCGGCGCCAATAACGCGATGGCCGGCGTACGAGCCTTGAGTGTGTCGGTGGCCGGCCGCTATGACCACTACAGCGATTTCGGCAACACGAGCAATCCCAAGTACGGCATCGACTTCTCGCCGCTCGATGGCCTCAAGCTGCGTGCGAGTTACGGTACCTCGTTCCACGCGCCGCAGCTCGCGGATACGTATGGCATCGATACTCGTGCAGGCGGCATCTTCCCTGCTACGCCGCCGCCGGGATTCAACTGTGGTGTCGGTGGGTGCGGGAGTTTCACGGGTGGGTACTTCGCGGGCGGCCGCGCGGGCCTGCAGCCGGAAAAGGCGAAGAATGCCTCGTTCGGTGCTGACTGGGCTCCTCCACAGATTCCCGGATTCAAGGCGACGGTGAGCTACTGGATGGTCCGATTCAGCAACGAGGTGCAGATCCCGATCTCCTTCAATCTGAATCTGCCGTCCTTGCTGCAGCGGTTCCAGATCCTCAACATCGTGAATCCGGCGACTGGGCTGCTGGCTCCCTTGACGCCGGCACAGTTTGCGGCGGCTACCGCCGGCATCCGTCTGACCGGGGCTTTGACCCAGGTGCCGACTCCGCAGATATGGCAAATCACCGATGCGCGGCGCGCGAACATCGGCGCCACGGCAATCGATGGCTGGGACTTCGATTTCAGCTACAAGCTGCCAGTGTCGACCGGCAATGTGCTGTTCGACTTCAGCGGCGAGTACCTGATCCAGTACGAGTCCAACGCAGGCCCCGGCACGCCGTATCAGGACAACCTGAAGAACGGCGCCAGCACGCAGTCGAGCGATACCAGCGCCTATAACGTGATCCCGTGGCATCTGCGGGGCACACTGGGCTGGCAGAGCGGGCCTTTGACGACACAGGCCGCGTTGAACTACACGGGTCACTACAACTTCGGGTATCAGACGCCCTGCGGCAATACGACCTGTGGTGCGATCGAGTGGGTAGCGCCGTTCGTGACCGTCGATGCGGTCGCGAGCTACGACCTGCCCAACAATCTGCGTGTACAGCTCAACGTGTACAACCTGCTCAATCAGAATCCGCCGGTGATCATCGCGGGTGGCGGATTTACCACGCTATCGGCCAATCCCCTGGGCCGGCTCGTGCAGGTGGGTGTGGACAAGCGCTGGTAATGTAGCGCGATTGAGTTGATTGCAACCTTGACCGCGCCGGCGAGTACTCACTCGCCGGCGCGGGAAAGGTCCTCGGGAATGCGATTTCAGCCGGGCGCGGGACGCGCGACACGGCGAACGGTGGCAGGGTTGTAGCCCTGCGCGGCACTGATTGCGGCGGCCGCCTGCCTTACATCGAAAGTCAAACCGCGCATGCGCACGTCATCCATGTACTGCGCGGCGCTCGATACGCTCAACGCACCGACGATGCTGCCATCGACTCCTCGGATCGGAGCGGCGACGCAGCGGATGCGGTCCTCATTTTCCTCGAGGTCGAAGGCATAGCCCTGCTCTGCATACTCGTGCATCCGGGCCAGCCATACGTCCAGCGGAACGTCATAGCGATGACCGAGCCTCGCCTCGTGGTCGTAATACTCGCGCCACTGGCGCTCGTCCTTGTCCAGCAACAGCGCCTTGCCAAGTCCGGTGGAGCGCACCGGCTGGCGCTCGCCGATCCGTGAGCTGATCTCGACGCGCCGGCTGCCCTGGATCTTGTCGAGGTACAGCACGCGTGTGCCATCGAGGATGCCGAGATGGACCGTATCCCCAGTGGCGGCTGCCAGCGTCTCGAGGTGTTCGCGCGCCACGTGGGGCAGGTCCATCCTGCGGCCGGTCACATAGCCGAGCTCCAGCAGCTTCGGCCCCAGCGCATAGCCATCCCGTCGCGAGAAGTCCAGATAGCGCCTCTCGACCAGCGTGGCGGCGAGACGATGCGTCGTGCTGCGGGTCAGGCCGATCGCGGTGGCGAGTTCCGCGAGCGTGGTCGCTCCCTCGGCGACCGCGTCGACGACTTCGAGGCCCCGGACCAGTGTCTGCGTGCCCGCGAGCGCATGCTTCTTCTTCGGTGGCGCATCCGCGGCACCGGTGGTGGCGGGGGTCTCGACTTTTTCGATGCGCTTGGGTTGGCGTTCATCGCCTGGCTGCGGAGAGCGGATTCTTCCGCGCGAGAGCTTCGCGTGTGCGTTCAATTCTAATTCTCCGCCTGATACTCGAGAGTTAATTCATATTTTGGGATTGTGTATCAAAACTCAAGGCGCCGCTCAATTCAAATGGTATTATTACCTATCTTTCGTTGCGTAGCCCCGGTCGGATCTGTAGAAGGCACAGAACAACATGCCACTCTGGCACGCGCAGCGGGTCGTCCCAACGGCAGCGCCATCGCAGGATCCAGGGCGCAAAAATCGCTGGGGGAGGACATGGGATGACGGAAGTTTACGACACGGGGCAGCGGTCGGCAATCAAGCCTGTCGGGCATTGGCGTTGGGTCGTGATTATCGCCACGCTGTTCGTCGTTTCGGTGTCGTACCTGGATCGCAACAATATCTCGATTGCCGCATCGGCCCTGCAGCGCGAGTTCCGGCTGACCAACGTCCAGCTCGGCACCGTGTTCAGCGCCTGGATCCTGGGTTATGCGTTGTCGCAGCCGGTGGCCGGGCGGATTGCGGACCGCTTCGGCGCCTCCCGCGCGATCGCAGCGGCGCTGATCTGGTGGGGCATCTTCAGCGCGCTGCTGCCTTTCGTACCGCCCGCCATTCCGGGGGCCATGGGGCTGCTGCTGGCGGTCCGGTTCCTGCACGGCTGCGGTGAGGCGATCATCTTCCCGGCCAGCAATCGACTGGTTGCGAGCTGGATTCCGTCGCAGGAGCGGGGACTCGCCAACGGACTGATCTTCGCCGGCGTCGGCATAGGCGGCGCGGTGGCTCCCCCCCTGATCACGTTCGTGATGATCAATCACAGCTGGCGCTGGGCTTTCTGGCTGTGCGCGCTGATCGGGTTCGCGTCTTGCGTGCTCTGGGTCACGCTGGTGCGCAACAGCCCCGCCGAACAGAAGCGCGTGAGCCGCGCCGAGGTCGCGTACATCGAAGCGGGACTGCCTGCGCGTCCGGCGAGCGGCGGGCAGACGGCCGGCTGGCTCGATGTGTTCCTGAACCGGCACGTGACGGTGGTGACCTTGAGCTATTTCTGCTTTGGCTACGTCGCCTACATCTTCTTCACCTGGTTCTTCAAGTACCTGTCGGACGTCCGCGGCTTGAATCTGAAATCCAGCGCGCTCTACACCGCATTGCCGTTCATCGCGATGGCAACCGGCTCGTCGCTCGGTGGGCTCCTGTCCGACAAGATCCTGCATGTGGCCGGCAAGCGCGCGGCACGCTGCGGGGTCGCGGGCGTGGCGCTGCTCCTGGCCAGCATCTTCGTCTGGATCGCGACCCAGGTCGCCGATGCAAGGCTGGCCGCGCTGGTGCTCACCGGTGGCGCCGGCGCACTGTACCTGTCACAGAGTGCGTACTGGGCGATCAGCGCCGACATCGGCGGACCCTCGGCGGGCCTGGTCTCGGGATTCATGAACATGGGTGGCCAGCTCGGCGGGGCGTGCACCGCAGCGCTGACGCCGGTGATCGCGAACGCGTTCGGCTGGACCGCGTCGTTTCTTGCAACCGCCGCGGTCTGCCTGGTAGGGGCCACGCTGTGGATCTTCGTCGATCCGTTCTACGTGCTGGTTCCGCGCTCCCGATGATGACACTGCGTCGTGCGGCCTCGGTGGCCGATTATCGGGTGCTGGCGCGGCGTCGGCTGCCCAGGATTTTCTTCGAGTACATCGACGGCGGTGCCAATGACGAAGTAACCCTGCGGCGCAATGTCGCGGACCTGGAAAGTCTCGCGCTGCGCCAGCGGGTCATGCGCGACATGTCGGGACTGGACATGAGCGTCGAGTGCCTAGGCCAGCGCCTTACCATGCCGGTGGGCTTGAGTCCGGTCGGCATGGCCGGCATGTTCGGCCGGCGCGGCGAGATCCAGGTGGCGCGAGCCGCAGCCGCGGCGGGCGTACCCTATTGCATCTCGACCGTCGGGGTCTGCTCGGTCGAGGAGGTCGCCCGGGCCGGATATTTCCCGTGGTTCCAGCTCTATATCCTCAAGGACCGCGGCTATATGCGCGAGCTGCTGCGCCGGGCGAAGGCGGCGGGCTGTCCGGCGCTGGTGCTCACGGTGGACCTGCCGGTCCCGGGCGCACGCTACCGCGACGTGCGCTCCGGATTCCGGGGCCTGACGGGACTGCGCGCGCTCGTGAATCACGGCTGGGACGGGTTCACGCATCCCCGCTGGCTCTGGGACGTCTGGGTCCGGGGGCGTCCGCACACGCTGGGTTCGGTCGCGGGCGCGCTGAAGGATGATCAGAACACCGGCGATATCCTGACCTGGATCTCGAACAATTTCGACCGCTCGATCACGTGGAAGGATCTGGATTGGGTGCGCGCCGAATGGGACCGCCCGATCGTGATCAAGGGCGTGCTCGATGCGGAAGATGCCCGCGATGCGGTCAAGGTTGGCGCACAGGCGATCGTCGTGTCCAACCACGGCGGCCGCCAGCTCGATGGCGTGCGCTCCTCGATCGCTGCGTTGCCCGCCATTGCGCAGGCCGTCGGCGGCGACCTCGAAGTCTATCTCGACGGTGGCGTGCGCTCCGGGCTCGATGTGCTCAAGGCACTGGCGCTCGGTGCGCGCACCTGCTTCGTCGGCCGCGCCTGGGTCTACGCGCTCGCCGCCGGTGGCCATGCGGCGGTCACGCGCATGCTGGGGACCCTGCGCTCGGAACTCGAGGTCGCGATGGTGCTGACCGGCTGCCGTTCCGTGCGCGAGGCCGGGCGCGAGCTGCTCGATCGCGGCTAGGCGACCGCGCGGGTACCGCCATGGCAACGCTGGCGAAGGTCGTCATCACGGACTATCCGTGGGATGCCGTCGATGTCGAGCGGCAGATCCTCGCCGGCATTGCCGACCTGGTGACACTGCAGACCCGCAATCCCGAGGGATTTCTCGCCGAGGCTGCGGACTGCGACGGACTGCTGACGACGTACGCCGGTCCCATCGGCGCGGGCGTCATCGAGCGCATGCCGAAGTGCCGGATCATCGCGCGCTATGGCATCGGCGTCGACACGATCGACCTGGCCGCCGCGACCGCCGCGGGCATCATCGTCACGAACAATCCGAGTTACTGCATAGAGGAGGTCGCCGAAGATACGATGGCGCTGCTGCTCGCCTGCGCCCGCAAGGTCGCGTTTTTCGATCGGGAGGTGCGCGCGCATCGCTGGGAACTCACCGCGGGCAAGCCGATCTACCGCGTGGCCGGCAGCACGCTCGGGCTCGTCGGATTCGGCAACATCGCCAGACAGGTCGCGGTGCGCGCCGCCGCATTCGGCATGCGGGTGCTGTATTCCGATCCGGCGGTCGAGCAGGGACAATTCGCGGTCGCGGGAACGCGAGTCGAGTTTTCGGAGCTGCTGCGCGAGGCGGATTTCGTGTCGCTGCATCCGCCGCTGACGCCGCAGACGCGAGGCCTCATGGACGATCGGGCATTCGCCACCATGAAGCGGACTGCTTTCCTGATCAATTGTGCTCGCGGGCCGGTCATCGACACCGCGGCACTCGTCCGGGCGCTGGATACGGGATTGATTGCCGGCTGTGCCCTCGACACCACGGATCCTGAGCCGCTACCGGATTCCCATCCGCTGCGTGATCGGGCCAATGTGATCATCAATCCGCACGCGGCGTTCTACAGCGAGCAATCGATGATGGGTCTGCAGGCCGGGGCGCCGCACGAAGTGCGTCGCGTGCTCAGCGGTGAATGGCCGCACCACGTCGTCAATCCGGCCGTACGCGGACGCAGCAGGGCAGGGCTGTAGTACGCTCGCCGCGACCCGGCTGCGGCTAGTTGATGAC
The DNA here is from genome assembly GCA_964528845.1 of uncultured Steroidobacteraceae bacterium. GTDB lineage: Bacteria > Pseudomonadota > Gammaproteobacteria > Steroidobacterales > Steroidobacteraceae > FEN-1191. The sequence goes on along the minus strand of CAZGVE010000021.1, from coordinate 1,123 downwards.
GCCGCCGTCGACGATCATGATCGATCCGGTCGTGAACGCGCTTTCATCCGCCGCCAGGTAGGCTGCAGCCGCCGCAATCTCTTCGGGTCGGCCGAGCCGGCCCATGGCCTGGCGCGCGATGAACGCCGAGCGCGCCGCGACCGGATCGGGCGCGCTGTTGATGCGGCCCTGCAGCGACGGTGAATCGACCGTGCCCGGGCAGATGGCATTGCAGCGCACTCCGGTACGGGCAAAATCCGCAGCGACCGCCTTGGTGAGTCCGATCACGGCGGCCTTCGATGCGCCGTACGCGAAGCGATTCGGGAAACCCTTGATCGATCCGGCCACCGACGCGATGTTGATGATGCTGCCGCGGCCGGCCCGCAACATCGGGGGCAGCAGCAGGCGGATCGCGTGAAACATCGGATCCACGTTCACCCTGAAACTCAAGGACCAGTCCGCAGGTGACGTGTCGAGCACCGTGTTGGTCTGGACGATGCCGGCGCAGTTCACCAGGATCTCGATGCCCTGCTGGGTGCTCACGGCGGCCTCGAGCGCCATGGGATCGCTCGCATCGAAGACCAAAGTCGAATGCACCATTGGCGCCAGTTCGGCCAGCCGCTCCGCATTGATGTCGCAGGCGATCACCGTGGCCCCTTCCTTCACGAAGCGCTCCGCGATCGCGCGTCCAATGCCCTGGGCGGCGGCGATCACGAGCGCACGTTTACCGGTAAGACGCGGGCCGATGGGGTGGTTCTGCGACATGATGGGTTTCCGATGGATTGAGAGTTGAATCAATCGAAGGCGCGGCAGTATACGGATCGTCAGGCACCAAAATTAAGGAGAGTGGAGCGCGGCCGCGGTGGTCTCCATACCTATTGGTGGGACTGCGTCTCAACTTAATCGCGGTACCGGCGTTGCAACCTTCCCTCGGGTGCGCAGGAATGCCCCCGTAACGGCTTCAAAGTCGTTGCTTGAATGCCACGGCTCCGCGGCTGACTCTTGACGGGCTCAAACTTTGGTGTCAACAATGCCGAGCATGAGCAGATGCGTCGCTGGATTGCGACGCGCCGCTTGCACGAGCCAGAAAGGTTTCGGTCTCGAAGAATTCTTAAGGGGGATTCAGCATGGGTTTCTCTGTTAT
>CAZGVE010000020.1:31417-65049 GCA_964528845.1 uncultured Steroidobacteraceae bacterium | reverse complement strand
GACATTCGCCGTGTAAAGGCGACGCTCTACCAGCTGAGCTAAGCACCCGGCAGCCGGCCCGTCAGTGTGCCTGCACCTGTTTGGTCGAGCGGCCCTTGGCACGGCGCGCCGGTTTCGCCGCGGCGCTCGCCGCATCCTGGCCCTGCGCGCTCGGCAACGGTTTGGGCTGGCTGGTCAGCGCGACCTGCAGCACCTCGTCGATCCAGCGCACCGGACGGATGTCGAGCTTGCCCTTGATGTTGTCGGGAATCTCGACCAGATCCTTCTGGTTCTCCTCCGGGATCATCACCACCGCGATCCCGCCGCGCTGCGCGGCGAGCAGCTTCTCCTTCAGTCCGCCGATCGGCAGCACTTCCCCACGCAGCGTGATCTCCCCGGTCATCGCGACATCGGAGCGCACCGGGATCTTCGTCAGCGCGGACACCAGCGCTGTGCACATGCCGATGCCTGCACTCGGGCCATCCTTCGGCGTTGCGCCCTCGGGCATGTGGATGTGCACGTCGTTCTTCTGGTAGAAGTCCACGTCCAGCCCGAGCACGGCGGCGCGGCTGCGCACCACCGACATCGCGGCCTGGATCGACTCCTGCATGACCTCGCCGAGCTGGCCGGTATGCAGCAGTTTGCCCTTGCCCGGCACCACCGCCGCCTCGATCGTCAGCAGTTCGCCGCCGACCTCGGTCCATGCGAGACCCGTGACCTGGCCCACGCGATCGAGCTCTTCGGCCTTGCCGTAGCGGAAGCGCCGCACGCCCAGATACTTGTCGAGATTGCGCGGTGACACCGCGACGCTGGCCGCATCCTTCTTCCCGGCCTTGTCGAGCAGCAGCTGCTTCACCGCCTTGCGGCTGATCTTCGCGACCTCGCGCTCGAGGTTGCGCACTCCGGCCTCGCGCGTGTAGTAGCGCACGATGTCGAGGATCGCGGGATCGGAGACCTTCAGCTCCCCGTCGCGCAGCCCGTTCTGCCGGGTCTGCTTGGGCACCAGATAGCGGCGCGCGATGTTGAGCTTTTCATCTTCGGTGTAGCCGGGCAGCCGGATGACTTCCATCCGGTCGAGCAGCGGCGGCGGGATGTTCAGCGAATTGGCCGTGCAGACGAACATGACCTCCGAGAGATCGAAGTCGACCTCGAGGTAATGGTCGTTGAAGGTCGCATTCTGCTCCGGATCGAGCACCTCGAGCAGCGCCGAGGACGGATCGCCACGGAAATCCATCGCCATCTTGTCGACTTCGTCGAGCAGGAACAGCGGGTTGTGCACGCCGGTCTTGGCCAGGTTCTGGATGATCTTGCCGGGCATCGAACCGATGTAGGTACGCCGGTGACCACGGATCTCCGCCTCGTCGCGCACGCCGCCGAGCGACATGCGCACGAACTTGCGGTTGGTCGCGCGCGCCATGCTCTGGCCGAGCGAGGTCTTGCCGACGCCGGGCGGGCCGACCAGGCACAGGATCGGGCCCTTGATCTTCTCGACCCGCTGCAGCACGGCCAGGTACTCGACGATGCGCTCCTTGACCTTGTCGAGGCCATAGTGGTCCTCGTCCAGGACTTTCTGCGCATTGGCGATGTTCTTGTGCAGGCGCGTGCGCTTCTTCCACGGCGCCTTGATCAGCCAGTCGACGTAGTTGCGCACCACGGTCGCCTCTGCTGACATCGGTGACATCATCTTGAGCTTGTTGATCTCGGCCGCGGCCTTCTCGCGCGCCTCCTTCGGCATGCCGGCCTTCGCGACCTTGTGCTCCAGCTCCGCGATCTCGTTGGTGCCGTCCTCCATCTCCCCGAGCTCTTTCTGGATCGCCTTCATCTGCTCGTTGAGGTAGTACTCGCGCTGGCTCTTCTCCATCTGCGCCTTGACGCGCCCGCGGATGCGCTTCTCGATCTGCAGCACGTCCATCTCGCCCTCGATCGCGACCAGGATGTGCTCGAGGCGCTTGCGCACGTCGAGGATCTCGAGAACCTTCTGTTTTTCGGTGAGTTTGAGCGACATGTGCGCGGCGACCGTGTCGGCCAGCCGACCAGGCTGTTCGATGCCGGCGAGCGCGGTCAGCACCTCGGGCGGCACCTTCTTGTTCAGCTTCACGTACTGCTCGAACTGGGAAACCACCGAGCGCACGAGCACGTCGATCTCGCGCTCGTCGTACTGGTCGGCGTCCGGCTCGACCACGACCGTCGCGGAGTAGAAGTCTCCGGGATGCAGCTGCTCGACCCGCGCGCGGTCCACGCCCTCGACCAGCACCTTGACGGTGCCATCCGGCAGCTTGAGCATCTGCAGGATCGTCGCGACGGTACCGAAGCGGTGCAGGTCCTCGAGCTTCGGATCGTCGACGTCGGCCTGCTTCTGGGCGACCAGCATGATGCGCTTGTCGGCCCGCATCGCCGCCTCGAGCGCATGGATCGACTTCTCGCGACCCACGAACAGCGGGATCACCATATGCGGGTAGACGACCACGTCCCGCAGCGGCAGGACCGGCACGCCAGCGGCAGCGGCGAGGGCGGTAGGGGTGGCGGGGGTCGGCGGAACGGGGGTTTCGTCAGTCACTGGCTGCCTCGCGCGGTGTAATCGCCTTCTGCAGGCGCATTCGAACACACATTGGGGACGATGGGCCGCATTTCAACGGCGCTGCCGTCCCGGCGGAACCGCGCCCTCAGCCGTGCAGCGAACCGCCGGCCCGCCTGGGCTCCTCGACGGCCGCGAGACGGCCTTCCTCGGCGCGAACCACGACGTACGGTTTGGTCGTGCCCTCGATCACGCTGTCATCGACCACGACCTTGGCGACGTTGCGCATCGAGGGCAGGTCGTACATCGTGTCCAGCAGCACGGTCTCGAGGATCGTGCGCAGGCCGCGCGCGCCGGTCTTGCGCTGCATCGCCTTGCGCGACACCGCGCGCAGCGCCTCGTCGCGGAATTCCAGCTCGGCGCCCTCCATCTCGAACAGCTTGCGGTACTGCTTGGTCAGCGCGTTCTTCGGCTCCGTCAGAATCGACATCAGCGCCGACTCGTCGAGCTCATCGAGCGTCGCGACCACCGGCAGGCGGCCGACGAACTCGGGGATCAGCCCGAAGCGGATCAGGTCTTCGGGCTCGACATCGTGGAACAGGTCCGAGCCATGGGGCTTCGCATCCGCGCCGCGTACCTCGGAGGTGAAGCCGATACCGCTGCGCTGCGTGCGGTTCAGGATGATCTTCTCGAGACCCGCGAACGCGCCGCCGCAGATGAACAGGATGTTCGAGGTGTCGACCTGCAGGAACTCCTGCTGCGGGTGCTTGCGCCCGCCCTGCGGCGGCACCGAGGCGATCGTGCCCTCGATGAGCTTGAGCAGCGCCTGCTGCACGCCCTCGCCGGACACGTCGCGCGTGATCGACGGGTTGTCGCTCTTGCGCGAGATCTTGTCGATCTCGTCGATGTAGACGATGCCGGTCTGGGCCTTCTCGACGTCGTAATCGCACTTCTGCAGCAGCTTCTGGATGATGTTCTCGACGTCCTCGCCGACATAACCGGCCTCGGTCAGCGTGGTCGCATCGGCGATCGTGAACGGCACGTTCAGCAGCCGCGCGAGCGTCTCGGCCAGCAGCGTCTTGCCGCAGCCGGTCGGCCCGATCAGCAGGATATTGCTCTTGGCGAGCTCGACGTCGTCCTTCGCCCGGGTACCGCCGCGCGTCTGCAAGCGCTTGTAATGGTTGTAGACGGCGACCGAGAGCACCTTCTTGGCGCGGTCCTGGCCGATCACATATTCGTCGAGAACCTTGCGGATTTCGTGCGGCTTGGGCAGCTTGTCGCGTGCGCGGTCGGCCCGGTCCTCGAGCTCCTCGCGGATGATGTCGTTGCACAGCTCGACGCACTCGTCGCAGACGAACACCGACGGACCGGCGATGAGCTTACGCACCTCGTGCTGGCTCTTGCCGCAGAAGGAGCAGTAGAGCAGCTTGCCGTCGTCCGTCCGTCCGCGCGCATCATCACTCATCGACTGGCACCTCGACCGTTTGGACCGGCCACGGGGAAGAAAATTCGCCCGCCACGCTCATCTATATAGCATGGCGTTGACCGCGGAAGCAAAGAACCGCGTCCGATGCAAGGCCTTGTTATTTCGCGTTTTTGCGCGCCAGGTCACGACTTCCCGGGCAACGGCAGCAGCTCGCCCCGTTTTTCGAGCACCTTGTCGATCAGGCCATAGGCGATCGCATCGGCGCCGTCCATGAAATTGTCCCGATCCGTGTCGGTCTTGATCTTGTCCACGCTCTGCCCGGAGTGCTTGGCGAGGATCAGGTTGAGCCGGTGACGGGTCTCGAGCATCTCGCGGGCATGGATCTCCATGTCGGTCGCCTGGCCCTGGAACCCGCCGAGCGGCTGGTGGATCATGATGCGCGAATGCGGCAGCGCGAAGCGCTTGCCATGGGCACCCCCTGCGAGCAGCACCGCGCCCATGCTGGCGGCCTGACCGATACAAATGGTGCTGACGTCGGGCTTGATGAACTGCATCGTGTCGTAGATCGCGAGCCCCGCGGTCACGACACCGCCCGGGGAGTTGATATAAAGCGCGACATCCTTGTCCGGGTTCTCGGATTCGAGGAACAGCATCTGCGCGACGACCACGTTGGCCATGTAGTCATCCACCGGGCCGACGATGAAGATCACGCGCTCCTTGAGCAGCCGCGAATAGATGTCGTACGAGCGCTCGCCGCGGGAGGTCTGCTCGACAACGATGGGAACCAGGTTCAAGGCACGCTCATTCATACGATCCATCCTGCCGAAGGCGGCTGTAAATGCATTGCTAAGGGCGGCATGGGCCCCCTCAGGCCTGTTGACCGAAGCCGGTGACGGCCCGAAACGTGGTCGGCTGCGGGATCACGCGCACCTGCCCGAGCACCCAGTCGACCGCCTGGTCCTCGAGCGCGGCGGATTCGAGCTGTCCCATCGCCTCGCGGCTCGCCAGGAACTGACGCCGCGCTTCCTGCGGATCCGGATACTGCAGCACTGCCGCATCGAGCCGCTGCTCCACGCGCGCGCGATCCAGCTTGAGGCTCTGCGCGCGCACGATCTCGCCGATCAGCAGGCCGATCGCGACCCGCTTGCGCGCCCCAGCCTCGAAACTGTCGCGCGGCGGCGCCTGCGCCGGGTCGCGCACACCCTGGCGACGCATCGCCTGCGCCTGCAGCTCGGCGATCTGCTCCTCGACCATGCTCTGTGGCACCTCGAGCGGATTCTCCCGAACCAGCGCATCGAACAGCTGCTCGCGCACCCGGTTGCGGGTCGCGTCGGCCAATTCGCGCTCCATGCTGGCGCGGACTTCGACACGCAGCTCGGCGACGCTGCCGTCCTGGATGCCGAACGCGCGGGCGAACTCCTCATCGATCGGCGGCAGGCTCGACTCCTCGACCTTGACGACCTTGAGATCGAAGGTGGCCTGTTTGCCGGCGACCGCTGCAGCGCCGTAATCGTCCGGAAAGCGCGCTGCGACCTGCCGCTGCTCACCGACCGCGAGGCCCGGAAGCGCCTGCTCGAGCTCGGGCAGGATCCGGTGCGCGCCGATCGTGACCTGCAGCCCCTGGCCCGTGCCGCCCGGAAACACTTCCCCGTCGATGCGCCCTTCGAAATCGATGCTGACGCGATCGCCCTGCTGCGCCGCGCGGGACACCTCGGTATGGACCGGGCGCTGCGTGCGCATGGTCTCGAGCATCGCCTCGACGTCCTCGTCCGTCACACTCGTGTCGGGCTTGTGGATCTCGATGCGCTCAAGGGGCTTGAGCGCGACCTCGGGCAATACCTCGAACACCGCCGCGTAGCGCAGTTCGCTGCCCGGGTCCACGGTGATCGGCTCGATGCGCGGACCGGCCGCGGGTCGCAGCCGCTGCTGGCTCACCGCCTCGGCAAAGGTGCTCTGCATCAGGTCATTGATCGCCTCGGCGTGCACCTGGCTGCCGAACTGCGCCCGCACGACCGCATAGGGTACCTTGCCCGGACGGAAGCCTTTGAGCCTCGCCGTGCGCGCCAGCCGCTTGAGCCGCTGATCCACTTCCCCGGCGACCCGCTCACCAGGTACCGCGACCTCGAGCCGCCGCTCGAGACCCTTGGTCGTCGTCACCGAAACCTGCATCGTTGTACTTTCCATTCGATTGGCCGTGTGATTCGGGCGGGTGGTGCGAAAGGAGAGACTCGAACTCTCACGGGTTGCCCCACTGGCTCCTAAGGCCAGCGCGTCTACCATTCCGCCACTTTCGCTCCGAATGGAGCCCGGCAAGACCCGCAATTATACCCAAGATCCTGGCGGGCACAGGACCTATGGTCCATCGAGCTGGTCTTGCACTGCCTGGCAGGCGACAATAACCCCTTGATCAACAGAATCCCGATCTGCGTGGCTCTGGTCCCGGCGCTGCTCGTCGCCGCGGGCTGCAGCGACGTCAGCTGGCCCTGGAGCCGGCATCGCGATGCCGCCGCCCTGGCAAGCCCTGGCCCGGGTGGGAATAACGACGCGCAGTGCGCACAGCTGCGGGCGGACATCAAGAATAACGAGGAACGCAGCCGCAACGCGACGACGCAGAGTACGTCGCCGGAGATCGTCGCCGCCACGGAAGCCAAGGCAGGAGCGAATATTGACGCGCTGCGGGCTCGCTACGACGCGCTCGATTGCCCCGGTGAGGCCGACCCGCGTTATCGGCGCGCGCCGGTGACGCCGGCACCGGGCGGCCCGCAGCCCTGATCCTCACAAGGACTCATCCAGTAGAAAGTCTTCGAGGATGACGCCGCGAATCGCGCCGCCATGGAACCGATCTGAACCGACAACCAGAAGGTGCTCGCGGGCAAAGGTTCTGGGAAACCTATCGAGCTCGAAGGGCGAGGCGTGACCGCACTTCACTTCGATCCCTGGTCGGCCCTGCCGGAGGCCATGAGCTCTACGGCTCCCTAGCCCGGCAACCAGCACCTTTGCCCGATCTCAGCAGGAGCCCTATAATGTGTATCAAATCTCTTCGGAGTACACATTCATGCGCACCAATATCGTCATTGATGAGAAGTTGATGCAGGAAACGCTTCGGCTCACCGGCTTGAAAACCAAGCGGGAGGCGGTGGAGTTGGGACTGCGCACGATCGTGCGTCTGCGCAAACAGGAATACATCCGCAGGTTTCGCGGCAAGCTTGCGTGGCAGGGTGATCTGGATGCGATGAGAACCGACGGATGATAGTGGTCGATACCAGCGTCTGGATAGATTACTTTCGCGGCGTCGTCACTCCGCAGTCTGACAAGCTGGACACTCTTCTTGGTGTCGAACAATTACTGACCGGCGACTTGATATTGACCGAGGTGTTACAAGGATTCGAAAACGACCGTGATTTCAATCAGGCCCGGAAACTGCTGGCGTCGGTCCCACTGGTTCCGCTCGTCGGCGAAGAGATCGCCTTGCAGGCGGCCAGGAACTTCCGCAAGCTCAGGACCCTCGGGATAACGGTTCGGAAAACCATGGATACGCTGATCGCGACTGGTTGCATTGAGAAGCAACTCTCCTTGTTGTACAGCGATCGCGATTTTGATCCGTTCGTTCAATATCTCGGACTTCGCGCGGCGAATTGAGCGGGCGCGGCACAGTGGCTGCCGGTATCGGTGACATTTCATGGCCAAAAAGTGCTATTCATCGACGCTGGCCGCTTGACCAGTGTTTACCCGGACAATCAAAAGTGGTGGGCCGTGAAGGATTCGAACCTTCGACCAAGAGATTAAGAGTCTCCTGCTCTACCAACTGAGCTAACGGCCCGCTGATGGGGTGTGCGACCGCGTTGATGTCGCCATCGCGCCGTGGCCATCGGACCGTGGCGATCCGTGGCCGGCGCGCGAAGTATAGCTGAAGGCGGATGCTATGCTAGCCACGCCCGCCAGCCCCAATGGCCTCACCGGGCGGCCGGCCTTGAGCAGCATCGCCACGCGAGAACCATGCGAAAATTCGTGCTGATCGACCATTCGCTCAAGGATGTCGGCGGCCACCACTACTCCTACGCACGCGAATTCCTCGCCGCCGCGCGCCGCGCCGGCTTCGAGCCCGTGCTGGCGACGAACCGGCGCTTCCGCGAGTGCGACGCGTTCGCGGACGCCGCCACGGTGCTGCCGCTGTTCCGCAACGAGAGCTATACGCCGCTGACCTTCGACATGCAGGCCTTCCGTCCGGGGGTCCAGCGCGCCATCCGCAGGCCAGGGCTCGGCGCCCGCTGGCGCTCGTACCGGCGCGCACGCCTGGCGCGCGCATTTGAGCGCGATTGTCGAATGCTGTTCGAGCAGGTCCGGCTTGGCACGGGCGACCAGGTGTTTCTGGCGACCGCTTCAGAGATCGATCTCGCGGGGCTTGGCGCCTTCCTGCGTGCGCAGCGTGCGTTTCCCGAGGTCGATTGGCACGTGCAGTTCCATTTCGGCATCTTCCAGGGCCGCGACCCGGACTACGACACTCAGTCGGCCGCCGAGGAAACGCTACGCGGCGTGTTTCGCGCAGCGCTCCTAGGGCTCGAGGGCCTGCGCCTGCACTGCTACTGCACGACCGAACCGCTGAGCGTCCAGTACCGGCGCCTTGGCGTCGCCGCGTTCAATACCCTGCCCTACCCGGTCAATGCCGACCTGCGCACAGCCGCGCGGCCGGTTCCGGCCGCCGAGCCCACGCCCGGAGCCGGACCGGTGCGCATCGCCTGCCTCGGGCACGCCCGGCGCGAGAAGGGGTTGAATGCGCTGACCGCCGTGATCGACGGCCTCTGGGACGCGTACCTGCGCGACGGGCGCGCCCAGCTGCTGGTGCAGACCCACCGGCGGCGCGCGCGGCGCGAGCTCGATGCGCACGTCGCGCAGCATGGCGCGCACGGCGCGACGCCCCCGCTGGTGTTCGCACCCTTCCCGCTGGACCTCACAGGCTATTCGGCTCTGGTCCGCAGCGCCGGAGTCGGTCTGCTGCTGTACGATTCCGCGCGCTACTACGCGCGTTGCAGCGGCGTGCTGCTCGAACTGCTATGCGCCGGTGTGCCGGTGATCGTGCCCGCAGGCTGCTGGCTCTCCGAGCAGATCGCCGAGTTCAACCAACTGCATCTCGACGCGCTGGCCGCCGATGCGCAGCGCATCCCCACGCACATCACCCACGAAGGATCGCGGCAGGTTCAGGCGCTGCAGTGCAGCCGCGAAAGCACGGCATTCGAGACCGGCGTTGACGGGCCGTGCTCGCTGCTGCTGGTCCGCTATCGCGTCACGGCCGGCGCCGGTCCCGGGCGCTACCTGCGCTGGGAACTCTCGCAGCGCGATGCGAGCGGCACGCCGCTGCCCGCCCATCCGCTCGGCAGCACGGTGGTCGGGCCGCGCGCCCAGGGCCTCGCCACCGCGGCATTTGCGCTCGATCCGCAGGCGCGCGCCCTTCAGCTGCGGGTGTGCAACGCGTGGCACGACGCGCCCACCACGCTGGGGTCCATCGAGTGCCTGACGAGCAGTGGACCGGCAGCGCCGCTCGCGGCGGTCGGCCTCGCCGTACATGAGAGCGCGCAGGCAGCGGCGGCGCTCGATGAAATACTGCGCCACTACGCGCACTACCGGCGCGGCGCCGCCACGCTGGGCAGCGCCTGCGCGCAATTCCACAATGCGGATCGCCTGCTCGCACAGCTGAACGGCGCGGCCGCGGGCGAGGCGCCCTCCCTGCACCCCGCCGTGGCATCCGGGCAGTAGGGATCCAGGTGGGTCCTCCGCTGCTCGTGCGCTATGGGGCCCTCGGCGACATGGTGCTGCTCACCGTCGCGATCCGACACTTGTATCGGCGGCTCGGACAGCCCATCGACGTGCTCGGCACCGGACCCTGGACGCGCCCACTGCTCGAGGGCCAGCCCGGTGTCGGGACCATCTACCTGCTCGACAGCCGCCGGCGTCCGCTGTGGCTCAGTCCGGGGCAGCACGCGCTGGTACGCGCGCTGCGCGCTCGCGGCGCCGGCCCGACCTGGCTGTGCGACGAGGACAACCTCAAGGTATTGAGCCTGCTGGCACGCGCCGGCTTCTCGAGCGCCGACTGGTGCGGCCATGACGGATTCACCGACCTGCCGGGACCGCACTTCTGCGACCTGTGGCTGCGATTCGCGTACCGCAATCCACCGGTGCTCGGCGGCGACGATCTGCCGCTGACTGCCACCGACGCGTATCCGCAGCTGCAGGTCAGCGAGGCTCAGTGCGCCGCGCTCGAGCGCTGGCTGACCGCGGCCGGGATCGGCGATCGCCCACTGATCCTGGTGCAGGCCGGCAACAAGCGCACGATGCGGCGCGGCCCGCGCCACCGACACAGCAACTCCAAGTACTGGCCGGAGCAGCGCTGGGCCGAGGTAGTGCGCGGGCTGCGCACGCTGCACCCCGGGCACGCGATCGCGCTGCTCGGCGTGCGCCAGGAGGCGCCGCTGAACGCCCAGATCCTGCGGCTCGCAGCCGTTGGGAACGCCTGGAATCTCGCGCCTGAGATGACGGTGCCGCGGCTGATGGCGCTCGCCGCACGCGCGAGCGGCATGATCTCGGTGGATTCGGGACCCGCGCATGTCGCCGCCGCGGTGGACTGTCCTATCGTCACGCTGTTTGGAAGGGCGGGACCGGATTACTATGCGCCGCGGGGCGCCGCCGCCGCCGTGCGCTGCCTGACCGGGGAGTACGAAGGCCGGCGCAGCATCCTCGGCATCGAGCCTCGGGATGTGCTCGAGGCCTGGGGCACCCTGCCGCTTCGACCCAACGCTGCGCACGGCCGGCCATGACATCACCTGTGACACTGCCCACTCAGACACTGCCCATCACGCTGCTGGTCATCACGCACAACGAGGCGGAACACATCGCGCGCTGCCTGCAGAGCGTGCCGTTTGCGGCCGAGAAGATCGTCGTGGACAGCGGCAGCGAGGATGAGACCTGCGCGATCGCCAGCGCGCTCGGCGCGCGCGTGGTGCACCAGCCGTGGCTCGGCTTCGGGGCGCAGCGCAACTTCGCGAGCACCCAGGCGGCCCACGACTGGATCCTGTTTCTGGACGCCGACGAAGCACTGACCCCGGAGCTGTGCGCCGAGCTGACGGCAGGCCTGCCGGCGCTGCTCGACTCGGATGCCGCAGCCGGAGTGCTGTTCCGCACCGCCTGGTTCATGGGCGCGCCGCTGCGCTGGTACCGCCTTCTGGTGCGCGAGCGCAAGGCGCGGATCTATCACCGCGCCCGTGCGCAGTGGTCCGACGTTCGGGTGCACGAATCGCTGCGCTACCAGGGCACCGCGCGCAGTTTCCAGGCGCCGTTCCTGCACTACCTGAATCCCACGCTCGTGCATCAGCAGCTCAAGTACCTGCGTTATGCCGAACTCAAGGCACTCGACTGGCGCTCGCGAGCGCGCCCGACCCGGGCCTGGGAGTGGCCATTCGTGTTCGCAGCCACGTTCGTGAAGGACTACGTGTTCCGGCTCGCGGCGCTCGACGGTACGCGCGGCTTCGTGGCCGCATGGCTGGCGGCGGAATATGCGCTGTACAAACGCATGCGCTACTACGAGATGGTGAACTTCCCCGATTCGGTCGCGCTCGCGCATGCAGCGCTGCGCGCGCACCGGCTCGAGCGCTAGCGCGCGGCCGGAAGGTGGGGTGGACGACGGGACTCGAACCCGCGACAGCCGGAATCACAATCCGGGACTCTACCAACTGAGCTACGTCCACCGGTGATCGTTGGCGCGCCCGGCAGGACTCGAACCTGCGACCACCGGCTTAGAAGGCCGGTGCTCTATCCAGCTGAGCTACGGGCGCACAGCCGCTTGAGCTGGTCGGGGCAGAGGGATTTGAACCCCCGACCCTCTGCTCCCAAAGCAGATGCGCTACCAGACTGCGCCATGCCCCGCACCCAAGCCTTCCCGAGGCGCCCAAGCCGTGCCACGGCCGGGCCCGTCATCATACGGAACTGTCCGCGAGCCCGTCAATTTGACACCCCGGGACTGCGCCGTGGGCATGGCGAGGCGCACCGTGCATGCGACACACTATACGCATGGCAGCACGACTCATTGACGGCAAGGGCATCGCCCAGACGGTACGCGCGGAAGTGGCCAGGGGCGTGAACGCGCTGCGCGAGCGCGGCGCACGCGTTCCGGGGCTGGCGGTGGTCCTGGTCGGCGAGAACCCGGCCTCGGCGGTCTACGTGCGCAACAAGCGCCGCGCCTGCGAGGAAGCCGGACTGCATTCGGTCGCGCACGACCTGCCCGCCACGACGAGCGAGGCCGACCTGCTGCAGCTGCTGCAAAGGCTCAATGCCGATCCGGCCATCGACGGGATCCTGGTGCAGCTGCCGCTGCCGCCGCAGATCCGCGCTCGTGCGATCATCGAGGCGATCGACCCGGCCAAGGACGTCGACGGCTTCCATCCCTACAACCTTGGCCGGCTCGCGCAGCGCGAACCGCTGCTGCGCCCGTGCACGCCGTACGGCGTGATGCGCATGCTCGCGCAGCTGGAGTTGCCGGTGCGAGGCCTCGAAGCCGTCGTCGTCGGCGCCTCGAACATCGTTGGCCGGCCAATGGCGCTCGAACTGCTGCTCGCCGGCGCGACCACGACGGTGTGCCACAGCCAGACGCGCTCGCTGTCTGCCGAGGTGGCGCGCGCCGAACTGCTGGTGGTCGCGGTGGGCCGGATCGGCATGGTACGCGGTGAGTGGATACGGCCGGGAGCGATCGTGATCGACGTCGGGATGAACCGGCACGATGACGGCAAGCTGGTCGGCGACGTGGAGTTCGCGCCCGCGGCCGAGCGGGCCGCGTGGATTACGCCGGTGCCCGGCGGCGTCGGTCCGATGACCGTCGCGATGTTGATGCGCAACGCGCTGGAAGCCAGCATGCGGCGCCAGGGCCTCGATCCGGCGGCCTAACCGCGCTTCCAGAGCGTGCGGCCGCCCGGCTGGTCCTCGAGCAGCACGCCGGCGCTCGCGAGTTGCGCCCGGATCCGGTCCGCCTCGGCAAAATCCCGCGCGCGCCGCGCGGCCAGCCGTGCTTCGATGAGCGCCTCGATCTGCGCCTCATCGGGGGCGGCAGGCGCGCCGTCCTGCGCTGCGCCCAACCGAAACCACTGTTCGGCCGGCAGCTGCAGCAAACCTAAGGTCGCGGCGAGATCCAGCAACTCGCCCGCCAGCGCCAGTGCGCGCGGCGCGTCGTGCGCGGCGCGCGCGGCGTTGACCTCGCGTGCCAGTCCCTGCAGCACTCCGAGCGCCTCGGGGGTGTTGAAGTCATCATCCATCGCCGCCTCGAAGCGGGCGCGATGCTCGCCGGCGTGGCGGGCCCGCACGGCCGCCAGACCGCGCAGCGCGGTGTACAGGCGCGTCAGCGACGCGTCGGTCTGCTGCAGCAGGACGTCGCTGTAGTTGATCGGTCCCCGATAGTGGCTGCCGAGCAGGAAGGCGCGCAGCACCTCCGGGTGGCGCAGCTGCGGCAGCACGTCGCGTATCGTGAAGAAATTGTCGAGCGATTTCGACATCTTCTCGTTGTCGATGTTCAGGAAGCCGTTGTGCAGCCACGTGTCCACGTAGCGGGTATCGCAGGCCGCACACGACTGCGCGATCTCGTTCTCGTGATGCGGGAACTTCAGGTCCATGCCACCGCCATGCAGGTCGAAATGCGAGCCGAGCAATGCCATCGCCATCGCCGAGCACTCGATGTGCCAACCTGGCCGGCCCGCGCCCCACGGCGAGTCCCACGCAGGCTCGCCGCTCTTCGCCGCTTTCCACAGCACGAAATCGAGCGGATCTCGCTTGGCCTCGTCGACCTCGACCCGCGCGCCGGCGCGCAGGTCGGAGAGCCGCTTGCCGGCGAGCGCCCCATAGCCCGGAAAGCGCGCGACCGCGTACAGCACGTCGCCATTGGCCGCCTGATACGCGAACTCGCGCCCGATCAGCCGTGCGATCAGCTCGATGATCTGCGGGATGTACCCGGTGGCGCGCGGCTCGTGATCGGGCGGTTCGATGCCGAGCGCCGCGAAATCCTCGTGCATCGCCGCGATGAAACGGCCGGTCAGCGCTTCGATCGGCTCGCCGCGTTCGGCCGCGCGGCGGATGATCTTGTCGTCGATGTCGGTGATATTGCGCACATACGTGACTGCAAGCCCTCGGTAGCGCAGCCAGCGGCGGATCACGTCGAACACCACGTAGCAGCGCGCATGTCCGACGTGGCAGTAGTCATAGACCGTCACGCCGCACACGTACATGCCCGCGCGACCGGCGTGGATCGGACGGAACGGCTCCTTGCGCCCGCCGAGCGAGTTGTGGATACGCAGCGTTCCGCCCTCCTCCGCCATGGGCTCAGGATCCCGCTTGCGCGAAGTGCAGCAGGCGCGAGCGCACGCGCTCGCTCGGCATCGCGGCCAGCAGCGGCGCCAGTTCCGGCCCGTGCAGTCGTCCGGTGAGGGCCGCGCGCAGCGGCATGAAGAACGCCGCGCCGCGCACACCGGTAGCCCCGCGCAGCGCACCGAGATCGGCCGGCTCGCGGACGGCCGCGGCGGCGGCGGCGAAGAACCCGGGGCCGGCGGCCCGAGCCGCCGCCAGCGCCGGCTCCTCGTACGAGAGCGCCTCTGCGTACACGATCTGCTGCCACAGCCGCGCGTCCTCGGGCAGCACGACGTTGGGCCGGACGGCCTCGATGAAGGCGTCTATAGCGGCCGGGTCCATGCCGGGCGGCAGCAACGGCGCGAGCCAGGCGTGCGCGGCAGCGGGCGAGAGCCCGTGCACCCACTCGCGCTGCCAATGCAGCAGCTGCACGGGATCGAACTGCGCCGGCGCGCGCTGCAGATGCGCCAGGTCGAAGCACTGCGCCATCTGCGTCAGCTCGAGCACGCCATGCTGCGGCGTCGAGTGCCCGAGCCGGAACAGCTGATTGCACAGCGCAAGCGGCGCATAACCCTGCTCGCGTAGCGTACGCAGGCTCAATGACCCGAGGCGTTTGGACAGCGGCGCCCCGTCGGACCCGAGCAGCAGCGCCATGTGGCCGTATTCGGGCACCGGCAGCCCGAGCGCCTGCAGCAGCAGTCGCTGGCGCGGCGTGTTGCTCAGGTGATCCTCCCCGCGCAGCACGTGACTGACCTGCATCAGCGCATCGTCGATCGCGTTGCAGAAAAAGAATGCGGCCGAGCCATCCTCGCGACGGACGATGAAGTCGCCGATGTCCTCGGTGCGAAACTCCTGCGGGCCGTATACCAGATCGTGAAATTCCAGTCGCTGGCCTGGTGCGACGCGGAAGCGCAGCGAGGCACGACGGCCCTGCTCCCGGTACGCGGCGCGCTCGGCGGCATTGAGCTCGCGGCAGGTGCCGGCGTAGCGCGGCGGGCGTCCTGCGGCCAGCTGCGCGCGGCGCGAGAACTCGAGCTCCCGCGGCGTGCAGAAGCACGGATAGACGAGCCCGGCGTGCTCGAGCTCCAGGAAATAGCCCTCGTAGATTGCGGCGCGTTCGGACTGGCGGTACGGGCCGTGCGGCCCGCCGCAGTCGGGCCCCTCATCCCAGCGCACTCCGAGCCAGTGCAGGTCAGCGATCAGCCCTTCGAGGAAGCTGTCGCGATTCCGGGCCGCGTCGGTGTCCTCGATCCGCAGCACGTGCCGCCCGCCACGCGCGCGCGCCAGCAGGAAGTTGAACAGCGCGGTGCGGGCATTGCCCAGGTGCATCTCACCCGTGGGACTCGGTGCAAATCGCGTGACGACGCTCGCTGCGCTCATCCGTACAATGTAGCCTAAACCTTCAGGGTAGAGCGACCCGATGTCCATACTGTTCGTCTCCGATCTGCACCTGGACGCGGGCGATCCGGCCGCCGGTGCGCAGTTCGTCTCGTTCCTCGAGACGCGCGCGGCCCACGCGCAGGCGCTCTACATCCTCGGGGACCTGTTCGAGGTCTGGGTCGGCGACGATGACGATGATGCGTACCGGGCCAGCATCTGCAGCGCGCTCAGCGCGCTTGGCGCGCGCGGCGTGCCCTGCTACGTGATGCATGGCAATCGCGACTTCCTGCTGCAGCAGGGATTCGAGCAGCGCAGCGGCACGCACCTGCTGCCCGACCCGGTCATCATCGAACTCGGCGGCGAGGCGGTCCTGCTCACGCACGGCGATGCGCTGTGCACCGCGGATCGTCCCTATCAGCTGCTGCGCGCGACCGTGCGCGCGCGCAGCTGGCAGCGCCGCTTCCTGCGCCTGTCGCTGCCGACGCGCCGCTTGCTCGCCGACCAGGCCCGCGCGGGCAGTCGCCGCCACACCGGGCGCACGTCCTACCAGATCATGGATGCGGATCAGGCCGCGGTCGACGCGGCGATGCGCGCCTGTGACGTGCGCGTGCTGATTCATGGTCATACGCACCGCCCGGCGGTGCACGAATTTGCGCTCGACGGCCTCCCGGCACGCCGCATCGTGCTGGGCGCCTGGCATGAGCACGGCAGCTGCCTGCGCTGGGAGGCCGGGGAGTTCAGTCTGGAGGAGCTGCCGCGCACGGCGCGCCGGAGTGAAACCGCAGCTGCGGATCCGGTGCCGTGATCAGGCCCGCTTCGACGGCCGCCAGCGTGGCGAGACGCGACTGCCAATCCTCGGCGGCGCCTGGCGGACTGGCGTCGCGCGCGAGCTGCAGATACAGCTCGAAGTGGCGCGACTCGGCCGCGTGCAGCTGCGCATAGAACGCGGCGAGCGGGGAGCGCATGCGCGGCGCGAGCAGCGCGAAGCGCTCCGCAGAGCGCGCCTCGATCAGCGCGCCGCACAGCAGCAGGTCCAGTTTGCGGGCCGGTTCGTGCGAGCGCAGCGCGGCGCGCAGTCCGGCCGCGTAGCGGCCCGGCTGCGCTCGTTCGAACGGCACGCCGAGCGCGTGCATCTGCTGCGCGACCTGCTCGAAGTGGCGCAGCTCCTCGCGCGCCAGGCGCGCGAGCGCCGCACACAGCGGGCGGTCGTCGGGGTACGCGAACATGAGCGCCAGCGCGCTCGAGGCGGCCTTCTTCTCACAGTTGGCATGATCGATCAGCAGGGCACGCCAGCCCGCGACCGCCGCGGCAAGCCATGCCTCCCCGGTCGGCGCCGCGAGGATGCTCACGCGAGTTCGCCGCGCCGCTGCCATTCCGCGCGCGCAGCCTCGAGCGCCCCGAGCGCCGCCGCGGCGCTCGGGAATCGATCCTGCGGCAGCTTGCCGAGCAGCTGGTCCATCAGCGGCTGCAGCCGCCGCAACGCTTCGGGCAATCGCGGTATCGCCGCGTTGCGGTGCATGTAGATGATCGCCATCGGATTCTCGGCGTTATAGGGCTTCTGCCCGGTCAGCAGCTCGTACAGCACGACGCCGAGGCTGTACAGGTCGCTGCGCGCATCGAGCGCCTGGCCATGTCCCTGCTCCGGGCTCATGTAGTGCGGAGTGCCGAAGATCAGCCCTGCATCGGTGATCTCCAGCTCGAGTGCCGCCTGCTTGGACATGCCGAAGTCGATCAGCGCCACCTGATCATCGGCGCGCAGCATCACGTTGCCCGGCTTGAGGTCGCGGTGCAGGATGCCCACCTCGTGCAGCGCATCGAGCGCGCGCGCCATCTGCGCCGCATAGCCGAGCGCAGCCGCGGGGCCTAAGCCCGCGCGCATCCGGCGCCGCAGGTCGCCGCACGGGAAATACTCCATCGCGAGGTAGGCATGGTCGTCGGCGACGCCGAGTTCGTGCAGTCGCACGATATTCGGATGGTGCACGTGACGGGCGATCTCGTATTCCTGCAGGAAGCGCGCGAACGCCTGGTCGACGCCGCCCTCGTCGCGCCGTGACGGCGTGACCTTGAGCACCAGCAGCGCTCCGGCCTTCTCGCTCTCGGCCAGGTACAGGTGGGAGACCGACCCGCGGGCCAGCAGCCGGGCGCGCCGGTAGCCCGGGATATGGGCCTCGCCAAAGCGCCGCGACTCGAGCGCGGCGGGTGAGATGCGCCAGTCGGCGAGCTCCCGACGGTGCTCGCGCGCCGCGGCTTCGAGCAGCTCGACCAGCTGTTGGTGCCCGATACGGCTCTTGACGATCACGCCGCAGGCGCCGGCATCGAGTGCCCGCTCACGGAGCTGGGCATTCTCGCGATCGAGCAGGAACAGGACCGGCGCGAATCCCGGTCGCGAGCGCAGGTCCTTCAGGTCCTCCAGCCCCAGGCCCGGTCCCGGATGCGCGGAGAGCAGTACGGCATCGTAGCCCTGGGCGAGGAATTCCGCAGGCAGGGCTCCGTCCTTGTGTGGCGGGTGCAGCCGTACCTCGGCATCGGACCAGTGACAGCTCAGGTGATGCCGGATCAGCGTTCCGACATTCGGATCGTCCTCGACCAGCAGCAGGCGCAAGGGCGAGAGCTTCGAGAGCGGAAGCGCGACAGCCGGCTTCAGGGCCCGGGAACGGCCTTCAGGCCCGTGCGCGCGTGTCGGCGGCGGCTGCGCGCTTCGTCCGACCGCATCCGCTGCAGGCGGTCCAGGTACTCGAACGTCACGTCGCCGGTGACGTATTCGCCCGAAAAGCACGAGGTATCGAATTCCTCGATCTTCGCATTGTCGTGCCGACACGCGGCCACGAGGTCCTCGAGCTCCTGGTACACCAGCCAGTCCGCACCGATCACCTGGGCGACTTCCTCGGCGCTGCGGCCAGCGGCGACGAGTTCATCGGTCGCCGGCATGTCGATACCGTAGACGTTCGGAAAGCGCACCGGCGGCGCCGCCGAGGCGAAGTAGACCTTGCGTGCACCCGCCTCGCGCGCGAGATCGATGATCTGTGCCGAGGTCGTGCCGCGGACGATCGAATCGTCGACCAGCAGCACGTTCTTGCCGCGAAACTCGAGCTCGATGGCATTGAGCTTGCGCCGCACCGAGCGCTCGCGCTGCTCCTGGCCCGGCATGATGAAAGTGCGGCCGATGTAGCGGTTCTTGTTGAACCCCTCCCGGTACTTGATGCCGAGCAGGTGTGCCATCTGCAGCGCGCTGGTGCGGCTGGTATCGGGCACCGGGATGATCACGTCGATGTCGTGGTCCGGATGCTCACGCAGGATGCGGGCGCCGAGCTTCTCGCCCATGCGCATGCGCGCCCGGTAGACCGAGATGTTGTCGATGATCGAGTCGGGGCGCGCGAAGTAGACATACTCGAAGATGCAGGGCGTATGGCGCACCGTGGCCACGCACTGCTGCGAGTGCAGCCGGCCCTGCTCGTCGATGAACACGGCCTCGCCGGGCGCAACGTCGCGCACCAGCTCGAACGAGAGCATCGCCAGCGCCACGCTCTCGGAGGCCAGGATGTACTCGGTGCCGCGCGCCGTGCGGCGTTGTCCGATCACGAGCGGCCGGATGCCGTTCGGGTCGCGGAAGCCGAGGATGCCGTGGCCGATCACCATCGCCACCACTGCGTAGCCGCCGCGGCAGCGGCGGTAGACCGCACTCGCGGCCGCGAAGATATCGGCCGGCGTCACCCGGGGGGTGCCGACGCGCTGCAGTTCCGAGGCGAACACGTTGAGCAGCACTTCGGAGTCCGATTCGGTGTTCAGGTGCCGGCGGTCCTCACGGATCAGCACCTCGGCGAGTTCGGCGGCATTCGTCAGGTTGCCGTTGTGCGCGAGGCAGATGCCATAGGGCGCATTGACGTAGAAGGGCTGCGCCTCCGAGGCGTTGTCGCAGCCCGCCGTCGGGTAGCGCACGTGCCCGATGCCCACCTGGCCGGCCAGTTCGAGCATGTGCTGCTGTTCGAACACGTCCCGCACCAGTCCGTTGCCCTTGTGCGAGCAGAGGCGGCCTTCATGCGCGGTCATGATGCCGGCGGCATCCTGTCCGCGGTGCTGCAGGACCGTCAGAGCATCGTACAGACGCTGGTTGACCGGGCTGGTGCCGACGATACCGACGATGCCGCACATAGGGGTGCTGTACTACCTGTTGCTTTAAGCTTCTATTTTACGCTCAGCCACCAGCGCGCGCAGCACATTCGCAGGATGCTCCGCATACGGCACCAGGATGGATCCGCGCCACCAGCTCTCGCGGTCCATGCGCAGCGCATGGCCGCCGATCATCAACAGCCCCACGACCACCGCGCTGCGCAGCAGCCCGAACAGTCCGCCGAGCGACCGGTCGAGCGGACTGAAGAGCGAGAGGCGCACGAACATCGTGATGATGCCGCCGATCAGCGTGCCCGCAACCAGCACTGCGACCAAGATCAGCAAGCGCGCGGCCCACAGCCGCAGACCCGCCTGTGCGAGCAGTCCGCCCAGGTAGGGCTCGAGTTGCTCGGCATAGGTCCACGACAGCAGGAATCCGATCACCCAGCTCAACAGGGCAATGAGTTCGCGCAACAGCCCGCGCACGAAGCCCGCAATCACGGACACCGCGACCAGTACCGAGAGCAGAATGTCAAACGTGTTCATAGTCCCAAGCCGGTGCGAAGGCCGCACATTCTAGCGCTCGTGTCCCCGCCCGCCGGACCCGACGGCCCAGATCTGTGGGCCGCCGCTCGCTTTTGGTGCCGAGCTCAAGGCCCGACAATGGCGGCAGCGAAGCCCTGGGCCCGCAACCGCGCCCGGACCGTCTCTGCGGCGGCACGGTCGGACAGTCCCGTCAGGTGCACCCGGTACAAACCGTTGGCATCGGCGCCGCTGACGCTGACGGCAAAGCCCTTGGACTGCGCAGCCTGCAGCAGCCGCTGCGCATTCTCGCGCTGCGCAAACAGCCCAAGCTGCACGCTCCAGCCCGCCGACCCGGCGGGCATGGAACGCGGTGAGGCCGCGGCCGCAGGCTCCGCCACCACCGTGGCTGGCGGCGCTTCAGGCACGGCGGCCGGCGCGCTGGCCGCCACCGGTGGCGTACTGGGCCCCGCGGAGGCGCCGGGCGGCGGTATGACAGGCTGTGCCGGTGCCGGCGCCGGCTCGTGCGCCGCGGAATCCTTCAGATCGATCACGTAGGAGCGCACCGCGGGCCCGTCGGCGGCCCCGTGCGCGCCGACCGGGGTCGCATCACGCTGGCCATGGAACAACTCGGGCACGACGAGCACGATCAGTGCGACGAGGATCGCGGCGCCGGTCAATCGCTCCTTGAGGCGGTTTTCCATAGCTTGCGGCTTTCAGTATATCCCAAGCCATTCAAGTGCCGGCCCGACGACATGGAAGGAGCCGAACACGACGACGCGATCACCGGATCGCGCGAGCGCGCGGGCCCGAGCGCAGGCCTCGGCTACACCGCCGGCACGCTCCACCAGGCCGCGCAGCGGCGGCAGCCGTTCCTGCAGCGCCTCGGCGCTCAAGCCCCGCGGCTCCTGCACCAGGCTCGCGAGGATCCACAGGTCTATCGCCCCGTCGAGCGCCCGCGTGATCGCCGCGGCATCCTTGTCGCTCAGCATCGAGGCAACCGCGATCGTCCGGCCGGCAACCGGGCGCGCGGCGAGCGCCTGCGCCAGCACCTGTGCGGCCGGCTCGTTGTGCGCGACGTCGAGAATCCATTCGACATCGCCGGGCACGCGCTGCAGCCGGCCCGGCAGCCGCATCACTCGCAATGCGTTGGCCACGACGGTCGCATCGCAGGCGCCGGGCACCTCGAGCAGCGTCAACGCGGTCAGCGCACTCGCCGCGTTCGAGTACTGGATTGCCCCGGGCAGCGCCGGAGCCGGCAGACCGCGCAGCTCGCAGCGAGCGCTGCGGTAGTCCCAGGACTGGCCACCGTAGCCGTCGCCATCGATCCGGATCGAGAACTCATGGCCGGGACGCCATAGCGGACAGCCGAGCGCCTGCGCGTGCGCGAGCACGCTCTGCGGCATCAGCGTGCTGCCGAGCACGACTGGCCGCTGGGGACGGAAAATCCCGGCCTTCTCCGCACCGATCTGCTCGAGTGTGTCGCCCAGCAGATCGCGATGATCGAAACCCAGTGAACACAGCACCGCGACGTCGGCATCGAGGATATTGGTCGCATCCAGTCTGCCCCCGAGCCCGACCTCGAGCACGATGGCCCCGACCTGCGCGTCGCGAAACACCTGCAAAGCTGCGAGCGTGCTGTACTCGAAGAATGTCAGTGTCGTTGCGCCGCGGGCGGCCTCGATGCGCTCGAAGGCCGCGAGCAGCAGCGCGTCGCCGACCGGCACGCCATCGAGCTGCACACGCTCGTTGTAGCGCACCAGGTGCGGCGAGGCGAACAGCCCGACATGCATCCCACAGGCCCGCAACAGGGCCGCGAGTGCGGTCGCGGTGGAACCCTTGCCGTTGGTGCCGGCGATGGTCACGACCGGGCAGGACGGGTTCAGCAGGCCCATCGCGCGGGCTACCGTGCGCACGCGCTCGAGCCCGAGATCGATCACGCGACCGTGCGAGCTGCCCTGCCAGGCCAGCGCTTCGGCGAGCGTCCGGTAGCGCGTGCTCAAGCGGCCTGCAGTGGTGGTTTCTTCTGCAGCAGTCGCAGCAGCTGCGCGATACGGTCGCGCATATCGCGGCGGTCGATGATCAGATCGAGCACGCCATGCTCGAGCAGGAACTCGCTGCGCTGGAACCCCTCCGGGAGCGTCTCGCGCACCGTCTGCTGGATCACGCGCGGACCGGCAAACCCGATCAGCGCACGCGGCTCGGCGATGTTCAGATCGCCCAGCATCGCGAGGCTGGCGGACACCCCACCGGTGGTCGGATCGGTCATCACCGAGACGAACGGCACGCCGGCCTGCGCGAGGCGTGCGAGCGCGGCGCTGGTCTTGGCCATCTGCATCAGCGAGAGCAATGCTTCCTGCATCCGCGCGCCGCCGGTGGCGGAGAAACACACCAGCGGACAGCGATGCTCGATGCAGTAGTCGACCGCACGCTTGAAGCGCTCCCCGACGACCGAGCCCATCGAGCCGCCTAGGAACTGGAATTCAAACGCACAGGCGACCAGCGCTTCGCCGTGCAGCAGACCGGCCAGCGCGACCAGTGCATCGTGCTCCCGAGTCGCCTTCTGTGCCTGCGCGAGCCGATCCTTGTAGCGCTTGCTGTCCTTGAACTTGAGCGGATCCTCGGGCATCACGCGACCCCCGATCTCGACCGTCGGCGACGGGTCGAGGAAGCTGCGCAGCCGCTCGCGCGCGCCGATCCGCATGTGATGGCTGCACTTCGGGCACACGTTCAGGTTGCGCTCGAGCTCGGCGCGATACAGCACCGCGTCGCAGGTCGTGCACTTGATCCACAGCCCCTCCGGCACCGAGCGGGAGCGCCGCTCGGTCTTGATCCGCGAGGGAACGATCTTCTCGAACCAGGTCATGGACCGATCCTCGAGGGCGCGTCGAAACTGGGGGTGCCGATCATAGCCGAATCCGCCGGCAGCCCGAACGCGGCGGGGTAATGCACGCGCCACAGGTACAGCCCGTGCGCCGCCGCGGTCGGCTCCCCGGGCGTGCGAGCGCGGGACGCGAGCCGGGCCTGTGCGCGCTCCGGCGGGGCTTTCCCAAGGCCGATCGCGAGCAGCAGGCCAACGATGTTGCGCACCATATGATGCAGGAACGCATTGGCCGTCACGTCGATCGCGATCCAGTCCCCGGCTCGGCGGACCGTGAGCGCGTGCAATGCGCGCACCGGCGAGCGGGCCTGGCACTCGGCGGCGCGGAAGGCGCTGAAATCGTGCTCACCATGCAGCCATTGAGCTCCCTGTGCCATCGCCGCCTCGTCGAGCCTCTGATGCACCAGCAGTGCGCGCCGGTGCGACAGCGCCGAACGTGAAGCGCGGTTCAGGATCAGGTAGCGGTAGGTGCGTGCGAGCGCGCTATAGCGTGCGTGGAAATGTCCCGGCACGCCGCGGACCCAGGACACGCTGACATCCCCTGGAAGGTAGGTATTCGCACCGAGCAGCCAGGCGCGCGTGGCGCGCACCGCAGCGGTATCGAAATGGCCGACCTGGGCGCGTGCATGGACGCCGGCGTCAGTGCGACCGGCACATATCAGAGCAACGGGCGCGTCGGCGACGCGGGCCAGCGCGTCCTCGAGCGTCGCCTGCAGGCTCGGGGCGCCGTGCTGGACCTGCCAGCCGCTGTAGTGGCTGCCGTCGTACTCGATGCCGACGGCGATACGGCGCATGCGCCGCTCAGCCGGGCAGGGCCTCGATCAGGCGGCGCGCTTCCTGCTTCTGCGATACCGAGCCCTCGCTGAGCACCTCGGACAGAATGCTGCGCGCCCCTTCCGGATCGCCCATGTCCATGTACGCCCGCGCCAGATCGAGCTTGGTACCCACTTCGCTCATCGTGGCCGGTTCGAGGTCCGGCAGCGGCGCATCGTCCGCCGAGATGCGCTGCGTACGTACGTAGGTGCCCTCCTCGCCATCCGCCGCGGCCGTACCGACGTCCAGGTCCACGGCGTTGCCGTTGCTCGCCGCACTGAAATCGCCGAAGTCGCCGACGTCGAGATCGACGCCATTGGTATCCAGCGCGCCGAGCCGGGAGGTTGCGGCCGTATCGCCTTCCTGCGCCATGGCAGGGCGCGGCGCGATCTGCGTGACGATCTGAGTGGGCGCATCCGCGCGTGCCTTGCCGGCGCCGGGGCCCTTGGCGACGACGTCCGCGAAGTCGCTGTCCGAGAACAGCCAGGTCCCGGTCGCGGACTGTGGTCGCGCGGGAGGCGGCGTCACGATGGTCTCGCCCCGCTGGGCATCGGCGCGCGCCAGCAGCTGGCGCGTGGCATCGTCGAGGCCCGCGAGTAGCGTCGGCGCATCGGACTGCGCGTGCGCAGTCCCCGCGGCGTCGCCGCCGGCCTCGTGCCCGTTCAGGTCGATCGCAGGATAGTCCAGGGAATCGTGCACGCCGGTGTCGAGCGAACCCAGATCGAGTCCCAGATCGTCGATCTCCAGCTCCGCCGTCTGGTCGGCACTCGCCATCCCGGTGCGGGTGGCCGCATCGAGCTTCTGGCGGATGGTCGGATTGTCGGCGCCCCGCAGCTGCGGCTGCTCGACGGTCGGGACCTCGGGATCGGCCATGCCGCCGCCGGCCACGCGCATCGTGCTGGTGCTGTCAGCGCGGCGGGTCTTTGGCATCTCGCGCGTGGTCCCGGTCGCGTCCGAAGCCACGCCGGTGTCATCGAGCGTGAAGTTCACGCCCGAATCGCTGATCTTGCGGGCCTCGCCGGTCGGGTCCGAATCCCCGAGCGCAGCGCTCAGATCCAGATCGACGCCCGGATCGCTGGGCCCGGCGCTGACCACCGGCTCGCCATGCAGATCGAAGTCGATGCGATTCTGGCCGCCTTCGAGATTGAGATCGACACCGCCACTGGCGGCACCCGCCAGCGCACCGGCATTCGCGAACAGCGGATCCTCGGGCGCGATCTGCCGCCCCATGATCACGATCTTCTCCCACTCTCCCGGCAGTGCCTGATCGCGCGAGCCCGCGAGCTGGCGCGCACTCTGCAGGAAACGGTCCTTGTTGCCCCAGACGAAGAACACCTCGAGCAGCTTGAGTTTCAGGTCGCGGCGGGCCGGCTCGCGCGTGATCGCGATCTGCACCAGATCCGCGGCCTGGTCATACAGGCCGTAGGCCATGTGGAAATCCGCCTCCGCGAGCGGATCACCCTGATCGATACCGACCGGCGCGCCAGTCGAGACGTGATCCTCGATGGCGACCGGGCGGGTGCCCGCGCCGCCGCCGACGACACCGACGCGATCGAAATTCGGGGCCTCGTGGCTGCCGGACTCCTCGACCTTGTAGGACGGTTCGTCACGCACGCCACTGAGCGCACGCACCGGAATCGTGTCGCTGCGCAGCCTGGTCGGCGGCGGAGTCTCGAAACCCGGCTCGGATACGCGCCCAAGCGAACGATCAAATGCATCTTCCTGCCGCGAACGCACGGCGCGCACCACCAGCAGCGCAATCAGGATCGCGAGCAATCCGGCCGGTACGTACCAGTACTCTTCGGCCAGATCGAGCATCGAACTCTCTGGCTCCACCACGGGATGAACGACCGGCGCAGCTGCCGGCTTCGGCACGCTCGCCGCGGGGCTGGGGCTCGGAGGCGGCGGGGTGAGCGCGGCCGGAGGGCTCGTGGCTGCGGGCGCCGCCGGCAAGGCCGGCGTCGGAACCGGGGTGACCGGGGTCGGAGTCGGAGCGGCACTGGTGGTGGCGGCACGTGCCTGCAGCCGCGCGAGTTCCTCGTTCTTCAGCTGCAGCAGGCGCTGGGAATCGGACAGCTGGGACTGCAGCTGCGTGACCTGCTGCTGCAGGGCCGAGGCCTTGGCTGCCGATGCGCTGCCGCCGCCGGCGCCGGCCTCGGCGCCGCTGCTGGCACCTGCTCCGGCCGCCGGGCCGGATTCCTGCGGCGTCACGAGACGCAGCTGGCCCGATCCGCCGGTGCCGTTCGAGGCGCTGGAGGAGCTGTGGGATTCATTCCAGGCCGAATTCTGGCGCTGCACTTCGGCGACCGCCTCACCGGGGCTGACCGCCTCGATCTCGGCATCGCCCGGCAGACTCAGGTGCGTACCGGCGCGCAGCAGGTTCATGTTGCCGCTGAACGCCTGGGTGTTCGCGCGGTAGATCGCGACCAGCTGGCGCTCACGCGCGGTACGGTCCGCATGGCCGTAGGCCTGCGATGCGATTCCCGACAGGGTCTCGCCCGTGTGTACGTCGTGACCGGTGCTGACGGACGGCGGTGAGGGCGCGCTCGGCGCCGCAGCGCTCGCCACGGCGCCGGCCGGAGCGGCCGTGGGGGCCGCCGGAGCCGGCGCGCTCGCGGCTTCGCTCGCCGCCGGGCGTTCGATGCTGCCGCTGCGCCGGGTGGTGCCAGTGGCCGGCGCGGCGAGCGGAGCCGCCGCCGCAGCCGCATCGGCGCTCGGCCCTGCGAACACGGGCGGATCGAACAGCACCGTGTACTCGCGCACGCTGTGCCCGCGCGCCCAGTTGATCTCGACCAGCAGCGTCGCAAACGGCTCATTTATCGGATCGACAGTGCTCAGGTGCAGGACCGTATGGCCGTCGGAGCCGGCAACCGGGGTCAAGCTCAAGTTGCTCAGAAACGCGGGATAATCCAGGCCGTAGCGGGTGAAGGATTCGCGGCTGGCGAGCGTCGCCTGCAGGCCCGCGATGTCCTCCGGGGTCGCATTGTTCAGCTCAATATCGGCATCCAGAGGGGCGTTCAGCGCCGAGTGGAGATGAATTTCCCCGAGGCCAAGCGCCAGTGTCACCGCCGGGGAGAGCAGCGCGAGCAGCAGAACCCGGTAACAATTACGCGTGAACATCGTGTCTCCCAGCGGACCAGGCTGCTAGATAAGCTTTTGAAAACATTGAGTTAGCGCGATTTCACAGACCCTGCGCTCATTTGGGTTGCAATATAACTTAATAATAGTCGCGGGCCAAAATCTCGGCGATCTGGACGCTGTTGGTCGCAGCGCCCTTGCGGATGTTGTCGGACACGATCCAGAGGTTGAGGCCCCGCTCATGCGACATATCTTCGCGAATACGGCCCACATAAACCGTGTCGTGGTTCGCTGCTTCGGTAACCGCGGTTGGGTACCCGCCGGGGACCCGCTCGTCCAGGACCGTGACCCCGGATGCGCGGCGGAGCAGCTCGCGCGCGTCCACCGCTGAAATCTTGCGCCGGGTCTCAATATGGACTGCCTCGGAGTGGCCGTAGAACACGGGCACCCGCACCGCAGTCGCATTCACGCGGATCGTCGGGTCCTCCATGATCTTCTGGGTCTCCCAATGCATCTTCATCTCTTCCTTGGTGTAGCCGTTGTCAAGGAAGCGGTCGATCTGCGGCACGCAATTGAATGCGATCTGCTTGGCGATCACGTGTGGCGCGTCGATGGGTCGGCCACCCAGCAGCGCGGCACTCTGTGTCGCAAGCTCCTCGACCGCCTCCTTGCCGGCACCGGACACCGACTGGTAGGTCGCCACATTGATGCGCTCGATCCCGACCGCGTCGTGAATCGGCTTGAGCGCCACGACCATCTGGATCGTCGAGCAGTTCGGGTTGGCGATGATGCCGTGCTTGCGGTATCCGGCAATCGCATGCGCATTGACCTCGGGCACCACCAGCGGGATGTCGTCCTGGTAGCGGAACTGCGCCGTGTTATCGATCACGACGCAACCGGCGGCGGCCGCCTTGGGCGCGTATTCGGCCGAGATCTCGCTGCCAGCCGAGAACAGTCCGATGTCGGCACGCGCGAAGTCAAAACCCGCAAGTTCCTCGACCGCACGGTGGTGCCCGCCGAACTCAACCGACCTGCCGAGCGAGCGATTGCTCGCCAGCGGATGGAGTTCCGAGACCGGAAAGGCCCGCTCGACGAGCACGCGGATCATCGTCTCGCCCACCAGACCGGTGGCTCCGACCACTGCAACTCTGAATGACCTGCTCATCGCGCGACCGACTCCTTGAGGATTGACTGACAGGACGGCTGATGCCTCGAGGCGCTCAATCGTCCGCACCCGGCAGTGCGGCGCTCGTGCCCGCCGGCCGGCTGGAAGGTGCGATGGTAGCGCCATGGGCGCGCTCGATGTCGGGTGTTCGCACCGTCACGTCCCCATTTTGCGCGCGCTGTCGCAGGTAGTGGTCCATCAGCACGATCGCGAGCATCGCCTCGGCGATCGGCGTCGCACGCAATCCAACGCACGGGTCGTGGCGGCCGGTCGTGACCACATCGACCGGATTGCCGTCCAGGTCGATGGTGCGCCCGGGGACCTGGATGCTCGAGGTCGGCTTGAGGCTCAGGTGCACGATGATGCGCTGGCCCGAGGAGATGCCCCCGAGCACGCCGCCGGCGTGATTGGAAGCGAAGCCCTGTGGAGTGAGCTCATCGCGGTGTTCGCTGCCACGCTGGCCGGCGACCGCGACCCCGTCACCGAGTTCCACCGCTTTGACCGCGTTGATGCCCATCATCGCGTGCGCGAGATCGGCGTCGAGCCGGTCGAACACCGGCTCGCCCAAGCCCGGCGGCACTCCATCCGCGCACACCGTGAGCCGCGCGCCGAGCGAATCGCCCGCCGCGCGCGTGTCCCACAGCAGCGCCTCGAGCTCGGGCAGCCGCGATGGATCGGGACAGAAGAACGGATTGTCGTAGGCTGCGGCCGGATCGAGCGGTTCGAGGCGCAGCGGTCCGATCTGGCTGAGGTAGCCGAAGATGCGCACGCGCAGGCGCTCGGCAAGGTACTTGCGGGCGATCGCGCCCGCGGCCACGCGCATCACCGTCTCGCGGGCCGAGGAGCGCCCGCCGCCGCGGTGGTCGCGCAGCCCGTACTTGTGCTGGTAGGTGTAATCGGCGTGGCCGGGCCGGAAGCGGTCGCGCAAACGGTCGTAGTCGCGCGAACGCGCATCGCTGTTCTCGACCAGCAGCCCTATCGGCGTGCCTGTGGTGACGCCCTCGAATACTCCGGAGAGTATTCGCACCAGATCCGGTTCACGGCGCTGGCTCACGAACTGCGAGGTGCCGGCGCGCCGCCGGTCCACATCCTGCTGCAGGTCCGCTGCGTCCAGTGCCATGCCCGGCGGACACCCGTCCACGATGCACCCGAGGGCCGGACCATGGCTCTCGCCGAACGTGGTCACCGAAAACAGTCTGCCGATCGCATTGCCCGACATCGCCCGCCCGCCTCTTTTTTAAAGCCGCTGCTCTAGAGCCGCTGCGCCCGGGCCGCGAGCTGCTCGCGCCCGAGCACGAACACGCCCCCACCCCCACGCTCGAAATACAGCCAGGTGAAAGGCAGGCGGGGAAACGCGCGCCGCAGTGCTGCCTCCGTGTTGCCAACCTCTACGACCAGGATCCCGCCAGGATTGAGATGGACGAATGCCTCGCGCAAGATGATCCTGACCGAATCCATTCCGTCCGCCCCGGCCGCCAGCGCGAGCCGCGGCTCGTGCCGGTACTCGCGCGGCAATCCGGCCAACTCCCGCCGTCCCACGTAGGGCGGATTGCTCACAATGATATCGTAGCGACGCGCGCCCAGAGCGGCGAAATGATCGGACTCGCAGCAACGCACGCGTCGCTGCAGCCGGTGGCGCCTTACGTTCAGGCGCGCGACCTCGAGCGCTGGGCGCGAGATGTCGCTGGCATCCACCCGCGCGTGCGGAAAAGCCCGCGCGCAGGCGATAGCGATACAACCCGAACCAGTACCCAGATCGAGCACGCGGCGCACGCGCGCGGAGTCGATCCATGGTGCGAAACGGCGCTCCGTCAGCTCCGCGATCGCCGAACGGGGAACGAGCACGCGCGGATCCACGTGCAGCGCGAGTCCGGCGAACCAGCAGCGCTGGGTCAGATAGGCCGCCGGAATTCGCTCGGCGATGCGACGCGCCATCAGTGCCTCGAGCCGCTCGAGCGCGGGCGCGGTCAGCGCGCGCCGCAGGCGCGAGGCGGGGGCATCGTGCGGCAGCCGCAGCGCGTGCCACACCAGCGCCGCGGCTTCGTCGCGCGCATTGTCGGTGCCGTGGCCAAAATGCAGCCGCGCGCGCGCGAGGCGCCGCGCGCAGCGCTCGAGCAACGCCGCCACCGTGCGGACCGGCGCCCGGGTGGGCGAGCGCTGCGGCGCGCGCCGCTGGTCGGTCCCACCGCTATGCGATAATCGCGCCATGACTCGCCGCTCCGCCCTGTGGTTCGCGTGCTTCGGGCTTGCGGCCGTCGTCGCCGGCGCGCTGCTGGCCCGCATGATGCAGCAGAATGCCGTACCGCTGGCTTCGGGAACGTGGCTGCCACAGCCGCGAGCGCTCGCGGCCTTTCAGCTGACCGACGCCACCGGCACACCGTTCACGAGCGCGCGGCTCGCGGGGCATCCGACGCTGCTGTATTTCGGCTTCACGCACTGCCCGGACGTCTGCCCGACCACGCTCGCGACCCTGGCCCAGCTGCGCAAGGCCCCGCCGTTGCCGCAGGTCCAGGTCGTGTTCGTCAGCATCGACCCGGATCGCGACAGCGCGGAGCTGCTCAAGGCCTACCTCGCGGCCTTCGATCCGCAGTTCATCGGCGTGCGCGGTCCGAGTGCGGCGCTCGCGCCGCTGCTGCGCAGCCTGAGCGCGATCGCCGTCCGCCAGAACCTGCCCGGAGGTGATTACACGATGGATCATTCCGCCACACTGTACCTGCTCGACACTCACGCGCGTCTCGTGGCCGTGTTCTCCCCGCCGTTTTCGGTCGCCGCCTTGAGCGCCGATCTGCAGCGCATTCGCAGCGCAGCCGCGCTGTAGACGCGTCAGGACCACCGGTCGCACCGATGGGCAGAGGGTTTGTCGCGCTGCAGTACCTGCTGCCCCATCACCTGCTGTGCCGCATCGCCTATGCGCTCACGCGCTGCGAGACCGGCTGGTTCAAGAACCTGCTGATCCGCCGCTTCGTGCGTGCGTATCGTCCGGCGATGGACGATGCGGTCGAGCGCGAGCCGACGCGCTACCCGAGCTTCAACGCGTTCTTCACCCGTGCGCTGCGCGACGGCTCGCGCAGCTTCGAGCCCGACCCGCGCAGCATCGGCTCGTGCTGTGACGGCACCGTCAGCCGTGCCGGCCTGATGCACGACACCGAAATGCTGCAGGCCAAGGGAAGGAACTATAGCCTCGAGGCATTGCTCGCCGCGCAGCAGCCGCTGGCGCAGACCCTGCGTTCCGGAAGCTATGCGACCCTGTACCTCGCACCCTCGAACTATCATCGGCTGCACATGCCGCTCTCGGGCCACCTGCGATCGGCGTGGCACGTTCCGGGACGGCTGTTCTCGGTCAACGAGGCCACCGCCGCCCGCGTGCCGGCCCTGTACGCGCGCAACGAGCGCGTCATCTGCGCCTTCGAGTCGGAACACGGGCCATTCGTGATGGTGCTGGTCGGCGCGCTGTTCGTCGGCAGCATCAGCACGATCTGGCACGGGCAGGTCACTCCCGCGCCCGGCACGCGCGCCGTGCAGCCGCTCGAGGCAGGCACGCACGCCGACCTGTGGCAGCAGCGCGGCGCGGAATTCGCCCGCTTCAACATGGGTTCGACCGTGATCCTGCTATTTCCGCCTGGCGCGATGCGCTGGGATCCGGCACTCCTGTCCGGTACCGCGGTGCGCGTCGGCTCGCGCCTCGGCCAGCTGACACGATGAATGCGCCGCCGCCGTGGCAGCCGAGTGCTGCGCTGCCCATCCTGCGGCTGCGCGCGCAGCTGCTGCGCGCGGTGCGCGAATTCTTCGCGGCGCGCGGGGTGCTCGAGGTCGACACGCCGGCGCTGGTGCGCCACGCCGTGACCGACCGGCACATAGAATCCGCGCGCGTGCAGCTGCCCGGCCACGGCGCAACGCTGTACCTGCACACCTCGCCCGAGTATGCGATGAAGCGGCTGCTGGCCGCCGGCAGCGGGGACATCTACCAGCTCGCGCACGTGTTCCGCGGCGAGGAGGCCGGAGCGCTGCACAACGCGGAATTCATGCTGCTCGAGTGGTACCGGTGTGGTTTCCCGATGGCGGCGCTGATGACGGAGGTCGCGACGCTGTGCACCGAGCTGCTTGGGCTGCCGAACGCTCCGGCCATCGAGCATCTGCGCTACACGGAGGCCTTCGCACGCCACCTGGGAATCGATCCCCTCGACGCGCCGCTTGGCACGCTGCGCGAGCGCGCGATCGCGCAGGGTCTGGACGCCCCGCTCGCCGGGGCCTGCAGTCGCGATGAACTGCTCGACTGGTTCATGGGCGCGCGGATCGGCCCGGCGCTCGGCCACCACGCACTGTGCTTCCTGCACCACTATCCGGCCGCGCAGGCGGCGCTGGCGCGCCTGGACCCACAGGATCCGCGCCTGGCGCTGCGCTTCGAGCTCTACTATCAGGGCGTCGAACTCGCCAATGGCTTCGAGGAGCTCATCGATCCGCTGGAGCAGCGCACGCGCTTCGAACGCGACCAAGCGGCGCGGGCCGCGGCGGGCCATCCGCAGCCCGCGATCGACCCCTTGCTGCTGGCAGCGCTGAGCGCCGGGATGCCCGAGGCTTCGGGCGTCGCGCTCGGGCTCGACCGGCTGCTGATGCTGCGTATCGGCGCCGCGCATATCGATGCGGTGCTGCCCTTTCCGCTCGCCCGGGCGTGAGGCTGCAGGCGCCGGACCGGCGGCCCCCGGGGCACTGCGCCCCGCACTGCTACTGCTTGGCGCGGGAGATGTACTCGGCGGTGCGGGTGTCGACGCGGATGGTCTCGCCTTCATTGATGAACAGCGGCACGCGCACGACCGCGCCGGTCTCGAGCTTCGCCGGCTTCTGGCCGCCGGTCGCGGTATCCCCGCGCACTCCGGGGTCCGTCTCCACCACCTTCAGTTCGATGTGTGGCGGTGGCGTCACGACGATCGGTACGTTGTTCCACAGCGTGATGATGCAGACCGTCCCGTCCTTGAGCCACTGCGAGGCATCGCCGACCACGGACTTGCTCGCCGCATGCTGCTCAAAGTTGTCAGGGATCATGAAATGGAAGAATTCACCGTCGCTGTACAGGTACTGCATGTCGACGTCCTGCACATCGGCGGCCTCGACGCTGTCACCGGACTTGAAGGTGCGCTCGATGGTGCGCCCGGTCTTGAGGTTGCGGATCCGGACGCGGTTGAAGGCCTGGCCCTTGCCGGGCTTCACCATCTCGTTCTCGACGATCGCGAACGGCTCGCCGTCGATGAGGATGCGCAGGCCCGACTTGAACTCGTTGGTGGAATAGCTGGACATTTCCTTTCCGCCCGGGGAGACCGCACAATGACGGCCTCATAAAAAGGGCGCGTATGATAACGGCATCAACTGGGTCCCGCCAGCACGGTGGCGCGAGCCA
>CAZGVE010000020.1:28350-31317 GCA_964528845.1 uncultured Steroidobacteraceae bacterium | reverse complement strand
CGAGGCCTTGCACCCTGAGGCCTCGCAGCCGGAGCTCTGGCAGAGCGAACTCGCCGATGCCGTCACCGACCCTGGGGAACTGCTGCAGCTGCTGGGGCTCGATCCACGGCAGGTGCCCCATCTGACAGCTGCGCTGGCCGGCTTCCCGTTGCGCGTGCCGCGCGGGTTCGTGCGCCGCATGCGCCATGCCGACCCGGAAGATCCGCTGCTGCGTCAGGTACTGCCAGGGGCCGCTGAGCTCATCGAGCAGCCTGGGTTCGGCCCCGACCCGCTCGCCGAACACCGCTACCATCAGGTGCCCGGGCTGCTGCACAAGTACCGGGGTCGCGCGCTGCTGATCACCACCGGTGCCTGTGCCGTGCACTGCCGCTACTGCTTCCGGCGCGAGTTCCCGTACGGGCAGGCGGCCGCCGAGGGTGGACGCTGGAGCGCGGCGCTCGCGGCGATCGCAGCCGACCCGTCGATCGAGGAAGTCATCCTGTCAGGCGGCGATCCGCTCACACTCCGGACGGCGCGGCTGGAGCAGCTCAGCGCCGGGCTCGCCGGGATCTCGCACCTGCGCCGGTTGCGATTGCACACGCGCACGCCGATCGTGCTGCCCGAACGTGTGGACGATGCCCTGCTGCGCTGGCTGTCGGAGCTGCGCTGGCCCTGCGTGATCGTCCTGCACGCCAATCACGGCAGCGAGATAGACGATGCGGTACGCGCGGCCGCAAGGCGGCTGCGCGCCACCGGCGCCACGCTGCTGAACCAGTCGGTGCTGCTCGCGGGCGTCAACGACTCCGTGTCCGCGCTCGAGGGCCTGTCGCTGGCACTGTGGTCGGCAGGCGTGCTGCCCTACTACCTGAACCTGCTCGACCGGGTGCGTGGCAGCGCGCATTTCGAAGTGACGGAGGCCCGGGCCCGCGCACTGATGGCGGAGCTGGCCGGGAGACTCCCCGGCTACCTGGTGCCACGACTGGTACGCGACCTTGCCGGATCGGCGTCCAAGACGGTGCTCGGCGCCTGAAACTTTGCCAATACGCGTGCGATGCGCTTCACAGCCGGGCGAGGGCCGGGTGCTAGAATCGTGCACATCTGGGAGAGCTGATTGAACGAAAATACCGCGGTCCCGCTGATCGTGCACAGTGCCTCGCGGGATCCCGTCGAGACGCTCAATGGCCTGTTGCGGCGCTCGGGTCTGGCTGCGCACTGCACCTGGATCCCGGCACTGCAGGACATCGCCGATGCACTCGAGCAGCTCAATCCCGAGCTGCTGATCTGCTGCGCAAAACCCGGCGTTGAAGTCACGGAGCTGGCGGCGGTGCGCGATCAGGTGGCAGGCATCGTGCCGCTGATCGTGGTACGCGAGCAGCTGGATGAGGTGCGCATCGCCGCCGACATGGCTCAGGGCGCACGCGACACCGTCACTCTTCGTCACGCGGACCGCCTGCAGGCGGTGATCGCTCGCGAGCTGCGCGCCTATCGCCTCGAGCGCGCGCTCAACAACACGCTGCGCGCCTCGCAGGACTATCGCAGCCAGCTCGAAGTCGTACTGCAGCGCTCGAATGACGCGATCGCCCAGGTACAGGAAGGCATCCTGGTGGACGCGAACTCCGCCTGGCTCGAACTGTTCGGCTTCGCCGACGCGGCCGCGCTGATCGGCCAGCCGGTCATGGATCTGTTCGAGGAGCCGACGCACACGGCGCTCAAGGCCGCTCTGACCGCGTGCCAGATGGGCCGCTGGAACGATCACCTGCTCAAGGCCGGCGCGATCCTCGGCGATGGCTCGATCGTTCCGCTCGAACTCGTGCTGACCCTCGGGGAATTCGACGGCGACCCGAGCGTGCGGCTGATCGTGCCGGCGCACAAGCGCGATGATCGCGCGCTGGCGCAGGAACTCGAGTCCGCGGTCCAGAACGATCCGGGCACCGGACTGCCGACGCGCCGCCACCTGCTGGCCGCGATCCGTCAGCGCCTGGAGCACTCGGTCGCGGGCGGCCTGCGCTACCTGGCGTGCGTCAAACCCGACAAGTTCGCGGCGATCGAGCGCGACCTCGGAATCGAGGACAGCGAGCATTTCCTGCTCGCGTTCGCCGGCATCGTGCGTTCACTGCTCGGCCCGAACGACATTGCCGGGCACTTCAGCGGCACCACGCTGCTGGTGCTGCTTGAGCGCGGCAACCCACGCGACGTGGAAGCGTGGTGCGAGAGCCTGATCGATCGCGTGACCAAGCACCTGTTCCAGACCGCCAGCCACAGCCTGCGGGCGACCTGCAGCATCGGCCTCGGGGTCGTGCCTCTCGCCAAGCCGGATCTCAACGGCGCCGTCATGGACGCGCTCGAGGCGCTGCGCCGCGCCCGCGAGCACGGCGGCGGCCAGGTGACCACGGTCGATCGTGCCGACAACGACACGCGCGTTCAGGCCTACGACCAGATCTGGGTGCGCCACATCAAGGCGGCACTGATGGAAAACCGCTTCCGACTGGTGCAGCAGCCGATCGCGGCGCTGGCCGGCGGCGATGAAAAGATGTTCGACGTCGCGATCCGCATGCTCGATGCGCAGGGCAAGGAAGTACTGCCATCCGAGTTCATGCCCGCCGCGGCGCGCAACGATCTGCTCAAGAACATCGACCGCTGGGTGCTCGGTGCGGCGCTGTCCTTCATTGGCAAGCGCAAGCCCAATTCGCTGTTCGTGCGACTGTCGCGCGAGAGCGTGCTGGACGGCAGCCTGCCGCAGTGGCTCGAGCTGCAGCTCAAGTCGACGCTGACCGACGCACACCGCCTGGTGCTGCAGATCACCGAGGAAGTCGCGTCCAAGCATCTGCAGCAGGCCACGCAGCTGCTGATGAGCCTGCGCCTGCTCGGCGTGCGCTTCGCGCTCGAGCACGTCGGCACGGGACGGGATACCGAGAGCCTGATCGGCGCGCTACGGCTGGATTTCGTCAAGATCGACGGCTCGCTGATGCAGGGCCTCGCCGGCAGTCC